>UQCW01000005.1 GCA_900539625.1 uncultured Prevotella sp.
GAGATAGGGGCAAGCCCCTATCCTGGAATATGAGCCCCTTTCAGGGGCAGCGGCGCAACTGCTATGTTATTTGGCTCCAAACCGCACAGAGACTTTTCTATATTTTGAACCCCCAACCTTGCAGGGGCGCTGCCTCATCAGTTTTTATCGGTGTCTCAGTGCCAGCTCGCGCTCAATATCTTCCAGCGTGCAGCCCATTTGTTCGAGCAAGACGAGATAGTGGTACATGAGGTCAGACGCTTCATAGACGAAACGGTTCTTGTTTCCGTCAACGGCTTCCACAACGCTTTCCACCGCTTCTTCGCCCACTTTCTGCGCGATTTTCTTGACACCCTTGATGAAGAGTTTCGTGGTGTACGAGCCCTCCGGCATCTCCTCGTGGCGTTGTCTGACAATTGCAGAAAGACGGCGGATAAAGCCCTCGTCCTCTGGCGTGTCAAAGCACGATGTCGTGCCACGATGGCATGTTGGCCCGACTGGATTCGCCATCACCAGAAGTGTGTCGGCATCGCAATCGCCATACATCTCGACCACGTTTAGAAAATGTCCAGAAGTCTCCCCTTTGGTCCACAGCGTTTGGCGCGTGCGGCTGAAGAAAGTCACGTGTTTTGTTGCCTGTGTCATATTGAACGCCTCCTCGTTCATATAGCCCAGCATGAGGACTTTGAGGCTCACGGCGTCTTGCACCACCACGGGAAGCAGACCGTCGGCACATTTAGAAAGATTAAAATCAGAAAATTGCATGGTTTCAAAGTGTTGTTGGTTGAATCGGCGCATCGGATTTGCGCGGTGTGGCGTTCCGAACGCTGTTGCAGTGATAGGTAGTACCTTGTAAAAAATGTTTCACGGAGAAGCCCATTTGTCGTTGCCCCTCCCTTTTATAATCTTACGCAAATCCCCTGTTCCCGCAGTTGTCTTTTGAGTTCCCCGATAGAAATCTCTCCGAAATGGAAAATGCTTGCCGCCAGTGCCGCATCGGCCTTGCCGCTTGTCAGCACCTCGGCGATGTCGCCTGCCGACCCCGCTCCACCAGAGGCAATGATGGGGATGTTAACGCTTTCAGACAACCGAGCAAACGTGTCGCAGGGATAGCCAGAGCGCGTGCCGTCGTGGTTCATCGAGGTAAAAAGAATCTCGCCGGCACCGCGTGCCTCCCCTTCTTTCGCCCATGCAAAGAGTTCGCGGTCTGATGCTTGGCTTCCGCCGTGCGTTGTGGCGTGCCAAACGCCGTCCGCCTCCAGTCGTGCGTCAATTGCCAGCACAACAAACTGGCTTCCGTAGCGCGTTGCAATTTCGTCAATCAGTTGGGGATTCCTGATGGCGGCAGAATTGATGGAAATCTTGTCGGCCCCCGCATCCAGCAGGCGTGACGCGTCGTCAATCGACGAAATGCCGCCACCAACCGTAAACGGGATGTTGATGCCGTCGGCAATGCGTTCCACCAGTCGTGTGAAAGTGCTTCTCCCCTCGCGTGTGGCACTGATGTCGAGATACACCAACTCATCGGCCCCTTCTTCAGCGTAGTGTCTGCCGAGTTCCACGGCATCGCCCACGTCGCGCAGTCCTTCAAAGTTTACGCCCTTCACGGTGCGTCCCTCCTTCACGTCCAGGCAGGGAATAATTCTTTTGGCAACCATTGTCTTGTGGGTTTAGTGTTGTTGGAGTATGAAATTTTCAATGTCTTTCAGCGTGATGCGGTTCTCGTAGATGGCCTTTCCGATAATCACGCGTTGCAGTTGCAGTTCGGCCAGCCGTTCGATGTCGCCCATAGAAGAAATACCGCCCGACACGGTGAAAACGATGTCCGCATATTTCTCTTGCAGGCGCGTATATAGGTCAAACGAAGGCCCTTGCAGCATACCGTCGCGCGTGATATCGGTGCAAATCACTTGTGAGAGCCCCTGCGCCGTAAATCCGTCAATGAGCGTATCAATCGACAGGTCGAGGTCTTCCTGCCAGCCGTTCACACTCACTTTTCCCTCTCTCACGTCGGCCCCGAGCACCAGGCGGTCGGCGCCGAACGCTTTCAGCCAGTCGGCAAACAGTTGCGGCGTTTTGGCCGCCGTGCTTCCCACAATGGCGTATCTTCCGCCAGCGTCAAACACCTGATGAACGGCATGCGCCGTCTTGATGCCGCCTCCCCATTCAATTTCAATGCCGTCCGTCAGGGCCATTTTCTCAAGCGTCCGCAGATTCTGCGGTTCGGAGGCCTTCGCCCCGTCGAGGTCCACCACGTGAACTCGTCTTACGCCGCAGTCAGCATAGCGGCGCATCATGTCAACGGGCGACGCGTCGTAAACCACTTGGCGGTTGTAGTCGCCTTGCGAGAGACGAACACAGCGCCCTTCAATCAAGTCTATTGCAGGAATAAGTTGTATCATGTTAAAGCGTTAGGTAATGGTGAAAGAATAAGTTGACCTGTTTGCCAGAAAGCACAAGCCCTATAAAAAGTCATCGATTCGCGGCCGGTGGTAGCACGATTCGCGGCCGGTGGTAGCACGACTCGCGGCCGATGGTAGCACGATTCGCGGCCGCGAGTAGATAACAAAGTCTACTTCGCGGAGTTCTCTTGGCGATTTTGCGTGCCGTCTAACAGCGTTCCAGAAAATTCTTTAGAATACGTTCGCCCACGTCTCCGCTCTTCTCGGGGTGAAATTGCGTGCCATAGAAATTCTCATATTTCAGTGCCGCGCTGAAGAGCAGTCCGTGCTGGGTGGTGGCGATGGTGTCGGGGCAGAGATTGGCATAATAAGAATGGACGTAGTAAACAAAACTGCCGCTGTCAACACCCTTAAACAACGCCTTCTCCAGGTTCCCCAGTTGGTTCCATCCCACGTGCGGCACCTTCACCTCCGCTGTCGCTTCAAATTGCCGCACGTGTGCGTCAAACAGTCCGATACACGCCACGTTGCCCTCTTCAGAGTCGCGACACATCACCTGCATGCCCACGCAAATGCCGAGCACAGGGCGGCGCAAATCCTTTATCACAGGAATCAGATTCGATTCCTTCAAATTCTCCATCGCCTTGCCGCAGTTTCCCACGCCTGGCAGCAAAACGCGGTCGGCGCGACGGATGACGGCGGCGTCAGACGTGACCTGAAAGTCCGCCCCCAGACGCTGAAGTGCGTTCTCAACCGAACGCAGATTCCCCATTTTATAGTCGATGATTGCTATCATAATTGGTGGTGTCTGTAAATAAGTACTATCACTAAATCAAGTGTGTTTTGCCTCACAGCATCCCCTTGCTTGATGGCAAGTCATAGCTGAAGACGTTGCGGTGTATGGCAGCGCGGAGAGCGCGTGCAAACGCCTTGAACACCCCTTCGATGAGGTGGTGTTGGTTTTCGCCCTTCGCACTGATTTGCAGGTTGCAACGCATGGCCACGCAGAGACTGTGGAACACGTGGCGGAACATTTCCGTCGGCGTGTCTCCGATATATTCGCGTGTAAAATCCACGTTCCAGGAGAAATCAGCCCTGCCGCCAAAGTCGAGCAACACCATCGCGCGGCTCTCGTCCATCGGCAATACAAACCCGTAGCGCTCAATGCCGCGCTTCGCGCCCAAAGCCTCGTAGATGGCTTCGCCGATGGCAATTGCCACATCTTCCATCGTGTGGTGCTCGTCCACTTCCAAATCGCCGTGACACACCGCCGTCAAGCTGATGCCAGCGTGGTGGGGCAGTTGCGAGAGCATGTGGTCGTAAAATTTCAGTCCGGTGTCAATGTGCGTCTCTCCGGCGCCATCGAGGTCCACAATCACGTGAATGTCCGTCTCCGCCGTCTTGCGCCTGATTTCAGCCCGCCTTTCAGTGCGCCGAATCCGTTCCGCAATCTCGCTCCAGTGTGGCGTGGCGAGCACGATGTTCTTCCGTATCTTTTCGCCCACGTTCTCCTCAGCCCATTCTGGTGTTTGCAGCAAAATGCCCTGAGCGCCCAAGTTGTGTGCCAGTTCCATGTCGGAAGCGCGGTCGCCAATTACAAACGAGCGTTGCAAATCGTAGCTCCCGTCCATATATCCCGTGAGCATTCCCGTTCCCGGTTTCCGTGTCGGCGCGTTGTCTTCAGGAAAGTGGCAGTCAATGAGTTGCGCGTCAAAGCAGATGCCCTCGCCGCTCAGCGTGTCGAGCATTTTCTGGTGGGCCGGCCAAAACGTATCCTCAGGAAACGAAGGCGTTCCGAGTCCGTCTTGGTTGCTCACCATGACCAGTTCGTAGCCCTGGCCGACCACCTTTCCCAAGGCAGAGATAACGCCCGGCACAAATTCCAGTTTCTCCAAACTGTCGATTTGCTCGTCGGCAGGTTCCTTGATGATTGTCCCGTCGCGGTCAATGAATATGGCGCGTTTGCGCCCCTCTCTTTTCGTGTCTTCAGATTTCATGCGTGATAGATTTCAGCGTGTTGATAAGTCGGTTGTTTTCCTCCGGCGTGCCGATGGTGATGCGCAGGCAGCCCTGGCATCCCGTCATGCTGTTGCGGTTGCGCACAATGATGCCCTGTCTGACCAGCGCTTCATACACCCGTGTCGCATCAGGCGTTTTTATTAGGAAGAAATTCGCGTCGCTTGGAAACACCTTCTCCACGATTCCTATCGTTGGGAGCACCTTTGCAAGGCGTTCTCGCTCAGAGCGGATTTCGGCAATCTGTGCGTCGACGCCCGCTCTCAGCCGTTCCATCACGGCTCGCTGCGTCGGCCCGTTCACGTTGTATGGATATTTCACGCGGGCAAACAATGCCGCCACCTCCTGATGAGCGAAGGCCAGTCCCAAGCGCAATCCCGCCATTCCCCACGCCTTGGAGAGCGTTTGCAGAACAATCAGGTTCTCGTGGCGCTCCATCGTGGCGAGCAGCGACCCCTTGTCGGAAAAGTCGGCATAAGCTTCGTCCACAACGAGCATCCCGTTGAACCTCTCCGCCAGTTCTTCCAGTTGGGAAAGCGGAAAAGCATTGCCCGTCGGGTTGTTTGGCGAGCATATCCACAGCAGTTTCGTGTGCTCGTCGCAGGCCGCCAGCAGGCGTTCCGTCGGCAGCGAGAAATCATCCGTGTTGAGTGCCACCTGTCGCAGTGCCACATCATTCGTTGCCGCCGCCACTTCATACATGCCATACGACGGCGTGATGGCCACGGCGTTGTCGATGCCGGGGCGGCAGAAAATCCGAAAGCAGAGGTCGATGGCCTCGTCACTTCCGTTGCCCACGAAAATCTGCTCCACGCCGATTCCCTTTATTTCAGAAATCAATGCCTTGAGCGCTTTCTGGTGAGGGTCGGGGTATCGGTTGACACCGTTCTCATACGGACTCTCGTTGGCATCGAGCCAAACAGAAATGTCGCCGCCTTGATAGTCGTCGCGGGCAGTGGAGTAGGGGGCGAGGGCCAGAATATTTGGCCTCACATATTGTAGAGGATGCTTGTTTTCAGTCATATCTTGCAAACTGTTTGCGCGGAGCTAAACCTGCAGGCGCGGCCTCCGCTGTCAATGTCAAATCATTCCAGTTCTCACCTTCACCGCTGCGGCGTGGGCGTCCAGTCCTTCGGCATCCGCCATAGAGATGATGGTTTCAGAGAGGCCCTTCAGGCCTTCAGCCGTGAGTTCCTGATACGTGATTTTGCGTTGGAAACTGTCGAGATTTACGCCGCTAAAAGAGCGTGCCCAACCGCTTGTCGGCAATGTGTGGTTCGTTCCAGAGGCATAGTCGCCGGCGCTCTCCGGAGAGTAGTTACCGATGAAAACACTGCCCGCTGCCGTAATCTTCTGAGCCACTTCCCAAGGACGTTCCATGGAAATGATCAAGTGTTCTGCCGCATAGGCATTGGCAAAGTCAATCATGGTCTGCGTGTCGTTGAACACCAGAAGACGGCTGTGTGAAAGAGAATGTTCCAACGCATCTGGGCGGTGTAGCAACTGCATTTGTCGGGCGATTTCCGTTTTCACCCTTTCGGCGATTTCCATGGAGGAACACACCAGCATGGCTTGGCTGTCGCGCCCGTGTTCCGCTTGAGAAAGCATGTCGGCAGCCACAAAAGCGGGAACGGCCGACGAGTCGGCCATCACCAGCACCTCCGAGGGACCAGCAGGCATGTCGATGGCCGTCGTCTGGCTCACGATTTGTTTGGCCTTCGTGACGAAGCGGTTGCCCGGTCCGAAAATTTTGTCAACGCGGCGGATGCTCTCCGTGCCGTAGGCCATTGCCGCGATGGCTTGCGCCCCTCCGACGCGGTAGATGTGTGTGATGCCGCAAACGTTCGCAGCGTAGACGATTTCGGGAGCAACCTCTCCGTCATGCCCTTGCGGGGTGCAGAGCACCACCTCCTTGCAGCCCGCAATGCGTGCTGGGAGTCCCAGCATCAAGACGGTGGAGAAAAGCGGTGCCTGTCCGCCTGGAATGTAAAGGCCAACGCGTTGGATTGGCACGGCCCGTTGGTAACAGCAGACGCCTTTTGCCGTCTCCACCTCAACGGGAACTGAACGTTGCGCGGCGTGGAAGGCCGCGATATTCTTGGCGGCAGTGGCAATGGCCCGTTTCACGTTTTCCGCCACCTTCGCAGTGGCCGCTTGGCGTTCCGCCTCGCTGATTTCAATCTCCGTAATCTCTGCCCCGTCAAATTTCCGGGCATAAGTGCGCAGTGCTTCATCGCCCTGCGCTTTAACAGTGGCGACAATCTCTCGCACACTTTCCTCTATGGCCGCGTCGTTGGGGATATTGCGCTCCGTCAGAGCATCCCAGGTGTCGCGTGAGGGGTTATTCAGTATTTCCATAATGTTTTGTTTTCTGTTTCGGAGGCTATCGTATCATATTTTCCAGAGCCAGTACCAGAATACCTTCAGCGCCGAGTGCTTTCAGCTGTTCAACCTTCTCCCAGAGTTCGTTTTCTCTGATAACGGAATGCACACTACACCATTCAGGGTCGGCCAGCGAGAGCACCGTTGGGCTTCGCATGCCTGGCAGCAGGGCAACGGCTTCTTCCAGGCGGTTTTTCGGCAGATTCATCAACACGTATTTCATGCCGCGGCTGTCAACGATGGAGCGGAAGCGGAATTTGAGTTTCTCGATTTCGGCGCGTTTCTCTTCTGGCAGTCCCGTGTTTGAAATCAACACAGCCTCCGAGGGAAAAACGTTTTCCACCTCGCGTAATCCGTTTTGCACCAATGTGCCGCCAGAAGAAACGATGTCGAAAATGGCGTCGGCCATGCCAACGGCTGGTGCAATCTCTACGCTGCCTGCAATCTCGTGAACTTCAGCCTCTATGCCCTTCTCTGAGAAGAAACGCTTGAGGATTCTCGGATAGGACGTGGCCACGCGTTTCCCGTTGAACCATTGCAGTCCGTTGTAGTCCGTGTCGCGCGGCACCGCCAAAGAGATGCGGCACGCGCCAAAGCCGAGACACATCTCCTCTCTGACCTCCATGCCTTTTTCTGCCACTTCGTTTCTGCCAACGATGCCGGCGTCGGCCACGCCCATCTCCACAGCTTGCGGAATGTCGTCGTCGCGAAGATAGAGCACTTCCAATTCGAATCCGCTTGCGCGGGCAATGAGTTTACGTTTGCTTGAAGCAATGGCGATGCCCGCGTCGGTGAGCAGGGCAGTGGTGTCTTCATTCAGTCGGCCTTTGGCCTGAATAGCAATTCTCAGCATATTGTCGAGGGTTTAATATATTGGGATGTTCCAGAAATTTTGTTTTTATGAAAAGTGGAGACCTGCAAAGAATGCAGTCGCCGCCCTTCGGAACATCCATAAAAAAAAGCAGCCTGCATTCAAGTGTAGAAATGCAGGCTGCTTTTATTTTTTGTGTTGTGTGATGTATCTGATGGTGTGGCGATTCCCTTTTGTTGGCGCTTCCACAGATTCTTCTGTGTGAAAGCTGCAACTAAGGTTCCTCAGGGGTACATACGTCATTAGCCGGCATTTCGTTCCCGTCGTGGTGGACGTGGTGCGAATGTCGGAAAAAAGAAAAATTCACGCTGCCGTATGCGCGATGTTCAATGAAATCAGGGTGGTTGCTGAAGTCGTAGTCCTTGCCGTGTTCGAGCACGAACAAACCGTCTTCAGCCACAATCTTCCCCTTCATCACCCTGTCGGGCAGTTCGCCCAATTCCTTGAGCGCGTAGGGAGGGTCGGCAAAGACCAGGTCAAACGATTCGCGGCAACGTTCAATAAAACGCAGTGCATCGCCGCAGAGTAATGTGGCTGCAGAATCGTCCAGCGCCTTAAAGCAGGAGCGGATGAAGGCCGCGTGTTGGCGGTCGCGTTCAACGGTCACCACCTGGCGGCAGCCGCGCGAGAGGAGTTCAAGGCTGATGCTGCCCGTTCCTCCGAAGAGGTCGAGCGCACGCGTTTCCTCGAAGTCAACGTAGGCGCGGAGCACGTTGAAGAGATTCTCCTTCGCAAAGTCGGTCGTTGGACGGGCTTTAAACGAACGAGGCACTTCAAAGTGTCTTCCTTTATATTGTCCTGTTATGATGCGCATGGGTTGTATGTTTGTTGTTGAGAGAAGCAGATAGGTGCTCCTCAGAATATTTGTTGTTTGGGAAAGCAGGCATCCGTCGTGTGCCTCAGAAAGCGCCTTTCGTGTTGGCCAGAAGCAGGGTGACCAGGTCGTAGGGGATGTCGGGCGCGGCAGCTGCGGGGTGTCGGTTGAATTCCGCGCTGGCGTTGATGTTGACCACGTTGACCGCATAGTCCTGCAGCATTTCGGCAATTGCGTTGCGGTTTGTCGTCTCGCCAGCAACATAAAAGCGGTCGCAGCGCTCGTCAGTTCCCTCGTCGTCCGTTTCGTCTTTCGGCGCCAGTTTCAGTCCCATCTGTTGGGCAATGTTCAAGGCGAAATAAACCGTGTCTTGCTGGTTGTGTGTTGCAAAACTGTTGCCCACCAGGAAGCGGCTGCCCTCGTAAACAAAGACATGGGCGTGGTTGCTGCTCAGATAGACAAATTCGCGCTTTTCAGTCGTTTGCCCGAGCCCCTTCGTGGCGAAATAGCGCACGAGAGCGGTGAGCGTGGAGACATAGTTGACGCTCTCAAAATAATCCTCCAATGCGCGGCAGATACCTTCGCGGAGCGAGAAGAGCACCACCGTGTTGATGTTGGCCACCACGTCATAGAAAATGCGTCGGCGTCCTTCTGGCGGGTAGCACAGGTTGTAAGTGCTTTCGCAGTGGTCTTCCTCAAAGTCGGCCAGCGGCACATAGGTGACTGGCGTGTCGACCAACACCTGCACCATCCCTCGCAGTGGTGCCTGCATGAGTTCTTCGGTGCGTCCCGCCTCGCGCAAATTTGCTGCCAGAGAAATCTGCGGATTCAGCCGGTAGGCCGAGTAGGCGAAATTCGTCGGATTGTCTGCGTCATAGCGTGCCATGTGGAGGGCATTGCCGGACAGTCGGAGAAATAACGTTTCTGGCAGGGAATTAGACATGATGCGTTGAGGTTCAATATGTTTTGAGGTTGATGGAGAAGGATTGTTAATCCCGTGCTCTTCCTCCTTGTTCTTTGGAGTCGTTGTCTTTGTTTTTGGGATGGATGTGTCGGCGCAAAACGAAGTGGCCGAGCAAGGCCGCCAATACCACGCCAGTGCTGTTGGCGGCGAAATCCGCCCATTCGCCCGACCGCGCTTTGGTGCAGTATTCTTGCGCCAGTTCGATGACGCCGCTCATCAGGATAGGGGCGATGATGGCCCACAGGATGATTTTGCGCGTCTGTTCGCGGAAGTGGCTGCGGAGATATTCAATCCAGATGATGGTGCAAGTGCCGAGATACATCGTCACGTGAACAATCTTGTCGATATTCAGGATTTCGTCGAGCCGCGTGTGTGGCGGTTTGAAAAGGCAGAGATACCACGTGAGGAGAATGCAGAAGCAAGCCAACGGATACCGCTTCAAGAAGCGCCAGACAAGTGCTGTAAACTCTTTTTTCGTCATGTTGGCATTGAGTGGATAATCATAATCGGTGGTTGGAAACCGTGAGGGCATGCGTCGTGGCGGAAATCGTCTGTGCATACCAACCGTCCGTTCACCAAAACTTGTTGTGTTGCTCGCTGTATTCAAAACCAACTGCCGCCAACTTCTTTTCCAGCGCTTCGCGGTCGATGTCCATCCCTTTGCAGAGCTCGTCGAGCGAAGAATATTGGTCGCGCAGTTTCATATTGATGACGCTGAAGAGCATCATCGGGTCGTTGGGTAAATCCATGAAATGTTTCGTGATGTATGAACTTTTTGCAAAAGTACGTATTTTTGTTTGAACAATCCAATTATTTACTATAAATATGTTACATTTGTAGGAAATATGGGCTTCAAATAGGGCCTTACGCCAATCAACCCCCTCTCCCCTAAAGCGTTACTCTGATGATTGAAGATACTCTGGCCGAATTTATCGCCGACGATTTTTCGATGAATTTCACCCCGCGCCAGGCTTTGGCCGTGAAATACCTCTCGCGCTTTCTCACCACCCCCGTGCCGCAGGCAGCCTTCATCTTGAAGGGCTATGCTGGTACGGGGAAAACCACGTTGGTGGGGGCTTTGGTGAAGACCATGAAGCGCCTGCAACGCACCGTGGTGCTCATGGCGCCGACGGGCCGTGCGGCAAAGGTTTTCTCAGCCCACGCCGGAGAGCGGGCTTACACCATCCATAAGACCATCTATCGTCAGCAGACATTTCAGGGCGAAGGCACACGTTTCTCGTTGGGGTTCAATAAACTGCAGCATGCCCTTTTCATCGTTGACGAGGCATCCATGATTGGCAGCGGTTCGGGAGCATCTGGCGTTTTCGGGTCTGGTGTGTTGCTCGATGATTTGTTGCACTACGTTTATGAAGGCGAAGGCTGCCGCTTGCTTTTCGTGGGCGACACCGCGCAGTTGCCACCGGTTGGCGAGGAAGAAAGTCCCGCGCTCAACAAGGAATTGCTGCAGAATTATGGTCTAAAAGTGGCGGAGATTACACTGACAGAAGTGGTGCGCCAGACGGCAGAGTCGGGCGTGCTTGCTGGCGCCACGCGTTTGCGCGAATATCTTTCGCAGGGCGCGGAACTCTTGCCCCGCATCACCGCCAGTCGCCACGGCGAGGTGCGGTTTTTGCCAGGCAACGAACTCATAGAGGCCCTCGAGTCGGCTTATTCCGATTGTGGCACGCAGGACACCATTGTCGTGACGCGCTCCAACAAGCGTGCCAATGTCTATAATAACGGCATTCGCGCCCGCATCTTCGACCGCGAAGAACTCTTGACGCGTGGCGACATCGTGATGGCCGTGAAAAACAATTATTATTGGACCATGCAGGCATCAAAGGAAAAACAGGCCGACGGCCAAAGTGCTTCGCAGACCGACAACCTCTTTTCCTTCATCGCCAACGGCGATACGGCCGAAGTGGTGCGGTTGAGAAATGTTCATGAGATGCACGGCTTCCAGTTTGCTGATGCCACACTGCGCTTTCCAGACTATGACGATGCGGAGATCGATTGCCGCGTCTTGCTCTCCACGCTCACTTCAGAATCCCCTGCGCTGACCTCCGAGGAATCAATGCGCCTCTATGAAAACGTTTTGGCCGACTATGCCGACGTTCCGACGAAGAAAGAGCGCATGAAACGCTTGCGCGAAGACCCTTATTATAATGCCTTGCAAATCAAATATGCCTACGCCGTGACTTGCCACAAGGCACAGGGCGGACAGTGGAGCCGTGTTTTCGTTGACCAGGGCTACATCGCCCCGGAAATGGGCGGCACGTCTTATCTGCGCTGGCTTTATACCGCTTTCACTCGCACCACCGACAGACTTTATCTCGTTAATTGGCCCGAAGAACAAAAAGAATTGGTGGAGGACGAGAATTTGGAACAGGAATAGTTATGGAAGATTCCGCATGTCCCGAAGATTTCCCCCGAAAATCAAGGAAAACCAGGGGCGCGAAGGCTCGAAATTATTTTTTTTGAAGAAAAATCAAAAAAATCTCGTGAAAAATTTGGAGGTATAAAAAGAAATCCCTAATTTTGCACCCGTAATCAAGCAGGAAACCTGATTACAAAGCCAGTTTGGGGTATGGTGTAATTGGCAACACTACAGATTCTGGTCCTGTCTTTCCTGGTTCGAGTCCGGGTACCCCAACTAAAACGACGCTGATTGAGTTCGCTCAGTCAGCGTTTTTTTTGTTGCTGCTATGAAAGCGAAGAGCGAATATGAAGTGCAGAACGAATCTACCGTTTCCCTACGCCAGCACGACATCAAAATCTTGTTTGGACTTGTTCTTTGGGGGATAAAACCTTGGCAAGCTCGTACAAAATGTCTATATTTGCATCTATAATAAGAATCTTATTTCCGTTGTAAATCAGTTAGTTGTTACTTGTGATTTTCGATGAATTTTTGAATTGCAGTTACTTCCAGTGCTCTTGTGTCGATGGTGGAAAGATTTGGTGTTTTTTAAAAGAATCTACCTAAAACTCGGTATGTGGAGAAGTCACTGATTGGATTCTGAAACACTTGGATAGTCTCGCTTTTAACGTAAATGAAGGAAAGGAAGTCAGCGATGAGTAATGAGATACAATTTTTGCTTTACACTATGCCCGAGGCCGATGGTAAGGTTCAGGTGGTTATTAAGGATGAAACGCTTTGGTGTACCCAAAAGGCTATGGCGCAACTCTTTGGGGTGGGGGTGCCTGCAATTAGTAAGCACTTGAAAAATATCTTTGAAGAAGGCGAACTTAGCAGAGAAGTGGTTGTTTCCAAAATGGAAATAACCACTCAGCATGGTGCCATTGAGGATAAAATGCAAACGCACAGCGTGGATTTCTATCATCTTGATGCGATTATTGCCGTAGGCTATCGTGTGTCATCGCTGAAAGCCACGCGTTTCCGCCAATGGGCAACAAAGATTCTCAACGAGTACATCAGGAAAGGCTTTGCCATGGACGATGAACGTTTGAAGCAAGGTACGGCGGTTTTCGGCAAGGACTACTTCCGGGAATTGCTTGAACGCGTCCGTTCTATTCGCGCAAGTGAACGCCGCATTTGGCAACAGATTACGGATATCTATGCAGAGTGCAGCACGGACTATGACAAAAACTCGCCGACGACAAAGGATTTCTATGCCATGATACAAAACCGCTTTCACTATGCCATCACGGGCCAAACGGCAGCGGAAATCATTTATACCAAGGCCGACCACACAAAGAAAAACATGGGATTGACCACTTGGAAGCACGCCCCAGACAGTCGTGTCCTAAAATCAGATGTCAGCATAGCTAAGAACTACTTGCAAGAGAAGGAGATTCACCAACTTGAACGTGCCGTATCTTCTTATTTCGACTACATCGAAAATCAGATAGAGAGGCATAACGTTTTCAATATGGAGCAATTTGCAGCCAGCGTCAACAAGTTCCTCACGTTCAACGACTACAAGATTCTACCCGACAAAGGCAAAATATCGGCAGCACAAGCCAAGAAGAAAGCTGAAGAGGAATATGATATTTTCAATAAAACGCAACGCATAGATTCGGACTTTGATAAGGAGGTGAGGGAGATGTTGGAAAAGAAATAAAGTTCATGTTACGCAAGAACAAAATTATCACTTTCAATCTAAAGTACTGCAACAGAGTTGCGTATGGGGGCTAATAGGCCCCATGATTTTTTACTTTGCTTGGTTGGCCAATCGTTATATGGGGTTGGCGATGCGGGCCCGACGGTAGCGCTGCGCGCGGCCGACGGTAGCATTACTCGCGGCCGCGAGTAGCACGATTCGCGGCCGCGAATCGATGACTTCTATTAGGGCTTGCAGAAATTCCAGAAGATGGCAACTTGTTGGGAGTCGTCAGAGTGTTTTCTCGGGCGTTTGAAAGCGTTTTTTGCCAGTGGTTTTTGGCAATATACAATAAAAGGGGAATGCGCATACAACGCATTCCCCTCTTTTTTCGGCGTGCTTGAACGTGAGGTTTGAGCACTCCTTTTGTGTCGGTAGGTATTCAAATTATCTTGTAAGACCAAGGGTTGGAAAAACCGATTTTGAACACCTGTGTGTTGTTATCTGGTGGCGGTGTTGAACTTTTTGACTGAACGCCAGATGGTCCGATTTATTCCACAATCACTTCGTCGGCAAACAGCCAGCCGCCGAAACTGCTCGGTTCGGCTTGGAGGCGCACGTAGCGTGCTTTGACGCTGCGGCCCTTCCATTCAAAGGTGCGCACATCGGGTTGGATGGTCTTCTTTGAAGGGTTCTGTATGTTGCATACCTCTTTGAAAGTCTTGCCGTCGGTGCTGACAGAGATCGTGAACGACGAAGGATAGAAAATCTCCGGACCGCACATTTGCATAAAGTCTGTCGATATGCGCCGGATGTTTTCCGTTTTCTCCAAGTCGATGACCACGTCGAAGCAGTGTCTTCCGATGAAGCCCTGCCAGCGGCCGTCGGTGTTGGCCCAACCGCCACGCAGACCGTCGGTCAGAGAGGTTGCTCCGGCGGCAGGGTAGTTGGGGTGGAAGGCATGGTTGTAAGTCACTTTTTTGCCATAGGCTTTGTGTTTCAAAGCCCTTTGTAGCGATTCTTTGCGGTTGCCTCGCTCTTTGTCAATCGGGAAGGCGCTGACCGACTGCGTGCGCAGCCACTCCGTCTCCTTCAGAACGCGGGCATGGAAGTCGGCATAGTCCTTCGTCTGGTTTCCGCTCCAGCCGATTTCAGAGAGCGCCAGCATGCGCGGATAGAGCATGTATTCCGCATGTTCTGGCGTCGGAACATACTCGGTCCAGAGGTTGCCCTGTACGCCTGTCACGTTTTTCTGCTCTTCCTGTGTCAGTGATTCCAACGGATTGAAACCGTAGACCTTGCTGAGTGGCAGATAGCCGCCGATGGCTTCCGGCTGCGTGCGTGGCTCGTCTTGATAACCGTCGAGATAACAGAAAGCGCCCGGCGAGAGAATGGCCTTGTAGCCGCGTTTCGTGGCTTCAGCAGCGTATGAGGCGTTGCGCCACACCATAACCGTTGTTCCGGGCATGAGGTTGTCGTCGATCACCTCGTCCCAGGCAATCATCTTGCGTCCGTGTTGTTTCAGATAGTAGCCCATGTGGCGGATGAGGTAGCTCTGAAGCGCCTTCACCTCTTTGCCGCCAATCTCTTTGAGTTTCTTCTGGCAGAGCGGACAGGACGGCCACGACGCCATGCCGGCTTCGTCGCCGCCGATGTGGATGTATTCAGAAGGGAAAACGCTCATCACCTCGTCGAGCACGTGCTCCAGGAAATCAATGCTTCCGGCGTTTCCGATGCAGAAGTCGGCCTGTTTGTAGGGCTCATGGGTGCAGGAGAACTCAGGATAGGCCGTTAGTACCTCTTCTGAGTGGGCCGGCATTTCAATCTCCGGTACGATGGTGATGCCGCGTTGTGCGGCGTAGGCCACCAAGTCGCGCAATTCCGTTTGCGAATAAAAGCCGCCGTAAGCGCCAGTGGAATCAGGCGCCGAGTAGCGGCGTCCACCTTCGTTCCACCAGGTTTTCCACGATGCTTCTGTGCGCCATGCCGCTTCTGTCATCAGGCGCGGATAGCGTTTGATTTCGATGCGCCAGCCAGCGGCATCGGTCAGGTGAAGGTGCAGGCGGTTGATTTTATATCGGCTCAGGATGTCGACCTGCTTTTTCAGGAAAGAGATGGGGAAGAAATGGCGCGACACGTCGATCATGGCGCCTCGCCATTCAAAGGCGGGTTGGTCGGAGATATCGGCGCAGGCGAGTTTGCCATTGTGGAGCAGTTGGGCTGCGGTTTGCGAAGCACGCAGAAATCCCAGGTCGCTGTCGGCACAGACGATGATGGAGTCGGGCGTGACGCGCAGACTGTAGGCTTCGTTGTTGTTGCCGTTGAGCGCAGCGAATTTCATCACCGGTGTTTGCGGCTTTTTGCGCGAGGCCGATTGCTCGGTTTTTTGCGGGGCATTTCCCGTTTGCGCCCCTTGCGCCTTGGCCCAGGTTAGGAAGGCGTTGGAGGATGTCGTGTCGGCATTTTCAAGAAAGAAAACCCGCGCAATGGCGTTGTGGCCCTTGGCGAAATTGCAACGCGTTGGCTTTGGCAGCAGTGTCTGTGCCGGCATACTGGCGGGAAGCACGAGGGCGAGCGCTGCGGCAACGATGATTCCTTTTGTAGCTGAGTGGTTTTGTTTTGTCATGGAGGAGTGTTGGAGTTGAGGGGGGGATGAAGAAAGAAAGGGGGATTTTCAGGTAAGCCGACCTGCAAATACCCCTTTTAGTATTACTTCGCATTGTTGAACAAGAAGAACTGCGGACGTCCGTAGACACTGAAGTCTTTGACGCAGCCTGGCATGTTCGGGTTGCGTTGCTGGATTTCGATGCCTGTGATGGTCTGGATTTCTCCGAGGTCGATGATGATGCGGTGTGGGAAAGCCGTGGTCGGCTCCTTCTTCCACTGGGAATGCCAGTAGCTACGCGCTGACTCGTCGAAGAGATATTCAGCCGGACCTTCGTCGGCCTGTTCGGTGTTGACGTAAACAACGGTCCATGCGTCCTTGGCAACTGGTTTGCCGTTTTCACCGATGAGGTTGATTTCGGCCAGGCAGGCGTTTTTGTCATCGTATGAAGAGTTGACTTCAAGGAGCAGGTGGCGCATGGTGCTGGCGCCCTTGAAATTGAAGCGCTGCATGCCGCCTTCCTTCTTCAGCGTGGCTTTCAGGAGGCAGTCGCCTTCTTCAACGATGGGCTGGCCTTCCGGCTGCGTGCGCTGTTGAGATTTGCGTGCGTTGTGGTCGGTGCCCAGCGTGTTGAGGATTGGTTCCGGCAGGCCGGCAACGGTGTGGTTGCCCTTGTCTTCGAGGTCGAACACGATGATTTCGTTCTTGCCCTTCTTGACCCACGGCCCAGGCACGTAGAGCGTTTGCTGCGGACCGATTTGCCAGAACTTGCCGATGCTGCGGCCGTTGACCCACACGGCGCCCTTGCCCCAGTTGCTCATATCAAGGAAGACATCTCCGCGCTCGCTGAGCGTGAAGGTGCCGCGGTGGAAGCCCACACCTTCGAGGTTGCCGTCTTGCGCTTTGCCCTTAGGCATCTTCTTGAGGTTGTAGAGCGGCAGCGGCGTGGTGGTCCATCCCTTCACTTCCTTGCCAGCAATGGTCACATTTTCGGTGATGCCCTTCAGGTTGTCGAGGAGATCGGGACCATAGTTGATGCGGCCGACGTTTTCAACCAAAATCTCCAGTTTGGCACCAGCGGGGATGTCCACTTGCATCTTGTTTTGGCGATGACGGCGGTCGAGCGTGCCGATGCGTTTGCCGTTGACAAAGACGATGGCATAGTCGCGAACCTGGCGAATGACCATCAGACCTTTGACGGCGTCTTTGATGGTTGTTTCGTAATGGATGTAGCCAAAATCTTGGTCAACATCTTCCATCGTCAGCGGACGTTCCGCTTCGACGCGGCGCTTGAAGGCGGCGCCCAAGGGAGCCGTTTCCGTCAGTTTGACCGGCGCGAAGGTGGCGATGGGGTTTTGTGCCGGCACCTCCGGAAGTGTTTCTCCCGCTGGCAGGTTTTTCTGAATCACTTCGCGGAAGGCCAGATATTTCGGCGTGATGTTGCCATATTCACCCAGAGGGGCGTCGTAGTCGTAGCTCGTTGGCTGCGGTTCATAGCCGCTTCCGACGGTGTTGGCACCATTGGTGAAAGCAAAGTTGGTGCCGCCGTGGAACATGTACATATTCACAGAAATGCCGTGTTGCAGCATCCAGTCGATTTGCTTGGCAGGGCTTTTGTAGTCGCGCTTCGAATGCGGGGTGCCCCACACGTCGAACCAAGCAGGATAGAACTCAGCCACGAAGTAGGGGCCGCCGGGATAGAAGCGGTCGATGGCGCGTTTCACTTCTTCGCCAACAGAACCATTCACGGTTGGCAGGACATCCTTCATATAGCCGTTTGGCATCTGTCCGGCACCGTCGCAGGTGATGAAAGGCGCGTTGAAGCCGGCTTTCTGAAGCATGTCTTTGAGTTTGCCAAGATAGACGCGGTCGTTGCTGTAGGAACCGTATTCGTTTTCAACCTGCACCATGAGGATGTTGCCACCGTTGTTGACGGTGTATTTTCCAACCTCCTTGCCCAAGCGGTTGATGTATCTTTCGCAGGCAGCCAAAAAGTCGGGGTCATCGCTGCGCCAAACCATGTGCTTGTTTTTTTGCAGCCAGTAGGGGAAACCGCCGAAGTCCCATTCCGCACAAACGTATGGGCCGGGACGGAGCACAACGTAGAGGCCCAATTCCTGTGCCGTGCGGATGAACTTGGCGAGGTCGGCCTCACCTTTGAAGTCGAAGACGCCCGGCTGGCGCTCGTGGATGTTCCAGAATACGTAGGTCGAAATGCAGTTGATGCCCATGGCTTTTGCGCGAAGCATGCGGTCGCGCCAGTATTCTTGCGGGATGCGCGGATAGTGCATCTCTCCGCATATCAGGGTGACGGGCTTGCCGTCGAGCCAGAACTTGCCTTTTTCAATCTTGAAGTCGTGGGCGCTTGCTGCTGCCAAGCCCAGGACGAAGGCAAAGAAGATGGAAAGAATCTTTTTCATGATAAATCAAATAAAGCGATTCGGGTGATGGTGTTGTTGGGTATCATCCGAATCGCTGTTAGTAATTAGTTAAGTTTCTTTTTTCCTTAGCTTAGCTGAGTCCGATGATTTCTCCGTCGACATAGTCGATGTGGTTGGCTTGCGGGTCGCGGGGAAGTCCTGGCATGCGCAAGATGTCGCCGGCAATGGCTACAACCATTTCTGCGCCAGCGTTGAGCACAACGTCGCGGATGAGGAAGTCGAAGCCTTCAACCGCACCATAGCGTTTGGCATCGGCAGAGAAAGAGAATTGCGTCTTGGCAATACATACCGGACAAGCGTTCATGCCTAAGGCCTCGGCCTGCTTGATGTGGTTGAGGGCCGGTTTGGCAAAGGTGACGCTGGCGGCGCCGTAGATGGTTTTTGCCACCTTCTCGATTTTCGTGCGCAGGTCGTCGTTGTCGTCGTAGGTGAACTTCAGCGGCTGCGACGGGTTGTTTTCGATGGTGTCGACCACGAGGTGTGCCATTTCTTCCGCGCCCTTTCCGCCTTCAGCGTAGGCGTTGTTGATGACGAATGGTGCCTTCAGCGTTTCTTCGCAATGGGCCTTGAGGAGTGCCATTTCTTCATCGGTGTCGGTGGCAAAGCGGTTGAACACCACCACCACGCTCTGGCCGAAGCTACGCAGGTTCTTCACGTGGCGGTCGAGGTTGGCCAGGCCAGTGCGAAGTCCTTCGAGGTTAGGCTCCTTGATGGCATCGAGCGCCACGCCGCCATGCATCTTCAGGCCCTGTGCGGTGGCAACGATGACGGTGAGGGCGGGTTGCAGACCGCTCTTGCGGCAAAGGATGTTATAGAACTTCTCAGCGCCGAGGTCGGCACCGAAGCCGGCTTCCGTGATGGTGTAGTCGCTGTGTGAGAGCGCCATGCGGGTGGCAAAGAGAGAGTTGCAACCGTGTGCGATGTTGGCAAACGGACCACCGTGAACGATGGCAGGCGTCTGCTCCGTGGTTTGCACGAGATTGGGCGCCATAGCGTCTTTCAGCAGCACCATGATGGCACCAGCCACGCCGAGGTCTTTAACGGTGAATGGTTGGCCGTCGTAAGTATATCCCAACAGAATCTGCTCGATGCGGCGGCGCAAATCCTTCTCACTGGTGGCCAGACACAAGATGGCCATGAGCTCGGAGGCTGGCGTGATGTCGAAGCCAGCTTGCTGCGTAAGGCCGTTTGTGGCCGGGCCGAGTCCCGTCACGATGCTGCGCAGGGAGCGGTCGTTCACGTCGAGCACGCGACGCCACAAAATCTCTTTCAGTCCGAAGCCGTCTTTGGCATGCTGATAGAGATAGTTGTCGAGCAGGGCGCTAATCATGTTGTGGGCAGAGGTGATGGCGTGGAAGTCGCCCGTGAAGTGCAGGTTGATGCGCTCCATTGGCAACACCTGTGCGTGGCCGCCGCCTGCTGCTCCGCCCTTCATGCCGAAGCAAGGACCCAATGATGGTTCGCGCAATGCCACGACTGCTTTCTTGCCAATGCGGTTGAGGCCCAGGGCCAGACCGATGGAAACGGTGGTTTTGCCGATGCCTGCCTTGGTGGCTGTGATGGCGGTGACGAGAATGAGTTTGCCTTTGGGCGCTCCCATCAGGCTGAGAGGGAGCTTAGCAATGTGTTTCCCGTAGTGTTCCAGTTCATTGGGAACAATGCCCATGTGGGCCGCTACGTCATCGATGTGGGCAAGTTTTGTGGCGTGTGCAATTTCGAGATCTGTCATTTTCTTGAATTAAAAAATCAAACGATATGTTTCGGGGACGGCCTTCTATGGGATGGGCTGCCCCCTCTGTTTCTTTGTTGATGGATGGCTATTGTCGTGTTTGGCAGTGGCCAGTGTGCCATTGCCATGATGCGGCGCTTGCTGCTCTTGGGGCGTTATCCGATTTTGTCGACCAAGGCTGAGAGGTTGACCGTGAAGAGGCGAACCGAGATGGCCAGGAGGATGATGCCGAAGAATTTGCGCAGCAGATAGATGGCGCTGGCGCTGAGAAGGCGTTCGACTTTGTCGGTGGCGCGAAGAACGCAGTATACAAAGATCATGTTAAGGGCCAACGCGATGAGGATGTTGACAGAGGCGTATTCGGCCTTCAGGGACAGCAGCGTCGTAAAGGAACCTGCACCCGCGAGAAGGGGAAATACGATTGGAACCAGCGTTGCCGCTTTGATGGGTCCCATGTTCTTGAAAATCTCAACGTCAAGCAGCATTTCAAGGGCCATCAAGAAAATGACAAGTGCTCCAGCGACAGCAAACGACTCGATGTCGACACTGAAGAGATGGAGCATGGCGTCGCCGGCAAAGAAAAATCCAACCAGCAGTGCTGACGAAATCAGCGTGGCGTGGAGGGCATTGACGGGGCGGCCTTGTTGCTTGAGGTTGATAATGATAGGCGTTGATCCTAATACGTCGATCACGGCAAAGAGAACCACGAATGCACCGGTCATCTCTTGGAGGTTGAACCGGCTAAGGAGGTAATCAAATGACATAGATGAGATAGATGTTTTAGGGCAGGCCAATTATGAACATCTGCCAGTTTGTAAAATATGTGGGGAATTTTTCTGCCGCTGCAGAAAACTTTCCGTATCATACTGCAAATTTACTTTTTTTTTAGGGGCTGGACGCATTTTTCGCCTGATGTTTTGCGCGAAACTGGTGTTGGATGGATTTTTCTGACGGGAAATCGGGCGGGCGCGTTGGAAATGGAAGAGGGGAATAACAAAAGACAGACTTCTGCAAGCGTTGTTGCCTGGCTTGCGGAAGTCTGTCTTAAATGGTCTCATTGCCCTATGGGGACAGCATCGGGCGATGCTGTTTATTTCTTAGGATTGCTCTGGCGCATGAGGGCGGAGAGAATGTACATGCGCATCATTTGTATGGCGCGCTCGTTGTCGCCACCGTTAGGGATGATGATGTCGGCATACTGCTTTGTCGGTTCGATGAACTCATCGTGCATCGGTTTGAGGATGTTGCGATATTTCGTGATCAGCATTTCCAACGGATGTCCGCGTTCGGCGATGTCGCGCTCAATGACGCGCAGAAGGCGTTCGTCGGGCTCAGCGTCAACAAAAATTTTGAGGTCCATGAGGTCGCGCAAGTCTTTGTCGTAGAGCGTCATGATGCCTTCAACGATGATGACGTCGCAGGGTTCCACGTGTACCGTTTCTTTCAAACGCGTGCAGGTGATGTAAGAGTAGGTGGGCTGCTCGATGGCGCGTCCGGCACGCAGTTCGGCAATCTGGTGGGAAAGCAACGGCCATTCAAAAGCGTCGGGATGGTCGAAATTGGTTTTCTTTCGCTCTTCCAGAGGCATGTCTGTTTGGTCATTATAATAGGAGTCTTGCGGGATGACTGCTACAGCGCCTTCCGGCAGGCTTTCTCGTATTTTCTTGACGACGGTGGTCTTACCAGAACCAGTTCCGCCTGCAATTCCGATGATAAGCATAACGTGGTATATAAATTTAAAGTTATTGTTTGATGTTCGTTGCAGCGCCCTTCTCTTGACGGGCGATGGGGTCGCTTGGAAAAAATCCAAAATGTTGGTGGGGACATCGAGCAATATGAGGTGCATCGGGTGGCATGCGATGCCACGGAACAGTTCATAGCGCTCGTCGTGTTCCCCCTATTCCTGTGCAAAAATAAATAAAAGCCTTGGATTTCTCAGTGTAATCTTCGGAAAATAGTAACTTTGTCTTGGCTTAATATTGAGAACAGTCCTAATAATTTTCACTTGACCATGACAGCAGAAGAAATCATCTTTAAATATTATCCTGAGGACAACGCTTTGCGCCGCCTCTTGCTTCATCATAGCCACCAGGTGGCCGACATGGCTTTGGCGGTGGCCGACCGTCATCCCGAACTACATCTCGACCGCGACTTTCTTTACCGCGCTTCTATGTTGCACGATGTCGGAATCTTCTTGACAGACGCGCCGGCCATCCATTGTTTTGGCAAAGCTCCTTATCTGATTCACGGGCGGCTTGGCGCCGAATTGATGCGCGAGGAGGGCGACGAGAAAACAGCACGCGTCTGCGAACGGCATACGGGGACGGGATTGACGACGGAGAACATCCGCACGCAGAATCTGCCGTTGCCGCCCGGCGATTATTTGCCTGAGACGCTTGAAGAGCAGGTGGTTTGCTATGCCGACAAGTTCTTCTCAAAGAGCCATCCCGAGCGTACGCGAACACCAGAGCAGGTGGCTAAGAGCCTTGCCAAATTCGGTGAGGCTGGCGTTGAGAAATTTTGGGAATGGCAGCGTCGCTTTGGCTAAAGGGCGTTGTCTGTTTGACGGTGTGGCCGATTTCTCACGGGGATATTTCCGCCGTTCTTGTTTTGTTGGACAAACAATTTGGCAGGTGCTCAACATGTTTTTTATTGAACACCTGCCAACAAGAAAAAGGAGAAGCAAAGAGACATCGAGTCTTCTTGCTTCTCCTTATATTTCTGAGCAACCTCAGCGGCTGGGTTTATTTCTTGCCGTGTACTTCGTCAGAAACGGTCAATTTCTTGCGACCCTTGGCGCGACGAGCTGCTAATACGCGACGACCGTTAGCGGTCTGCATGCGTTGACGGAAACCATGTTTGTTGTTTCTCTTTCTGTTGTGAGGTTGGAATGTTCTTTTCATTTTTATTATGCTGTTTTATTTTTATATTTCATGGGGTGACGTGGTACTCAGTGTGTTTGCTACACTATAAAGTCCACAATTCGGGTTGCAAAGTTAGTACTAATTTTTTAAATGACAAATTTTTAGCGTCATTTATTGCAGAACATATCCTTGCTTTTTGTTGTTGGGGCCTTGACTATCGTTGCAAAGCTGCTTCAGCTGGTTTGCAGGGTATGGCCCGTTTTTTGCAGCGATAGGCTTTGCATTTTGCAGCGATAGGGCTTGTTATTCGCTGAAGCGTTTGGCCTGCTCCTGAATGAGTGCGGCATCGTTGAAGTAGTCAATCTTCATGGCGCGGCGTACATCGGCCAAGGTCTGCGCCGCAACTTCGCGGGCTTCCTCGCAACCCTTCTTCAGCATGTCGTAGATGGCGGGAATGTCCTTTTCATATTCCTTTCTGCGGGCGCGGATGGGCTCGAGTTCTTCCTGCAGGATGTTGTTGAGGAAACGTTTCACCTTCATGTCGCCCAGTCCGCCGCGTTGGTAGTGGGCTTTCACCTCGTCGAGGTTGGCATATTCGTTCCAGTAGCGTTCAAAGTGTTCCGGACGGCAGAAGGCATCGAGATACGTGAATACGGTGTTTCCTTCGATGTGGCCGGGGTCGGCAACGTGGATGTGTTCTGGGTCAGTATACATCGACATGACTTTCTTCTGTACTTCGTCGGCCGTTTCAGAGAGGTAGATGCAGTTGCCGAGGCTCTTAGACATTTTTGCCTTGCCGTCGGTGCCCGGAAGACGGAGGCATGCTGCGTTGTTTGGCAACATGATGGCCGGTTCAACGAGCGTTTCGCCGTAGATATAGTTGAAGCGGCGCACGATTTCCGTCGCCTGTTCAATCATCGGTTTTTGGTCTTCTCCCGCAGGCACGGTGGTGGCGCGGAAGGCCGTGATGTCGGCAGCCTGGCTGATGGGGTAGGTGAAGAAGCCTACGGGGATGCTGCTTTCGAAGCCGCGCATCTGGATTTCCGACTTCACGGTTGGGTTGCGCTGCAAGCGGCTTACGCTGACGAGGTCCATGAAATAGAACGAGAGTTCGCAGAGCTCAGGAATCTGGCTCTGGATGAAAAGCGTCACCTTTTCAGGGTCGAGGCCGCAGGCGAGGTAGTCGAGCGCCACCTCAATGACATTCTGGCGCACCTTTTCAGGGTTGTCGATGTTGTCGGTGAGGGCTTGTGCGTCGGCGATGAATACGAACATCTTCTTGAAGTCGCCTTCGTTCTGGAGTTCTACGCGGCGGCGCAGAGAACCCACATAGTGGCCGATATGGAGGCGTCCGGTGGGGCGGTCGCCCGTGAGAATCACTTTTTCTTTAGTCATTATATTTTGTCTTTTTTGTTTCAGTGTAGATGGATATGGGCTGTCGTGTTTGGGAGGGGGCTTGGAGCGGGAGAACCGTTCCGGCCGTCTGTCGGCAGCCTTGTGGCGATGCCAAACGGCGTTTTCCGTCTGTTCAGCCTGTGCAAAGTTAGCACAAAGCCTTGAAACGGCCAAACTTACTTCCACCTCACTTTGTCAGGAAGGTGAGAATCGCCTTCATGGCTTGTTGTCGGACGTGGGCCGACGTGATGGTTTCAAATGGGAAGCCCATCACCAAAAGGCGATAGTCATTGCCAGGGTAGGCGATGCCTGCACTGCCTCCAGCGCCGTAGGCAAAAGCCGTGAAAGCCTTGGGGTCTGCTGGCACGAGCTTGTCGCAGTTTTGCAGCAAGTAGCCTTCTTTGTCGAAGGTTTTGCGGACGGGGAGCGAAAGGTTGAGGCCACGTACATAGTCGGTGGAATCGTTTGACGCCGTGCCTGCAAAATCAAATTTCAGGTAATTGCGTGCAAACGCCCTTTCGCTTTCCGTTTTCAGGTCGCTGCCGAGATAACAGCCGCTTAGGAGCATGTTGCCACCGCTTCGGAGATAGGCCGTCATGCGGTTGCGGACACTGGGCGGCAACGCTTTATAGGGGCGCAGATTCTGCGGTGCGTCGCGCTCCATGCCGCAGATATAATCGAGCATATCGTAGTCTGCAGCGTCGACAGTGCCGTCGGTGAAAGCCTCCCGTGAAGCCGATACAAACGTGTAGTCTCCCGCTTTCGCAATGGCGGCGCCGTGGAGAGAGGGATAGTCAAACGTGTTGCCCATGACCTTCTTGCCAACCAGTTCCTTACCGCAGAAACCGAGGGCATGCGTTTCGTCGAGTCCTGCGGCATTGCGATTGAAAATCTTTTGAGCTCCGGCAAACGCCGTTGTATATTCATAAGGCACGCCGAGGTCTTCGCGAAGGTCAAAGCCGAGGCTGTCGTGGCGTTCCACCCAGGCGGGACCGCTCAATCGTTCGAAACCGTTCACAATCAAGATGCGTTTGCTCCCGGCAGTGCCTCTGCGCAGTGTGAGCGTTTCCGAAGGGAAACTCTCGCCGCCTTGGTTGATGGCCGTCACTTTATAGCTATATTGCAAACCTTCGCTGACGGGCAGCAATACGCTTGTGTTCCCGTCAACAACCAGTCCGTTGTCGAAATCCTCGTCGCCGATTTTCGTGTAGACCACGTAGCCCGTCGGCGCAGCTTTCTCGCAGAGCGTGTCGGCCGTTGCCCGCCAACTCAGCAGGGCCTTGCCTTCCGGCGTGAGAGTGGCAGAAAAATGATGAACCGGCAACGGTTGCACCTCATAGTTTTTGATGCCGTGTTCATAGCAGACAAATTGCAGGATGGATTTATACACTGCCCGCGACAAGGCAAATTTGAAGAGCGGGTCGTGCCCATATTTCATGTCGGCGAAATTCTGGTGAGAGAGCATTTCGAGAATGGCTGAAGGCACGTTCGGCGTTCGCGACTCCCCATAGTTGCGATCCCAGAGTTCGCGTCGTGTCCAAGGAATGTGGAAGAGGCGCGAGAGGTCGTCGGTCACGTTTGTCATCGTCATACCGATGAAATCCGAGGATGCTTGCCGCGAGAGCCCCGATGGGTACGTGGTGTTCTTTTCGTCGTCGACGGTGGTGCAGATACCCAGTGTGCCGTAGATGGAATTATCGTGGCGTATGCCAGCGTCACTGTGAACAGCCAGCGCCAGTTCGAAAGGCACCCCTTTCCCCGTTTTTCCCGGCATGTAGACACTGCCGCCGCCCAGATAATTGAGCAAGAAAGAGCGCGAACGGATGTCGTCGTTGTAGTCGTTTTGTCCGCAGTCCTTATTATATAGCGAGTCGGGCAGGCCGCTCCATTGTGCTTGATAGCGAGCCCCTTCGAGAAAACGCGGCAGTCCGCTCGTTCCGGCGTTGCCGCGCTCCGTCTGTCCCACACCGCCGCCAAATCTCACGGCGTCGGCAGTCACCACGCCGCGTGATGAACTCTGATTGGTCAGAACGACCCTTCCTTCGCGGTTCTCCCCCTCGTCAAATTCAAACGAGCCGAGATACACCCACGTTCCGCCGCCCATCTGCTGGTTGACGCGGAATTGCGTTCGCCCTCCTTTGTGGTAGACAATGTAATGCGCGTCGCTAACGCTGTTGGGGCGTGAGGCATAGCTCACATAGACAGCGTAACGTCCCGTCTTGGGAATGCGTGGCGTCCAAGTGGCCTGTGCCAGACGAGAACGGCGGTTTGTGACCGCCACCTGCCTGCTCGTGCCAGAAGAAAACGGAAAAACACAGTCGTTCAGCAAGCCCGACGGCATGGCAAACCCCACGGAATCTGGCGTCGTCTGCCATGCGAAGTCCTCCTGCTCAATCTCCGTGTAGCTCCCCTGCCGTTTGGACGCATCGTTGTCAATCACGGCCTCAAACGTCTGCGTGTCGCGCTCGCGCCCCGTCGCCACCACAGCTCCAGCGTTTTCGAGCATCGGGATGAGGTAAGGGAAAACGAACGACTGCGTGAAGAGGTCTTCCGTCGTGCAGAAAATATACGGGCGCTGCCAGCGCCATTCCCCGTTATGGTAATAGCGTCCGTGGCTTGCGTTGATCATCAGGTGCCGACCGTTGAGGCCGCGCGTGATAGAAAACGGGCGCGAGGTGTTGGCCACCCACGGCGCCCCAGCATAATTGATGTTTCCCCACAGGCGCGTTTGGTCTTCGTTGCCTTCGCGCAGCATATTGGGGATATAGTCTTCAATGCGCCGCCCGTCGCCAGAGAGAATGCTCAGCTTATAGGTGTTGAACGGTTGCGGCAGACTCCGGCTGAGGTCCTTATAGATTCTTCCCACCGATTTAGGTGTGAACGGTTGCGAACAAAACGCCTCGTTGACGTAGACCGTGACGCTTCGTTCCTTCTCGTTGATTGCGCAACTGTCGCAGCGCATGGCTTCGCGCGGCACGTAGCCTGGTAGACTGTAGGAAAGAAAATACTGACTGATAACCTCTTTTGCGGGGCTATAGCCAGTATGTTCTTGGGCAACGATGGGGGTGAATGAGCAGAGCCCTAAGGAAAGGGCTACACAGTATAGCTTTTTTCTCATTGCTTCGTTGAAAGCCTTTCGTCGCAAGTTGTCTGCGCGAAAGGAAATGTCATTGTAATTGTTTGGGCGACGTCTTGAAAAACGTTCTGACGTCCCATGTGTTTCTTGCCGGATAACCCGTAACTCCTCAGGTAAACTTCTGTGTGTTCCCGTCGTTTCGGTCGGCACTTATTTCTCGTTGGCAGACGGAATATCCTCCACTGCGAATTTGTCAGGATATTTTCCTTTGTACGGGCGGTAGTAATCCATGATGAGACGCATGTCTGCGTCAACGTCGCCCGAAGGCATAATCGTCTTGTTGCAGATGACCGTTTTATTGTCGTAGTCGATGGCGTAGAGCATGATGGGCAGTTTCGCTTTGAGGGCGATGAAATAGAATCCCCTCTTCCAGGTCGTCACGAGCGAGCGTGTGCCTTCAGGCGTCACGGCCAGTTCAAAGCGGTCCATGCTTTTTGCCTTTTCGGCCAATTGGTCCGTCAGGCTCGTTTTCTTGTTTCTTGTTACGGCAATGCCTCCCATTCGGCGGAAGATGCAGCCCAGCGGCCAGAAAAACCATTCCTTCTTCATCAAGAAGCCAGCTTTGCGCCCGATGGCGTGGTAATAGAGTTCAGCGATGATGAAATCCCAGTTGCTCGTATGTGGCGCCACGCAGATGATACATTTGTCGTGGTGCGGAACAGTGACATTCACCTTCCATCCGAGTACTTTATAAAAGAGAGTGCGGCTGATTAGATGCGACATTAGTGGGTGTTTTACGTGTTACGGCTGAAGGGTATCGGAACTTAGTAATGGCAAAATTTGTCAACTTATTCTTTCACCATTACTTACGTCAGAAATTTGAAACCCCTCTAAAAAGAGACATCGGACACCTACGTCAGTAAGCACCCAATGCCTCAATTATACATAAAGTCAGGCTTCAACGATGCGATTGCTCAAATCGTTGACCTTCTGTGTGAATTCGTCACGGAGCTTCTTGAAGAACTTCTTCTCTTCGCCCTTTTCCACGTGGCTCAGTCTTGCCACGAAGTCACTGTGCAACGCCAGCACTTCAACCATCAGGCCTTGCAGTTTTTCGCTGTCGCCCTGTCCGATGTGTGCCAATGCTACGCAGTCGGCAAAAAGTTCGCCAGTAACAATCTTAATGCTCTTCTTCAGTCGTTTGCGGTTTGCCATAATATGATACGTTTAAGTGTTATTGAATGGCGGTGTGGCTTCAGACCCTCCGCCTTGATTGCTTATTGTTGGTCCTTTCGTGGAAACGTCCTGCCGATTCCTGCAGAAACCTTTCCCCTTATTTGCTGATGATTTCCATGCCCTTCAAGATGGCCTGCTCGTTGAGCGGCAGCAAGTCGTGGTGGCGTTCAGGCAAGGTCTTTTTCAGAGCCTTCATCACGCTTTCAAGACTCACGATGGGGTGGATTTTCAACAGTCCGCCGAGCACAAACATGTTGAAGCACTTCATCATCTTCATTTCGGCGGCAGTTTCCATCGCCGGGATGTGGTAAGCCTCAATGTCTTCGCGCGTTGGTTTGTCGAGAATGCCGAAGCTGTCGTAGATGATGTCGCCCCCGACCTTCACCTTCGGTTGGAACTTGTCGAGCGAAGGTTGGTTGAGCACGATGGCCGTGTCGTATTTGCTCAGAATCGGCGAAGAAATCTTTTCGTCGCTGACAATGACCGTCACGTTGGCCGTTCCGCCTCGCTGTTCAGGGCCGTAGGCCGGCATCCACGTCACTTCCTTGCCTTCCATCAGTCCGGCATAGGCCAAAATCTTGCCCATAGAGAGAACGCCTTGACCGCCAAATCCCGATATGATTATTTCCTGTTTCATTGTGGAATGTCTTTTGATGCCCGGGAGCGTTGTGCAAGCATTTGCCAGTCAGTCAGGCCCAGAAGAGCGGGCCCTGTTGCGGCAGAAAGCGTCAATATCCGCTTAGAGCCTTTTTGCTTCTTGGCAACTGTCGTTTGCAGAAAAACTCCCGTGGTTGGTTAAAGAGTTGAGAGGTGTGCAGCCCCTCTTATTGGGCGCAGGCGTCCTTCAGGTCGCCAATGTGGTAGAAGTCGAGCATGTGTTGCGCCATCCATTCGTTGGCTTTCACTGGAGACATCTTCCATCCGGAAGAGCAAGTGCCGACAATTTCAATCAAGTTGGACCCTTTGCCCGCCATTGAATTTTCAAACGCATGGCGGATGGCCTTCTTCGCCTTTCGGATGGCCGCCACGTTGTGGACGCTTTGGCGCGACACATAAGCCGTGCCTTCCAGCTGTGCAGCGATTTCCGTTATTTTGATGGGGTAGCCATGAATGTCCGCCTGTCGTCCGTAAGGGCAAGTGGCCGTTTTCATTCCCATCAGCGTGGTCGGCGCCATCTGTCCGCCAGTCATGCCGTAGATGGCGTTGTTGACAAAGATGATCGTGATGTTGTCGCCACGGTTCAAGGCGTGGATGGTTTCAGCCGTGCCGATGCAGGCCAAGTCGCCGTCGCCCTGATAGGTAAACACCAGGCGGTCGGGCCAGAGGCGCTTGCTGGCGCAGGCCAAGGCAGGAGCGCGTCCGTGGGCGGCCTCTTGCCAGTCGATGTCAAGGTAGCGGTAGGCAAAGACGGCGCATCCCACCGGACTGATGCCGATGGTTTTGTCTTCCATGCCCATTTCGGCAATCACTTCGGCAATCAGCTTGTGCACAACGCCGTGTGAGCAGCCAGGACAATAGTGCATGTTGACATCGTTCATGAGTTCTGGCTTCTTGTAAACCAGTTCTCCCGACTGGATGATCTCGTTTCTCAAGGAAACGCTCTCTTCCGGATTATTTGATTCGCTCATATCAATACAATTATTATGGTGGAACACCTCACAATTCTTTCGAGAAACCGCGTGGAAATGCCGAGAAGACAACTGCCGCCGATGGGCGGCTTTTCGTTGTTTCCATGCCACGGCGCGGGCGTTGCCCCGCTGCGGCCCATTGGCCTTTCCCGTTTTCTGTTTTCTTCCGTCACTTCCCTTCTTCCTGCTTGCAGGCTTCCGAGCCGTCAGCCTCCTTTGCTCCGTTTTCAGCGGCAGAAACGCTTCTGCGCGTGTTGAGCTTCGAGACGTTCGGTCGTTTCAGCATATCAGGAATGCGCATCACCGCATCAATCATCTTGATGAACACGGCCACCAAAGCCAGAGCGTAACACCATGTGGGCGAAGTGGCCCCCGTCCACGAAACCCCAAGGCCAATCATGGCGATGGCGGCCAGCAGGATAAACGTGCCGTTGATGATGTTTCGATAGAAGAGGCGCTGGTTTGGTCTGTGGCGCTCCTTTTCCCTTTCGGGGTGTTTCAGGCGTTCGAGAATATCGTCAGATTCAGACATGTGTTTCTGTTGTGAGAGTTTCTTGTTATCTTACTTCGCTTGCAGTTTTTTGAGAGCCTCGATAATTTCGTCGGGGTCAGGCACGATGCCGCCCAGTCTGCCGAAGTGGTCAACCGGAATGCGGCCTTCAACGGCAGCTCTGACGTCGAACACCATTTGCCCGGCATTGATTTCCACCGTCAGTATGCCCTTCGTTCGGCCAGATAGTTCGGCAATCTCCTTCGTTGGGAACGGCCACAGCGTGATCGGGCGGAACAATCCCACCTTGATGCCCTGCTTGCGTGCCATCTCCATCGCTTTCTGGGAAATGCGTGCTGCCGATCCGAAGGCCACGATCACGTAGTCAGCGTCTTCGCAGTTCGTCGTTTCATATCTCACCTCGTTTTTCTCAATCTCGGCATATTTGGCCTGCAAGTGCAGGTTTTTCTTTTCCATCACGGCCGGGTCGAGCTCCAACGACGTGATGATGTTGGGCTTGCGGCCCTTCAATCCGTGTCCGTTGGCAGCCCAAGGACATTCCTTGGCGATTTCCTCCTCCGTGCGGCGCGGTTTGAATGGAGGCAACACCACGCGTTCCATCATCTGTCCGATGACACCGTCAGAGAGAATCATCGTTGGGTTGCGGTATTTGAAGGCCAGGGAGAAGGCAAGGTCAACGAAATCAGCCATTTCCTGCACCGAGTTGGGTGCCAGAACAATCACGTTGTAGTCGCCGTTGCCGCCGCCTCTCGTCGCTTGGTTATAGTCGCTCTGCGAGGGCTGTATGGTGCCCAGTCCAGGGCCGCCTCGCTGCACGTTGACAATCAGTCCCGGCACTTCCGCGCCAGCCATATAGCTGATGCCTTCCTGCATTAGGGCGATGCCTACGCTCGACGATGAGGTCATCACGCGTTTTCCCGTGCCTCCTCCGCCATAGAGCATGTTGATGGAGGCCACTTCGCTTTCAGCCTGCAACACCACCATGCCCGTCGTTTCCCAAGGCTTGAGGGCAGCCAGTGTTTCCAGCACCTCGCTCTGCGGGGTGATGGGGTAGCCGAAATATCCGTCGCATCCGCAGCGGATGGCTGCATGGGCTATCGCTTCGTTGCCTTTCAGTAAAAGAACTTCGTTTTCCATTTTCAATATCGTGTAACACCTTTCCGCCCGACCTTTGTTTCCTGGCCATGACGCCCCTGCTTCTTCAGCGGGCAGCGCCTTTTCGGGCCAGAACCCTCCATGTCCCGACGGAAATCCCTGTATGACCGATGGCCAGAAGCGTTGGAGCCTGGTGGCGTTGTGGTTCAACCGCTCCTTCGCTCAAATTTCGTTCCTGTCGTCGGCTTTCAGGATGTCATTAATCCATTTTCTTCTTGTAAACCGTGATGCAGGCATCCGGGCAGACAATCGCACACGATGCGCATCCGATGCAGGCATCGGCCACATCATGGCAATAGACATATCCTCTGTGGTTCACTTCGTTGGTTGTAAGTGCCAGCGTATGTGTCGGGCAAGCCACGACACACAGGTTGCATCCTTTGCAACGTTCTTCGTCAACGACGATGGCTCCTTTTATTTTGCTCATAGTAAGTAACAGTTCAGGAATATATTTAAGTGGTTCGTCTGAATTACTTCCGAATCGCTGTGGCGGCATCCGTTGCCCCCTCTTTCCTTGCCCGGCGCAAAACGTCTGGCAGATGAGGCGAAAACTTTTTCCGCATCGTTTGCATCAAGGATTATAGAGGTCCTTGTTGTAGAAAGCCATGATTTGGTCGATCATGCGTCCTGCCTCCACGGCAGGGCCTTCCGGGTTGATTTCCGCCGCCTTTCTGTAGGCGTTCATGGCCTCCTTCCGCAATCCTTGTTTCATGTAAGCGTTTCCCATGAGATAAAGCAGCTGGGCGTCGTTGTCTCCCCCCATGCTTTCACGCGCTGCAGCAACGGCTTCTTCAACGAATCCGTCGGCAATCATTTTCTTTATTTGCTCATAGGTTTCTTCCATGTCATTTCGCAATTGTCTTACAAAGGTAGGGCATTTTCCAAGGTAACGTCGCTTGCCCCGCGTAAAACTTTGAATAAAGATGGGTTAATAATTACAAAAACGGATTACTCCTATGCCTAATCTTTTTATTTTTAGAAGGTTATTAAATGCGGAATAATTGTTGCAAATGAAACAATGGAAGGAGTGCGCACCTTCGATGTATGTGCTAAAATGCACAAATAGTATTCTTTTGTGCTTAATCCTGCTTCCGAAAATGCCAATCCTCCGTGTTTTTCCGTTGCAAAAGAAAAACGCTTTCCTGCAAACCTATGGCCAAACAAACAGCTCGCAAACCCGATAGAACATTTCAAATGTAAATATAATTCTGACCACTTACTTATAAAAATAATTATAAACACCTACTTATACCCCCAGCGGCGGCGTGGCATAAAACATCCGCGGAAGCACCAATTTCTCGCGAAATTGAAATACCTTTGCAGGCAAAACGCGGCGGGCGGACGCACATGTCGGAAACTTTGGCATGTGCGTCCGCGCCCCATTGCTTTGCATCACTCCTTTAATAACTACACTTACATGGTATTATCCAATATAGAAAAACACTATAACAAACACCCCGAGGACCTTCGTCTGCAACGCCGGCACGGCATTGTGGAATTTGAAACCACCATGCACCATCTGCGCCGCTTTCTGCGTCCGGAAGACTTCTTGCTCGACATTGGTGCGGGCACGGGGCGCTATACGTCGGCACTCATGGCAGAGGGCTATCGCGTGAAGGCCGTTGAGCTTGTGCGACGCAACATCGACGTGTTTTTGAAGCGCGAACCAGCCGCCGATGTGGTTCAGGGCGATGCCAGAAACCTCTCGTTCATCCCGACTGCCTCGGCCGACCTCACCCTTCTGCTCGGCCCGCTCTACCATCTCATCGGTGACGAAGAGAAACTGAAAGCGCTCCTTGAGGCCAAGCGTGTGACGAAGCCAGGCGGACTGATTTTCGTGGCTTACCTCATGAATGAATACAGCATCCTTTCTTATTGCTTCGATGAAGAACGCATTGGCGGACTGCTGGAACGCGGTGTGGTTGACAAGAATTTCCACATCCAAGCCCAGGCCGACGAACTCTACGATTATGTGCGCCTGGACGACATCAACCGTCTGAATGAGATGGCGGGATTACAGCGCGTCACCATCTTCTCGCCCGACGGCGCTTCCGACTATATGCGCACGCGCCTCAACCGAATGAGCGAAGAGACCTTTGCCCATTTCATCGAATATCAGAAGTGCATTTCCGAACGCCAAGACCTCATCGGCGCTGGCAGTCACGTGGTGGACGTGGTCAGAGTGGAGTAGGTTGCAGCCGCTTATCCCTCCCGTTTGAAACCGCCTAAACCAGGCGGGGACGCATGGATGGGCGGCGCGGTGGAAATGCGGTTTTGCGAGATGTGGCCGTTGCGGCATGGCAAGCCATGTCCTTACGGATGCCATGCCGCAACTTCTGTACATAAACTTAGCACAACAGATAGACAGCAGAGTTCACTGGGCCGCTTTGTTTCAGCACACCGCACTCCCTGAAATGCTTCAACCATTTCGTGGCATAGCTCCTCCGGAATCCGAACAAGCTTTCAATGTCGCGCCGCGTGATGTAAGCGTGGGTTTTGAAAAACTCCTTTATTTGCGTCAAAATGTGTTCCTCCGTAAAGTGGTTGGATTGAGTAGAGACGTTGGCACGTTCGAAGCGTGCGTTGTTTTTGATTTCCCGCAACATCGGCGTGTCGGGTCGAAAGTTGAGGTTGCGCACGCTGATGTAGTCGCCGCGCATTTTCTCAATCGGTTTTCCCTCCGGCAAGTTCAGGTCCACCGAAAGTGAAAAACTACCGATGGAAGGGAGATGAAAGCGTTTTCCTTGCGAGAGTTCGCGAATCATCGCAGCCCTCAGGGCAGAGAGCGTTGCTTCCATGTCGCTTTTCGTTAGCGAGCACGATTCCTCAATGTGGCTCTCGAGCTGGTCAGCGTTCATGGCAGTTCCCTCATGAAGGTGTGCATAATGGCGTTCTTCGCCTTTGCCGTTAGAATTTTTGATGGAATGGATTTCGTACTTAATGTTCATGGTAAGATAGGTTTTGAAAAAATACTCTTTGGTTTTGAAAAAATCTGATAATTGTTGAATCACCTCTTGTCTGCTTCGAAATATCTCTTGTCGGTTTTGATACTGCAAAGATAATATGTCAAAAGCCGAAAAGGAAGTCTTTTTGGAAAAAATTGCAGAAAAAAAGTAGGACCTACTTTAAGTAGGTGTACAAAATTATTTTATAGTATCCATGCAGGAGAAAAACTGTCTGATATTGCCTTGCCGTATTCTTTTGCCCCTACAGCTGCCTTTCATCAGTCACGTAGCCCACTACGCTCCTTCTTCAAGACAATTGTAGGAACAAAATAATACGACAATTCAATATAAACTAATATTGAACACCTACCTTATAGAATAAGGCTCCGGTTACGGAATAGCAGTGGGTGAGAATTTGTATGTGGTGTCCCCATGAAATTTGAGTAAAACTCTTGGGTGTTGAAATTGGTCAACAGCTTGTTGACCAATTTCAACTACACTATAATAAAATGAATAAATAGGTGTTCAGAATTAGTTTATATTGAACACCTGCATCAAGCGCCAAGAAGTTGCTTCGCCACATTCTTTTGTCCCCCAACTTATTGCAAATTCTTCAATCACCTTGTGATGTCATCAACTCGCGGCCGCTGGTAATGCTACTCGCGGCCGAAGGTAGCTTTACTCGCGGCCGAAGGTAGCGCAACTCGCGGCCGCGAGTAGCAGATATGTTCTTAGGTTCAGGTGAACTTTTAGGTGGCAGATGTCTGCTTGCGATTTACGTTGCGCAATCCGTTAAAGATGGAAGTTTGCCTCTTTTCTTTTTGGCTTTTCAGATTCCCTGAAAAAGATATTTATAAAACCCTCCCGTATTACAAATAAATCAGTATCTTTGCATCAAACTAAACAAAATGTAATAAAAACAATGAGTTTACTTATAAAACCGAAAGCATATAAGCCGTTGCTTGATAAATATGAAACAGAGCAGGGCATCAAGGTTATCAAAGATTTCTTTCAGGAAAATCTGGCTACGGGATTGAAGTTGCGCCGCGTGACCGGTCCGCTTTTTGTGCTCAGAGGACTGGGTATCAACGATGATTTGAGCGGTACGGAACGTCCCGTGACGTTCCCCATCAAAGATTTGGGCGATGCGCAGGCGGAAGTGGTGCACTCTTTGGCAAAATGGAAGCGTTTGACGCTGGCCGATTATCAGGTGAAGCCAGGTTACGGCATCTACACCGATATGAACGCCATCCGTGCCGACGAGGAGCTCGATAATCTCCACTCGCTTTATGTTGACCAATGGGACTGGGAGCGCGTCATCACGCCGCAGGACCGCACGCTGGCTTACTTGAAGCGCACCGTGAAGTGTATCTACGCTGCATTGCTCCGCACGGAATTTTTGGTGTGTGAGCGTTTTCCACAGCTCACGCCGATGTTGCCGGAAGAGGTGTTTTTCATCCATGCCGAAGAGCTGCGCCAGCTTTATCCCGACTTCACGCCGAAGGAGCGCGAAGACGCCATCACGAAGAAATACGGAGCGGTGTTTGTCATTGGCATTGGCGGACCGCTTGGCGATGGCAAACCACATGATTTGCGTGCGCCCGACTACGACGACTATTCCACCGTCAGCGAGGCCGGTTTGCCGGGATTGAACGGTGACCTGTTGATTTGGAACAATGTGCTGGAGCGTGCTTTCGAACTCTCTTCGATGGGCATCCGTGTTGACAAAGAGGCTTTGCTCCGCCAGCTTAAGGAAAGCGGCAAGGAAGATCGCCTGAAGTTTTATTTCCACCGCCGTTTGGTTGAGGGCACGCTGCCTTTGAGCGTTGGTGGCGGCATCGGACAGTCGCGCCTTTGTATGCTTTATCTGCGCAAGGCGCATATCGGCGAGATTCAGGCCAGCATCTGGCCCGACGAGATGCGCCGTGAATGTGAAGAAGCGGGCATTCCGTTGATTTGATAAGAACGCCATTGGCCAGAGGGCCGGTTTTTTATACGCACAGAGCCGCGAGCAAACTGATGTTGCTCGCGGCTCTGTGCGTTGTTGGGCGAAAGGTTGGTTGGGGTTGAAATAGTTCAACTCATTCTTTCACCATTACTTATCTTGTGAGACAATGATGTCTGTGCTGACGCCAGCGGAGGTCAGCGTGAGCGTGGCGTTGCGCTTTGCGTTGGTGTTGTTGCCAGTGTAGCTCACTTTGATTTTATGCAATCCCTTGCTGAAGGAAGTGGAGTCGGGCGTGATCCATTCTGCAGACGAAGAGAGCGTGGCGCCATCTTGGTAGACCTTGAAAGTGATGGTGGTGTCGTTGGCGGCGGCCTTCAGCATCAGGGGGAAAGTGGCCTGTGTGGTCAGCAGCTTGTCGGTGTTGGTGTAGAACGGCATGGGCTGCGTGATGTTCAGCCATCCTCGCTGGATGACTGGCATGCTCGGGCTGACATTCGACGTGACGTTGATGTAGGCAATGCGTGTGCTGCCAGTGTTGTTGACGTCAGTGGTGATGTCGAGGCGCGTGTCGGCCGATTTATATTGCGGAATGGTCATGGACGTTGGCGTGACGCGCATCCATGAGGCCGTTGAGGCCAGTGTCCATGAATCGAGTGAGAGCAAATGAATCGTGTCGCTCTGCTGATCTGCAAAAAAATCCATGCCGTTGATCTTCAGCGGGCTGAAGAACGTTTGGTGGAGTTCGTAGTTTGAATCTCCGCATGAGGCAAGCGCCAAGGCTGCGCAGGGGAGGAGAGAGGCAATTAATTTCTTCATTTATTTAGATGTTTTGGGGTTTGCTGAGGCTTTTGAGAGTTGAGAGACAGGGCTTTCGGCGGGACATTTCTCAATACCATTCAATGTTTGAACTATAGGAACTTCGCTTGTCCCACTTCAATGCGTCGGCCAGTTCGTTGGCACGTGCGCGGAAGGTGAAGTTGAACGAAGAGTAGGGGCGGAGCACCACGGAGCACGACATCTCAAAGCAATGGAGATCGCGCGAGACGGAGGCCGTTGTCATTGAGAGTTCGTGATAGTTGAAGTCATAGCCCGAGGTGAAACTGATGTTCCATCCTTCGGCAATGCGCAAGTAGCCCGAGAAGTTCATGGTTTGCGTGAACGAATAGGGATATCGCATGCGGCGCACATTGATTTGCTTCGAGCGGTCTTCCGCCATGGAGATGCCGTATGACACCGTGAACGACCAGGGGAGAGAGAAGCGGAGGTAGCCGTCTTCGTCCACCTTGGCCTTCTGTTTTTTCTGCTTGCCGCCTTTCTTGGCGTTGCGCAGGTCGGGGTCGATGTTGGCATCTTCTGCGTCGGTGTCCGTGTCGGTGTCGGTCTCGTCGTTGCTTGCCGTTGAGCGGTCGGACCGCCGGCTGAAGAGTTTTGACAGCGTTTCGTTGTTAAACGTGTAGGAGAGGTTTTGCGACATGCCCTGGAAGCGTCCGAAGCGTCCGTAGCTCCATTCCGTTCTGTCGGAAGTGACGACACGGCCGTTTTTGTCGAAGGCGTAGGCATAGGTGGCAAACACTGCCGCCATGGAGAACGTGTAGTTCTTCGTCAGTTTCAAGCGGATGCGCGTGTTGAGGTTGCTCCAGGGGCGCGTTTCTGCCGCCATGTTATAGGAGAGCGCGCCATAGAGCTCGTCGATGATGCTGATTTTTCGTTCGCCAGTTGTGTCGCGGTCGCTCTTCACCTTCATTTCCACGTTGTTTGACACCGACATGGTGATCATGCCCTGCTTCGTTCCAGAGGGATAGCTGTAGATGCCGCCGGAGTAGGGAGAATAGGTGACGGTGGAGACTTCGCCGTTGGCGTCGGTCTTGACGTAGGTGCGCTGGTAGCCGTAGTGCGACGAGGTGAAGTCGGGGGCGTAGCTGAAGGAGACGCTGGGCTTGAAGACGTGGCGCACGGCGATGATTTTATCGCCGAAGAGCTTTCGCCACGGTTTGTAGAAACCATAGAGCGTGGTGTTGGCCGAAACGCCGAGGCTCCAGTCGTAGAGGTTGTAGAAGCCGTATGTGGTGTCGGCCACTTCCTTTTGTGTGGTCTCGTCCCATGAGCGCATCACGCGATTGGTGTACATAATGTCGCGCAAGGAGAACTGCGGAGAGATGTTGATGTATTTAAAGACCTGGAAGGTGGCGTCGATGGGAATGCGGTGTTGCATGCCGTTTCGCCAGTCTTTGACGAGGTTCGACTTGAAGAGTTTGTCTTCCTTCGTGTTGATGCTGTTGGAGAGCGATCCCGTGTAGGACATGGAGATTTTCTCATACCAGCGCTCCTTTCCTGCCTGGTGTTTGCGGCGGAAGGGATAGAAGCGGTTGAGAGAGATGCTGAGGTCGGGGAGCGTCATGCTGACCGACGAGTCGCGCAGCGATTGCGTGAGGTTGGTCGACCCCGCGATGTTCAGGCCGATGCTCGGGAAGGTGTGTGAGAAACTCACCGAACTGGCGCGTGTGCTCTGCGTGTAGGCCAGCGGATTGTACATGCTCTCGAGGTTTGAGCGCTCGTAGTTTTCCGAGGCGAAGTTCACGCGGGCCGAGAAAGTCGTGTTGGGGCTTGCCTTGGCGTCTTTGCTGTGTGTCCACTGCACCTTGAGGCTCTTCGTCACGGCATAGTCTGGCATGTTCTTCTCGCCGTCAACGGTGCGCAGGAAACTGATGTAGAAATTGCCGTTGTAGCGATAGCGCTTGCGGTAGTTGGTCTCCGCGCTCAGTCCCCAAGAGCCTTTCGTATAGATTTCGCCGAGGGCCTTGACGTCCATGTAGTCGTTGATGGCAAAATAGTATCCGCCATCGCGCAGATAGAAACCGCGGCTCGTTTCGTCGCCGTATGAAGGCATGATGAAACCGCTGGAATATTTCTTGTTGAAGGGTAAGAAACCATAGGGGACGGCCAGCGGGAGCGGCACGTCAGCCACCACGAGGTAGGCCGGGCCAAACACGCTTTCCTTTCCCGGGCGCACTTTGGCGCGGGAGAGGGCTATATAGAAATGGGGATGTTTGGCGTCGCAGGTGGTGTATTTTGCATGTTCCAGATAGAGCGTTCCGTCGGCAGCGCGTTTTGAGTGTTGGCTCTGCATGAAACCGTCGCCCTGCGTTGTCTCCACGTTCGTGATATAGCCCTTCTTTGTTTTGAAATTGAAGGCCATGAGTTCGCTGTGGTAGTTGTCACTGCCTTGCGAATAGACCGGTTTGTCTTGCAGGATGCCCGCCGTGTCGCGCTCTCCAGCCGCTCTCACCATGCTGCTGTCCATGTTCATGGTGATTTTGGCCGCGTTGAGCGTCATGTCCATGTATTTCACTTGGGCCTTTCCGTAGAGGTGCACCAGTCGCGTTTCAGCGTCGTAGACCAGTGAGTCTGTGCATTCATAGTCCACCGGTGCGTCGATGCCCGGTTTGCGTTTCGCGCTGTCGGCCGCCGTGGTGTCGATGGCCGTGCTGTCGTAGCGCAGCCCCCGTCCGCTTCTGGTGTTGGTGGCATCGGGCAGCAGCAGGGAGTCCTTAAGACTGTCGGAAACGGAAAAAGGCACGGCAGATGGTTGCTGTCGTGCTGTATCGTGCTGTAGCGTGTCGTCAGACGTTTGTTGCGTTGCGTTCTGCCGCATTGTTTGGCTACGCGGCGTTGCGACGCTCAAGGCTACGATGGTTGTAAGAAGGAGAAATATAGGAGTTCTCAAAGTGGGGTTGCTTCTCTGTCAAAAGTGGGCCTCTTGAAATGGAGACCCTCCTTGAGGTTTATGTATCTGGCTGCAAAAATACGCAATTTTTTTGACTCGTGGCATTGATTTGGCGTTAAGGGATGTCCTAAAGAATGTGTTTTAGGATTCTATGTGGTTTTGACGGCTGATTTGCTTCTTCTCGAAGGCGGCCTGAGGGTGATCCATGCTGTTGCGTTCCCTGTCGGCCATGATGTCGGCCATGTTGTTTTGCGCCCATGCAATCAGGCTTTCTGCCTGCGGGATAAACGATAGGGCCCTTTCCGTAAGGGTGTATTCCACTCTCGGCGGCACTTCTGCATAGATTTTCCTGCTGACAAAACCGTCGGCTTCGAGTGAGCGCAGGGTGGAGGTCAACACCTTCTGCGAAATGTCGGGGATGTGTTTGTGCAGGGAATTGAAGCGCATACATCCGTGATGGTGCAGCGTGTAGAGAATCAGCAACGCCCATTTTCCGCAGATGTGAGACAGGATGTTGCGTATGGGGCAGTCTTTATATATGATGTCGGTGGTTGGGTTGTCCATAGGTTGTTTATGTTCAGTTGCTAATTGAGGGTTGTCCTTGGGAGGGAAGTCTGAGGCCGTTGGTTGTGCTTGAGACACCCCTGAAGACATATCCTGGAAATGTGTTTTTGAATGTAGCTGAGAGGGTGTTGCTCACCAATTCATACAAAAGTACGCAAACGCCATAATATGTTACGGTGGCAAGTGTTAAACTTATTCAAATCCCATATTTTGAAGTGTCTCAGCGTCAGCAATGGTAACCTCAGAGTAAGTAGCCAACGGCCTTGTGCCTTCTTGCAGGGAATGCTTTCGTGGCGTAATTTTGCACCGTCATTAATCAATTAATTCTCAGAGATATGAAAACTGCAAAAACAATTGTGAAGGCCGAGCAAGCAACGGCTGTTGACTTCGGAACGTTCGATAAGTTGAACGAGTATGTATTGGAACTCGGCCCAGAGGTGAAGATACCTGGCAAGGTGTTTGGAGGAACTTTGACTGGTGCCACGGGCGGCGAGTTTTCCTTCCAGTCGTTTGCGCCTGGTGCAGAAACGGGTTTCTTGCATACTCACAAGAATCATGAGGAACTCTATTTCTTCCTTAAAGGACAAGGTGAGTTTCAGGTGGACGGCCAAGTGTTTCCCGTTTCAGAAGGTAGTGTGGTGCGCGTGGCACCTGCTGGAAAGCGTTCCGTCAGAAACAATGGAAATGAACCGCTGGTGATGCTCTGCGTGCAATATCGCGGCAATACCTTTACGGCAGAAGATGCTGCCGACGGCGTGATTCTGAACGAGAAGGTGTTGTGGAAGTGATGCCGTGGCAGGACTGGCTTGTTGGTTGAACGAACATAGACGTTTTTTGGGGAGACGTACTATTGGATGTTTCGCTGAAGCGTGTTTCGGAATCAATGATACGCCGGTTGTTCCGATAGTAACAGCTATCACAAAAGAGGCCTGCGAAACGCAATCGTTTCGCAGGCCTTAGATTTTTTATCAACGTTGTGTTGAACGTCTTTTCGCTATATTATTCGCCCGGAGCAATAGCACCTGAAGGACAAACGTCAGCGCAAGTACCGCAGTCAACGCAAACGTTAGGGTCGATAGAATACTTTTCACCTTCAGAGATAGCGCCAGATGGGCATTCGTCAATACAAGTACCGCAAGCGATGCAGTCGTCACTAATTACGTAAGCCATTTTGTTTGAATTTTAAATTGTTATTAATGTTGTTATGTCAGTCTGTCTCAAACAGAAGAACGACCCGCGGGCCGCTCTCATGTTGTTTCATGAAGCAAAGGTAATGCAATCCAATTGAAGCGCCAAATATTATTGCGATTTTTTTTGTCGGGGATGTGCAGGGCGGCGCGGGATAGGTTGCCGTTGCCCGTTATGCGGCGGCGCGGGAAAATCGTGTGTTTCACGGAACCTTTGTTGGTTGGTGCTGTAAAGTTTTACGAGATATTTTTGGCTGGTTCGCTTAATAGATGTATCTTCGTAATGTGTATATGTAATGGTAAAAAATAACTTGACCAATTATGTAGGGGAAGGAGTTATTTCTTATGCCCTGTCTTTTTGCTCAACTTATTCTTACGCCATTACTAAGTCATGTTCGAAAACCGAAATCTCAGGACATCCGTCAAACTAATTCTGATTATCAGCTTATGGCCAGACAAAAGTTACCTTTGGGCATACAAGACTTTGAAGAGCTGCGTAGGGGAGGCTATCTCTACGTGGACAAAACTGATATGCTTTGGAAAATAGCCAATGGTAATAAGTATAATTTCTTGAGCAGACCCCGGCGCTTCGGCAAGTCGTTGCTCACGTCTGCCATGCAATGTTATTTCGAAGGACGGCGCGAGCTCTTTGAGGGGCTTCGGATAATGGATATAGAGAAAGAGTGGGTGAAGCGGCCTGTGCTTCACTTCAGCATGAATCAAGGTGGTTCGGACGTCGATTCTCTCAGTCATTATCTTGACGACTCGTTGGCTGCTTATGAGGAAATCTATGGCAAACGCCCGACGGAGATGACGCTCAGCAACCGTTTTACTGGGATTATTCAAAGGGCGTACGAACGCAGTGGGGTGCAAATCGCAATTTTGGTTGATGAATATGATGCCCCGTTGCAGCATTCTTTTATGACCCCGCAGCATGAGGCTTGCAGAAGTCTTTATCGCGATTTTTTTACGGGGCTGAAGGATTATGGCTATTGTATCAAGTGTGTGTTCCTGACAGGAATTACTAAATTTACGCAGATTAGTTTGTTCAGCGTCTTGAACACGGTGACGAACATCAGCTTCTATGATGATTATGCCACGGTTTGCGGACTGACGGGTGACGAGATTGAAAAATGTTTTAAGGAAGAACTCAAGAGCCTTTCAGAGAAGAGAGGGTGGGAGGCTTTGCAGACGCTCGAAAACTTGAAGGAGATGTATGATGGCTACCACTTCTCAGAGAGCCTTGAAGGCGTTTTTAACCCTTACAGTGTGCTTTGCGCGTTGAAGGAACAGCGTTTGAAGTCTTTTTGGATTGCGAGCGGGGCAACCGAGATGTTGCCGAAGTTGCTGAAGAATTTTGAAAGAGATGTGGAGAAACTGGATGGCAGTCTCATTGATATGGATTATCTGGAAACCGCCGATGTCAGCGTTGCCAATCCGAAGTTGTTCCTTTATCAGTCTGGCTATCTGACCATCAAAGACGTGGTGGGCGATAGCTATGTGCTGGGATTCCCTAATCGTGAGGTTAAGAAAGCCTTGTTTGAGATGGTGATTCCAAACATGTTGCATCAGAGTTTGGATGAAGTTGAAAATGCCATTCAGGAAATGAAGGTTGAGTTTTCTGTGGGACATGTGGATGAAGGCGTTCGGTGTTTGAAGCAGTTGATAGCACATACTCCCTACAGTATGCAGAAGAAGGAGCATTTCGTGTTTGAAGAGCATTTCCGTTTCATTGTTAAAAATCTGTTTTATATTTGCGGCTTCCATGTTGAGGAGGAGGTGCAAATGTCGAATGGAAGGATAGATTTGGTTGTTCATACTCCCGACATCTTGTACGTCTTGGAACTCAAGATGAAGGATAATGGAGGGTGTGGGTCAGCTGAGCGTCAATTGAACGAACGACACTATGCGGATGCCTTCTGTGCGAGCCACCGTCAGGTTGTTTGTCTTGCGTTGGAGTTTGACAAGGACAACCGTGGGCTTGTTGGTTGGAAGAATGTGGCGCTTCGTCAGAGGTGAGCTTCTGAAGACCTTTCATTTTAAGCGTCATTACTGAGTTCTAAGCCTCACCACTGAGTACTAAGCCTCACCATTGAAGAGAGATACTTGTCTTCTTGATGGCAGAGATGTAAAACGTAGAGGTAAACAAAAATCCCCCTATACCATTTCGTTGCGGTATAGGGGGATTTCTTTATGGCGTGTCGTCGAGCGTCTTAATGCTGGATTCTCGCGACGCGCTTGGTGCTTGTTGATTACTTGGAAATCGTTGTTGAGCCAGAGCCGATCATTTGTCCGTCGATGAAAATGTAGGCGGAGTAGTTGCCGCTGCTCAGGTATTCGTTGATTGGAATATAGAGCGTGACGTGTTGTTCTTCGCCAGTGTATTCAATTTCTTTTGTGGCGGAATATTCGATGGACTTGTTCTCATAATGGAATGAGCCAGAGCGTGCAACGACTTCTTGGCTGGGCTTGAGCAAGCGTACGTAGACCCTGCGGTTTCCTGTGCTTGCCGTTACGTTTCTTGTTACGGTGAAAGAAACGGTGAAGCGGGTGATGTCTTTGCTGCGCTTGGCGGCCTTGCCGTTTTTCTTGACGGCCATGACGCTGACTCCTGTGGCGTTGAGCTGTGAGGCCACTGCCACTTGTTCTGAAAGCTGGCTGTTTCGCTCGTTGATTGAGCTGTTTTCGCGGCGTGTGCGTTCAGCTTCTGCGCGTGCTTCGTCGCGCTCTGAGGTGAGCGTATGGTTGAGCCGCTGGAGAGAGTCGACTTGGCGGATATAGTCGCGCAAGACGGCACGAACCGTTGCCAGTTCCTTCTTCAGGCGAAGAATTTCTGCGGCACTGTTGGTTTTCAGTTCGCGCAACTCTTTGAGCAGGCCCTCGGCGCGTTTCTGCTCGGCATCGAGCTTGGCAACGAGCGAGTCGTCTTTGATTTCCTGCTTCATTTCGCCATACTGTGCGGCGAAGTCGGCGTACTGGTTCTCCATTTCGCGGCGGTCCATTTCAGCGATTTGCCGGAGTTCAGCCAGTTCTTTATCCTTTTCGCTCTTTGAATTGCAGCCAGCCAGACATCCGCCAGCTATGAGAACTGCCATGAGAGCGATGAAAATATGCGTCAGTGTCTTCATTGTGGTGTGTGGTTTTTGTGGTGGGTAAGCTTCGCAGGGGCAATGCCTGTTTATATTATTCTATATAATATTTATGGCCTGCGGAGTTTATAGTTTAGTCAACGATGGTGATCCATCCGTGCTTGTCTGGCTCGATGCCATACTGGATGTTGCGCAGTTTCTCGTAGAGCTTCGTTGACATAGGTCCTGGTTTGCCGTCCTTTGAGATGACGTAGCTCTTGTTGTTTTCCATATCGTCGATGCGGCGAATCGGACTGATAACGGCGGCTGTTCCGCAAGCACCAGCTTCTTCGAATGTGGAGAGTTCTTCTTCAGGAATCTGTCGGCATTCAACCGTCATGCCAAGGTCTTTTGCCAACTGCTGCAAACTGCGGTTGGTGATGGAAGGCAGGATGGACGAAGACTTCGGCGTGATGTATTTGTTTTCTTTGATGCCGAAGAAGTTGGCTGCGCCACATTCGTCGATGTATTTCTTCTCCTTGGCATCGAGATAAAATTCGCAGGAATAACCGGCGTCGTGTGCCATTTTGTTGGCGCGGAGGCTGGCGGCGTAGTTTCCGCCCACCTTATAGGTTCCCGTTCCGAGCGGTGCCGCGCGGTCGAACTCGCGGATGATGACATAGTCGTTTGTGGCAAATCCGCCCTTGAAATATGGGCCTACCGGGGTAACGAAAATCATGAAAAGGTATTCATTGGCAGGATGAACACCGACCTGTGCGCCCGTACCGATGAGCAACGGACGGATATAGAGAGCGGCACCGCTTTCGTATGGTGGGATGAAGCGTTCGTTGAGTTTCACCACTTTCTTGGTCATCTCCACAAAGAGCTCTGTCGGCACTTCCGGCATGAGGATGCCGCGGCAGGTGCTTTGCAGGCGGGCAGCATTGTCTTCGATGCGGAAGAGGCGGATTTTGCCATCGGGGCAGCGGAAAGCCTTTTGTCCCTCGAAGGCTTCCTGACCGTAGTGAAGACAGGTGGCAGCCATGTGGATGTTGATGGTGTCTGTTGATGAAACTTCAATTTCGCCCCATTTGCCGTTGCGGTAGTAGCAACGAACGTTGTAGTCGGTGGGCATGTAGCCGAACGAAAGATTTGCCCAATCAATATTTTCCATTGTCGTCTTGTTTTTTGAATTGTCTTATGTGTGGTATTCGTATGTCACGTCTTGTGCGTTGCCTCGCTCAGGATAAGGAAGAGTCGCGGGGCGCATGGTGTTGCTTGGCAAAATTACGCATTTTAGTTGAAAAAACGCCGCCTCCTGCTACTTTTATCCGAATTTTGAATTCATTATGCTTCGTTATGCGTGGCAGAAAGGACACAGGTGTATTTTTGTAAGTTGGGTTTTGCTTTTGCGCGGTGAAAACTCTCAGTATGCAAAAAGGAGCTGCAAAGGGCATGGTGAAAAGCCAATATATGGTAGGTTTCAAAAGGTGGGATGGCCAACAATGCGTAAATTTGCACGTGGAAAAATAATAGTTATAGCTTATGATGATTCGACAATGCGCCATCCTTTTCGGTTGCCTGGCGCTGGGTGAATTGCTGATTTATTTCACCCACATCCCTTTGCCCTCCAGTATTTTGGGCATGCTGATTTTAACCTTACTGTTGCAGTTGAAAGTCATCCGCTTGGAGTGGGTGCAAGGACTGGCCGATTTCTTGGTGGCCAACATCGGTTTCTTCTTCGTGCCGCCTGGCGTGGCCATTATGTGTTACTTCGATATTATAAAGGCGCAGTTCATGCCCATTTTGGTAGCTTCCGTTGTCAGCACCGTGTTGGTGTTAGCTGTGACAGGATGGGTACACCAGTTTTATGGCAAAGCCGCGGATATGCGCAAGAAGGGAGGTGAAGCATGATAGACTATTTCTCCAACCAGTTTTTTCTTATCGCTCTGACGTTTGGTGTCTATTTCTTCGGGAAACTTCTGCGGAAATGGACGGGCTGGGTGATAATGAACCCCATATTGATTACCATCGTTGTGCTGATTGCCTTTCTGAAACTCACTGGCATCAGTTACGAAACCTATAACGAAGGCGGCCATCTCATCGAGTTTTGGCTGCGTCCCGCCGTTGTGGCGTTGGGCGTTCCCCTGTATTTGCAGTTGGGCACCATCCGCAAGCAGTTGGTGCCGATTCTCCTCTCCGAATTAGCTGGCTGCGTGGTGGGCATCCTCTCCGTTGTCTACATCGCCAAAGAGATGGGGGCTACGCCCGACGTCATCCGCTCCTTGGCTCCTAAATCCGTGACGACCCCCATCGCTATGGAGGTGACGAAAGCCGTTGGCGGCATTCCTTCGCTCACGGCCGCCGTTGTGGTCTGCGTGGGTTTGATGTGCGCCGTCTGCGGATATAAGACGATGGGTTTTGCCCGCGTGAAGAGTCCTGTGGCACAAGGATTGTCTATGGGAACAGCCGCCCATGCCCTCGGCACTGCCACTTCTATGGATGTGAGTCGCGTGCATGGCGCTTATGCCAGTCTTGGGCTGACGCTCAATGGAATCTTCACGGCCCTGCTGACGCCATCTATACTTCCGATGCTGAATATTTAGTAATAAGTAGCTGCGACACGGCATGCTCTCGGCAGGCGGCCAGACGGGTGCCGAGAGTAGAAACAAAGGAAAATGCCTGTATCAAGAACGCCTAAACATTCTTGATACAGGCATTATTTTTTAATTGCTCCTTGTGTGTTGGGAACATACTGCGCGTGTTGGAAACTGCGCTGGAATGCCAGTACAAACGACTGACGTTCGAAGCGCTTATTTCAACACATCGAGCAGTTCTGGCAGGTGATAAATGATGGCATCGGGGAGCGTTTCGTCCACTTCCTCCTTGCTCCATCCCTCTCCGCGCATCCATACGGCGTGGCAGCCAACGGTTTTTGCCGGCACCATGTCTTTTCCGTAGCTGTCGCCAACGACGAGCACCTCTTCGGCGGGACAGCCTGCCGCGTCAACTCCCATTTGATAGATGGCGGGGTCGGGTTTTCGGACGCCCACAACGGCGCTTTCGATGACGGCGCTGAAGAAATGGTCGATTTTATATTGTCGCAGAATGGCGTGGATATTTCCGTAGAAATTCGACACCAACACCATGTTGTAAGCAGGATTCAGTTCCGACAACACGCGTCGTGTCACTTCCATATTTCGCTCCACGTAGGCGTTGCAATAGTCGGCAACGGCCTTGATGTTCTTTTGCCGTTCCTCTTCCGAAGGTGTCCAGAGGTTGTTGTCGCGCAGGAAGATGGTCTCTTGGTCGACCTTTTTAAGCAGGACCGTGTGGAAGTCATCGTTAGGAAGAACAATGGGCGCCTTTGCCAAGGCCCGTTCGCCGTAGACATAGGCATCGCGGAAGTTAGGCTCGTTGACGGGAATTTGCGCGTGGCGGTATCCTTCGAAGAGCACGTGTGCCCAGTGGCGTGCATCGGTGTCGAGCGTGCCGCCGTAGTCGAATATGATGGTGTTAATCTTCTTCATCTTGATTATTTCATGATTTTCTTGTTACCGATTTTCACCAGGCCCACGCCGATGAAAATCCATACCAGTTCGCGGATTCTCGTGAAGAAGCTGGAGAACACGCCGAGGCCGAGGCCGCCGGGGTAGCCCAGAATCTTGATGATGATGGCCAAACCGCCTTCGCGTGCGCCCATCTGCATTGGGAAGAAAAACAAGATGTTGCCCATCAGCGAAGAGAAGGCCAGAACGAGGATGGCATCGACAAACGTGACGGGGGCGCCAAAAGCCAGGAGAATGAAATAAAACTCCAGCGAATTGATGACGCGGGCCAGATATTCATAGAGCAGAGAGGTATAGAAAGCCTTTGGCTGCGCATGCAGGTAGGCGATGTTGCGGTCAACCTGTTCCATGCTTTCCACGTTCTTGTCGTAGAACTTGTGGGCGTACTTTTTGGCTACGGGAATGTAGAAGAGCAACTTGTAGAGCTTCACAATCAGTCCGTTCTTATATCCCTTGTAGAAGAAATAGAGCACGAAGATGAGGATGGCGGCAAAGATGCCGGCGCAGGTCCAGAGGAATGGGTCCATCTTTTCGGTGTATGCCACGATGAACAAGACAGCAGCTGAAGCCCACAGACAGATGTGTGAGAGAATGTGCATCATGGAATAGAGCACCACAGACGACATCGCGCCCGTTGTGCCGATGTGCGAAGCCAGTTCCATAACGCGATAGGGGCCGCCGCCGAATCCGAAGGGCGTGGTGTAGCTGAAGGCAAATCCCGAAACCGTCAGTTTGTAGGCGTGGCGAAACGAGAGATGCTTGTCGTGTTTGCCGCTGTTGACGATGATTTGGAAAGCCGCGGCGTTGAAGGCGTAGACAAACACCCAGATGCCCACAACGGCGGGCAGGAAAGCGAAGACGCGGGGCAGCTTGTCGCGCAATTGTTCATAGTCGACATCGAAAGTGCAGAGCATCACCACGATGGCGGCAACGCCGAAGAGGAGAAATAAATTTCTGTAGAGAGGTTTCATGAAAAAATGTTAGTCGGGCGGTGAGTATTACGCTTTAGTAATTTCGCCTTCCATGCGTCGGCAGAGCGATTCGTGCTTGGCGCGCATATAGAAGAACAGGCCGTTCATGACGGTGATTTCGAAAGCAGGGTAAATCCAGGGTTGGTTGACGAGCAAGGAGATGTAGAGCATGATGGCGCGTGTGTTAAACGTCAAAATGTTGGCCCATTTCATCAGCGGCAGACTGCCAGCGCGAAATTCCTGCTTGATGTTTTCCGGAATGGCGCGGCCGTAGCGTTGGTCAATCTCCTTTTTGAAATGCTGGAAAGCTGGCGTCATGCCTTCCTGCGATTTGGTGTAGTTGCGATAGAAATAGAGGAAGAGTTTCCAGGCAAAGTCCTTTCCCCATGAGAGGCTCTTAAACTCCTCGGTCAGTTTGGCCGCGTTGTCGAGTTCGCTTCCCTGTTCCCCTTTGATGAAATAGAGATGGATGTTGCGGTAGTAGTCGGCCAATTGGCATTGTTTGCCGTGGCAGATGAAACCAGCGAAAGAGCAGAGCACCCAAATCCAGATGCCCCATTGCGGCATCAGTCGCAGACAGATGGCCACGTAGATGGCCACAAACCAGACGTCGCCAGCAAATCCGTCGAGGATGCGTCCCCAGCGGGTCTTCTTTCCCGTCATGCGTGCCAACTGTCCGTCGGCGCTGTCGTAGAGATTCGCCCAGACGAGCAGCAGAATACCGATGACGGTGTAAGTCATGTTGTCGAAATAGAACATCACGCCAGCTGCCGCACCGAGGAAGATGGAAAGAATCGTCACCACATTGGGGTGTATGCCAAAGAAATTAAAGAAATTAGCCCAGAGCAAGCCCAGTGGGCGCGTGAAATGTATGTCGAGCCATTCTTCGGTGTCTTGCGACTTGAAGGTGGCCGCCAGTTTTTTGTTTTCTGCCATGTCGTTATATATTAAATGATATTTCAGGACGCTCCTATATTATATAGATTATATGGAATAGTTGTAGGCGTCGTCAGCGTTTTCTGTCAGCGTTTTATATTCTGTGCTTGGCCTTGATAATCTTGCGCAGCCTTTCAGCAATGGCTTCCGCTGCTTCGTCGCAGCAGCGCGAAAAGCTCGGCCAGTCGTTGAAGTCGATGATGAGAAACGAACCGTCGGGGCGCACGACGGCGTCGCCGCCATAGACCGTGAAACCGCTGACGGCCGCACAAGCATCGGCGCTTTTCTTCAGGGCGCTTTCCGAAAAGGCATAGCCCGTCGGACTGCCGTTGAAGCGTTCCAGACCGAATTTGCTGAAGCAGGCTCCCCGTGTGGGATAGTAGAGATGGAAGAAATCGGTGTCTTCAACGCCGTAGAACTTCACGAGGTCGCCTTCGATGTGGGGCGACAGCAAAACGTCGGTGATGCCGCGTGCCTTATAATCGTCGGCCGCCTCTTCCAAATCTTTCTCTGAGGCAACAAAGCGCACGTCGCCCGAATTTTGTGCGCAGGCATCGCCGCGTTTCAGCCAATATCGCTTTCCCGTTTCAAAGCAAAGCGTGGGCTTCATTGCGTTGACATCGAAACATCGGCTTTCGGCAACTGGCAAGTCGTGGCGTTCAAAGCAGCGTGCCAACGCCGTGCGCGTCCCTTTCGTCAGCGCGTTGGCGGAATTGACAACAGGAATGCCCTTCTCCTCCGCCTCCGTCAGGATGCTGAGCGCCTTTTCGCTCCGTGCCATGCTGTAAACCAGGCATGGGGCCTCCGTCAGAGATTGTTTCGTCAAGTCGTCCTCGCCCACGCATTCCACTTCGTAGCCCGAATCGCGCAAAGCGACCGCGACAGCCTGAAAGATGGCGTTGTCGCGGTCGATAGAGTTAGGGGAAAAACGATGAGAACGGCTGACGCCTAATATTCTGTTCATGTTTTATTTTTCAGAGTTCAACATCTTTCGGGGAAAATCACTTCAGAAAATCTTCCGCTTTGGCGATGTCGCTGGCATGGTCAACGTCCAGGATTTTGCTCATCGGCCAGGCCTTCAGGCGCAGTCCGTCGTCCACCAGTCCGCGTTGGAAATTGCGCATGCGGCTCTGTCCTTCCTTCATGCAGCGTTCCAAAGTCCGTATCGCCACAGGTTTGAGGGCATAAATGCCACCAGAGATATAGCGGCAGCAGTCGCTTTTGTCAAGAAATCCAGTGATGTTCAAAGCTTCATCGGTGGCCACATACAGAGGTTTCTCGTCGTCGATGTAGTCAGTGACAGCCATCATGCCGTCGGCCTCCGTGTTTTTGAAAGCCTCGATGTATGCTTTAAATTCGTCTTCGCGGAAGATGGTGTCAACCGTTGTCAGGCAGAAGGGAGCATCGTTGAGGAATTGGCTCAGTTCGAAGAAACTGTGCATCGAACTCGGCGTGGTCTTCACCACCAGATTGATAGGTGCCCCTTCGTTGTTTTCCATCAGCGCTCTGACGTGCGCCTCCGTCTGCGGGTGCAGGCGGTTGACGATGATGCAAATCTCCTCAGCTCCGTTTTCGTTGAAGATGCGTATGAGGCGGTCGATCATCGCCTCGCCGTTGAGCCTTACGAGCGGTTTGGGAAGTTCCACACCCTCTTGCGACAAGCGCGAACCTTCGCCGGCAGCAATAATTGCAAATTTCATAAGTCGTATTAATCAAAGAGTCTATTCAGCCTTCTCCTCCACATTCTCGCGCACTGGCGTTTTGCCCTCAGCGGCAGCGTTAGGCGTGACGTGTCGGTTGCGGTTGCCATCTTCCTTGCGCTCGTGATAGAGCTTCGGCAGCGGGTTTTTGCGTGCTTCATCATCAGCCTTGCGGTTGCGGTGGATGTCGATGGCCGTATAGATGGCCTGGCGGAAAGACGCTTCCGAAGCCTTGTTGCAGCCAGCGATGTCAAACGCCGTGCCGTGGTCGGGCGATGTGCGCACATAAGGCAGTCCGGCCGTGATGTTTACGCCGTTGTCCATAGAGAGTGCCTTAAATGGTGCCAATCCTTGGTCGTGGTACATGGCCAAGACAGCATCAAAATGCGAGAACATGCCAGCGCCGAAGAAACCATCGGCGGGATAAGGGCCGAAACACTGTATGCCCTGTTCAACGGCCTCTTGAACCGCTGGAGCAATGGCCTCCTTCTCTTCGTGTCCCATCACCCCGTCGTCGCCGTTGTGTGGGTTCAGTCCGAGCACGGCGATGCGCGGTGCGGAAATCAAGAAATCGTGTTGCAAGCTCTTGTTGAGCTGGCGGATTTTCTTTGCCACGTTTTCCTTCGTGATGGCAGCGGCCACTTCGCTGATTGGCAAATGCGTCGTCACCAATGCCACGCGCATCACGTCGTTGGCGAGAACCATGAGCGGTTCGTTGCCCTCTCCGATTCTGTTGGCCAGATATTCAGTGTGTCCGGCAAAATTGAAGTCAGGGCTTTGAATGGCGTTTTTGCAGATTGGGGCAGTGACCAAAACGTCGATTTCCCCGTTCTTCAGCGCTTCCGTCGCCGCTTCGAGTGCCCAGTAGGCAGCGCGTCCGGCCTCTTGGCTGGTGCGTCCAAATTCCACGTTCACGTCGTTGTCAAAGCAGTTGACGAGGTTGAGGCGTCCGTCAACGGCGTCCTTCGCCGAGTTGACAAAATGAAACTGCGTTTCGATGCCGAGCGCTTTTCGGTGGTAGCTGCCGATTTTCGCCGAACCGAAAACAACTGGCGTACACACTTCAAACATCGTCTGTTCGGCAAAAGCCTTGAGAATGATTTCATAGCCCACGCCGTTAGTGTCGCCGTGAGTGATGCCAACGCGGAGCAGAGTCGGCTTTTCGTTGGCCGATGTATTTTTTTCTTGCGGCGTGTCGTTGCCGCTCATATTAAAGTCTGCCATAAATATATGGGTATTGGATTATCTATTTTTGTCGTTCCGCCTCATTCTTGGCGGTTGAAAGCAATCCGCAGGCCGCGAAGATGTCCTGTCCGCGTGAGGCCCTCAGTGTGGTGAAGAGTCCGTGCGACGTTAGATAGTCGCGGAAGCGCAACATGCGTTCGCGGTCAACGCCGTGTAGCGGCGTATCGGGAATGTCGTGGAAGCGGATGAGGTTGATGCGGCAGTCCAAGTCCTTCAGAAGGTCAATCAGCGCATCAGCGTGCCGCAGGGAATCGTTGATGCCATCGAAGACGATATATTCAAACGAGAGTCTGCGTTGGCGTGGTGCCGAAGCGTCGACGGGGCGCCGTCGACAGAAATCATATTGCCGCAACACATTGACCACGTCGCGGATGCTGAAGGCACGTTCCGCTGGCATCAGTTTGGCGCGTTCTTCAGGGATGGGGTGGTGGAGGCTGATGGCCAAGTGGCATTCGCTCTCGTCAAGGAATCGTGTCAGTCCCTTGGCCAGTCCGACGCTCGACACCGTGATGCGTCTCGGACTCCATCCGTACCCCCAATCAGCGTTGAGCACTTCCGTGGCCCGCAACACATTGTCGAGGTTGTCAAACGGTTCGCCCTGTCCCATGAAAACGATGTTGGTCAGCGTGTCGCGTTCCGGTAGCGAATAAATCTGGTTGAGGATGTCTGCTGCCGAGAGCGATGCCGAGAAGCCCTGGCGCCCCGTCATGCAGAAGGCGCAGTGCATTTTGCAGCCCACCTGACACGACACGCAGAGCGTGGCGCGGTCTTCATCGGGGATGTACACCGTTTCGATATAGTGGTTGTCGTGTGTGCGGTAGAGATATTTCACCGTCCCGTCCACAGAGCGCTGTTCATCGACAGGCGCTGCAGCTCCGACGCAATACTTCTCCATCAGCCTTTGCCGTGCCGTTTTCGAGAGATTAGTCATCTCTTCGATGGTGGCCACGTGCTTTTTATAGAGCCAGTCGGCCATTTGCTTGGCCACGAAGCGTGGCAGTCCGAGTTCCTGTGCAACGCCTTGCAGTTCAGTCAAGGTCATTCCGAGAAGCGGAGTCTGTTGTGGGGTTGTATTGTTAGCGTCGGTCATTTCGAAATGTGGTTTTCTATGAATGGCTACAAATTTAGCAAAAAATGCTCAAACAGACGAATGCTTTCCCAATTTGCTTTTATAATGAGGCCGATGGGTGAGCAGGTGTTCAAGATTTAAGAAAACCCCGTGTGGCGTTAAGATAAAAGCAACCGGGCCGGCTTGCGAGAAGTCGGCCCGGTTTGTGTGAAAATGTGATTCAACATTACTTAATACATATCGTAATCGTCTCCAGTATAGTCCGGCTCTGTGTCTTCGTAGTCCACCAGGCTGTCGATGTCTTCCGTGTAAACGGCCACGCTGTCAGCTTCTTCTTCATCAGACGTGCTTGAGAAAGAATAACTGTCCGTGGTGTTTCTGCGCTCCCATGAGCCGTTCATGTATAGCCGCAGCGCCGTGAAGCCCAACATCACGATGGCCAGTGGCACGGCCGCGAACCACAGACGCATTTTGGGCCAGCTCAGGTTGATGAGGTGAAGCATAATCCAGGGCAAGAGCATGAAGAGCGTCACGATGATGACAACCGCATCCATGTAATTTGTTCCAGTGGCGTAGAATTTATAGTTGTGGAGTTGCAGCATGTTGGCATGGTTTACCAACGAGAGAAATATCAAGGTTGCTGTAACGTTCATCGCCATGACTTTCCGGGCAGTGCCGTTGCATTGTGCTTTGGCAATCCAGAACCATACGGCGGACATGAGCGCGTAGAGGACGATGGTTACGATGTTGGTCACGTTCATGCCTTCTGTCATGTGTTTTGGGTCGTCTACGATGCTCACGATAACCAGCGCGAGGTTGACGGTCAGCAACAGGCCAGCCAGGACGAATCCCGTGATTTTGGTCGAGAGCGTCTTGAAGCGGATGCTAAGCACCACCATCGAGGCAATCAGGAACAGCGAAGCAAACTCCAAGATGAAACCGCCTGCGGGCATGAATGTTTCGTAGTAGTGGAAATCAGAAATTCCTTTGTCTGCTGGCTTGAAGAACGTGCCGAATATCACGAAGATAAGGAGGCATGTTGCTGCCGCTATGTTGAATACGCGAAGCAGGATGTCGCCGCTTGTTTGCTCCTCCTCCAATGCCAATTTCTTGGGCGCTTTCTTGCCTGGCAGCAAGAGACTTTGATACAGCAGGCAGGCCCATCCGATGCTGCCGAGGCTGCTCACCAGCACGTAGAGGAACATGTCGCCAAACAAAGGGAGGCTCAGTTTGGGGAAGAAAAGCACGGCTGTAAACAGTCTCGCCACGGCAATGACAATCAGCCCCAGTCTGTATCTTTTGTCGCAGCCAATGGCCAGCAGGGCGAAGAATGCAATGGTGAGGAGGTTGCGGAGCATGTTTATGACGCAATAGGTTGTGCTGCATTGTATGTCGGAATACAAATAATAGTCTCCGCTTTCTATGCCTCGGAACTGCCAAACGCTGTCGAATAAGTCAACAACGAGCAGCAGACCGAGCAAAATCGTAGCCACAATGCCCCAAATTTTTGCTTGCTTACCGCTGAGCACGTGGGGAGCAATGAAAAACATGAACGCCGCGCTGCCCACCGACGACAGAAGGTTTGTGAAGAGATTCATACTGTTTTCGTATGAAATCATGTGCAGCAGATGGTTGATCTGGTTTATGAATAGGGGCATCAGTAGCAATATGGTCACTACCGCCGCCAGGCGAAATTTTCTTGCGCCCATCAAGAAACCTTCTTCTTGCGAAATGGACGTGCAAGTGCTCTGTGTTTGTGTTTGAAATTTTGTCTCCATATTAATCTTGTGTTAATTGTATTCTAATGCGACTTGACTGGAAAATGCGGGGTCAATTCACCACCAATTGCGGAAAATATTCTCGCAACACATCCTCTGCGTGCTTCAGTTGTTCTGCCGTGTTCTCTTTCGTATCCTTCAGTTGGTAGTCCCATCCGAGCGACTCATATTTATGAACGCCGAGCCGGTGATACGGCAGCAGTTCCACGCGCTCAATCATCTTGTAGTTCTTGAAATGTTCGCCGAGCGCTCGCAAATCCTCCTCAGCGTCGCTGAGGCCAGGCACCAGCACATATCGCAGCCAGAAGGGCCGTCCGTTTTCTTCCAGCCATGCCGCCGTTGCGAGCGTCTGCGTGTTGGGGCGCCCCGTGATGTGCTCGTGTTGTGCAGAGCGGATTTCCTTCACATCGAGCAACACCAGGTCCGTTTCCTTCAGCAGCGCTTCCACGTCGCTGTTCCAGATGCCGCCATTCGTGTCCACGCAGATGTGCAGTCCCTTTTCATGCAGGCGTCGGAAGAGCGGCAGCAGCGCTTTGGCCTGCACGGTCGGTTCGCCGCCCGAGAACGTCACGCCGCCGCGTTTTCCGAAGAAAGGCTTCAGCGATTCAGCCTGTTCCACGATATAGTCGGGGCTTGTCAGTTTGCTTTGCCCGATGGCTTCAATCGTGTCGGGGTTGGCGCAATAGAGGCAGCGGAAGGGGCAGCCTTGCAGAAAGACCACATACCGCAGTCCCGGGCCATCGAAAGTGCCAGTTGATTCGTAACTGTGTACGCGTATGAGTTGTTGTTCCATTTTGTGTTTCTATGTATTTGGTGATTAGTAACTTCGTTGTATTTCGCAACCTCTATAAATAGCCCTACGCCAGACAGCGCAGAATGGTTGCTTATGCGAAGGTACGCAATTATTTTAACTTGTTGATTAAGAAGTAAAATGTTTTTATCTTAGGCACATAGTAACCCGATGGCAGAACACCAAAACGCTTTCAATTATCCCGAAAACCCTTACATATAATCTACTCGCGGCCGCAGGTAGACCTACCTTCGGCCGCGAGTAATGTTACCTTCGGCCGCGAGCAGCGTTACCTTCGGCCGCGAGTAGATAATATGTTATAGTTTCTGGGCAGACTTCTTGCTTTTTGGGGAGAATTGGCAATCGCGTTGACGGCTTGGTAAATAGGGTGTTCGAAATCCAGAAAAATCTCTGCGCGGTTTTGAGCCAAATAGTTTGGCGGTGCGGCGCTGCAACAAGAGACGCCGCGCGAACATTCGGCGAAGGTCTGAGGCGCAGCACTGTAGCTCACTTTGCTTGCAAAGTGAGGGGGACGAATATTGTGGCGGCCAAACACGGCTAAAAATCCAACAAAGTCATGCCATAAAGCGTTAGCTATATTCGCTACGTGTTCGTGGCGGCCAAACACGGCTAAAAATCCAGCAAAGTCATGCCCTAAAGCACTGTACATATTCGCTACGTGTTCGTGGCCCTCACTTTGCGAGCAAAGTGAGCTACAGTGCTTCGCCTCAGTGCTTCGCCCAGAGAGAAATGATAATATCGTTGACGGACCGATAACCTTTCCTCTTTCTCCGAATATCCTCTCCTTGTTCTGTTTAAAAAGCAGAGGCCTTCCCTGCTTTCATGCAGGGAAGGCCTCTGGCGTATAAGAATGAATATATTACATGCGTTCGTGGAACGTACGTGAGATTACCTCGAGCTGGTGTTCGCGGCTCAATTTCACGAAGTTCACAGCGTATCCGCTCACACGGATGGTGAGTTGCGGATAGTTTTCAGGATGCTCCATAGCGTCTTCGAGCATTTCGCGGTTGAGGGCGTTTACGTTCAGGTGGTGTGCACCCTTGGTGAAATACCCGTCCATCATCGTCACGAGGTTGTCGATGCGCTCTTCAGGCGTTGGGCCAAGAGACTTCGGCACGATTGAGAACGTGTTGGAGATACCGTCCTGAGAGTCGCGGTAGCGCAGTTTGGCAACAGAAGCCAAAGAAGCCACAGCACCGCTCTTGTCGCGGCCGTGCATCGGGTTGGCACCTGGAGCGAAAGCCACGCCAGCTTCACGTCCGTCAGGCGTAGCACCCGTCTTCTTGCCATACATCACGTTTGAAGTGATGGTGAGGAGCGAGAGCGTTGGGCGAGCGTTCTTGTAAACAGGCAGTTTCTTCAGTTCTTCAGTGAAGAAGTAAACGAGGTCAACGCCGAGGTGGTCAACGCGGTCATCGTTGTTGCCGAAGCATGGGAATTCGCCGTCGATGTCGAAGCCTTCCGTCAGGCCTTCAGCGTTGCGGCGTGCCGTCACCTTGGCATACTTGATGGCAGAGAGCGAGTCGAGGGCAATTGACAAGCCAGCAGCGCCATAAGCGATGTTGATGCGCGGGTCGGTATCAACGAAAGCCATCTGGGCCTTTTCGTAGTAATACTTGTCGTGCATGTAGTGGATGATGTTCATCGCCTCGTTGTAAACGCGAGCAATCTGCGTCAAGACGAGCTTGTAGTTCTTCATCACCTCTTCGAAGTTGAGCGTGTCGCTGGTCAAAGCGGGGATGCCTTCCACCATCAGTGTGCCCGTCTTCTCGCAACGTCCGCCGTTGAGCGCCAGCAAGAGCGCCTTTGCCAAGTTGCAGCGTGCGCCGAAGAACTGGATCTGGCGGCCGATGTCCTGGAACGATACGCAGCAAGCGATTCCGTAGTCGTCGCTGTGGCGCACTTCGCGCATGAGCGTGTCGTTTTCATACTGAATTGAGCTGGTGTCGATTGAAACCTTGGCGCAGAAGTTCTTGAAACCTTCCGGAAGTTCAGGGCTCCAAAGCACTGTCAAGTTAGGCTCTGGTGAAGGACCGAGGTTGTAGAGCGTCTGGAGGAAACGGAAGCTGGTCTTCGTCACCTTCGTGCGTCCGTCGTTGAAGCGTCCGCCCAAAGATTCCGTCACCCATGTTGGGTCGCCAGCGAAGATTTCGTTGTAGGCAGCCATGCGGAGGTGGCGCACCATGCGGAGTTTGATAACAAACTGGTCGATGAGTTCCTGTGCAAACGTCTCGTCGATGAGGCCGTGCTTGAGGTCGTGCTCAACATAGATGTCGAGGAAAGAAGACACGTTGCCGAGCGACATGGCGGCACCATCCTGCTCCTTGACAGCAGCCAAGTATGCCATGTAAACCCATTGAACAGCCTCCTGTGCGGTCTGTGCTGGGCGACCCAGTTCGAGACCATACATTTCGCCCAGCACCTTGATTTCCTTCAATGCCTTAATCTGCTCAGCCACCTCTTCACGCAAGCGGATGCGCTCGTCGGTCATCGGGCCAGTCAGGTTGTGGAGGTCTTCCGTCTTGGCTTCAACCAAGCGGTCGATACCGTAGAGAGCCAAGCGGCGGTAGTCGCCAATGATACGTCCGCGGGCATAGTTGTCGGGCAGACCCGTGAGGAAACCGAGAGAACGGAAGCGGCGGATTTCTTCAGTGTAAACGTCGAATACGCCGTCGTTGTGAGTCTTGCGATAGTGGGTGAAGATGTCCTTCACTCTTGGATTAACTTCCTTGCCATTTTGTGCGCAGGCTTTTTCAACCACCTTGATGCCGCCGAAAGGCTTGATGGCACGCTTGAGGAGTTCGTCGGTCTGCAAACCTACGATGAGTTCGTTCTCCTGGTCGATGTAGCCAGGTTTGTGTGATGTGATGGTAGAAACCGTGTCTGGGTCGAAAGAGCGCACGCCATTGTTATTGCGTTCTTCTTCAAGAGCTTTGAGACAGATGTCCCAGATGCGCTTAGTGCGTTCTGTTGGGCCAACGAGGAACGAAGCGTCGCCCTCATACGGCGTGATGTTTTTACGAACGAAGTCCGTAACGTCGATTTTCTGGCTCCATGAGCCGTCGATGAAATTAGAGTACAAATCCATAAAATAGTATTTGTGGGTTTATAATTGAGTTTTTTCAGAGGTAGGGGAGAGGTGTGTCATATTATATTGTTCTGCACACTTCATGTGCGTGTCTTTACATATATTTATTATTGGCCGTGAAGCCCCAATGGCACACTCTCAAAACATTGGCGTTATGCCTTGAATTTGATTTTGATACAAAGTTACAATATTTCGTTCGGTTAGGCGCTATATATCCGTATGTATTTTCACAGATGGGGTGTTTAGTGTGCAAAAATACCTATAAATGGGGAGAGGAAATGCCAAAAGACGTGGTGCATTACCAAGCTGGTCAATTTCCACCCGAAGCCCCATTGAGCCATGCCAGGCCCTTCGCGCTCAACAGATATTTCTGTCGAGGATGTCGTGGGTTGTCGGGGTAGCGCATTCTCACGAGTCCTTGATTGATGGCAGGCGTGAGGTACGTGGCCAAAAAGTTGGCTCGTGCCTTCAATCCCATGTTTTCCATCATCTCCTTGACGGAAAGTTCTCTCGTGGCGATGGCGAGAAGCAGCGTTTTCAGAGAGTTTGGCACATCGATGTTGTTACTTGTCTTGTACTTGTCCTGTTCGTTCCACTCTTCGGGGGGATTAACCAGCATGTGTCGGTTGCGCAGTTCGTTTATGAAGAACAAGGCTGTGGCGCGTGTGTTGCCTTCGCAGAAAGGGTTGTTTTGGGGCGTAATGCAATAAATTTCCAGTCTGCAGCAAGAAAAATTAGCAAAATGTTTGCTGCGCGAAAAAAAATAATTACTTTTGCCAGTGTTAAACCGTGAGGCTCGCATCGCGGGTCGCACCGACAATCAAAATAATAGACAATTATGACATTCGCACAGTCCTTTTATTTTTACGCTTATTTTTACTTTGCTGAGCAAGCGAAGCGGGACGTCGTATGCCATACGAAATAACATGATTCAAGCATTTTACAATCCCGCTTCTGTAAAGGAGCGGGATTTTTTGTTAAAACAAACCGTATGAAAGTAGCAATTCAAGGCATAAGGGGGTCGTTTCACGATATTGCCGCCCATGAATATTTCCAGGGCGAGGAACTCGAAATGGTGTGGTGTAACACCTTTGAAGACCTCTTTGCCACCATGAAGGAAGACGACAACTGCTTGGCACTGATGGCCATCGAGAACACCATTGCGGGCAGTCTGCTCCACAACTATGAATTGCTGCGGCAGAGCGGCGCCACCATCATCGGCGAACACAAACTGCACATCGAACACAGCATCATGTGCTTGCCTGGCGAAGACTGGGCCGACATTAAGGAAGTCAATTCCCATCCTGTGGCCTTGGCGCAGTGTCGTGGGTTCCTTCAGCGTCATCCGCAAATCAAAGTGGTGGAAGCCGAGGACACTGCTGGAGCGGCAGAGACGATCAGTCGGAAAAAGCTGCACGGACACGCCGCCATCTGTCATGCCGGAGCCGCGCCGATCTACGGCATGCGCCTCCTCGAAAAGAGCATCGAAGACAACAAACACAATTTCACGCGCTTCCTCGTGCTCTGCGACCCCTGGAATGCCGACCGCCTGCGCGATCTCCACGCCACCAACAAGGCCAGCATCGTTTTCACCCTGCCGCATGAAGAAGGGTCGCTCTCGCAGGTGCTCAGCATCTTCTCGTTCTATAAGATAAACCTCACCAAAATCCAGTCGTTGCCCATCATCGGGCGGGAATGGCAATATCTTTTCTATATTGACGTGACCTACGACGACTATATGCGCTACCGCCAAAGTATCGATGCGGTGCGCCCACTGATTAAAGAACTCAAAATATTAGGAGAATATGAAGGTAAATAACCAGCCAGACATACAGCCGGCCCAACGCCTCGACAGTGTGCAGGAATACTATTTCTCACGCAAAGGTAAAGAAGTGGCCCGCATGAATGCTGAAGGCAAGGACATCATCTCGCTTGCCATTGGCAGTCCCGATATGCCGCCTTCGCAGCAAACCATCGACACCCTCTGTCGCGAGGCGCAAAACCCCAATGCCCACGGCTATCAGCCAACGGTGGGCATCCCGCAGTTGCGCGAGGCCATGGCCGATTTCTACAAGCGTTGGTTTGAGGTCGACTTGGACCCCCAAAGCGAGATTCAGCCCCTCATTGGTTCGAAGGAAGGCATCTTGCACGTGACGTTGGCCTTCGTCAATCCAGGCGACAAGGTCCTCGTGCCCAATCCAGGATACCCCACCTATACATCGCTCTCGCGTCTGCTCGGCGCTGAGGTGGTCAACTACAACCTGCGCCCTGAAAACGGGTGGCAGCCCGATTTCGACGAATTGGAAAAGATGGACCTGACGGGCGTGAAAATCCTGTGGAGCAACTATCCCAACATGCCAACGGGAGCACCAGCCTGCAGGTCAACTTACGAAAGACTCGTTGACTTTTCCCGCCGCCACAACATTCTCGTGGTGAACGACAACCCATACAGCTTCATCCTCGGCCACGAGCATCTGAGCATCCTGCAAGTGCCGGGCGCCAAAGACGTGTGCATCGAGTTCAACTCCATGAGTAAAAGCCACAATATGCCAGGATGGCGCGTCGGCATGCTTGCTACCAACGCACACTTTGTCAAATGGATATTAAAGGTGAAGAGCAACATCGATTCCGGAACGTTCCGCCCCTTGCAGCTCGCCGCTGCTGAGGCCTACCGCAACGACGATGCCTGGCATGAAGAAGCCAACGTGAATGTCTATCGCCGCCGCCGTCAGCTCGCCGGACAAATCATGGACGCCCTCGGCTGCAAATATGAAAGTTGGCAGGTCGGCATGTTCCTCTGGGGACGCATCCCCGACAGTTGCGCCAATGTGGAAGACCTCACGGAGCGTGTGCTCCACGAAGCCCGCGTGTTTATCACGCCCGGTTTTATCTTCGGCTCAAATGGACAACGCTACATCCGCATTTCTCTCTGCGCCAAGGAAGAAAAACTGGCAGAGGCCTTGGAGCGCGTCAAGGCAATGAACTGAGTTCCCCCCCCCAAAAAAAAAATACTATATTATACAATCCCCAAACAACCCATAATATGCCTCTCGAATTAAAACCCCTCAATTTCCCTGGTGTGGAAATGAAACGCCCGGTGATCATCGCCGGTCCGTGCTCCGCTGAAACAGAAGAGCAAGTGATGAACACCGCCACACAGTTGGCAAGTAAAGGAATCAAGATTTTCCGTTCCGGTATCTGGAAACCGCGCACCAAGCCCGGCGGCTTTGAAGGCGTTGGCGTGACGGGTCTTCCTTGGCTGCAGCGCGTGCAGAAAGAACTCGGCATGCTCGTTTCGACGGAAGTGGCCACGCCCAAGCATGTGGAAGCTTGTCTGGAAGCTGGCATCGACGTGCTTTGGATTGGCGCACGCACCGTGGCCAACCCCTTTGCCATGCAAGAATTGGCTGACTCATTGCGCGGCGTTGACATCCCCGTGCTGGTGAAGAATCCCGTTAACCCCGACCTCGAACTCTGGGTGGGCGGTCTGGAACGCATCAATGGAGCGGGCATCAAGCGCCTTGGCGTCATCCACCGCGGTTTTTCAACCTACGACAAGCGCATCTATCGTAACCTCCCCATGTGGCACATCGCCATCGAACTGCGCCGCCGTTTCCCCAATCTCCCCATCTTCGGCGACCCCAGCCACATCGGCGGAGCGCGTGAACTCGTTGCCCCTTTGTGTCAGCAGGCAATGGACCTCGGTTTCGACGGACTCATCGTAGAGAGCCACTGCAACCCCGATGCCGCATGGAGCGATGCCAAACAGCAGGTGACGCCAGATGTCCTCGACTTCATCCTCGACAAACTCATCATCCGCAAGAGCGTGCAGAGCACTGAGAGCCTCACGGCATTGCGCCACCAAATTGACGAAATCGACAACGCCCTCATCGAGCAGTTGGCAAAGCGCATGCGCCTGAGCCGCGAAATCGGACAATATAAAAAAGAGCACGACATGACCATCGTGCAGACGGGACGCTACAACGAAATCCTCGACAAGCGCGGCGCACAAGGCGTGCTCTGCGGTATGTCGTCTGACTTCATGAAAACGGTGTTTGAAGCCATTCATGAAGAGAGCGTACACCAGCAAATTGAAGTGATGAACAAAAATTGATAGGGAACGGGGCGGTTGGCTCTCCAGCCGCCTTCTCTCCAAAAAACGGAATATGAAAATCTTGATATTGGGAGCGGGCAAGATGGGCTCGTTCTTTGTGGACCTGCTGAGTTTTGAACACACCACCGCTGTCTACGACATCGACCCAAAGCGACTGCGCTTCATGTATAACACCGAGCGCTTTACGACGCTTGAGGAAATCGCCGAATTTAAACCAGAATTGGTCATCAACGCCGTGACCTTGAAATACACGCTTGATGTCTTCAAGCAAGTGATGCCTTATCTGCCCTCCGACTGCATCTTGAGCGACATCTCTTCTGTCAAGACGGGTTTGCGCGAGTTCTACGAGCAGTGTGGCCGGCGCTACGTCTCCACCCACCCCATGTTCGGTCCGACGTTTGCCAACCTCGGCGCCCTGTCGAACGAGAATGCCATCATCATTACGGAGGGCGACTATATGGGCCGCATCTTCTTCAAGGATCTCTACAGCCGCTTGGGGCTTCACATCTGTGAGTACACCTTCGATGCTCACGATGAAACCGTTGCCTATTCTTTGGGCACCCCCTTCGTTTCCACCTTCGTGTTTTCTGCCGTCATGAAGCATCAGGACGCTCCCGGAACCACCTTTAAGCGCCACATGGCCATTGCCAAAGGAGTGCTCGGGGAAGACGACACGCTCTTGCGCGAAATCCTTTTCAATCCGCGCATGAGCAGTCAGGTCGGAAAAATCCGTGACGAACTGAAAGATCTGATGGATATCATCGACAGCAAGGATGAAGCCCGCTTTAATGCCTATCTGAAGAAAATTCGCGAACACATCAAATGAGGCGCAACCATTTTTGAGTTGCTTCCGCCTCTCAGTAAAAACAACCCCAGATTGCATCCGTGATCTGGGGTTGTTTTTGCTGCAGGCCGCAAACACCAGGGTGTTCAAAAACCAGAAAGCCCCAAGGTTGGTAGAGAGGTTGAAAATATATGCTGCAAAACATGTTTAACTTTATTTGTTAGCTGCTCTGCGCCAGGTTTTTGTTATTATCTGTAATTTGTCAGACAAATAAGATATAACGATAATTCGAAATATGGAATCTTTAGAACTACAAGGCAAGAGTAGCACATTGGTTGATTTGGTGGAGGAAAAACTGCTGCAATATTTAAAGGAAAACGATTACTGCATTGGCAGCGTCATTCCCAATGAAGCAGAACTCTCTTCCTCGTTAGGCGTGGCCCGAAGCGTTCTCAGAGAAGCTTTGAGCCGCTTGAAGATGATTGGAATGATTGAAAGTCGCACCAGGAGAGGTATGGTTATTAAGGAACCATCTCTTTTGGGTGGCATGAAGCGTCTCATCGACCCGAGAAATCTCAGTGAGAATACGCTGTGTGATCTTCTGGAGTTCAGAATGATGCTTGAAATCGGAATGACCTACAAACTTTTTGAGAATCTCACCGACAAGCATTTAAAGGAACTGGAAGATATTGTCAAAATGGAGGTCGTTTTGGGATGCAATGAATATTCGCTGGCGAGTGAGGTGAATTTCCACTCAAAGCTGTATGAGATAACAGGCAATTCCACTATCATTGAATTTGAACGGATTATTTATCCGCTGATGGAGTTTGCCAAAGAAAAATTCCACGAGCACTTGATGCCCCTGAATCAAGAGCTTCTTCAACGTGGGGAATTGGTCACTCATGCAGACCTCTTAAAGCTTCTCGTAGATAGAGACGAAGAAGGCTACAGGAAAGCCATTGGAAAGCATTTGAGTGTGTATAGAATCTTCTTGAAGAACATGAGAAACCGCGAATAACAGGCTTTGACAGCCTGTGGGATGGAGTTCACCATTGTGTGGCCCCATTCTCACTTCGTTCGTTTTTTGAAAAAATGTGGTCTGGATGAGATGTTATCTGTCATTGACTCAAACGGCAAAGTTTGCTTCACTCAATCTATAAAGGCTGGTCAAGAGAGTATGGAAATTTCTACAAGCGGAATGCCTGCCGGCATGTATATTATCCGTGTTACCGATGGAAACAAGGAAGTGGATAATTGTCGCATAATTATCCGTTAACCTCCCGCTGAGGCCAACCTATTGGCCGACATTTTCCAAGTAAATAATATAGTAAGGGGCGACTTGAACTCACCATTCAAGTCGCCCCTTATGTGGCTGTATCAGTGTTGCGTTATCTCAGTCCGTCTCAGAAATCCGGAAGAATCAGTACGCGGATGTAGTCTTTCAGATGGACAGGACCTTTGCCATATCCTCCTTGAGAGTCGCTGATGAGGAGTAGCGTCTGTCGGCCGTCGTTAAGCTGTCGGCCCAGGCACATGCCTTCGTAGTTGGCGAAGTTTTGTTTGAAAGGCATCATGTGCGTGGTGAAAGTGGCGATGAGCCGCTTCGTCATGAATTTGTTCGGGTCGAGTTTTTGCAAATCTGTCGACGAATCAATCATCCACGACTCCTGCGGATTCACCATGAAAATCTTGCAGGTGCATTGCGAACTGAGGTAGCCGTTGGAGATGTCTGCCTCGCGCTCCATCACGAGGAGGCGTCCGTCGGGCAGTGTGGCTATTTCAGACACGCCGTAGACATAGATTTTCCCGAAGTCGTCGGCCTTTCCGCGGTCCATGCGGTAGGCATATTGTGCAATCGGGAGCAAGTCGTCTCTGAAAGATTGCAGGCGCAGCAGATTTTGTTCGCCGGGGTGCATCGGTCCTGCGGCGTTCCCGTCTTTGAGCAGTGTGCTCTCAGTGGTGGTCCAGAAACGATGTGTGGTTGGGCAGTAGGCGAGCGATTCAAATCCGTAGTTGGGGACGATGTTGCCGAGGCCGAAGATTTTCGGCACTGTCAGTTCGCGCCCCGTTGGCTGCCCATCCATATTATATTCCAAGATTTTCTGATCACCTTCGCCAGCGATGAATACCGTGCCTGCTGGAGGAAAATAGGCGATGCCTTCGCAGTCGCGGACAGAGATGCCCGTGGCTGCCGACACCTTGGGCGAGGAATTGCCCTTGAAACTTTCCAGATAGACACTCTCGATGGCACCCGTTGTGGCGTTTTGGTCAATGAGGAAAGTGAAGAAGCCATCGGTGATTTCTTTATCGGAGACAACGGCGTAGCGGTTGTTGCCGAGAGAGGTGATACCGCTATAGTTGCCTGTTCCGATGCGCCATTTGGAGAGCGCCACTTGTCCGAGGTCAACGGCTTGCTGCGCTGAGGAAATGAGCGGCATGAAGAGCAGGCTCAAAGCGAGGAGGATTTTCGATTTCATGTTGTTGCGTAGTTGGGTGTGAAGAAAATTGGGTTTACTTAGCCCGAAGGCTTTCACCATTACTTATGCCCTTATTCGTTGAGCATCATTTCGATGAGCGTTGGGTGTGCTCCCAGGAACATGGCTGCCAGACCGCCTGGCGTGACGATGCTATCGGGGCGTTGATCGGTTAGTTGCACTTTGCCTTTTCCGACGAGGTAGAAGCCGTTGTTTTCTGGCACGTCGAGGTCGCCGTCCACTCCGATGTGTATTTCAAAATCGGGATAGGCCTTGACAACGGCCGAGAGAAAATGTTTCACGTTGATGACGCGGGCCATGGCAAATGGCGTGGCACCATTCACGGCGCCTGGCGATGGCACACGAGCATAGATGTGGTCGACACCGGCGAGCTGCTTGAGCTGGCGCACGAAGAGGTCTTTCACTTCCTGATGCGTCACGAGCAGGCTGCGCATGAAGACGCGGCTATCGGCTTCTGGAACAGCGAGACAAAGACCGACGATGCGGCGTTTGCGGCGTGCCACGAGAACGTAGCCGTTGTCGTTGTCGCAGTCGGCCAGGGCCGCGAAGAAATCGTTTTCAGAGGGGTGGAGCATAAAATCGAAGCCCGAATAGCGGCGGAAGAAAATGTAGAGCTCCATTGGCCATTCATCGGGTTGCTGGATTTCCACGTGCGGGTCGTCTTCTCCCTTGTCTTCCATCTCCACCTCTTTGCGGTAGGTGGCAGTCCAATAGGCACCGTGTTCTGGTTTCTCATAGAAATGCCGTAAGCCTTCATCGGCTGGAATCACGAAACTCAGAGCAGCCCCCTGTCGATAGAGTTCGCGGTGGGCCTGTCGCAGCAGTTGCGAGGCGACCCCGCGTTTGCGGTGTTCTGGCGAAACACAAAGGCCAGAGACATAGCCCGTGAAGATCATCAGGCGGTGGAAAGTCATGGGGTAGGGGATGACCTGCATGGCACCGATGACCTTGCCGTCTTCGCGAACGGTGATGTTCTGTTGGTCGGTATATTTCTCTTCGAAATAGATGTCCATGAATTCTTCGCTGTCGTGGAAGCATTCCTTCCAGAGCGCACGTGTCTGTTGTTTTATTTCTTGTGGAGTGAGTATCATAATATATATATGAGTAGGCAGTATATGAGTAGGCAGACTGAAAAAAGTCTTGCCATTAATTATTCTGCAAAAGGATGCCGCGTCATTACGGCATATTTGTGTAGCAGGACGCTTGGGTGGTAGCTAAGTTTCGATTGTCGGAGTCCTGGAATGCCCAAATCTTCTTCGCGATTGATATATTTGAACGATTCCGGCAGGTGGCGTACAAATTCGCGGTTGATCATGGCAAAGGCCCCTTCAAACTCTGTGTCTGCTTTTTCTGCGCAGACGTCAAACGTGTCGTAATTGACGGGCGCACCATAAGTGAATGCCACCAGTTTGTTGTCAACGCGGAGGAGGCCGCCTTGTCCGCCGAGGTGTTCCCAGTTTTCAAACACGTAGGCCATTGAGCGCCGCTCATCGTTCATCTCGTGGCGCATTTGCGGCGTGTAGTCGTCGGCTTTGTCTTCCGCCCATTGCTTTTCGAGCGCCAGGCATTCTTCAAAGACGTCAGGCGAGAGCGCTTCGTAGGCGAAATGCGGGTAGGCCGCCTCAAATTTGTTGCAGTGGTTACGTTTGGGCTGGAGTTTTTTGCCCGAGAGCGTGGCGAGCACTTCGCGGTGGTAGATATAATCGGTGAAGTCACGGTCAGCCGTGGCATAGAAATAGCCCGGCATGGCTTCGTCGAGCAGTGCCAGATTGTTCTCACACACGCCAAGCATCAAGAAAGGCGCTCCCTGTTGTTCGGCATCTTCCATGAGGGTCGGCACGATGTGGTGTAGGTCGCCCTTCCCCACTGGCATGAGGTAGGCCAGATGTCCGTTACTTTTGAATCGAAAGAGCTGCCATCCTTCATGGTGGGCCGTCTCGGTGTCGTAGAGAAATCTCCAGCTCATCAGATTCATGAAGTTGAGGTCGCAGTTGCGGCATTCCGTTTGACTGACGGCACTTCGTATGTCGTTTTTGTCGTTGAGCGATATGGGGTGGAAGTTGACGTTTGGCATGGTGTTGGGGACGTATTTGGAATGTTCAAGAAATATTTGATGATGCCAGCCAGCACAATTCTGGCTCGTGGCTTCTCTTTTTAATAGGCAAAATGTCGGATGGAGAATCCGTTGCCCGTTGGGACGGCGATGGACACGGAGTCGCGTTGTGGCATCAGGATGTCGTTGTATCCGCTGAGCAGGCATGAGATGTAAGAACGCGTGGTGTATGTCCTCCCGTCATTCCGTCTGTCGTGCGTCAGTTTGATGTGCAACATCTTTGCGCCGTTGGCTTCAGTGGTGATGCCGTCTTCCACAAACATGATTTTGTGCTTCTCAGCCCCAGAAGTTTTGAAGGATACCAGCAAGTTGAGATAGCGGCCAGAGCGCCAGATGGCTTCTGCCGTGATGGCATCCGCTTTCATTTCCGCAGGCTTCTCCGCGAGCGGCGCCATGCAAAAGACGGTTTGCAGACTGACCACCTCCGCCCCCTGTGCTTCCTTTAGAAAGACGGCCCTGACGCGGTAGGCGGTGTCGGGCATCAACGTTTGTGTGATGGCCTCCTTGTTAGTCACCGCCAGCGTGTCGGCATTGTCGAGGATGAGACTGGCAACGCGCCCGTTGTGGTCGGTGGCAATTTCGGCCAAGTCCTGTCGGTAGGCCACGATGGGATCATCGTCCTTGCTACATGCCGCCAGCGTCATGATCCAAGAGACGGCCAACAGCAGGTGGAGAAAATGGCGTTTGATGGTTGTCACGGATTCAGAGCGGTTATTTGGTTACGGAGAGGCATGGCATACATCGTCAGGATGCGTTCGCGCAGGAAAGCCTCGTCTTTATTTGGAACGTCAATGAGCGAAAGTTTCTTCGCCAGATAAGCTTCGAAGCGTTGGCGGTCGTCGGCCGTGTAGTGTGCCTTGAAGTCCTCTTTTCCGTCAAGCATGTCAGCAGCGATGTAGTTGCCAGGGAAGAGACGGTAGTTGGCATGGATTTCGCGGTCCATGCGTGCGGCGATGGCTTTGAAAATTTCGCCCTTCGGCAGTGTGGCATATTCGTCAATCCATTCGTTGACAGGTTTTCCCGTCTGGTAGTGAACGCGGCCCTTATAGCCAAGAATGCCCGTTTGCATGTTTGCCATGTCGTCGGCCTGCGTCTTCTTGTAGTTCTCATTGTCGCGTTTCAACTGAAACTCCTTAGCTTTCAGGAAGTCGCAGGGGTCGTATTCATAAGAGATGGCCAGCGGCGCGATGTTGAGTTGTTTGAGGCTCTCAACCAGACCGCCTTCACCGCCCATAGCGAGCATTTTGAGCAGGGATTCCTGCGTGCGGTCGTCGGAGTCTTTGGCGCGTCCTTCGCGTTGTGCAATCCAGATGTTCTCGTGCTTTTCGTTGATGGCAAAGTGCATGTAGCGGCTCATGAGTTTAGAGCTTTGCAGCATCTCGCGGATGCCAGGGTTGCGGCGCACGATAAACGATTTGTTGAGCTTCACCACTGTCTCAATCCACGGACGGATGAGGAGGTTGTCGCCGATGGCGATTTCAACGGTGGTTGGGAAACCGTTGTCAATGAGCATCACGTCGAGCAGGGCGGCGTCGAGCACGATGTCGCGGTGGTTGGATACGAAGGTATAGTTGGCTGTTTTGCTCGGAAGAGAGTCGGCGTTGAGGTCGCAGCCGTCGCTTTTCTCTGCCAGGATTTTCTTCACAATGGCGTAGACGAATTTCTTTTGGAAGTCGAGTGTGTCGGTGCAGGTGTGCAACTGGGCCTTGATGGCTTCGACGGGCACACCGTTGAAGACATGCGGCAAGATGGAAAGAAATTCGGGGTCAGAGAGCAGCTGATTGAACGCTGCGGGGAGCTCTTCTGGCTGGAACGGACGGATGTCGGCGTATTCTTGAGGAATGTTCATGGCTTTGGTATTAATGGAGAAAAAGGGCATGTCAAGACGATGTGTCTTCACATGCCCTTCTTTAAGGGGTGTTCTATTTGACGGCTGACGGAGAGTGGCTCCCCCAGCACAGTGCTTTTTAAGGGTTACGGCATTTCCTGAAATTATTATTGTAATGCTTAGAGCAGAATTTTCAGGGGCCTATTCGAAGCGTCCTTCAATGATGTCTGAAAGCACGTCTTTGATGGCGCGTCCGGAGGCGGCTACCTGTTGCGGGATGAAGCTGGCGGCTGTCATGCCTGGCGTGGTGTTGATTTCCAACAGGTTGATGTCTTCATGGCCTTTTTCGCCTGAGAGGATGTAATCGATGCGGATGATGCCGTAGCAGCCCAAGTAGTTATAGATTTTGGTGGTCATCTCAGACACGCGTGCCGCTGTTTCGGGAGCGATGCGGGCTGGGGTGATTTCCTCCGACTTGTGGTTGTATTTGGCGTTGTAGTCGAAGAAGTCTTGCGTGGTGACAACTTCCGTGATGGGGAACACCACCACTTCTTTGCCGCGACGATAGCAGCCGCAGGTGATTTCTGTTCCGACCATGATTTTTTCGGCCATCACCTCGTTGCTCTCCATCATGGCGCGTTCAATGGCAGGACGGAGCGCGTCGGCGCTTTTCACCTTCGTGACACCGAAACTACTGCCGCCGGCGTTTGGCTTTACGAAGCAGGGCAGACCAACGCGGGCAATGATGTCTTCATCGCTCATGTCAATCTGGTCTTTGCGCAAGAGCACCGATTCGGAAATGTTGAGGTCGGGGTTGGAGCGCAAGAAATTGTTGAGCGCATATTTGTTGAAGGTGAGAGATTCCACGAGGACATCGCTCGTTGAATATGGCATGCCGATGAGGTCGAAGTAACCTTGGAGGATGCCGTTCTCTCCCGGTGTTCCGTGTATGGTGATATAGGCGAAGTCAAACGTGTGTCGTCCGTCTTTAGCCGTGAATGAGAAATCGTTTCGGTCGATGGGGCAGACCTCGTCTTTGTAGAGCGCCTTCCAGTCGGTTCCTTTCATTTCAACGACGTAGCAGTCGTATTTTTCGGTATCCATGAATGATAGAATGCCTTCTGCGCTGCGCAGAGAAACATCGTGCTCGGAGGAGTCCCCTCCAGCTACAATGGCAATTGTTCTTTTCATTGTTTTATTTGTATTAAGTAGGTGATCAGAATTATTTTTACATTTGAATAATACAGGCTGCACCTCGGCAAAGCATTCAAACAAGTTTGATGCTCTGCTCTCGGTTTGTGCTGTATTTGAAATGTTCTATCGGGATGCAGATACGCCACCTTGGTTGAAGGAGCAATGCGGGCATTGCGACTGAAAACAAGGTAAGTAGATGCGCCCGAGAGGATATTTCAAATGTGAAAATAATGCTCTTGGCATATATTATAAAAATAATTTTGAACACCTACTTATAGTTGTGTCTGTTGTGTGGAGTCACCATCAGCAGTAGCCGATGACTTTTATTTCAGTCCGGCGGTGAAGGTGCGCCAGCGTTCCAAGAGTTTTTGCATGTCTTCCGCCAGTTCGGAGGTGAAATCCATCTCCTTACCCGTTTTCGGATGCTTAAATCCGAGCGTCTTGGCGTGTAGCGCTTGGCGCGGGCAGATGGCGTAGCAGTTGCGGATGAAAGCCTGGTAAGAGCTCGACTGCGTGCCGCGCAAAATTTGGTCGCCGCCGTAGCGTTCGTCGTTAAATAGCGGGTGTCCGATGTGTTTCATGTGGACACGTATTTGGTGTGTACGTCCCGTTTCGAGAATACACTCCACAAGCGTGACGAAGCCAAAGCGTTCCAAGACGCGGTAGTGGGTGACGGCGTGCTTACCGATACCCGAATCGGGAGGAAATACCGCCATCTGCATGCGGTCTTTGGGGTTGCGTGCGATGTTGCCTTCGATACGTCCTTCTTCGTTTTCCAAGTTGCCCCACACGAGTGCGTTGTAGCGTCTGCGGGTGGTCTTATTGAAAAACTGCACGCCAAGTTTCGTCTTGGCGTCGGGCGTTTTGGCCACGACAAGCAGTCCTGAAGTATCTTTGTCAATGCGGTGTACCAATCCTACGCCCGGGTCATTAGGGTCGTAGTCGGGGTTGTCGCGCAGATGCCAGGCAATGGCGTTGACGAGCGTTCCCGTGTAGTTGCCACATCCCGGATGCACTACCAGACCAGCTGGTTTGTTAACAACGAGCAGTTCGCTGTCTTCATAGACAATATTGAGAGGGATGTCTTCCGCCTCAATCTTGTTCTCATAGCGGGGACGGTCGAGCAGGAGTGTGACGACGTCGCCTGGTTTTACACGATAATTGCTCTTGACGGGTTGACCGTTGACGTGGATGAATCCAGCGCGTGCCGCCAGTTGGATGCGGTTTCTCGATGTGTCGGGCAGATGGTCCTGCAGAAATTTGTCAACGCGCAGCAGTTGCTGCCCGCGGTCGGCCACGACCCGGAAGTGTTCGTATAACTCGTTGTTCTCATCATCGTTGTCATCGATGTCTTCTTGCAGGCTCGTATTGTTGAGAGGTAGTGTCATTATTAATTATTCAGCAGGAGGTGTTTGGGAGGGTGTCAGACTTTCGCCGCCGCCGTCCTCGATGATGTCGTTGTCTTCGTTGCCAGGACCGAAGATTTCATAGTCCAGGCTGTCGTTGCCGTTAAATTCCTCGTCGACAGCGCCGTTGCCGATGACGAGCGTGATGCGGGTTGTTACGGGGATGCGAGTGCCGGCTTGTACGGTTTCTCCGTTCGCCTTGACATTGTACACCCAGTCTTGGTCGCCCTGTATTCTTTCAATAATGATGCTCTTGAAGCCCAGCGATTTCAGTTTGGCTTCGGCCTCGCGGCGTGAGCAGTTGTCGGCGAGTTGTGGCAGGGCAATGGCCCGTGCGCTGGAGGCGTTGATGGTGAGCTCGATGATTCTGCCGACCTTTATCTTATCGCCAGGTTTAACCGACTGCTCGAGCACCACGTCACCGACGTAAGTGTCGATGTAGCCCGTGTCGACCACTTCGCAGCGGAGCCCCAAGGCTTCCAGCTTCTGTTCAACGATGTCTAATTTCAGTCCTCTCATGTTGGGCATGGTGACGTTGTCGCCGTGGTTGGTGTAACACTGCAAAAATTCAAGCGTCACGAAAACCAGTGCCAGCGAAACGACAATCATGCCGAGGCAGTTGCCCATCAGAAACGGACTGAATATTTTCTTGAAAAAATTGGATAGTGTCATTCTTTCGGATAGGATGGATGGAAAATAATGGTGCTTTATGCAGAGGCGTGAACCGTTGGGCGGAATCGCATTGGCTGCATGCCAAAGCCTCTTCTCTTCGTGCTCCGAATGCACCAGGGCATGAGGATAGGGCAAATCATGCCGAATCAGTCTCGCAAAGTTAATATAAAAAACCGTGTCCGCTACTAAAATGCTAAGGGAAAATCGCCTGTGGAACGTTTTTAAGAAAGCTTGTTGGAGATTCTGTGTATGCTTGTCAATGTTTTTTCGTAACTTTGCATAACATAGGCTTCACCTCGGCATAGCGTTCAAGCACGCTTGACGCTCTGCTCTCGCTTGCCTTCTCCCCCTTCTGAGCAATCAGCCGCGGCGGTTCTATATTTTAAACAGTTGGTCAACATGGAAACTTCACAGCTTCAACGCCTCAAGCAACGCTATGGCATTGTCGGTAACGACGATGCTTTGAATCGTGCCTTGGAGATTGCCCTCAAAATTTCTCCAGTGGATTTGTCGGTTCTTATCATGGGCGAGAATGGTGTGGGAAAGGAAATCTTCCCCCGTGTGATTCACGACCACAGTTTGCGGAAAGGCAAAAAATATTTGGCCGTCAATTGTGGTGCCATTCCTGATGGAACTATTGACTCGGAATTGTTCGGCCACGAAAAGGGAGCTTTTACGGGGGCCGTTGAGCGCCGAGAAGGCTATTTCGCCGTTGCTGACGGCGGAACGTTGTTTTTGGATGAGGTAGGCGAGTTGCCGTTGCCCACACAGGCCCGCTTGCTGCGTGTGCTCGAGACCGGTGAATACATTCCCGTGGGTGCCAGCGAAGTGAAGCGCACGGATGTGCGTATCGTGGCGGCAACCAATGTGAATATGGAAAAGGCCATCGCCGATGGCAAGTTCCGCGAAGACCTCTTCTATCGTTTAAACTCCGTCTCCATCAACATCCCCCCCTTGCGTCAACGCGGTGCCGATGTGGTTTTGTTGTTCCGGAAGTTTGCCCTGGAGATGAGTGAGAAGTATAAGATGCCTCCCATTCGTTTGACACCAGAGGCTCAGAAAATGCTTGTCAGTTATGCTTGGCCAGGAAATGTCCGTCAGCTGAAAAATATTGCTGAGAACATGTCGGTCACTTCCGAGGAGCGCGAAATTACGCCGGAAATCCTTTCGCTCTATCTGCCTGCCGAAAATACTTCACAAGGGCATGTGGTAGCGCTCGCTTCAAAGGAAGAAACCCACAGTTTCGAGAAAGAGCGCGAGTTTATCTACCAGATGCTCTTTGATCTGCGCCGTGAAGTGGCAGAATTAAAGCGGATGGTCGGGGAGAAACATTTGCCGATGGTTGGCAGAGACACCGATTCGCCGACTTCCTCCTCAAGAGGTTTGGCCATCTACCAACCGCAGCCAGCGCTCGGGCGGCCGATGGAAAAAACAGACAGCTCCTTGATTCAGGATGCCGAGGAAGTGACGGACAATGACGTCGCGCCCAAAGAAACCGATGAAGAAGATGTCGTTGTTGACGGCTCCTTGGAAGAAATGGAGCGGAAGTCCATCAGGAGCGTTTTGAACAAGAACAACGGAAACCGGCGTTTGGCCGCCAAGCAGTTGGGAATTTCAGAACGAACGCTTTACAGAAAGATTAAAGAATATGACTTGGAATAAATCAGTCTTTACGAAAATATATAGCTGGCGCTCAGGCATAGCGGGAAGTCGCTGTGGCGGATGGTGGCGTATGCTGGTAGTCGTGGCCTGTATGGTCTTGACGGCCTGCAGTGTGAAATACCAGTTCACTGGTACGAGCATCAACTACGACATCATCAAGACCATCCAGATAGACAACGTCCCCAACCGCGCCCCATACGGCTGGGCTCCGATGGAGGCCATGTTTAATAATAAGTTGCAGGACCTATATGCCAACCAGACGCGTCTCAAACTCGTCAAACGCAATGGCGACATGCACATTGCGGGCGAAATCGTTAGCTACGACCAGTATAACAAAGGCGTGTCGGCCGACGGACTTTCCTCACAGGTGCAGTTGAAGATGACGGTGAACATCCGATTCTCCAACGCGAAGACCAATGAAAGTTGGGAGAAACAGTTTACGGCGACTTCGCAGTATGACGCTTCCCAGCAGTTGAGTGCCGTGCAGGAGCAGTTGGTGACAGAGATGGTGCGCGACCTTACAGAGCAAATCTTCAACGCGACCGTTGCCAACTGGTAGGCTGGCAAAACACACCCCGATAGCTGTTATATTATATATATAGGTATTCCGTTGCCACACATATAATATATAATGAACACCACGAAGTCATCCCCCACGGTCTTAGAATAGGCCGCAGAAATCCAATCATCATTAATCCTCTCAGAGAATCCAACCTTAATTATACATGACACCTTCGGTTGCAGAATTAGCAAAACATCCAGATATGTTGAACAAGGACACCGTGTTCGCCCTGCGCGAGATGGTGGCCCGCTATCCTTATTATCAGGCTGCGAGGATTCTCTTCCTCAAAAACCTCTTTCTGCTCCACGATGTCACGTTTGGTGAAGAACTCCGGAAAGCCTCCATCTTTATTGGCGACCGACGTGTGCTCTTCAATATGGTTGAAGGTGACAACTATAAGTTACACGCAGACCGGGCCACACAAGAAGAGGTGATGGACAAAACCATGACTACGGGGGCAGACCGTACGGAGTCGTTGATTGACAGATTCCTGCAAAACGGCATGCTGGCAGAGGATAAAGATGAAGAGGAACTCCCGCGCCGCAAGAAACCGACGGTGGCCGATGCAACGAACGACTATATGGCCTTCCTCATGCAGGAGGAAGCGGCCGAATCAGAGACGGCTCCGGCAGAAAATGATGCCGTGGTTGCTCTTGGAAGTGACAATGCAGCCGCCAATCGGAGCGATGTCTTGATTTCCAATTTCATCGATAGCAGTTCGGAGCGCATTGTGCTTCAGGACAATCCGACGCTCAGGCCCGAAATTCCGGCGGAAACAACTGGAGATGATGCCGATGACGAAGACTATTTCACGGAGACATTGGCGAAAATCTATATAAAACAGGGTAGATATGAGAAAGCTATGGAAATTATCCGTAAGCTAAACTTGAATTATCCAAAAAAAAATCGTTACTTTGCAGACCAAATGCGGTTCCTGCATAAACTGGTGATCAATCAAAAACATAATAATAGATAAAACATGTATAGCGTATTCGTTATCCTGGCCGTAATCGTGGCCGTTTTGCTTTCATTTATCGTCCTGATTCAAGAGTCGAAGGGCGGTGGATTGGCTTCAAGCTTCGCTTCTTCAAATCAAATCATGGGTGTCCGCAAGACCACCGACGTTGTTGAGAAGGCAACGTGGACTTTGGCCGGATTGCTCGTGCTTTTCAGCGTGTTCAGTGTCTTCTGCCTGTCAACTCCTGAGAAAAAGACCGTTGTCAGTGACATGAAGACCAACACAACGGCGCCCATCTCACAGGGTGCTGGTGCTGATGCTGCCAATCAGGGCGCACAGGCTCAAAAGTAAGTCTATAAAAAGACAGCGATTTTAAAGAATATGGCGCCATTGTGCCTGTCGGTATGAGTCGGCAGAACGCATGGGCGCCTTTTTGTTTTTCAAGGGGCTTCAGAAAGTAAGTAATGGTAAACTTCGTCTTTTCTGAAACCCCTTACAATCCCAACAATATGAAGATAGCAATCGTTGGCACTGGATATGTCGGACTCGTTTCCGGGGCTTGTTTTGCAGAAATGGGCGTGGAGGTGACGTGTGTTGACATCAATCCTCAAAAGATAGCGTCGCTCAAACGCGGAGAAATACCAATTTATGAGCCGGGCTTGGAAGAAATGGTGTTGCGAAACCATCGCGAAGGACGCCTCAATTTCACAACGAAACTCACGGAATGTATCAACGACGTTGAGGCCGTTTTCTGTGCCGTCGGTACGCCGCCTGACGAAGACGGAAGTGCCGACTTGAGCTATGTCTTGGCAGTGGCTCACGAGGTGGGTGCCAATATGGACCACTATCTTGTGGTGGTCACGAAAAGCACCGTTCCCGTTGGGACCTCACATAAGGTGAAGGCGGCCATTCAGGAAGAACTCCAGAAGCGCGGCAAGGACATTCCGTTTGACGTGGCTTCCAATCCCGAATTTCTTAAGGAAGGAGCTGCCGTCAAAGACTTCATGTCGCCCGACCGCGTTGTTGTCGGCGTTGAGAGCCAGCGTGCACGCGATTTGATGACGCGCCTCTATTCTCCCTTCATGCTCAACAACTTCCGCGTGATTTTCACGGACATCCCTTCGGCGGAGATGATTAAATATGCGGCCAATTCCATGCTCGCCACGCGCATTTCTTTCATGAACGACATTGCTAATCTCTGCGAACTCGTTGGAGCGGATGTCAACATGGTGCGTAAGGGCATCGGCAGCGATTCCCGCATCGGTTCGAAGTTCCTCTATCCCGGTTGCGGCTATGGCGGTTCTTGTTTCCCGAAAGACGTCAAAGCCCTCATCAAGACGGCCGAACAAAACGGCTACAGCATGCGTGTCTTGAAAGCCGTTGAAGAGGTTAACGAACAGCAGAAGTCCGTTCTCTTCAGAAAGCTCAACCAGTATTACGCAGGCGACTTGAAGGGCAAGACCATTGCCGTTTGGGGCTTGGCCTTCAAAGCCGAGACCGACGATATGCGCGAGGCCACTTCCCTCGTGACCATCCAGCATCTCTTGGAAGCTGGTTGTCATGTGCGCGTTTACGACCCCATCGCCATGAAGGAATGCCGCCGACGCATGGGCGACAGCGTCACCTATGCCAAGGATATGTACGACGCCGTGCTGAATGCCGATGCCATGTTGCTCCTGACAGAATGGAAGCAGTTTCGCCTGCCATCGTGGGAGGTGGTTCGCCGCTCCATGCACCATCCTGTCATTTTCGACGGTCGCAATCTTTATGACTACGACGAGATGCACCAGTTTGGCTTCTCATACTTCCCCATTGGGCGAGGATGAGATTTCATGGTCCACCCAAAGTGGCTTTGGCCAGATGGTGAAGAATAACCCACTTAAAAAGAAACGTCTCATGAAAAAGTTCCTACAAAATGTATTGGCGCGTGCCCTTTGCGTTATGGTGCTGGGCGTGTTGCTCATTGTGTTTTCAGAAGCCATCACCACTTGGATTGTGATGGTGAGCGGAGTGGTGTTCATCATTCCGGGTGTTGTGGCCATCGTCAGCTATTTCCGTCAGGACCCGCAGGTGCGTCAGCTCATGTTGTACCCCGTTCTTGGCGCAGGCTGCGTCCTCTTTGGCTTTGTGCAACTATTGTGGCCGATGCTTTTCTTGTCTGCCATCGTCTATATCCTGTCGGTCCTGCTCTTCGTGGTGGCCGCCACACAGTTCTATACGCTCTGGAGCATCCATCGTTCCGGATGCCCCATTCATCCTGCCTATTATTTTCTGCCGGCGCTCGAACTCGTTGCAACGCTCTACGTGATATTATATCGCAAGGCTGAGGAAGTTGCCGGACTGCCCATCATCTTGATTGGCTGCGGTTTTGTGGTTTACGCCCTCCTTGAATTGTGGACCATCTACATGATGCACCGCCATTCCGCAAAACTCTTGGATATGAAAAAGGAAGAGAAATAAGCGAGGTGGCTCTTTTCAAAAATCAGAAACAAACAATCAATCATGCAATACGCTTTTAAACGTCCGATTCTCTTTAGCTTGATGAGCCTGTTTTGCTGTCTCTGTGCGATGGCTGCAGACGAAACAAAGGAAGTGCAGGACAAGACGTTCACCATTGTGCTCGATGCTGGACACGGTGGTCACGACGCCGGAGCCGTCGGTTCCTTTTCCAAAGAAAAAGACATCAATCTGAAGGTGACGTTGGAGGTCGGGCGACTGTTGGCGGCCAATTGTCCGGACATAAAAGTGATCTACACGCGTAAGACCGACGTCTTCATCCCGCTCGACCGCCGTGCCAACATTGCCAACAGAAACAAGGCCGACCTCTTCGTGAGCATCCACACCAATTCTCTTCCCAAGGGACGCATCGCCTATGGTTCTGAAACCTATACGTTGGGTATGGCGCGTGCCGCAGCAAATCTTGAAGTGGCCAAGCGCGAGAACTCGGTGATCACTTATGAGAAAAACTACAAGCAGACCTATGCGGGTTTCGACCCCAATAAGGCTGAGAGCTATATCATCTTCGAGTTGATCCAAGATCGCCACATGAAGCAGAGCGTCGAACTGGCCCGCAGCATTCAGCAGCAATATGTCAGCGCTGGAAGAAAGAACAAGGGAGTTCATCAGGCAGGTTTCCTCGTCCTGAGAAACACCTCCATGCCCGCTGTCTTGACCGAGCTTGGTTTTATTTCAACACCCGAAGAAGAGCGATATCTGAATTCCGCAGGTGGCGTACAGGCTTTGGCGCGTAGCATCTATAACGGCATTGTGAAATACCGCGTCAAGCAAGGCGGCATGTCGCCCCAGGCAATCACGCCCATCATCCTTCCCGATGCCATTGACAAAGCGGAGCCGCCTCGCGTGAGCGACGGCAGCAACGATTTGAATGTGGCCAACGCAGAACCGGCCGTTGTACCCGTCGACCCCAATCCGCAACCAGCAACCGCTGCGAAAGAGTGCGGTGCGAAAGAAGAAACCCCAGAAAACAAAGGCAAAGGCGCTGAGGCGCGTTCCGCTTCTGTACGTTCCGACAACGGCGCTGCCACGCGCCGCCAGTCTGCCGGACAGCAGCGCTCGGTGGCCAAACCCGATTCAACGCCCGCAAGAGCGGCTCATGCAGAGCGCGTGGCGAAGCAGCCGAGAAGTGCCGAACAGGGTAAACCCGTTTTCAAAGTGCAGATATTTGTGGTTGACCGCCAGCTCAAGGCAAATGACGCCCGCTTGAAGGGCCTGCAGAATGTTGGGTTCTATAAAGAAGGCCAGCTCTATAAATACACCGTTGGCGAGTCAACCTCCTACAATGAGATTCGGCAGGTGCAGAAATCATTGGCCAACAAATGTCCAGGAAACTTCATCGTGGCCTTTAAGAACGGCCAGCGCATGAATCTTTCTGAGGCCATCAGGCTCTCCAGATAGAGGTTTGGCAATATTTAGGTTCTTTTTACCATTACATAACTCCTCATCAAAATGAACATTTTCTCAAAGGAAATCAAACTGGCCCTCGTGGGCGTTATAGCAATCGCGCTCCTGGTGGTTGGCATCAACTTTCTCAAAGGGGTGAATATCTTCAGTCCCACCAATAGTTATTTCGTTCGTTTCACCGACATCCAGGGACTGGCCGTGAGCACGCCCGTCTATGCCAACGGCTATGCGGTGGGAAATGTGCGTAGCATTGATTACGACTACGACCGCACCGACAATGTCGTTGTCTGCATCGAGCTCGACAAGTCAATGCGCGTTCCTTATGGCACGCGTGCCGAACTGGAAAGCGAACTGATGGGCGGCGTGAAGTTCAGTTTGGTGCTCGGACCGAACCCGACGAAGAACCTTTCCGTTGGCGACACCATTTCTGGCGGTATGCACATCGGCACGCTCAACAAGCTCGAGGCCATGCTTCCTGTTGTGGAGCGCATGCTGCCAAAGCTCGATTCCATTATGACCAATCTCAACCGTCTGACCTCCGACCCAGCTTTGGCACAGACCCTTCACAACACGGCCGAAATCACGTCCAACCTCAAGGAGACCTCTGCCAGTTTGAACCAGATGATGAAGAAGGACGTGCCAGAGATGATGGCCAAGTTCAACCGCACGGGCAGTCATGTTGAAACCCTGACTGGAAAGTTGGCGCGTGTGGACATCGACAACACCATGAAGCAGGTCAACACCACGCTCACAAACGTCAACAGTTTGACGAGCAACCTGACCACCACCACTGATTTCCTCAACCGACAGCTCAATAGTCGCGACAACACGCTGGGGCTCTTCCTCAACGACCGTTCTGTTTACGACAATCTCAACAGCACCATGAGTCATGCCGACTCGCTGATGATCGACTTGAGAATGCACCCGAAGCGCTACGTTCACTTCTCGGTGTTCGGAAAGAAAGCAAAGTAAGGCCTCGGTTGGGCTTTTTGTCAGAATAACGGATTAAGCTTTGACGAATGTCAAGAAAGGTATGATATAAATAGTGGCGTAAGATAGTTCTTATTGCCACTATTTTTGTATATTTGCCTTTCATACGGGAGCAAAAGAGTCTCCTGCAATATCTTCATCGTATAATAAAAAGGGTGTTCTGATAATTCAGTAGCAGCGTAGAAGTGCATCAGCCACAATGCCGCCATTGACAGAGCGCCCTCTTAACACACAAAAGCAATGGAATTGAAAATAGCAGTTTTGGCCGGTGACGGAATCGGCCCTGAAATATCTGCCGAAGGCGTCAAGGTGATGAAAGCCGTTTGCAGCAAGTTTGGTCATCAGGTCACTTTCACAGAAGCGCTCTGCGGAGCAGCCGCCATCGACGCCGTCGGCCATCCTTTCCCTGAAGAAACCCTGAAGGCGTGCCAGGATGCCGACGCTGTTCTTTTCTCAGCCGTTGGCGATCCGCGCTTCGACAACAACCCCAATGCCAAAGTGCGTCCCGAGCAAGGACTCCTGGCCATGCGCAAGCAGTTGGGCCTCTTTGCCAACATACGTCCCGTTCAGACCTTCGACTGCCTCATCCACAAGTCGCCTTTGAAGGACGAACTCGTCCGTGGAGCCGATTTCGTCTGCATCCGTGAGCTCACCGGCGGCATGTATTTCGGAGAAAAGAAAGAAGGCGACGATTATGCCTACGACACCAATGCCTATTCCCGCCACGAGGTGGAGCGCATCTTGAAAGTTGCCTTTGAATATGCTCAGCGACGTCGCAAACACCTGACGGTGGTCGACAAAGCCAACGTCCTTGCCTCAAGCCGCCTTTGGAGAAAAGTGGCCCAGGAGATGGCGCCGCAATATCCCGATGTCCAGACCGATTACATGTATGTCGACAATGCCTCTATGCGCATGATTCAAGACCCCAAGTTCTTCGATGTCATGGTGACGGAAAACACCTTCGGCGACATACTCACCGACGAAGGCTCCTGCATCAGCGGTTCGATGGGCCTTCTCCCTTCAGCCTCCACTGGAGAAAGCACCCCCGTTTTCGAGCCCATTCACGGTTCTTGGCCGCAGGCTAAAGGTTTAAACATTGCCAACCCCTTGGCGCAGATTCTTTCTGTGGCCATGCTCTTTGAATATTTCAATCTGAAGGAAGAAGGTGCCTTGATACGTCGCGCTGTTGACGCCAGTTTGGAAGCCAATGTGCGGACGCCAGAAATTCAGGTTGCCGGAGGCGAGAAATACGGCACCAAGGAAGTCGGGCAATGGATAACGGATTTCATTCTTCAATCATGACCGAAACAATAGAAAACAAGCAGCGCGAGCATCTCATCTTCCGCGTGACGCTTGTGGGCAGTTTCATCAATTTTCTGTTGCTGCTCTTCAAATTTGTCGCCGGCGTGTTGGGCGGCAGTGCGGCCATGATTGCCGATGCCGTACACTCTCTTTCCGACTTCGTGACCGATTTGATCGTCGTGCTCTTCGTGCGCATCTCCGGAAAACCCTGCGATGCCGACCACGATTTTGGACACGGCAAGTATGAAACCCTCGCCACGGCCTCCATCGGACTGATGCTCCTTGCCGTCGGCCTCGGCATTTTGTGGAACGGTGCCAGCGAAATCATCGCCTATATCAAGGGCGACAACATCGCCGAGCCAGGCTTGATTGCCCTGGTGGCCGCCTTGGTCTCCGTGATTTCCAAGGAATTTCTCTTTCAGTGGACCGCGCGTGTCGGTCGTCGCGTCGACTCCGCCGTGGTGGTGGCCAACGCTTGGCACCATCGCAGTGATGCGCTCTCGAGCATCGGCACCGCTGTCGGTATCGGCGGCGCCATTCTCCTCGGCCCTTCTTGGCGTATCCTCGACCCCATAGCGGCCGTCATCGTCAGCCTCTTCATCGCTCGGGTGGCGTTTAAACTCTTTGTGCCGAGCATACAGGAATTGCTTGAGAAATCCTTGCCAGAGGACGAAGAGCAGTTCATCATCAATGTCATCAACAAAACGGAGGGCGCTTCTCTGCCCCACAGTCTGCGCACGCGCCGCATCGGAAACAACCGGGCCATTGATGTCCACTTCTGCATGGACGGCAACACCACCCTGCAAAAGGCCAACGAGGCTTCGCGGGCTGTTGAAAGGAAGTTGCGGCAGAAATTCGGTAAGCAGACTTTCATCACGACGCATGTCGAACCATTGGAGATTCCTTACGTGCCGCCGACAGATAGGTAGCGGAACGCCGTGAAGGCATCTTCCAGATTCCAGACCTATGCCTGTTATCGAATCTGCCCCCAGATGCGTTTGCGTCTGCCCCTAGATTCGCTTGCGCCTGCTCCCAGATGCGCTTGCGTCTGCTCCCAGATACGTTTGCATCTGCCCCCAGAGGCACAAAAAAATATAGGGCCTGACACTTTAAATGTCAGGCCCTATATTTTTTTGTTACCAACCGTTGTAATGGATATTATCTGGTTTGTATTTGTCTTTCGGATGTTGTTCCCCCTTCGGGTAGCCAATGGGAACCATGTTCAGGGGAATGATGTTCTCGGGGAGGTTGAATGCTTTTTTAACGGCTTCCAGACGCTCCTCGTAGGGATAAACGCCAGTCCATACGGCGCCGAGCCCCATCGCTTCAGCTGCGAGCAGCAGGTTTTCGGTGGCGGCGGAGCAATCCATGACCCAGTTGGTCGAAGGTTTGCCGTTGTCGTCCACCACGCTCATATCTCCACAGACAATGACGGCGGCTTGCGCCTCTTTGAGCATCTTGGCGTAGGGCAACTGCTCAGACAATTGCGTCATGGCTTCTTTGTCGTCGATGACAATGAATTTCCAAGGCTGCATGTTTTTGCCTGTTGGGGCAGCCATTGCGGCGCGAACCAATGTGTCGAGTTGCTCGCGGCTGACAGGTTGCTCTGTGAAACTGCGAACACTTTTGCGTTCGTGGATGATTTTCAACACCGATGCCTTGTCGTCTTGCGGGGCAGACGGACCAGCGATGTTTGTGCTGTAAACGAGACGTACGAGCGCTGCAATCAGGCTCAACGTCAGCACAAGGCTTACAATCTTATATTTGTCAATCATATCCTGGAAGATTTTGTGGCGGTATGGGTTTGCGTAATCCTCAGATTTTGTGAGCACCGCGAACTGTCACGCACCAGTATTCTTTTTCTTCTGTTTAATTCCCTTGTCTTCAGAGAGTTCCAGCAGTGTGCCCATCGGGCAAAGGCAGCGGCACCAGGGCTGCGGGATGAATATGCTGGCGATGACGAATAAAGTGGCCAACACCAGCACGCCGGGCGTCGCCGTGCTGAGCATGAAGGCCGTGAAGGGCTCGTAGTCGAGCAAACTGGCGCCGATGCCCATCCAAAGCAGTAGCAAGAGGAGCGCTAGCACCAAGGTTCTCGTCAGGCGCATCAGTTTGAAAACGGGGGCGCTGACGTGCACCTTTGGCAAGGGCAGATAGTAGGCCAGTTCTTGCAGACTGCCAAAGGGACACACCCACAGGCAGTGGTGGTGAGGACGTTTGAAAAACGGCATTACGATGGCAACGAGGAGCATCAGCACCGCGGGGAGATAGAGGATGGGGTCTAAACCGTTTTGAATCCAGCCGCGCAGCATGGAGACAGAGAGAAATTGCCCACACCAGAAGCCCGTGACACAAACATTAAGGATGAGAATGGCCAGTCGCACTGGTTTAATGCCGCGCAGACGCCACGATGCCAGTATGCCCAGCAGCAAAACGGCAGCCACGGCAACCGTCTTGCCCCATCCGATGACTGGTTTCAGCTTTGCCTTGCGGTTGGCTTTGGCGCGTTCGGAAAGCGTCTGCTTCACGTTGGCGATGATGGCGTTGCTTGAGAAGGTGGCTCCCGTGACGGCATCCACCCGTTTGCCTTGCGCTTCATTCGCCGAGAGACCAACGATTTGGGAGAAGATGCCGTTGCAGGCTTGACGGCAGAAATCGGGCGACTCTGCATTGTCGGCCGCAACAACGGCCTTGACGATGTTGTCGGGCGAGAGGAACAGATAGAGTGGGGTGGGGCCAGCAAAGCCCGTCACGTCTTTCGCGTAAGGCGCGGTGCTCACAATCGTTCCCTGCGTAGCACCGTCCTTGTCTGTCACCTTCCAGGCGGCAGAGTCAAGCGCTTCGAGATGAACCTCCTGAAGTCCCATTTGCAGGAGTTCTTCAGCATTGGGCAGGGCAACAGTCGTTGTGGTGGAGTCGGTTGCCGAAGGTGTGCCGATTTGACGTCCGAAAATCTTTCCACTCCACACCACCGTTCCGGCAAGGAGAAGAAAAACAATCAAGAGGGAGAGTAGGCGCTCAAAGAGAGGGATGTATTTGTTGATGTTCTTTTGCATATCGGATTATCCTTCACGTAAAAAGTCAAACATGTCTCCAATCAGTTCGCACGAGGCGTGGTTGTCGAGCCGGATTTCTCCCACGTCCGAAAGAAGAGTGAAATTGATTTCGCCGCCCACGTTCTTTTTGTCGTGCTTCATGAGCTCGAAGAGGCGGTCATAGTCGTTGCAGGTGAAGTTGATGGCTTCGTAGTGCTCCCGTATGAACCTCACGGTTTGGCGCATCTTGTCTTGCGGGAAATGCTGCAACACGGCGCTCAGGTAGAGCTCTCCGACCAATCCCCATGCCACGGCATATCCGTGCAACACGGGCCTGCCAGTTTCCATAGCGAAGCTTTCCAAGGCGTGTCCAACGGTGTGTCCAAGGTTCAGCGCTTTGCGCAGTCCCTTCTCGTGCGGGTCGATGGTCACGATGTGGCGTTTCACTTCAATGCTCTGTTCCACGAGTTTTTGCAACTGGGCATAGTTGATGTCGTTGAAGTCCATCTTCAGATGCTCCGCCCACATGGCTTCGTCGTGAAGCAGTGCGTGTTTCAGCATTTCGGCATAGCCAGAGAGCATGTTGCGCTTGTCGAGCGTGCGAAGGAAGTCGGTGTCGATCACCACGATGGCCGCTTCGTTGAACACGCCGATTTCGTTTTTCAGCGCATTGAAGTTGACCCCCGTTTTCCCGCCGACGGCCGCGTCAACCATAGCCAGCAGGGTCGTCGGGATGTTGATGAAGCGCAGGCCGCGCTTGAAGGTGGAGGCGGCAAAACCGCCGAGGTCGGTCACCATGCCGCCGCCCAGACAAACCATGAGCGAATGGCGCGAGGCCCCTCCGTCGGCGAGTGCCGACCAAACGGTCGTTGTTGTTTCAATGTTTTTGTTGACGTCGGTTGGCGGTATGACGATGTCGGTTGCGCCGTCGAGCCTGTCCCATTGCTTTAAAAGGGGGCGGCACAGACGGTGGGTGGTCTCGTCGGTCAGGATGAATATCTTGTCAACGCTTTCTTGGCACAGGCGGCCGAAGGCTTCTTTGAATTTCGCGGTGTGTATGATTTCTTGAGACATGGCAATTGGTTTTATGAGTGGGGGGCAGAAGCATTAGTAAGTAGGTGTTTAATAAGTAGGTACTCAAAATTAGTTTAGATTGAATGATTCTGAGCACCTACTTAATGGACCATTACTTACATGCAGTCAGGACCTTCATAGTCGAGTATGGCCTTGCGGTAGCTTTCCGGGATGTCGGCCGAAGCCTGTTCCTTGAGTGAGAAGCAGACCATCACCGTTGAACATTGGCAGACAACGCAGCCCGTTTTCTCGTTGACGGCGCGTTGCTGTAGGGTGAAACTCTTCTGACCGAGGTGGGAAATGCGTGTTTCAACCACGATTTTGTCACCGTAGAAGATGGGTAGGATGAAATCAGCGTTGATGTTGGCCACAACGGGCACTACGTCGTTTGCACGGTAATTCACGCGCAACACGTTGATGAGATAATCCTCCTTGCCCAAGTCATAAAAGGCAAAGTAGGCATTGTTGTTGACGTGGCCGTAGCGGTCAACGTCGTTAAAGCGTATCTGTATGGGGACGCGGTGTTTGTAATGGGCATCGGCCGATGTTTGCGCCGATGGTTTATGATGCTCTTGCATATTAATGTGTTGATGGTCTGGTTGGGTTTGATGGTCTCTTTTGGTTCAGTTGTCCCAAAAGAAATTTCTGGCGATGGCCGCCATGCGTTGGCGGTCTGGCACAAAGTCGAGGCTCATTTCGTCAACGCGGCAAAGGTCGCGCAGGGCATAAATGTTTTCCGACTCGTCGGTCACTCTTTTTCCGGCATGGCGGAACAGGTGGTTTCTGGCGTCAACAATTTCCAACGCCTCCACGTTATAGTCTGCTGGTTCGCCCGACACTTGCAGTTGCGCTCTGACATAGCTCTCCAAGGCGTCGACGAAATCTTTGATGTCTTCTCTCATGTAAGCAAAATTACTTACTTTTTTTCCATCTCTTGAATTTATGCTGCAAAAAAAAGCAAATCGCCTGGCCAATACCCGATTATTGTGATGCAGATGCGTTGATTGGGGCGTAGAAATTGGGTGTATAGCCTCTTCCATGCGCCTCCCGGCAGGTTTGAACCATTGCGCCGTGAAGCTGGAATCGTTGCGATACAAAAAATCCCACCCGCAATGAAGAGGGTGGGATTTGTGGGTTATTCATTAGGGGAAGTTTCAGCGTGAAACTCCCCTGAATTTGATATTGCTAAGCCTGTACATAGTCGGCCAAATCTTCCGGGCGCAGGTTCATGACGAACGTGTGGTGTTTGGCCACTTCTGCCTCTGAGAAGTTGGCGTAAACGCGGGCGCTCTTTTCGAAGAGTTCGGCGTTGGCCGTAGCATTGTGAATCAAGAGATGTAGCATGATAACGTCGGCAGCCATTTCAACCAAGTGGCGGGCGCAGATGTCGTGGAAGGCAGCATCGCCAGCTTCCTTCACGCGGGCCGTTGCCTCTTCCAGTTTGTCGGCCATAGCCTTGGCGCGTGCCACGAGTGGTTTCATGGCTTCGCTCACCTCAGCCTGTTCAAATTCGCGGGCCTGTGCGAGGTAAGAACCGTTGGTGACATAGCGGATGGCGGCAACCACCTGCAACTGCGTCGTACCCTCGTAGATGGAGGTGATGCGGGCATCGCGGTAGTAGCGCTGGATGGGGTAGTCCATCATAAAGCCCGAACCGCCGTGAATCTGGATGGCGTCGTAAGTGTTCTGGTTGCAATATTCAGAGTTCATGCCCTTGGCGAGTGGCGTGAGCGAATCGGCCAATTTGCTGAAGTTCTTCTGTTCCTTGCGCTCTTCAGGCGTGAGTTTGCGTTCGCGGGCGATGTCGTCAAGCGCCTTGTAGATGTCAACGTAGCGGGCGCACTGATAAAGCAATGCGCGGCCGGCGTCGAGCTTGGCTTTCATGAGGGCCAGCATGTCGTAAACGGCGGGGAAATTGATGATGGCTTTGCCAAACTGCTCACGGTCGCGTGCATAGGCCAGACCTTCGTTGTAGGCGGCCTGTGAGATACCCACGCTCTGTGCGGCGATGCCGAGGCGTGCGCCGTTCATCAGGGCCATGACGTATTTAATCAAACCGAGTTTGCGGTCGCCGCAGAGTTCAGCGTGTGCGTTCTTATAGACCAATTCGCAGGTGGGGCTACCGTGGATGCCGAGCTTGTTTTCAATGCGGCGCACGTTGACACCACCAGAGTTCTTGTCGTAGATAAACATAGAAAGGCCGCGTCCGTCTGTCGTGCCCTCTTCTGAGCGGGCCAAAACGAGGTGGAGGTTGGCGTCGCCGTTGGTGATGAAGCGCTTCACACCGTTCAAGAGCCAGCAACCTTCTTCTTCAGAATAGGTGGCCTTGAGCATGACGCTCTGAAGGTCGGAACCTGCATCAGGCTCCGTCAAGTCCATTGACATCGTTTCTCCAGCGCAGATGCGCGGGATGAAGCGGCTGTGTTGGTCTTCGTTGCCAAATTCATAGAGCGTTTCGATACAGTCTTGAAGGCTCCAGATGTTGCCGAAACCAGCATCGCTGGCTGCCACGAGTTCTGCACACATCGTGTAGGGCGTGATCGGGAAATTCAAACCGCCGTAGCGACGTGGCATCGTCATGCCGTTGAGACCGGCTTTCACCATGGCGTCGAGGTTGTCGGCCGTGCCGCTGGCATAGCGCACGCGGTCGCCTTCGTGGTGAGGGCCTTCGAGGTCAACACCTTCAGCGTTGTCGGCAATCGTTGTGCCGGCAATTTCGCCTGTGATGTCGAGCACGCGGTCGTAAGAATCCATGGCGTCCTCAAAGTCGAGCGGCGCATAGTCATAACTGTCTTTATCGCGGAAATCGCGTTCCTTGAGTTCCACGATACGCTTCATGAGCGGATGATTCAGCTCGAACTTCAGTTCGGGATGATCCGTATAGTTGTTTGCCATTTTGAATATCTTCTGTTTGGTTTAGCAATGATGAAATTCTACCATTACTTACTTGGAATTCTCCTTATAATACTTGATCATTTTCGGTACGACCTCCTCCACGGAACCAGTAATCACGTAGTCGGCAATTTGGTTGATGGGGGCTTCGGGGTCGGTGTTGATGGAGATGACGATGCCGCTCTCCTTCATGCCTGCCACGTGCTGGATGGCACCGCTGATACCGCAGGCAATGTACACCTTCGGACGTACCGTCACACCCGTCTGGCCAATCTGGCGGTCGTGTTCGCAGAAGCCAGCATCGACAGCGGCGCGGCTGGCTCCGACTTCACCATGAAGTTCGTCAGCGAGCTTGAAGAGCAGGTCGAAATTCTCTTTCGAGCCTACGCCATATCCGCCACAAACCACGATGGGCGCACCCTTCAAGTTGTTGTTGGCTTTCTCAACGTGACGTTCGATGACCTTCACGACATAGTCGGTGTCGGGCACGAATTTTGCCACGTCTTCGTAAACGACTTCACCCTGGTAGTTGTCGTCCACCTTTTCAGCCTTCATCACGCCAGAGCGCACGGTGGCCATCTGCGGACGATGGTCGGGGTTGACGATGGTTGCAACGATGTTGCCACCGAATGCCGGACGAATCTGGTAGAGCAGTTGATCATAGTGCTTGCCACTCTTCTTGTCGTCGAAGTCGCCGATTTCCAAGGCGGTGCAGTCGGCCGTCAAACCGCTCGTCAGAGACGACGATACGCGCGGACCGAGGTCGCGGCCGATGACAGTTGCGCCCATAAGGCAAATCTGTGGCTTTTCCTGCTTGAAGAGGTTGACGAGGATGCTCGTGTGTGGCTTCGAAGTGTAGGGAAACAAGCCCTCGGCGTCAAAAACGTGCAGTTTGTCAACACCGTAGCTCAAGATTTCCTTTTCCACCTTGCCTTTGATGCCGTTGCCCGCAGCGATGGCTTCGAGCTGAACGCCGAGCTGGTTGGCCAGTTTGCGGCCTTTGGTGAGAAGTTCAAAAGACACTTCCTCAACCGTGTATTTATCGATTTCGCAATAAACGAATACGTTATTCATAATGTTGTATTATCCAATTGTGTGGCTGTCTAACAATTCTTTAACCAAGCCTTCCACGTTGGCATCGGAGCCCGTGAGGCGCTTGCTCTCCTTCGCTTTGAACACGATGTTCTGAACGGCCTTCACCTTCGTTGGCGAACCGGCCAAGCCGCACTGGCTCACGTCGCCGTCAACATCGGCAACGCTCCATTGCGTCACGGTCAAATAAGGCTTCTTGTCGTATTCTTCAGCGTGTGGCATGTCGGCGGTGCGTTCCATCGGCGCCGTTGCACGCTTATATTTCATCACCAGTTTGGCGTTACGCGGGCGGCATGGTGCAGCGTTGCCGTTCACGGTGAGGAGAATGGGTAGCGGTGCTTCCACGCGCTCAATACCTCCATCGATGGTGCGCGTCACGGTGATTTTGCCGTTTTCAACGCTGTCGACGCTGGTCACGTAAGTCACTTGGTTGAGGTCGAGTTTCTGAGCCACCTGTGGTCCCACTTGCGCCGTGTCGCCGTCAATGGCCTGGCGTCCACCAATAACGATGTCGGGCGTGCCGATTTTCTTGATGGCTGTTGCCAAAGCATAGCTGGTGGCCAGCGTGTCGGCACCAGCAAAGGCGCGGTCGCTCAGCAAGTAGCCGTTGTCAGCACCGCGATAGAGGCCTTCGCGAATGACATCGGTGGCGCGGGGAGGTCCCATCGTGAGAATACTAACCGTTGAACCAGGATTCTGTTCCTTCAATCGCAAAGCCTGCTCAAGAGCGTTGAGGTCTTCGGGATTGAAAATGGCGGGCAGGGCTGCGCGGTTAACGGTGCCCTCTGGCGTCATGGCGTCTTTGCCCACGTTTCGAGTGTCGGGTACTTGTTTGGCAAGTACAACAATTTTCAAACTCATGTTTATTAGGGATGTATTGATTTTAAATACTTTGTTTTGCACACGGCATAGCATGTGCAGGCCGTAAACACACTGATTTAGTAATGGTGAAAGAATAAGTTGACCAATTTGACAGGGCATAAGAAATAATTCCTTACTCCAAAAATAGGTCAAGTTATTTTTTACCATTACTTACGTGTCGCAAATATAACGATTAATCGCAAAACAGGCAAAGCGAAAGACGTTTTTTTGCCAAGCCGTTTTTTCTGTCGGCTGTTTCAGGCCTGTTGCGAGGCCGGATATTTGCGGCGTTCTCTTCAGCCAGCAACCGCGCATTTCATTTGATGCCCATCTCTTCAAGCTTGGCTTTGATGAGCCAGAGTTGGTGATATTGTCCGCTGAAAGTGGGGTTGCTGCCGTAGAGGTCAAACACTTCGAAGTAGGTCTTAACGGTGTTCTTCAGATCTTTGTAATAAGTCGCGGCATCAAGTTGCAGCGTGTCGGGCATCTGCTCCTTGTGTGCTTCAAACCAATCGTGGATGGACTTGATGTCCTCGGGGGTATAATTCTTCTTGAACATATCAGTTGGATTTATAAGTAGGCGTGAAATCGCCAGAGCCGCTGACGATTCTTGCTCATCAGAGGCTGGCTGGAAAATAATTGTGGCCTAAGCTTTGGGCGAAGTTACAAAAAAACGTGCAAAACGTTTGGCGTAAATTCGTAAAACAATTAAATTTGCAACCACAAGTAGATGTTTTCTACTGGCTTACCTAATCAAAAACCTAAAACCGAACCGCCTATCGAAACACATTACGCTTAACATCAAACATAAATTGTAATGGAAAAATTATCCCGCCACACCGATGAGGAGTTGGTCAAACTGTATGTGGAAGGTCTCAACGAGGCTTTCGACACATTGCTCATACGATATAAAGACAGGCTTTTCGGATACATCCTTTCTAATGTCCACGACGAGGACATCGCTAACGACATCTTTCAAGAAACCTTTTTCAAGGTGATAGTCTCCCTGCGTAAAGGACGGTATGTTGAGAATGGCAAATTCTATGTCTGGCTCTCCAGCATCGCCCATAATGTCATCGTTGACAGTTTCAGAAAACAGCAGACGCAGGATAACGCCTTTCGCGGTAAGGAAATAGAATGGATGGCGGCAGACTGTTTGCAGAATGATGTCAGCGAGCGTGAGAATAACCTCAGCAGAAACTTCTGCGAAGTCAATGCGCTCGTCAGCTGTCTGCCAGAGGCCCAGCAGGACATCGTGCGCATGTTTTATTATCAGAAGATGAGTTTCAAGGAAATTGCTGCGGCCAAAAGCATTTGCCTCAACACGGCGCTCGGACGCATGCACTATGCCATCTGTAATATGCGCAAGATGGCCGCCAAGCGCCAGTTTGAACCTTATGTCTGAAGCGTTTATAGCTTCCGTTTCTCCTGCCGTCTGCCAATTCACACCATATCTTTTTATTAACACCATATCTTTTTATTATTAGTATATGAAAAATATCCGTACGTCATCAAGACGTGTCAAACTCCTTTTCCTATTGGCTGTCGTGTGTATGGCCAGCCAAGCACAAATCAGTTTGCGTTTCTCGCGAAGCGCAACGGCGGCTTCGAGCGTGAAAGTCAGTGTCTGCGACGCGGCAGGAAAGCCCATTGACGGCGCCACTGCTTCGCTCACTTCTTCCCATGCTTTCAAGTCCACAGGCAACGCGGTCACTGCAGCCATGCTCTGCCCCAATGTCAATGGCAACACTTCGCCCACCATCACGCTTACTTTCAAGATTGACGGTCTGCCCGACGCGTTGCCGACTCCGCATTATGCCTTGCTCGACATCCATGCGCTGAATGCTTCGGGCAGTTACCAGTCGAACAACGACGGGAAGGCCCGCCAATTCAACGTTGAAATCAACGGAGGAGCTAAAGCGGCTTCCTCCGAAATCAAAGGTCAACTGACGAATGTGGATATCGCTGCTGGCATCGGCGACGAGACGGGTGTGCATCAGGAATGGTCGCTGCCTTTGTCGGCCACTTGCCAGTTGGGCAACAGTCTTTATCTCCGCCTCACCGTCACCGCTGGTAAATCAAACCTGGGCTGCTTCTTCGGTCTCACCTCTGTCAGCCTGGCAGAGAAAATGCCCGAGCCAGAGTTCCGCCCGTTTGAGGCGTCTGATGAAACTGGCAGTCCGAAGATGATTTATTCCTTGCTCACGCCGAAGGGACAGGCCCTTGCCATGAATGCCGAGGGAACACTCGCTCTGGAACCGCGCACTGACGCGCCTTCACAGACTTGGTATTTCGTTGGCAAAAACGCCCTTGCTGGCGGCTACCTCCTGGTCAATGCACAAGGCAACCGCAGTTATGCCGTCTCAGGCAACGAGGCGGCTCGCTGGGTGGCCAAGCAGTCTGCCGAGCAACCAGCATTCTTCTCCCTGCGCCAGATGGTTGGGGATGTGGCGGGCGAAGCGTTAAACGTTTCTGGCGACACGTTGTTCGTTGTCCGCCCGGCACGTAACGTCTATTCCCACCACGCACAGATATACGACATGCCTTGTGGCACGCTCAGCGGAACGTATCTCACGCATCTGGAATTGCGTGATACGCATGATGCCCAGCCGCTCATCTATCCTGCCAACGCTTTGGCCAATGGTGCCGTCGTTGGCAAGAAAGCTGGGAAGCCGGCCAACTGGTACACCATCTATACCAAGGCCGCGGCCCACACCTCGCCGGGAAGCACACTCACTTTGTCGGGCTTGCTAAACCAGCGCTTGGACGACGGTGAAAGTCTCACGGCGTATTTCGACTGGAACCGCGACGGCATCTTTGAAACCTCCGTTGCCTTGAACGCCACCGATCGTTTTGAAGAAAGTATTCCCGTTCCTGAAGATGCCCTCCTGGGAGAATCGCGCATGCGTCTGCGCCTCACGGCCAACGGATTGCTGGATGCGGAAGACGAAGTGGCAGGGCAGACCGCCGATTTCATCGTGAAGGTTGTCGAGGCTAAAAATGCCGCCTCCGTGGTGGCCCTCTCTTGCGACACGCTTCGCGGCACCGTGAGCATGCAACCAGAAGAATCTGGCTACCGCCTCACAGCTACCGCCCTCGGCAATGCGAAATTCCTCGGATGGTATTGCGGCGACAATGCGGTGAGCGGCGAGGCCGACTTCCTGCTCTCCCCCGCAGTTGGCGGTGTCTACACGGCCCTCTTCTCTCCCAACACGCAGGAAACGCCGACAGGCATCCACGTTGTTCCTGCCAAGCAGGAAACCGCCGTGTCGTTCAGCGTCAAGGGAAGCGTCGTGACGGCAGAAGGTCCGGTAAAGCGCCTGAGCCTCTACACCGTGAATGGCCGCAGATTGGCTGAAAAGCGCGGCGCGAGCATCAATTGCAAGCGCTTGCCAAAGGGAAACTATTTGGTCGTGGCACACACGGGCAACGGCGATTTTATGCAGAAGATATTTCTGGATTTATAGTTTATAGAAAGCGCATTTGAAAATCCGCCAAGCCTCTGGCTTAGCGGTAGTTCTTGAAAACCAAGTAACGGTGACGGAGCGGATGTCGTTCGGCCTGCATACGCCACCATTGCATAATCACACAAAAACAACATGAAGAGCAACATCATCGTCGGCGGACTCGGGCTTATGGCCGCATTTGCCGCCAACGCACAAAACCGCCCCAACATCCTTTACATCATGTGTGACGACATGGGATATGGTGACCTGGCTTGCTACGGCCAGCGCTACATCTCAACGCCCAACATCGACCGCCTCGCCGCCGAGGGCATGCGTTTCTCGCAGGCCTATGCGGGCAGTCCGGTGTCGGCCCCGTCGCGTGCAACGTTTATGACGGGCCAGCATTCTGGCCACACGCATGTCCGTGGCAATAAAGAGTATTGGAGATACGACAACATGGTGAAATATGGCAACAACTCCGATTTCGCCGTGGTGGGACAGGAACCGTATGACACCGCTCACGTCATCATTCCGGAAATATTCAAAGACAACGGCTATACCACCGGTATGTTCGGCAAGTGGGCCGGCGGCTACGAGGGTTCGGTGTCCACGCCCGACAAGCGCGGCATTGACGAATACTATGGTTTCATCTGTCAGTTCCAGGCCCACCTCTATTATCCTAACTTCCTGAACGCCTACAGCCGCTCGGCTGGCGACAAGGGCGTGCGTCGCGAAGTGTTGGAAGAGAACATCAAATATCCCATGTTTGGTGAGGAATACAAGAAACGCCCACAATATTCGTCCGACATCATCCACCAAAAGGCCCTCGAATGGCTCGATAAGCAAACGAAAGACCAGCCTTTCCTCGGTATCTTCACCTATACCTTGCCGCACGCCGAACTCGCTCAGCCGGAAGACTCCATCTTCTTGGCCTACAAGGGACACTTCTGTCAGGAGAAAACCTTCGGCGGCGACCAGGGTTCGCGCTATAACCCAACGAACTACGGTCATGCGCAGTTTGCTGGCATGATTTCGCGTCTGGACGCACAGGTGGGGCAGATTATGGCCAAACTGAAGGAGAAGGGCCTCGACGAGAACACCATCGTTATCTTCACGTCGGACAACGGACCGCATGAGGAAGGCGGCGCCGACCCCGATTTCTTCAACCGCGACGGTCTGCTTCAGGGCAAGAAACGCAGCACCTATGAGGGCGGCATCCGCATCCCCTTCATCGTACGCTGGCCAGGTCACGTCAAGGCCGGAACGGTCAACGACCATCAGTTGGCTTTCTACGACCTCATGCCGACGTTCTGCGACTTGGCTGGCATCAAAAACTACGAGAAGCGCTACCGCAACAAATCGCTTGCCAACGATTATTTCGACGGCATCTCCTTCTATCCCACTTTGACCGGAAAGGGCAAACAGAAGAAGCACGACTACCTCTATTGGGAATTTCATGAGACAAACATGATGGGCTTGCGCATGGGCAACTGGAAACTGGTGGTGAAAGCTGGTCAATGCCGTCTTTACGACCTCGCAACAGACCTTCACGAAGACCACGACATCGCTGCCAAGCATCCGGACATCGTCAAGAAGATGAAAGACATCATCTTGAAGGAACACACCGACAGCCCCATTTTCAAACTGACGTTGCCGAAATAAACTGCTGACGTACGTGTAGAACAAATTTTTCGACAAATATCTCTCATGCAGGCATACATAGATAGAAATATCAGTGTGTGCCTGCATTTTTATTGGGTTTGACACACTAAAAAAAACGTCCCCTCCACGTTTATGGATAAACGAGCAATTGAAAACGGACGGAAGAACGAACCTTTTCTTCGTTCAGCGGGGTGTCTTCAATGGCTCTTCCACTATTACATAATTAACACACATCGCCTATGCCGCATACTACACCATTACAACATCCCGCTCCGAAAGAGAGCACCTTGAAACGCATCATGGAGTTTGCAAGACTCCGCATTGAGGGGGATTTCGAGGGGCAAAGCTACGCTGAATTATTAAATATGCTTGAAAGAGAGAAACCGTTTGCCCAAGCATTTTCTTAAAAAGATGTATCTTTGCATAAGATAGGCTGCATCTCGGCATAATATTCAAGCGAGCTTGATATTCTGCTCTCGATTTGCACTATCTTTGCAGTTAGAAATACCTCAACGAAGATACGGACGATGACCGAGAGGCCACCATGTATGATATGCTATTATATAAAAGCCTGCACGCTCCCCGTTCGATGTCTTCCACAAAAAATCCTCACATGAAAAAAATCTTATTGCTTGGCTCCGGTGAACTCGGCAAAGAGTTCACCATTGCTGCCCAGCGTCTTGGACAGCATGTCATTGCTTGCGATGCTTATCCCTCTGCTCCAGCCATGCAGGTGGCAGACGAAGCTGAAGTCTTTTCAATGCTCGATGGCGATGCCCTGGAGCGCGTCGTTGAGAAGCATCATCCAGACCTCATCGTGCCAGAAATCGAAGCCATTCGCACGGAGCGCCTCTACGATTTCGAGAAGGAAGGCATCCAGGTGGTGCCTTCTGCCAAAGCGGTCAACTTCACCATGAACCGTAAGGCCATCCGCGACTTGGCGGCTAAAGAACTCGGACTGAAAACGGCACGCTATTTTTACGCCAAGACGTATGAAGAACTCTGCGAAGCCGCTGAGAAGATTGGCTATCCGTGTATCGTCAAGCCGCTCATGTCGTCGTCGGGTAAGGGCCAGTCGATGGTCAAAACGGCTGCCGACTTGGAACACGCTTGGCACTATGGCTTGGAGGGCAGCCGCGGAGATATCCAGGAACTCATCATTGAGGAATTTATTCATTTCGACAGCGAAATTACCCTTCTCACGGTGACGCAGAAAAACGGTCCGACCTTGTTCTGCCCGCCCATCGGACATGTGCAGAAAGGCGGTGACTATCGCGAAAGCTTCCAACCGGCCCACATCGCGCCGGAACATTTGGCCGAAGCGCAACGCATGGCCGACAAGGTGACGCACGCTTTGACGGGCGCCGGACTTTGGGGCGTGGAGTTCTTCCTCAGCCACGAAAACGGTGTTTATTTCTCCGAACTCTCGCCGCGTCCGCACGACACGGGTATGGTTACATTGGCTGGAACGCAGAATTTCAACGAATTTGAGCTCCACCTGCGTGCCGTGCTCGGTTTGCCAATTCCTTGTATCAAGCAAATGCGCATCGGTGCCAGTGCCGTCATCCTTTCGCCGATAGAGAGCCAGGAGCCGCCGCGTTATAAGGGACTGGAAGAAACGTGTGAAGAAGACGCCGACGTGCGCATCTTCGGCAAACCAACCACGCGTGTCAACCGCCGCATGGGTGTCGTGGTGTGCAACGCCCCGCTCGATGCCGACCTCAATCAGTTGCGCGACAAAGCCAAGCGATTGGCTGCCTGTGTTGAAGTGTACTGATAAACCGTAGGGCGCAACGCCCCTCTTTCAATGCAAACAAGGCAGTGCATGCCTCATGTGCTGCTTGCTGAAATTCCTAAAAAAGTGCCCCAAAAAAAATAATATAAAAATATTTTTAATTAAATTAAAAAACAAATAAGCAATATTATATTAAAAATAAAAAAAAAAAACCCCCAC
>UQCW01000006.1 GCA_900539625.1 uncultured Prevotella sp.
TACGTGTTCGTGGCCCTCACTTTGCGAGCAAAGTGAGCTACAATGCTGGCGCCGCAACAGACGATTATGCGGGCCAGTGCAAATCTCCGCTGCGAGGGCGCTACCGCTAACCTTTGATAATTCAATTTTGAACACCCTACCTTTGGCCGCTTTTGTTTTTTTTCAAGAGTAAAGGAATAGGCAGGGCGCAAACGGCAAGCGTCGCCCGTTGGTCTTTCGCAGCTGTCGAGTTCTCTATCCATCCCCCTCCGTGTGCAAAAAACGGTTTGCAAAAATAAAAATCCTATATATATAAGGTGTGAAAGCGTTTTTTTTCATATTTTTGCGGGCAAAATAGAAAAACTGCAAGTGGGCGCTAAGCGTTGAATTTGAGATTTTCCCCGATACCTTCTTGTCCTTCCGAGACGATTTGAGGCTGTTCCTGTGACGTTGTGCAGGTTCCCCCTGAGACAGCGTAAGCCTTTTCCTGTCAGAGCGAAGTAGGAATGGCTGTCGGGAAAGTCAAGCAGGTGCCTGCCCCTTTTCTAATGTAATACTGAAACCAACCTATGCAAAAGAACTTAGTAATCGTTGAGTCACCGGCAAAAGCCAAAACCATTGAGAAATTCCTTGGCGAGGACTTCAAGGTGATGTCAAGTTACGGACACATACGCGACCTGAAGAAGAAAAACTTCGGCGTTGACCTCGAAACCTTCAAGCCGGAGTATGTGATTCCGGACGACAAGAAAAACGTGGTCAAAGAACTTCGCGCACAAGCCCGGAAAAGTGAGGCCGTGTGGCTCGCATCCGATGAGGACCGCGAGGGAGAAGCCATCTCGTGGCACTTGGCAGAGGTGTTGAAAATCAATCCGCAAGAATCCAAGCGCATTGTTTTCCATGAAATCACCAAGCCCGCCATCCTCGATGCCATTGCCCATCCGCGACACATCGACCTCAATCTTGTCGACGCGCAGCAGGCCCGCCGCGTGCTCGACCGCTTGGTCGGTTTCAAACTTTCGCCAGTGCTCTGGCGGCGTGTTCGCCCGAGCCTCTCGGCAGGCCGTGTGCAGAGCGTTGCCGTTCGTCTCATTGTTGAACGTGAGCGCGAGATAGAAGCCTTCCAGAGCGAAGCCAGCTACCGTGTGACGGCCGTGTTCACCCTTCCCGAAAGCGGAAAGACCCTACGTGCAGAGCTCTCCAAGCGTTTCCCAACGGAGGAAGCCGCAGCCGCCTTCCTCGAACAGTGTAAAACGGCCACTTTCACCATCAAGGCCGTCAACACCCGTCCAGCAAAACGCACGCCAGCGCCGCCCTTCACCACTTCCACCCTTCAGCAGGAAGCAGCCCGCAAGCTCGGTTTCCCCGTGGCCATGACCATGCGTGTGGCCCAAGCATTGTATGAAGCCGGATTGATCACTTATATGCGTACCGACTCCATGAACCTTTCAGACCTCTGTCTGAATGCCTGCGGACCGGTCATCACGGAGAAAATGGGCGCCGAATACCATCAGCGCCGCCATTACCACACGCACGCCAAGGGCGCACAGGAGGCCCACGAAGCCATCCGCCCGACCGATATGCGTCGCGAAACCATTTCCGGTTCTTCACAAGAGAAACGCCTTTACGACCTCATCTGGAAACGCACCATCGCTTGCCAGATGGCCGATGCGCAGATGGAGAAGACAACGGTCAGCATTGATGTTGCCAGTGCCTCTCTCAATATTAATTCTTCAAGCAACGAATGCTTTGTGGCCAACGGAGAAGTCATCAAGTTTGAAGGCTTCCTCAAAGTCTATCGCGAGAGCCAGGAAAACGATGGCGACCTCGAAGAAGACACCTCCATCCTCCCGCCAGTGAAGGAAGGAAAAACGCTCACGGCGCAGGAAGTCACGGCCAGCGAGCGTTTCACGCAGCAGCCCCCGCGCTACACGGAAGCCTCCTTGGTGCACAAAATGGAAGAACTCGGCATCGGCCGTCCTTCCACCTACGCCCCCACCATCTCCACCATCCAGCAGCGCCAGTATGTGGCGAAGGGAGAGAAAGAAGGCACGCCGCGAGAATATCGCGTCTTGAAACTCCAGGGCGACACGGGAGAAATCACCAAGCAGATCAATACAGAAAAAACCGGTTCGGAGAAGGGCAAACTCGTCCCGACCGACATCGGCATCGTGGTCAATGACTTCCTGGCGGAGAATTTCCCAGAAATCATGGACTATAATTTCACGGCCAACGTTGAGAAAGACTTCGACGCCGTGGCCGACGGAGAGAAAAACTGGACCGAACTCATTCGCCACTTCTACGAAAATTTCGAACCCCAGGTGGAGAAAACTCTCAACCAAAAGACCGAACACAAGGTGGGAGAGCGCGAATTGGGCGTCGACCCCGTGTCGGGCCGCGTCGTATCAGTGAAAATTGGCCGCTTTGGTCCGATGGTGCAGATGGGAGTGGCCAGCGATGAGGAAAAGCCCACGTTTGCCACACTGCCGCCGCAGTTCAGCCTGTCGAGCATCACGCTCGAAGAAGCCCTCGAGCTCTTCAAACTCCCACGCACCCTCGGCACCTTTGAAGACGCTCCAGTGGTGGTCAACGCAGGTCGCTTCGGCCCCTACGTGCTCCACAACAAAAAATACGCCTCGCTCGACAAGGGCGAAGACCCCATGAGCGTCACCCTCGAGCGTGCCGTTGAACTCATCCTTGCCAAGCGCGAGGCTGAGGCCAAGAGCCATCTCAAGTCCTTCGAGGAAGAGCCCGATATGGAAATCAAAAATGGTCGCTACGGCCCCTACATCGTCTTCAGCGGAAAGAACTACAAGATTCCCAAGGCGCAGGCCGACAAAGCGGCGGAGCTGACGCTGGAAGAATGCCGCCAAATTATCGAGCAGGAGCAGAAAAAGCCAGCCAAAACAACGCGCAAGCGCACCACCACCCGCGCCAAAAAACAATAAGCATTCATGAAGAGCATCACCCTCATCGGCTACATGTGTGTCGGGAAGACCACTGTTGGAAAAGCCTTGGCCAAAAGCCTCGGCTGCACGTTCTACGACCTCGACTGGTACATCGAAGAGCGTTTCCACAGCAAGGTCTCGCAAATCTTTGCAGAGAAAGGCGAAGAGAAATTTCGCGACCTGGAGCAGCGCATGCTCCACGAAGTGGCGGAGTTTGAAAACATCGTGCTCTCGTGTGGCGGCGGCACGCCCTGCTTCTTCGACAACATGGACTATCTCAATAGTGTCTCAGAGACCTTCTATCTGAAAGCCTCTCCCGAAACGCTCTGCCGCCACATCGCCATGAGCCGTGGCGACCGTCCGCTTCTCAAAGGCAAATCGCCCGAAGAAATCCGTGCATTTGTCGAACAGCAGTTGCAGGCGCGTGAGCCCTTCTATGAAAAGGCCAAACACGTGGTGGACATCAATGTGCTCGACTCCTTCGAGAAGATCGACGACATTGCCAAAATCATCCGCCACACACTTAATATTTAAAGTCCCAAAAAACGGCGTGCTGTGCCTTCTCCTTTCGGAGGGCCAGACACTTCCCGTTCATCCACTTATCTTTTTACCACTAAGTCGTATTCAGCAAATGAGAAAATGGAGAATTGAAGATTCCGAAGAACTCTACAACATCAAAGGATGGGGAGTTAGCTATTTTGGAATCAACGAACAAGGGCATGCCTATGTCTGTCCGCGCAAAGACGGTGTCAAGGTCGACCTCAAAGACGTGGTCGACGAGTTGGCCTCGCGTGACATCACCGCGCCCGTGCTCTTGCGTTTCCCCGACATTCTGGACAACCGCATTGAGAAAACAGCCGACTGTTTTCAGCGTGCAGAAAAAGAATATAACTTCCAGGCCGACCATTTCATCATCTTCCCCATCAAGGTCAACCAAATGCGACCAGTCGTGGAAGAAATCATCAGCCACGGAAAAAAATACAACCTCGGACTCGAAGCGGGTTCGAAGCCTGAGCTGCATGCCGTCTTGGCCACCAACATGGACAGTGACAGCCTCATCATCTGCAACGGTCATAAAGACCAGAACTTCATCGAGCTTGCGCTCTTGGCTCAAAAAATGGGCAAGCGCGTGTTCCTCGTGGTTGAAAAACTGCCCGAACTTCTCACCATCGCCCGCACCGCTGAGAAAATCGGCGTGAAGCCCAACCTTGGCATCCGCATCAAACTGGCCACGGCGGGCTCTGGCAAATGGCAGGAGAGCGGTGGCGACGCTTCGAAGTTTGGCCTTAACTCCACCGAGCTCCTCGAGGCCCTCCGTCTGCTCGATGAAATGGGGCTTCACGACTGTCTCAAACTCATCCACTTCCACATCGGGTCGCAGATCACCAAAATCCGCCGCATCTCCACCGCCTTGCGCGAAGCCGCCCAGTTTTATGTGCAGCTCCATGCGATGGGCTTCAAAATCGAGTTTGTCGATTGCGGAGGCGGTCTCGGCGTTGACTACGACGGCACGCGCTCCAGCAATTCCGAAAGCTCCGTCAACTATTCCATCCAGGAATATGTCAACGACTGCGTCTACACCTTCGTCGACGCCGCCAACAAGAGTGGCATACCACATCCCAACATCATCACCGAGGGCGGCCGCTCCCTGACGGCCCACCATTCCGTTTTGATTCTCGACGTGCTCGAAAGCGTTTCCATGCCGCGCATGGACGAGAGCTTCCATCCCTCGGAAAACGACCACCAGCTCGTTCACGACCTGACGGAAATCTGGGACAAACTCTCAACGCGCTCCATGCTGGAAGACTGGCACGATGCCGAGGACATCCGCGACGAGGCCCTCGACCTCTTCCGCCACGGCATCATCGACCTCCGCACCCGCGCCCAGATTGAGAGCCTCTATTGGAGCATCTCGAGCGAGATTGCCGAATTGGCCCACCATCAGAAGCACGTGCCCGACGAGTTGCGTAAGCTCGACAAGATGATGGCTGACAAATATTTCTGCAACTTCTCCCTCTTCCAGTCGATGCCCGACGCCTGGGCCCTCGACCAGCTCTTCCCCATCATGCCCATTGAGCGTTTGGATGAAAAACCCACGCGCTCGGCCACGTTGCAGGACATCACCTGCGACTCCGATGGCAAGATTTCCAACTATGTCAATTATAACCAGCAGACCAGCTATCTGCCGCTCCACGCCATCAAGTCGGGCGACCACTATTACATCGGTGTGTTCCTCGTTGGTGCCTACCAGGAAATCCTGGGCAATATGCACAACCTCTTTGGAGACACCAATGCCGTGCATATAACGGTTGACAACGAGGGCTACAGCATCGACAAGACCATCGACGGCGAAACCGTTGCCGACGTCCTGGAGTATGTTCAATACGACCCCAAGCGCCTCGTGCGTCGTCTCGAATCGTGGGTGAGCAAGGCTGTCAAAGAAGGACGCATCACCATTGAGGAAGGCAAGGAGTTTATCTCCAACTACCGTTCCGGCCTCTATGGCTATACCTATCTGGAATAATGCCGCCTACGGGTCGGATTAAACTCCAGCTTCTATAGGTTTCAAATATCCAACACGCTATCGCCACGCGGCAGAGATTCCCATGCGGGTTTCCAGCCGCGTGGCGATGGTGTTTTTGGGGGCGTGCAGTTGGGGACATAGGTAGGATGTTCAAAATTCCATAAAAATCAAGGTTGGTAAAGAGGCGACAGCGCCCCTGAAGGGGGCTCATATTTAGGGTAGGGGCTTGCCCCTACCTCTTGGGGCCGATTAATGAACCTCGCCCCTGTAAGGGGCTCATATCTCGAATCTTATTGCGGGGCAAGCCCCGCCAACGATATGCGCCCCTTACAGGGGCAGAAGCGAGAATTGATGAGCTGCGGCGAGAGATAGGGGCAAGCCCCTATCCTGGAATATGAGCCCCTTTCAGGGGCAGCGGCGCAACTGCCATGTTATTTGGCTCAAAACCGCACAGAGACTTTTCTGGATTTTGAACACCCTACCTTTAGTGGCGATCTTCTGGCAGACTCCTTGGGAGAAGTCGTCTTGTTTTTCTGTACGTTTGCAGTATTTTGATTATTAACCTATTAATACAAAAGTATCATGAAGAAAATTTTTATGAGCATCTTGGCATGCGGATTATTAACTATCGGTTTGTGTGGTTGCGGTCCGTCAAACACTCCTGAAGATGTTGCAGAAGCAGCTGCAAAAGCTATGATTTCTAATGACTTCGACAAATTCGTTGACTACGTATATGTCAAGGAAGGAACCAGCGATGAGGAAGAAAAACAGGGCAAGGAACAACTGTCGGCCATGCTTAAGGCTAAAACAGGCAACGAGGATCAAAAATATACTGACTGCAAGGTCCTTAACTGTGAGCTCAATGATGGTGGCGACAGGGCAAAGGTTGAAGTGGAATTCACCCTCAAAGACGGTTCAACCAAGACCGACAAGATGCCTGTCAGAAAAGGCAAGGATGGCAAGTGGGGCGTTGTCTTGTACTAAGAGGTTTTGGCGTGTGTACAACACATAGCTAATTTCATTACTAACTCTGTACGCTTGCAGTATTTTGATTATTAACCTATTAATACAAAAGTATCATGAAGAAAATTTTTATGAGCATCTTGGCATGCGGATTATTAACTATCGGTTTGTGTGGTTGCGGTCCGTCAAACACTCCTGAAGATGTTGCAGAAGCAGCTGCAAAAGCTATGATTTCTAATGACTTCGACAAATTCGTTGACTACGTATATGTCAAGGAAGGAACCAGCGATGAGGAAGAAAAACAGGGCAAGGAACGGCTGTCGGCCATGCTCAAGGCTAAAAAAGGCAGCAAAGAGTCAAAATATACCGACTGCAAAGTTATTAGCTGTGACCTCAATGATGAAGGCGACAAGGCAAAGGTTGAAGTGGAATACACCCTCAAAGACGGTTCAACCAAGACAGACAAGATGTCTGTCAGAAAAGGCAAGGATGGCAAGTGGGGCGTTGTTAAGAGGTTTTGGTGTGTGTAGAACACATAGCTAATTTCATTACTAACAACAAAAAGCGCGTCTGCAATTGCGGATGCGCTTTTGTTGTTATCGGGGGCATTATGTATTAAGTGGTTGGGCAACCACCTACTTAGCCAGCTGACGCCAAATCATTTCCAGAAAGCTGTGGGAGTAGAGCGTAAGAGACGCCCCTCCGTGTTGGGCATTATCGGAAAGAGTCGGTCAGCAGTTTGATTTCAATTGAAGGGGATATTTTCTCGTAGAGAATGTTGTACACCGCATCCAATATTGGCATGTTCACGTGGAAATGTCTGTTGATTTCCTTCATACATTTTGTGCCATAGAATCCTTCGGCAATCATTTCCATTTCGATTTGCGCCGACTTGACCGAGTAGCCCCTTCCGATCATGGTTCCAAAGACGCGGTTGCGCGAGAAATTGGAATAGCTGGTCACAAGGAGGTCGCCGAGATATACCGAGTCGTAAACGTTTCTCTCAATGGGGTAGACCGCATTGAGGAAGCGGCTCATCTCCTGCACGGCGTTGCTCACAAGCACACTTTGGAAGTTGTCGCCGTATTTCAAGCCGTTGCAGATTCCGGAAGCGATGGCATAAACGTTTTTCAGCACGGAAGCATATTCGATGCCAATCACGTCGGAGTTTGTCTTCGTCTTGACGTAGCTGCTTGCAATCAGGTCGGCGAAATTGGTGGCTTTCTCTTCATCGGTACACCCAATCGTGAGATAAGTCAGACGCCCCAGCGCCACTTCTTCTGCATGGCTCGGACCACCCAAAACGGCCAGATTGTCGTCGGGCACATTAAAAACCTGCCGGAAATATTCAGAGCATATCAAGTTCTCATCGGGCACAATTCCCTTGATGGCCGTAATGACGAATTTGTTATGAAGTTTCTCTTTGAGTTTTTTCAGGTGGTTTTTCAAATAAGGCGAAGGTGTCACAAAAATAAGCGTATCGCAGTTGCGCACCACCTCGTTGATGTCGGAAGAAAAGGATATTCTGTTGACATCGAAGTGTACGCTCGTAAGATATGACGGATTATGCTCCAAGCGCTTGAAGTCTTCAATGACTTCAGGTCTACGCATATACCAAGAGATGTGATCAACTTTCTCGAGCACAATTTTGGCAACGGCGGTGGCCCAGCTTCCGCCTCCCATGATGGCTATTTTTTCGTTTCCAAACACGATGTTTCAATCTACTTGAGCAGGTGGTCAGCAGTATGTTTGTCTGATATAGGCTGCACTTCGGCAAGGCATTCAAACATGTTTGACAACCTACTTATTTATAATGTGCTGCATCTGCACCAAGGAGGCACGTCCAATGCTGTGGCGTTTTTCCCTTATAGAAAAGGCAGCAAAAAAGAAACGGAAACACCGCCCACGCTGTCAGAGATGTTGTGTGGGCGGTATTTTTTTTTCAGCAAAAAGCTATGTAATGGTAAAAAAATAACTTGACCAATTTTGTGGAATAAGGAATTATTTCTTATGCCCTGTCTTTTTGCCGTTTTTGAAATTTATCATCGGTCACATAGCCCGCTATGCTCCCTCTTCCAAATTCCAAAACCAACAAAAATACAGGTCAAAATTGATCAACTTATTCTTTCACCATTACTATATGTTAGCCAACGTTCCAGTCCGTAATGTCTTGAACGCTTGGCTTTTGAATATCGAGTTTGTATTTTTTGATGATTTCCCCGATTTGCTGCTGCACCTTCTGCGGGTTGACATCCTTGAGGTCTGTCACCAAATTATATCCAGCCTTCTGGAGCACTGGCACCAGAGCCTCGTCAATGCCACATTCTACATATTTGGCGGCAGCGTCGCGCGGAGCTTTCTTTTCTGGACGCATTTGCGGGAAGAACAACACTTCCTGAATCTGGGTCTGTCCCGTCATGAGCATCACGAGGCGGTCGATGCCGATGCCGATGCCCGAGGTGGGAGGCATGCCATATTGCAGAGAGCGCAGGAAGTCCTGGTCGATGAACATGGCCTCGTCGTCGCCCTTCTCAGAGAGGCGCAACTGGTCTTGGAAGCGTTCCTCTTGGTCGATTGGGTCGTTGAGCTCAGAATAGGCATTGGCCAATTCCTTACCGTTGACCATCAGTTCGAAGCGCTCCGTCAGGTTCGGGTTTGTGCGGTGTTTTTTTGTCAGCGGCGACATTTCCACGGGATAGTCCGTGATGAACGTCGGCTGGATATAAGTGCCTTCACAGAATTCGCCGAACATCTCGTCAATGAGTTTTCCCTTGCCCATTGTGTCGTCGATTTCCATGTTGAGCTTCTTGCAGATTTCGCGGATTTCGTCTTCGCTCTTTCCGTCGAGGTCATATCCAGTCTTTTCCTTAATGGCTTCGAGGATTGGCAGGCGGCGATATGGCGCCTTGAAGCTGACAGTTTTGCCGTCGATTTCCACTTCCGTCGTGCCGTTGACTGCAAGGCAGATGCGCTCCAGGAGGTTTTCCGTGAACGTCATCATCCAGTTGTAGTCTTTATATTGAACGTAGAGCTCCATGCAGGTGAACTCTGGGTTGTGGTTCTTGTCCATACCCTCGTTGCGGAAGTTCTTGCCCACTTCATAAACGCCTTCAAAACCGCCAACAATCAAGCGCTTCAGATAAAGCTCCGTTGCGATGCGGAGATAGAGATCAACGTCGAGAGAGTTGTGGTGTGTGATAAACGGACGGGCGCTTGCGCCGCCGGGGATGGGCTGAAGGATTGGCGTTTCAACTTCAGTGTATCCAGCATCGTCCAACACCTGGCGCAACGTTTTGATCACCTTGGAACGCTTCAAAAACGTCTCCTTGACACCTTGGTTGACGATGAGGTCAACGTAGCGTTGGCGGTAGCGGAGTTCAGGGTCGTCAAACGAATCGTATGTCACGCCGTCTTTTTCCTTAACGATGGGCAGCGGCTTGATGCTTTTTGCCAAAACGGTCAGTTCCTTGGCGTGGATGGAAATCTCGCCAGTCTGTGTGCGGAACACGAAGCCCTTGATGCCGATGAAATCTCCCAAGTCAAGCAGTTTCTTGAAAACCGTGTTGTAGAGTTCCTTGTCTTCCGAGGGGCAGATGTCGTCGCGCGTCACGTAAACCTGGATGCGACCGCGAGAGTCGAGCAATTCTGCAAAGCTGGCCTTGCCCATGATGCGTCGGCTCATCATACGGCCGGCGATGCACACTTCACGCGGAGTTTCTGCGTTATCGTCAAAGTTTTCTTTGATTTCCGTTGAATAGGCATCAACGGGGAATTCGGCTGCGGGATAAGGATCTATGCCCATGGCACGCAACTGTTCGAGTGAATTACGGCGACAAATTTCCTGTTCGCTGAGTTCAAGTATATTCATAATGATGATTTTTGCTTCTTAAGCAATGCCAAACCAATGGTGCCGCAAGCCTGGGGCTGTTTTGTGCGTTGCCACTATCGGAGAGAATGGTTTTTTTGCCATTGCCAAAGTGTTCTCATATTTCCCGGATGCCCGTTTCTTATGCAATAGGGCTTGCCGGAAGTAACTAAGTAATGCAAAGTTACATAATTTCGGTGGATGGGCTTTAATACTTGGATATATTTTTAAGGTGTGTCCTGATTTTCCGTTTCAAAACACCCCTTGGATTGGTCGTTTAGTCCTCACACGCCTTATATATATCGCGCGTGAGTTCACGGTTGAGTTTAACATATCCTCCAAAGACCTCACCCTTCGTGTGGTGGAGGTTATTGACAAGCTGGTCAATGTCTGCATTGTCAATGCCCAGTTCGGAAAGGTTGCGCGGCAAACCAAGTGTGCCCGACCAGAAATCTTGCAAATGGCTGATACACTCATTGATGATTTCTGCTTTCGGTCGGCTGTCTGCTTCTATGCCGAAGAGGCGTTCAGCCAACTGGAGCGTGCGGAAATCGTTGACCTTGCTCACCACTTTCAGCCAGGCCGGGAACACCACTGCCAATCCTGCACCATGCGTCACGCCGTAGAGAGCGCTTAGTTCGTGTTCAATGGCATGGCTCGACCAGTCTTCTTCGCGGCCTGTGCCGCAAACACCGTTGTGGGCCAATGTTCCAGCCCACATGATGTTGGCGCGTGCCTCATAGTCGTCGGGACATTCCATCAGGCGGCGTCCTTCGGTGATGATGCTCTGCAGAAGACCTTCAGAGATGCGGTCGGTGACCTCCGTTGAAGGTGTGTTTGAAAAATAGCGCTCAAAGATGTGCACCATCATGTCGCAGATGCCGCAGGCTGTTTGGAAATGCGGCAACGTGAAAGTGAGTTCTGGATTCAGCACAGAAAAACGCGGGCGCAACAAGAGTGGGCAGCGTAGGGAAATTTTCTGGCCAGTGGCAACGTTGGTTATCACGGTGTTGCCAGAAGCCTCGCTCCCCGCAGCCGGAATGGTGAGCACCACTCCCACGGGCATGGCCTCTTTAGCCTCGGCTTTTCCAGCATAGAAATCCCAGAAGTCGCCATCGTATGGCACGCCGAGCGCGATGGCTTTGGCGGTGTCGATGGCACTGCCGCCGCCAACGGCAAGGAGAAAGTCATATTTCTCGCGACGCACCATTGCGATGCCTTCGCGCACCAGACCATCTTCGGGATTCGGCTTGACACCGCCCAGTTCGCCAAAGCAGAGTCCGGCTTCGGTGAGCGATTTTTCAACACGGGCGAGAAGGCCGCTTCTGACAACCGAACCTTGTCCGTAAACAATCAACACTTTTTTTGCACCATATCGCAGTGCCAAGTCACCAGTCTGCTGCTCCGTGTCTTTGCCGAAGACGAAGTGGGTCGGACTGCAAAATTCAAAATTAAGCATGAGGTTATTTTTTTGAAGTCTTTGCTCTGACGTTCTGCCGATGGGGATTACCACAGACAAAACGAATGGGCAAATGGAAATTTTGATTATCGGCAAGCAGAAAATATCGCATTCCGCCAATTCGAGACCTATGTCTGTTGGCGAACACCATCCCGCGTTCAAGCGCGTCTGCTCCCAGGTGCGTTCGTCTCTGCTCCCAGATGCGTTCGCGTCTGCTCCCGCGTTCGCTGACAGATTTTGGGATTGGATTGTCAACGAGGGCGGCTGGGGGAGAATGGCGGGAAAAACTGACGTAAACAACAGAGAGATGCGTTGTTTTCAATCATGCGCCGTTTTTTTTCGGCTTACACGGAAGTGTTTATCTGTCGGTATTCTCTCGGAGAAAAACCAGTGGCGTTGTGGAAATACTTTCCGAGGAAACTCTGGTTGGTGAAATTCATTCGTTGTGAGATTTCCTTGATTGAAAGACTCGTGTTGGCCAGCAGCTGTTTGATTTCAATCACCACAAATTCCGTGATCCACTGTCCGGCGGTTTTTCCGCTCACGGTTTTGACAACCTCCGAGAGGTATTTGGGGGTGATGCAGAGTTTGTTGCTATACCAAGAGACGTTTCTTTCCTTCTTGAAATTGGCGCTGAGCAGTTGGATGAACTTGTCGAAGAGGCCGAAACTGCCAGAGCGTATGTCAACCGGCGACATGCAGTGGGAGCTGAGGATGTCGCAGACGTCGAAATAAAAGAGGCGGATGAGGGCCGTCATTGTTTCGCGGCGATAGCGCGTTTCCTCGCGCTGCATGCGCCAGATGATGTAGTCAAAGCCGGCCTTTGCCCATTCCTGTTCTTTCAGCGTCAGGTGGGTGACGGGATATTTATAGAGATATTGCAGGAACGGCCAAAGTTGCGTGAGCCCGGCGATGCCGTCCTGTATGCTCTGGTGTGAAACGAGAATCATGCGTGCATGAAAATCTTCGCTCACGTCCAGTTTGCTGAATACCTGGTCGCCGACGCCGATAAAAAGGTCGCCCGACGACATCTCCACGGTTTGGGTGTTTATCATGAACTTTACGCTCCCGCCTGTGCAGAAACAGTAGGTGAAAAAGCCCAGGCGGATGGTGTCGTTGGAGAGATTGGCAAGACTGATGTCGTCTAAGGCTATAAAGTCATCGCCCATAGACGACGTGTATTTCGCCGCCACCTCCCTGGCGTCTTTTATGCTGAATGGTTTGATTGTCTTTGCTTTTTCCATGATAACCCTTTAAATGAAAGAGCGTTCTGAAAATTCCGACTCGTCATCTTCAAGATATAAGCCGGGATTTTGAGAACGCCCTTGAAAAAATATGATAAATTGGCTAAGCGAAGCGTCAGAGTCATTCATAGCTATGCGTGGAGCATTGTTGTGTCATGATTTTGGCCGCTTGGCTTGCCCAACTATTCTGGATGTCTGTCAATTAGAGTTCGAGGTCGCCATCGTGAATTTCATGCCAAGGCAATCCCTGCTTGTTGAGCTCTTCCATGAATGGATCTGGATCAAATTCCTCAACATTCCAAACGCCCGGCTTCTTCCAAAGCCCGAGCATGAACATGCGTGCACCAATCATGGCCGGAACGCCAGTTGTGTAGCTGACGCCTTGCATGCCAGTTTCTTCATAGGCTGCACGGTGTGAGCAGTTGTTGTAGACGTAGTAGGTGTGTTCCTTGCCGTCTTTCAGACCGCGGATGCGGCAGCCGATGCTGGTCTGGCCCTCGTAGTTTTCGCCAAGGTCTTGCGGGTTGGGCAATACGGCCTTGAGGAACTGCAAAGGAACGATTTCGTGTCCTTCGTAGTTGATGGGCTTAATGGATGCCATGCCGATGTTCTGAATCACACGCAGGTGGGTCAGGTATTCCTGTCCGAAGGTCATCCAGAAGCGTGCGCGCTTGATGGTCGGATAGTTCTTCACGAGGCTTTCGATTTCCTCATGGTGCAGGAGGTAGCTCTCCTTCGGGCCGATTTCTGGGTAGGTCAGCGGCTTGTGGATTTCAAGCGGTTCGGTCTCCACCCATTTGCCGTCCTGCCAATAGAGTCCCTTCTGGGTGATTTCGCGGATGTTGATTTCCGGGTTGAAGTTGGTGGCGAAGGCCTTGTGGTGGTCGCCAGCGTTGCAGTCGACAATGTCGAGGTATTGAATCTCGTCAAAGTGGTGCTTGGCGGCATAAGCCGTGTAGATGCTCGTTACGCCCGGATCGAAACCGCAACCGAGGATGGCTGTCAGGCCAGCCTTTTCAAAGCGATCTTTGAAGGCCCACTGCCAAGAATATTCAAAGTGTGCCTCGTCTTTCGGTTCGTAGTTGGCCGTGTCGAGGTATGAACATCCACACTGCAGGCAGGCTTCCATGATGGTGAGGTCCTGATAGGGTAGGGCGAGGTTCATGACGAGGTCGGGCTTGAACTCGTTCATGAGAGCGCAGAGCTGCTCTACGCTGTCGGCGTCCACCTGTGCCGTTTTGATGTCGTCACGGCCAATGGCCTTGACGATGGCATCGCACTTGGATTTCGTGCGGCTGGCAATCATGATTTCGTTGAACACGTCGGTGTTCTTAGCCACTTTATGAGCGGCAACAGTGGCAACGCCACCTGCGCCGATAATCAATACTTTTCCCATTTTTGATTTTATGTGTTTTACTTTACATTGCAAACTTAAGAATAAATATTGAATCACGCAGACATCTTAGGGTTAAATTTGTTGGAGGGGTGGGAGATTTTGAACACCTACTTGAAACAGGATTATCCCTGCATGGACAGTAGGAACTATTTTGAACACCTACTTATATATAATAAGGTGTGTATATAATAAGGTGTGTGATGGTATGTATTAAAAAGGCGTCTGATGGAAATAATGTCTCGGGTATTCAAGGGGCTCAGACCGTCTGGCAGGCAGATATTAAAACCCTGCGGACGAAAAACTTTTAATTTTGTTTTTGAGCACCTGTTTAAAATTGTATATTTGCATATCAAACTGGATTATCCCTACGTGGATAGTATAAAATAATTTTGAATACCTACTTATAAGACCTACTATGGAAGTTTCAGAGTCCACATTAAATAAAATCGGAAGAGCGCTCACGAAGGCCGCCTCCAAGTTTCCAGAAGGGGCAGAACCTCTTCCGCTGACCGACATCCTCATTCAGGTGAAGCAAGAAAGCGGGGAACTGCTTATTTTTGATGATGACGACAACGAATTGACGCGCTGCGTGGTAGATGAATGGATTGGAAACAACAACGATTCTTTCTACGATGACGCTTTGGAGGTTATCCAGCATTATATCACTGGCCACAAGGAACTGGCCGAATCGTTTAACGTGTTGCGCCCCTATACTTTTGTGCTCATTGATGAAGACAAGGAAACCATTGCCGACCTCTATGTGGTTGACGACGACACCATCGTTTTGAGCGGCCAGTTCTTGGAAGGGCTTCAGGAAGATCTCGACGCTTTCTGGGAGGAGCTTGAAAAGGAATAAGGGCTGTTCTGTAAATTAGTTTTAATGGAGAATCTTTACTTAGAACCTGGTTTATAGAACACCCCATAAAATTGGCTACTTGCCATTACTTATTTTCGGGCTGCACGTTGCTGGCGTCTTGACAGAAAGATGCCTTGCTTTGTCATGTCCGAAAAATGGCGTAACTTTGCAACTGTTTATAAGTTGTGCAACATGAAATTACTCTATAAGTTCTATACCTTTTTAGTCCTCCTCTGCTGCTGTTCCGCCATGCACGCCTCAGTGCAGGCCGATGAAAGCGGCGGCGATTCCATTGAGGTTGGCTTCTTGACCTGCGCTCCAGGGACGGAGGTATATGAACTATATGGACACACCGCCCTGCGCATTCGCAATCTTAAAAGCGGAGAGGACTGGGTGTTTAATTATGGCGTCTTTGACTTCCACACGCCCCATTTCGCCTGGCGCTTCATGTTGGGACAGACCGACTATATGCTCGGCACTCTCCCGTTTGATGCCTTTGCCGCGAGCTATAGCCGCGAGGGGCGGAGCATTGAAGAGCAAGTGCTCAACCTGTTGCCGGAAGAAAAAGAAGTTTTGTGGGAGTCTTTGGTTGCGACGGCCATGACACCCGACTGGACATATCGCTACAATTTTCTCTACGACAACTGTACGACGCGGGCCGTGGCGGAGATTGAAAGATGCGTTCAAGGACGTATCGAATGGCGGGAGCTTCCTGGAAGGGGTGGACGTACTTTCCGCGACATCATCCATGAATTTGCTTCTGAAGATTGCCCGTGGAATGCCTTCGGGCAAGATTTGATTTTGGGCGAAGAAACCGACCGTCCCATCGGCATCGGCCAAAGGATGTTTTCGCCGATATATGCGCAGCGCTATTTCGACAAAGCTGTTATCAAAGCGGCCGACGGCACCATGCGTCCGCTGGTGAAGTGCACGGAAATGGTGGTCAACGCACGGCCGAAACCGGTTGAGAAGTTCCCGCTTTCCCCAGCATTGTCTGTGGCGCTCTTGTTGTTGGCCATGGTGGCCGCTGGAGCGTATGAATGGCGTAAGAGAAAGATTTGCAGATGGATAGACTGTTTGTGGATGTCGCTTTGGGGCGGGGCAGGATGTATTGTCTTTATCCTGTTTTTCTTCTCTGAGCATCCTGCCGTCGGGAGCAACTGGCTGGTGGTTCTGCTGAACCCACTTCCGCTCCTCGCTCTGCCGTTTAAGATATGGAACGACCGCCAACGCCGTCGTGACCTCTATCCTTTGGCTGCTTCTTTGGCCATCTGCCTGTTTGGTGTCCTCGGTATGTTTATGCCGCAACGGGTGCCGGCGCTCTTCTATGCGATGTCGGCAATCTTGTTGGCACGCTGTTTGCATCTACTCTTATTGCAGCGCAGTTTGGAAGGCAGAGGCAAGAATGCGCAACGATAAAAAGCAAAGACTGGGCTGGTTGATACTTTATATATAGCTCTGCAGCATCGCGTTGTGCGAAGCATGAGGATTAGCCCCCTCCCTCTCTTTTATAAGAAATACAATGATTGAATAATATAAATAATGTCTGACAACAAACATACCACACCCACAAGCGGCGGCGACCAATACGGACGCTGCCTGCTGTTGTCGTTGCTGGCCGTGATGACTGTTTTGACACCTGCGGAACTGAAAGCGCAGTCGATGGCGGGACAGACAAACGGTTTGCCGAAGCTCGTTGTCAACATTCTGGTAGACCAACTGCGCGATGATTACCTTGAAGCCTTCATGCCGCTTTATGGGAATGACGGTTTCAAGCGCCTCTTTAAGGACGGTCGTGTCTATACGCAGGCCAACTATCCTATGGCACATCCCGACGGCGCTTCGGCGGCCGCCACGCTGGCCACGGGAAGTTCACCTTCTGCCCACGGTATCGTCAGTCGGAAATGGCTCAACAGGGAAACGCTGCAACCCGTTTTCTGCGTTGACGATGCGAACTTCGCCGGAACGGGCGACACAAACGACAAGACTTCGCCGAAGTTCTTGGGCGTGAGCACCGTGGGCGACGAACTGAAAGTGGCGAGCGAAGGAAAATCCATTGTCTATGCCATTGCGCCGTCGCGGGAAATAGCCGTGCTCTCGGCCGGACATGCCGCAGATGGTGCCGTGTGGATTGACGACCAAACGGGCAACTGGTGTTCCACTTCCTACTACGGCAACTTGCCAGCATGGGCTGCTGTTAGAAACAGCTACAACGGGATTGCCGCGCAGCTGAAGCACGAGAAATGGCAACCAACGTCGGAACTCGTGGGAAACTTCAGTTACTACCTCTCAGGAGGGTTGAAGAAACCTTTCTCACACGCGTTTAAAGGCGACAACCGCTACGTGGAATTTAAAACGAGCGGACTGGTCAATCAGGAGATAACAGCGGCCGCCAAGGCTTGCATCGACGGCACAATGCTGGGGGCTGATGCCATCACCGACCAATTGTCGGTTGCCTTCTATGCTGGAAGGTTTAAACACCAGCAGGGAGAAAGCACACTGATGGAGCTTCAGGACACTTACGTCCGCCTCGACCACGCTTTGGCAGACTTGATAAAGGCGGTTGAACACAAAGTGGGGGAGAAAAATGCGCTCTTCGTGCTGACTTCAACGGGATATACCGACGAGGCCAACATTGACCTCACAAAATACCGTATCCCAACTGGTACTTTCGACATGCGAAAAGCTGCCGCTTTGCTCAACCTTTATCTGGTGGCCATCTACGGGCAAGGTAATTTCGTGGAGGCATGCTTAGGAACGCAGATTTATCTCAACCATAAACTCGTTGAACAGAAACAGCTGAATCTGGCCGAGGTGCTGGAGCGTACACAGGATTTCCTGCTCCAGTTGGAAGGAGTCAAAGATGTTTACACTTCAACGCGTCTGCTGCAAGGCGCATGGACACCCGGCATCAGTCGGATACGTGCTGGCTACAACCAGCAGTGTTCAGGAGACGTCATGATTGAAGTGGCTGCTGGATGGCATTACGTCAACTCCGACACCCGCGAAAACCAACTCGTCAGAGAATCATACATTTCATATCCCATCATATTCTACGGCGTCGGAGTGAAAGCCGAAAAGACGGAAACGCCAATCACCGTAGACCGCATCGCGCCGACATTATCGAAGGCCATGCGTATCAGAGCGCCAAACGCCTGCGCGTTGGCTCCGCTCTTTTAAGGGTGTCCTTTATTATATAGAAAACATCAGGCTTTTAGATATATATTGAAGGTATTTACAACACTCTGACGTGCCTCTTGGCATAATATCATCACATCATTTATCAAACAACAGAGGGAGAAGAAAGAAAATGTCTCCCCGGCTAACAAGAAATAATCAATGAATCTCAATACATTCTTGAGCAAACTGCTCGGTGGCAACAAAGCATCACGCGATGCAAAACTCATCCGTCCTATCGTTGACCAGGTGCTTGCCGCTTATCCGAATATCCAGAAACTCACCAACGACGAACTGCGTGCAAAGACCAAGGAATTGCAGAATACGGTGCAGCATGCTGCCGACGACCTGAAAGAGAAAATCGAAACTCTCAAGGGAAAGATTGAAGAAACGCCTATCGAAGACCGCGTTGTCATCTTCAATCAGATCGACAAACTGGAGAAGGAGGTGCTGGAACGCTATGAAGAAGCGCTCAACAAAATTCTTCCCGACGCTTTTGCCATCGTCAAGGACACGGCACGCCGTTTCTCTGAAAATGAGGAAATCGAAGTGACGGCCACCGATTTCGACCGCGAATTGGCCTCGACCCACGATTTCGTACGCATCGATGGTGACAAGGCTTTCTATCAGAACCACTGGACTGCAGGCGGCAATGATATGAAATGGAATATGGTGCACTATGACGTGCAGCTCTTCGGCGGCACGGTTCTCCATCAGGGCAAGATTGCTGAAATGGCAACGGGTGAAGGTAAAACCCTCGTGGCCACTCTCCCTGTCTTCCTCAACGCCTTGACGGGCAATGGTGTTCACGTCGTGACAGTCAACGACTATTTGGCCAAGCGTGACTCTGAATGGATGGGCCCGCTCTATATGTTCCACGGATTGAGCGTAGACTGCATCGATAAGCATCAGCCTAACTCTGAAGCACGCCGCCGCGCTTATCAGGCCGACATCACGTTCGGTACGAACAATGAATTTGGTTTTGACTATCTGCGCGACAATATGGCCATGAGCCCTAAAGACCTCGTGCAGCGCAAGCACAACTATGCCATCGTTGATGAGGTCGACTCTGTGTTGATTGACGATGCTCGTACGCCGTTGATCATCTCTGGCCCAGTTGAAAAGGGCGAAGACCAACTCTTTGAGCAATACCAGCCGCTTGTTGAACGCCTCGTTGCCGTTCAGCACAAGTTGGCCACGAAATATCTGGCTGAGGCTAAGCAGCTCATCGGCTCTGGCGATAAGAAGAAGGAAGAGGAAGGTTTCCTCCAGCTCTTCCGCAGCCACAAGGCGCTCCCGAAAAACAATCCGCTCATCAAATATCTTTCTGAGCAGGGAATCAAGAGCGGTATGCTGAAAACGGAGGCTATCTATATGGAGAACAACAACCGCCGTATGCCGGAGGCCACAGATCCTCTCTACTTCGTGGTTGACGAAAAACTCCATTCTTGCGACTTGACGGATAAGGGTAACAAATGGTTGGCCGACCAGGTGAACGATGACCAGCTCTTCGTGCTCCCTGACATCACCACTGAACTTTCTGCGCTTGAAGCCGACAAGAGTCTCTCTGATGAGGAACGCCTGCAACGTAAGGACCAGCTCATGACCGACTATGCCGTCAAGAGCGAGCGCGTTCACACCATTCTGCAATTGCTGAAGGCATACACCATGTTCCGCAACAACGAAGAATACGTGGTGATGGATGGACAGGTCAAGATTGTTGACGAACAGACGGGCCGCATCATGGAAGGCCGCCGCTGGAGCGATGGTCTCCACCAGGCCGTTGAAGCTAAGGAACATGTGAAGGTGGAGGCCGCCACGCAGACTTTCGCCACCATCACGTTGCAGAATTATTTCCGTATGTATCACAAGCTCTCGGGTATGACCGGTACGGCCATCACCGAAGCTGGAGAATTTTGGAACATCTATAAGCTCGACGTTGTTGAAATCCCGACTAACCGTCCTGTGCTCCGCAACGATATGAACGACCGCGTTTATAAAACGAAGCGTGAGAAATATGCCGCCGTTATCGCGGAAATCGAAAAGATGCGTCTGCAAGGCCGCCCAGTATTGGTTGGTACGACGAGCGTGGATGTCAGCGAACTTTTGAGCCGTATGCTCGACCTTCGCCACATTCCACATCAGGTGCTCAATGCTAAGCTCCATCAGAAGGAGGCTGACATCGTTGCCCGTGCTGGACAAAGCACAATGGGCAAGGTGGTGTTCACGGATGAAAACGGCAACAAGCACGAAGAGGAACGTCTGCTCGGCGCTGTGACCATCGCCACCAATATGGCAGGACGTGGTACCGACATTAAGCTCACCGACGAAGTGAAAGCCGCAGGCGGTTTGGCCATCATCGGTACGGAACGCCACGAGAGCCGCCGCGTTGACCGTCAGCTCCGCGGACGTGCCGGACGTCAGGGCGACCCGGGTTCGAGCGTCTTCTTCGTTTCTCTCGAAGACAACCTCATGCGTCTGTTTGCTTCTGAACGCATCTCGCGCATCATGGATAAGCTGGGCTTCAAAGACGGCGACATGATCGAGGCCAAGATGATTAACAACAGTATCGAACGCGCACAGAAGAAGGTGGAGGAAAACAACTTCGGTATCCGTAAACGCCTCTTGGAATACGATGACGTGATGAATAAGCAGCGTACCGTTATCTACGAGAAGCGCCGCCACGCCCTTATGGGAGAACGCATCGGCATGGACATTTCCAATATGATTTGGGACCGTTGTCTCAATATCCTCGACAAAGACGATTACGAAGACATTCGCAACGGCTTCTTGGAAATCATGGCAATGGAATGCCCGTTCACGGAAGAAGAATACAACTCCATGAAGCGTGACGACCTTGACGAAAAAGCCTTCCAGGCTGCTATGGAAAACTTCCGCCGCAAAAACGAACGTCTAGCAGAAGTGGCCACTCCTGTTATCAATAAGGTCTATGAGGAACAGGGCCAGATGTATGAAAACATCCTTGTGCCTGTCACCGACGGCCGCCTTTACTACAACATTCGCACGAACCTCAAAGAGGCCTACGAAACGAAGAGCAAGGCCGTTGTGCGCGACTTTGAAAAGGCTGTGCTGCTCCACAACATCGACGATGCTTGGAAGGAAAACCTTCGCGAGCTCGACGATTTGAAGAAGTCAGTACAGAATGCCAGCTACGAGCAGAAAGACCCCTTGCTCGTGTTCAAACTCGAGAGTGCTGAAATCTTTACCAAGATGGTTGATAAGATTAACAACAGCACCGTCTCTTCGCTCATGCGCGGCCAGATTCCTGTGCAGATGCAGGAAGAGGTGAAGGAAGCCGCTTCTGAGGAAGCCACTCCCAAGCAGCAATACACTGAGAGCCACGAGGAACTCAATGAGGACGGACGCACAGAAGCTGCCCAGCAGGACACGCGTGAACAGACGCAGCAGCCCATCGTCAGAGAGAAGGCTCCCGGCCGCAATGATCCTTGTCCTTGCGGAAGCGGCAAGAAATTCAAAAACTGCCACGGCAAGGGATTGGAATAACACATCCCTCTCGCGGGACTGGATGCCCCGCTTATAAAAAGTAAGACCAGATGCACTTACGGATTTCCCGTAAAGCGCATTTGGTATTTTTTATTACGTATCCAGTTCTTGAAATTCGCATCCAGTTGTATTAAATTCCGCGTCTCGCCTGTAAACTTCGCCTCCCGCCTGTTAAACTTCGCGTCTAGTTCCATATAAAATCAATGATACATTCTGTTTGGGGTGCTTCGATAAGCTTTTTTCTGGCAACGGCTTTGCATGACAAATTGACAGAGTCTGCTGACAAAAGTGCGTCTGGAAAATTGGCGTGAATGGGGAGAACGTGTTTGGCACGGTTTTCGCAGAGAAAAGGGCGAGTGTGTTGCACGCCACAGATGGTCTGCTGGCACACGATGAAGCACGGCTCCGGAAAGACTCATACAATGTCAACTTTTCATGAGGCACGGGCCGTGCAGAGAAAAATAAAGAAACTAAAAAATATACAAGTCATGAACATTAAACCATTAGCAGATCGCGTGCTGGTTAAACCAGCTCCAGCAGAAGAGAAAACCGTGAGCGGCATTATCATTCCTGACACCGCAAAGGAAAAACCATTGCAGGGCACAGTGCTTGCCGTTGGCAACGGCACCAAGGACGAAGAAATGGTGTTGAAGATTAACGACACGGTGCTTTATGGCAAATATAGCGGCACGGAGGTTGAACTCGATGGCGAGAAATATCTGATTATGCGCCAGAGCGATGTGCTCGCAGTTTTGGCATAAGGAAAAGCGAGGAACGCAGGATTCCAAACTCAGTTTCAATGTTTCATTGTAATTTTTAAAGAAAAAAATCATGGCAAAAGAAATTAAATATGATGTAGACGCTCGCGAGATGCTTCGCGAAGGTGCAGACGCTTTGGCTAACGCTGTTAAGGTGACGCTCGGTCCTAAGGGTCGCAATGTGGTTATCGATAAGAAGTTTGGCGCTCCGCGTATCACTAAGGACGGTGTGAGCGTGGCCAAGGAAATCGAACTCGACAACGCATTCCAGAATGCCGGTGCTCAGTTGGTTAAGAGCGTGGCTTCGAAGACTGGCGACGATGCTGGTGATGGTACAACCACGGCTACTGTCTTGACTCAGGCCATTTTGACTGAGGGAATGAAGAATGTGGCTGCTGGTGCCAATCCGCTCGACGTTAAGCGCGGTATTGATAAGGCCGTTGCCAAGGTGGTTGAAAGCATCAAGGAGCAGGCTGAACAGGTTGAGGAAAGCTACGACAAGATTGAGCAGGTGGCAACAATCTCTGCCAACAACGACCCTGAAATCGGTAAGTTGATTGCCGATGGTATGCGTGCCGTGACTGTCAATGGCGTCATCACCATTGAAGATGCCAAGGGCCGTGACACGGTTTTGAAGACCGTTGAGGGTATGCAGTTCGACCGTGGCTATCTTTCTCCATATTTTGTTACCGACACTGAAAAGATGCAGTGTGTTATGGAGAAGCCGTATATCTTGATTTACGACAAGAAAATTTCCAACTTGAAGGATTTCTTGCCTATCTTGGAACCGGCTGTTCAGAGCGGACGTCCTTTGCTCGTGATTGCAGAAGATGTTGATAGCGAGGCATTGACCACGTTGGTTGTCAATCGTCTGCGCACCCAGTTGAAGATTTGCGCTGTCAAGGCTCCGGGATTCGGCGATCGTCGTAAGGCCATGTTGGAAGACATCGCCGTTTTGACTGGTGGCGTTGTCATCAGCGAAGACAAGGGCTTGAAGCTCGAGCAGGCAACAATTGAAATGCTCGGTTCTGCCGAGAAGGTCACTGTCAGCAAGGAAAACACCACCATCGTTGATGGCAACGGCAACAAGGAGAACATCCAGGAACGCATTCATCAGATTAAGAACGAAATGGCCAACACTACCAGTTCTTACGACAAGGAGAAACTCCAGGAACGTTTGGCCAAACTCTCTGGCGGCGTTTGCGTGCTCGAAGTCGGTGCTGCCAGCGAAACTGAGCAGAAGGAAAAGAAAGACCGCTGCGACGATGCTCTTTGCGCAACGCGTGCTGCCATTGAAGAAGGTATCGTGACTGGTGGTGGCGTAGCCTACATCCGTGCACAGAAGGCTTTGGAAGGTATGCAGGGCGTTAATGCCGACGAAACAACGGGTATCGCCATTGTCCGCCGCGCCATTGAAGAGCCGCTCCGTCAGATTTGCGCCAACGCAGGTGTTGAAGGTGCTGTGATTGTCAACAAGGTTCGCGAGGGCGAGGGCAACTTCGGTTACAACGCCAAGAACGAAACCTTCGGCGACCTCCGTGCTGCCGGTGTGGTTGACCCAGCCAAGGTTACCCGTGTGGCTCTTGAGAACGCTGCCAGTGTGGCAGGCATGTTCCTCACCACGGAATGCGTCATCTGCGACAAGAAGGAAGACAAACCTGAGATGCCGATGGGCGCTCCTGGTATGGGCGGCATGGGCGGCATGATGTAATCAGATAATCATTCCCGCAAGATAAGAGAGCGTTTCTGACACTCTCTGAAAATAAGGACGGGTTCTAAAAATCAGTTACTGAAAAGCAGTAGCTGGCTTTTGGAACCCGTCTTTTCGTTTTATGAATATCAGTTTGCAGCTATCGGACAGCAGTTTGCAGCTATCAGCTGCCAGTTCGTAGCTTGGTGATGGTCAACAAAGGTATAGATTAGGATTTTCCGAGTTATGCTTTTGCCACCGGCTTCGTTGAAAAATAAGGAAAATGAATGTTTCAAGTTTGAAGGGGCATGTGTCGATGTTTGCGGCCAACGCCTCTTGGGGGCTTATGTCTCCGATTTCAAAAATCGTCATGGCAGGCAGCCTTGTTTCGCCCTTGCTGCTGACAGGCATGCGTGTGTTTGGCGCTATGGTGTTGTTTTGGGTGGTTTCCTTCTTTATGAAACCCGAGCACGTCAATCATCGCGATTTGGCCCGTTTGTTTGGCGCTTCCCTGCTTGCCATTGTGTTTAACCAGGGCTGTTTTATTTTCGGCGTGTCGTTGACCTCTCCTGCCGACGCCTCCATCATCACCACGAGTATGCCGCTTTGGGCCATGGTGTTGGCGGCATTTTTTCTTAAAGAGCCCATCACGGGAAAGAAAGTGCTTGGCATTATGTTTGGTGCCTGCGGCGCGTTGTTGCTGATTGTCGGCAGCAGTCGCGGGGCCGCCTCTTCATCGCAGGGCGGCAGCCACATTTTGGGCGACTTGCTCGTTCTTACGGCGCAGCTGAGCTATGCGCTCTACATCGTTGTCTATAAGAATTTTGTGCAGAAATATAGTCTGGTGACGATTATGAAGTGGATGTTCACCTATGCCTTTGTCTGCATGCTGCCGTTTTGTTATCACGACATTGTCAATACTTCGTGGAGCGAATTTATGCCGCAAACGTGGGCCGGGTGTGCCTATGTGGTGGTAGTTGCCACATTTTTCAGTTATATGCTCATTGTGGTGGGGCAGAAAAGTCTGCGCCCGACGGTGGCTGGTATGTACAACTATATCCAGCCTATCGTGTCGTGCATCGTGACCATCTGTTTGGGAATGGACCATTTCAACCTCGTCAAGGGTTGTGCCGTGGTACTGATATTCGGCGGCGTTTATCTTGTGACCATCAGCCGCACTAGACAAGAATTGGAGCAGCATGAGGCACAGGGTGGGGATGTTGGGAAGGTTGCTTCCTAATCTTTCGTCATGGCTCAGATGGGTTGTCGGATTTTTGGCGTATAGGTCAAAATTATTGTATAAAACACAAGAGCATAATTGTTTAGTATACAACGCCCTTTCGGGCATATCTACTTTTCACTTAGACAAAAGCAGTATGATTTTTACAGAGGCTTTCGTTGTTGAGAAATTCAGGGAGTTCAACAAGACCATTTTCTACAATACTCTGCCGGAACCAACATTCCAACTTTCAAGGGCATGTAGCTTCTTGGGTAAATGCGTCACTCGAAGATTAAGAGGATTGGAGGCGTTGAAAAAAAAGAGCCATATTGAATGCACTTTGCGTTTCAGCACGAGTTTCGACCTGCCAGAAAACGAACTCGAAGATGTCATCATCCATGAAATGATACACTACAGAATTGCGTATAATTGCATGAGGGACACTTCATCCCACGGGCAAATGTTCAAGAGCATGATGCAGGAAATCAACAGAGAGCATGGACGAAATATCGCCATCCGCCATCGCATGGTCGAATCGGGTGGCTCGCAAATTGTTGACACACGCAAACGGCTATCTCGTCATGTGGTGGCCGTCGTGAAGTTTAAAGACGGTCGCACGGGTATCAAGGTGTTGCCGCGCATCGTTCAGCGCATTTCCAATTATTACAACAAGGTGGGCGCTGCTTCCCATGTGGGAAGCGTGGACCTTTATTTCTCCTTAGACCCCTATTTCGATCGTTACCCAAATTCCTCCGCCTTGAAGGTACACATAATAGACCCCGATGTTTTGGAAGAGCATTTGAAGAATGCCCACAAGATGTATTGCGAAGGCGAAAAGGTGGGGCTTGTGTGATGTCGGGGGGGCTTTTCGCTTAAAGGTGTTGCCTTGTTGCGAAAGCGATCAATTTTGCAGAGGGTAAAAACCTTTTGGTGTTGAGATACGATTAAGGGGTGTTCTAAAACAGAAATTTAGAACACCCCTTAATCATATCGCTATTTTCAGAACGGGATTCAGAAAGCCTCCTGTCTTTTTCTGCAAAAGACGAGTAGGCCGAAAAACGTGATGAGTCCGTTGAGCATAAGCAGTTCGTAGCCGAAAGTGTATTGCCACCAGCGTGGCGCTCCCCAGTCGAGTAAGGCGCAAATTAGTGGTGCGGCGATGCAGACGTATGGCACGCGGCAGTCGGAGGCCGCTTGGCGCGTGAAGAGTCCGAAGGCATAAAGACCGAGCAGCGGCCCGTAGGTGTAAGACGCCATGACATAGATGGCGTTGATGACACTGGTGTCGTTGAGCGCCCTAAAGATGATGATGCAGAGTAGGAAGGCCAGACACATGGATAGATGGATGCGGCGGCGGATTATGCGCTGGCGTTCAGCGTCGTTCACACGGTCTTCCAGGTGCAAGAGGTCGATGCAGACACTCGTGGTGAGCGAAGTGATGGCAGAATCGGCACTGGAAAATGCTGCCGCCACGATGCTGATGCAGAAGGGAATGACAAAGAAAAATCCCAGTGCGCCCGACGAAACGAGCATGGGAAGCAGGGCGTCGCCAGATGACGGGGGCTGTATGCCGCGTGCCGCACAGAGCGTGTAGAGCAAAATTCCGAGGGCCAACAGGAGTAGGTTGACTGGGAGGAAGCAGGCACCATAGGCACACATATTTTTCTGGGCCTCGCGCAGGTTTCTGCACGTGAGGTTTTTCTGCATCATGTCTTGGTCAAGCCCCGTCATGACAATCACGATGAAAATACCGCTGAGAAATTGCCGCCAGAAATTCTGCTTGCTGGTAGCATCCCAGCAGAAAATCTGTGAATAGTCGCTTTGGCGGATGGTGTCAACCGTTTCCGAGAAATTGAGATGGAGCGTGTTTGCCGCCATGAAGAGCATGCCAACGAGGGCCAACAGGAGGCAGAGCGTTTGCAGGGCATCGGTGCGCACGATGGAGAAAAGACCGCTGTGGCGTGTGTAGAGCCAGATGAGTGTCAGCACGGCAGCCGCCAGCAGGATGAAAACGGGCAGAGAGTCGCTGTGCGTGGGGATGATGAACTGTTGCAGAACGAGGCACACCAAAAAAAGACGGGCTGCCGCTCCGGTGAGTTTGCTGAGAATGAAGAAAAAAGCGCCAGTGCGGTGAGTGTGCGGTCCGAAGCGGCTTTCCAGATAAGAATAAATGCTGGTGAGTTTCAGCCGGTAATAGAGTGGGAGCAGCACGAAGGCTACAACGAGGTAGCCAAAGAAAAAGCCTGCACACATTTGCAGGTAGGTCATGCCCGTGCTCGCCACCCATCCAGGGACGGAGATAAACGATACGCCAGAGATGCTGGCGCCAATCATGCCGAAGCCGACCATCCACCACGGAGAGCGGCGAGATGCACGGAAGAAAGCATCGTTGTCGTTGTGCTTGCGGCTGGTGTGTCGACTGATGAGCAGGAGCAGAAGAAAATAGGCCACTAAGGTGGCAAACATCATTAAAGCCATAGAGATAGTTGGTTGGGGGGGAATTTACGGTTCGGCCTGCTTTTTTTTCAGATAGAGATGAAGCCGTGGACCTAAAATACAGGCCAGTCTGTAAATAACTGGCCTGTGGTATAATAAGTATGTAGATGCGTTTCGGATGAGCATCTGTCAAACCTTTCTTTTATTTGCTTATCAAGAAAATTGCTGGAATCTTTCCGAGGTCGGGCAGTCCCGTCTGTTTCCATTCGCTGATGCGTCGTGTGCGGATAAACTCCTGTTCCGTGGTCAATCCAGCCGCCACGCAGAGGCGCGTTTTCGGGTTGCAGGCACTGCAAATGTCGGCAAAGAGTTTGGCGTTGCGATAAGGCGTCTCGATAAACAATTGCGTTTGGTTTTCATTGATGGCACGCGCTTCCAGTTGTTTGAGACGCTTGCTGCGGGCACTGCTGTCGATGGGCAGATAGCCGTGGAAAGCAAAGCTCTGTCCGTTGAATCCCGAGGCCATGACCGACAGCAGGATGGAAGAAGGGCCAACGAGCGGAACCACGCTGAGCCCCTCGCGTTGCGCGATGGCCACCACGTCGGCTCCGGGATCGGCAACAGCCGGACACCCCGCTTCACTGATGACCCCCACAGATTCGCCTTTTCTGAGCGGCTCGAGATAGCGCGAGAAAAGGGCGGGGTCGGCGTGTTTGCCCATGGGATAGAATGTGAGCGAATCAATGTCAATGTCGCGGTCCACCTGTTTCAGAAAACGGCGGGCAGTTCGGATTTCCTCCACGATGAAGTGGCGGATGGAATGGATGACGTCAGTGTTGTAGGCTGGGAGAACGCGGTCGATGGCGGTCTGTCCCAAGGTGACGGGAATGAGATATAACGAGGCCATATTGTCAGTTTGAAAATGGGTGAATGCCTCAAAGAAGCGTAGGCAGTTTGGAGAATATTTTCTTTCCCTTGGCATAATATTGCCACAAGAGAGAGTAGGGCGCAATTTCAGGAACATCGTTGGTCGTTGCTTCCTGCATCAAGCGTTGGCGGTCGGCCTTCAGCTCGCCCTTCCATTGTTTGAACGCCTTACGCCCTTGGCGTATCGCTTTGGCGTTGGCCACGTCCCCCTTCAAGGCAAACTGCAAGGCCGCCAGATAATCCAGCCAGAAACGCCAGCGCATCACGCGGCAGAGTTGTTTCTCTGGCAGATTCTTGTAGAGCATGGCCAGATTGTTTCGGAAATTGAGAAACGTTTTTCGCGGATTACCTTGTTCCAGAGAGGCGCCCCCAACGTGCCACACCTTGCTTTGCGGGATGCACACAATGCGTCGGCCGCGTCGGCGCAGGCGCCAGCAGAGGTCAATTTCTTCCTGATGGGCAAAGAAGCGGCCGTCGAGTCCGCCCGTTGCACGCCAGTCTTCAGCGCGAATCATCAGAGCCGCCCCTGTGGCCCACAGCACGTCGGCGATGTCGTCATATTGCCCTTCATCGTTTTCAACGTCGGCAAAGACGCGTCCGCGGCAGTACGGATAACCATAGATGTCAAGGAAACCTCCCGCCGCGCCCGCATATTCAAATCTGTTGCGCTCCTTAAACGAAAGGATCTTCGGTTGGCAGGCCGCCACGTCCTGGTGGTTGTCCATGTATTCCAGCAACGGTTTGAGCCATCCCTCCGACACTTCCACGTCGGAGTTCAGCAAGAGGAAAAACTCAGCGTCAGTTTGCTTGAGCGCTTGGTTGTAGCCTTCGGCAAAACCGTAGTTTTTCGGAAGGCGTATCTGTTTTATGTCTGGAAATTCGCGTGAGAGCATGTCGCAGGAATCATCGGACGACCCATTGTCTGCCACGATGACTTCGCCGTCTTCGCCCGTGCCTTTAACGACAGAGGGCAGAAATTGCCGCATCATGTTGCTGCCGTTCCAATTGAGAATGACAACGGCTACTCTTTTCTGGTTGCTCATGATCTTTTTGTTGTTCAATAATAAAGAGGCCGGCCCCACTTGTCTGTCACTGTTGCCGCCTCTGGGAAAATCAGTTTACTTCAGCCTTTCCCCAAGCAGACATTCCCCGTCTTCAGAGAAATCTCCCAGGCGTATGGTGGAGATGGTGTTGTCGGTCACTTGGTCGGCGGGCATAGACACGCGGATATAGTTGTCCGTGAATCCGTTTAGCCTGTCTCCGTGTTTCGCATGTTCCCAGAGCACTGGGCGCTCCGTCCCCACATATTTCGCATAGAAAGCGCGGCGTTTCTCTTCCGATAGTGCCAGGAGACGTTGGCTGCGCTCGTGTTTCGTTTGTGCGTCCACCACGTAGGGAATGTCCAGCGCCTTTGTGCCCGGGCGTTCAGAATAGCTGAATACGTGGAGCTGCGAAATGTCCAATCCCTTGATAAACCGGTAGGCATCTTCAAAATATTCGTCCGTCTCGCCGCGTGTGCCAACGATGACATCCACACCGATGAAAGCATCCGGCATCATTTCCTTCACCTTGTTGATCTTGTGTGCGAAGAGCGCCGTGTCGTAGCGTCGGTGCATGAGGCGCAACACGTCGTCGGAACCGCTTTGGAGAGGAATGTGGAAGTGTGGCATGAAAGCCCGCGACTGCGCACAATATTCAATGATTTCGTCCGTCAGCAAATTCGGTTCGATGCTCGAAATGCGGTAGCGCTCAATGCCTTCAACATGGTCAAGCGCTTTGACGAGGTCGAAAAACGTCTCCTTCGTCGTGCGCCCGAAGTCGCCGATGTTCACCCCCGTGATCACGATTTCCTTGCCCCCTTCTTTCGCCACGGCCTCAGCTTGCGCCACCAGCGAAGCGATGGATCCGTTGCGGGAGCGTCCGCGTGCGATGGGGATGGTGCAGTAGGTGCAATAATAATTGCAGCCGTCTTGCACCTTCAGAAAATAGCGCGTGCGGTTTCCGCGCGAGCACGACGGGACGAAGGTGGCGATTTCGCGCGTTGGCACAGTGATGGCCTCGTGGCAGGCTTCGCCTTCAGAGAGCGCCTTCTTCTGCGCCATGCGTTCGCGGATGTAGCGCACCACTTCCCCCTTGTATTCCATGCCAACGACCAAGTCAACACCATCGAATCCGGCAATCTCCTCTGGTTTCAGTTGCGCATAGCATCCCATCACCACCACAAAAGCTCCCGGATGTTCACGCGTGAGGCGGTGGATGGTCTGTCGACACTTGTGGTCGGCCACGTCGGTGACAGAGCAGGTGTTGATGATACATATATCGGCATGCTCCCCCTTTTCAGCGGCACGCACGCCCTGTCGGGCCAAAGTGTCGCGCAGGGAAGACGTTTCGGCAAAATTGAGTTTACATCCTAACGTGGCATACGCTGCACACAGATTTGTTTCGAGGCTCTCTTCAGTCATATATATATAAGTAGATGTTCAAAATTTTGTGTTCATGCACCCCTCCATCCCCTGCATGGCGGCAGAAAAAGGAAGAAAATCAGGCATCCAGCTCCGCAGCGGGAGAAAAATGCTTTTTAAAAACGGGGCATTTCCCCTCGTTTTGTGCAATTTGAAAGGGAAAGCAAAGTTACAATAATATCCTCACGTAGTAAAATGACATGCGGATATTTTTAAATGCACATTGAAAACCAAGTGTTTATGTTCTCCTAATGTTAAAAAACATCCTAAAACGAAAAATATTTCGGGAAACGCTTGCATGATATTCAAAAGCTCCGTACCTTTGCACCGTTTTTAAAAAGCAATTGATTGTTTAACTAAAAAAACTTACACAAAAATGAAAAAGTTAGTTTTCATGTTCGTAGCTATGGCTGCTGTTTCTTTCGCTTCTTGCGGTGGTTCTGAAAATAAGGGTGCTCAGTCTGATTCTGACTCTGTAGCTGCTCCTGCAGTTGAAGAAGTTGCTTCTGACTCTGACTCTACTGCTACTGCTACTGACAGCAACGCTGTTGAAGCTCCTGCTGCTGAAACTGAAGCTGCTGCTCAGTAATTAGCAAAAGGCTAACAGCCTAATTGTTTACGCATAGCGCGAACAATGAGAGAATTGAAACCTGTGGACGTATGTTCGCAGGTTTTTTTCTGTCCTTACGTCAGCTGGACTTTCGGGTAAGACGTTGTTGGGAGACGCGCTTGAAATTTAGGCTTGAAAGAATGGTTTGGCAGAAAGGCAGTAGAGGTGTCAGTTCAAGACCTATGCCATTCAGCGAACGCGGGAGCAGATGCAAGCGTGTCTGGGAGCAGATTCGGTCGCGTCTGGGTGCAGGTTCGGTCGCGTCTGGGAGCAGATTCGGTCGTGTCTGGGACGATGTTCGCTGACAAGTACGGAATTTGTATTGTCCGTCTATCGAATTTGTTTTCAGCTCTACCAATATTAAAGGTCAATTCCATTTCCATAAAGCATCGCCGATGGGGCATGACTCCGAGTTTGCTGTGTTCTTGGGATGATAGAATAAAAAAAGACTGCCTGTCCACACTGGATAGGCAGTCTTTTAGTGTTTTATATAGTCATGAGGCTTAGTGATGGTGAGTGAAAGCGTCTCAAAATAGATCAGCTAATCGTTTCACCATTACTTAGTTGTTTTCAGGACGCAATTTGCGAACCGTTTCGCCAGTGCGCCACATTTCGCTTTCGTGGAGCGCCTTCAGTTCTTTCTGGAGCTTTTCGCGATAGTCGGGCTTTGAGTTGCTGTCGATGGAGATTTGGGCTTCATTGCCGGTAACGACACTCTGATAGAGCTTTTCCATGACAGGTTTGATGGCATCGTGGAACGGGCCCATCCAGTCGAGCGCACCGCGCTGTGCGGTGGTAGAGCAGTTGGCGTACATCCAGTCCATACCGTTTTTGCCAATCATCGGAATCAATGACTCGGTGAATTCTTCAACAGTTTCGTTGAAAGCTTCAGAAGGCGTGTGGCCGTGTTCGCGGAGCGTTTCGTATTGCGCGAGGAACAAACCCTGAACAGCTCCCATCAGCGAACCGCGTTCGCCAGTCAGGTCGCTTGTGGCTTCACGCTTGAAGGTGGTTTCGAAAAGATAACCCGAACCGATGCCGATGCCGAAGGCCAACACTTTTTCCAGGGCGTGGCCAGAGTGGTCTTGATAGACAGCGTATGAAGAGTTCAAACCGCGGCCTTCCAAGAACATGGTGCGCAATGATGTGCCGGAACCCTTCGGTGCCACCATGATGACGTCAACGTCGGCGGGAGGAACAACGCCCGTGCGGTCGCTCCAGTTGATGGCGAAGCCGTGAGAGAAATAGAGCGTCTTGCCAGCGGTCAGATATGGTTTGAGAGTGGGCCACAGTTGCATTTGGGCTGCGTCGGAAAGTAGCATGCAAATGATGGTGCCCTTTTGGGCGGCTTCTTCCAAGGAGAAGAGTGTTTCGCCTGGAACCCAGCCGTCGGCCACGGCCTTGTCGAAGGTCTTGCCCTGACGCTGGCCAACGATGACGTTGAAACCATTGTCGCGGAGGTTGCAAGCCTGTCCAGGACCCTGTACGCCATAGCCCAAAACGGCAATCGTTTCGTTTTTCAGCACCTCACGTGCCTTTTCCAGTGGGAACTCTTCACGTGTCATCACTTCTTCGATGACACCTCCAAAATTCATTTTAGCCATTTGATTCTTGTTTTAAAAGATTCATGATATACCATTGATGCTATTGAACCCAGTTCCCGAACGGGGGATTCAACGGGGCAATGGCGTTGAAAAATAGTTGGTTTTTTTATTGCGAGGATTGCAGCCTCTGTTTAACCAGTTGCCAATTAGAAAGTGATGGCCGCCTTCACCACGGGGATGCGCCCTTCTTCTTTGCGTATTTCCACCAGGGTGGCGTCGCCTTTGGCCGATGGTTCTTGATAGAACTGCAAGAAGTCGTCAGCATAGGCTTCTGCGCTGTAGGCCACTTCAAGGCGCTTGACGGGCGACGCTTCAAACTGCTTGGCAGGGAAGAGGTCGAGCATCATTTCGATGTAGCGGATTGAGTTGACGTGTCCGTTGATGTCGAGGTCCGTGTAGTAAGCCTGGCGGGTTCGCACGGCGTTTTCCGTGTTCTTCAGGCGGATGCGTCCTGGTCCGGCGATGGGAATCTCCTTATCAATCAGTGCGCTGGAGAATCCGCCGTTGGGCAGTTCGGCCAAATCCATAGGCTGTCTTGACGTGGTGTCAATCAGTGCCCAGGTGCTGAAGGCATAGCCGTAGACCTTTCCCGTCTGGGGATTGGTGATGGCGAAGAGGCGGTCGGTGAACTGTCTGTAAATGCGGTTTACCCACGTTTCAATCACATAGTGCTCGCCCGTTGTCGGCATTTCTTCCATTTCAATCACCAGGCGCGAGAGCACCCAGGCGTGGTGTGACTTCTGCATGTCGTCGTAGCCGAAGCCGTGTTGGCCAGCGTGGAGACTGGCGCAGCGGAGAAGATGGTTGCCGAGGAAATGCCAAGAGAGGCGTCCTGTGTAGTCTTCAGAAAACGGTTCAACCACAAAAGGGAAAATCCCTCCTCGCGGGTCGCCTTTCAGATAGGTGTTTTCGGCGGGTATCGTGTTGTGCATGTTTAGGTTTATGATTTTAGGGGATGGTGAAAAAAAATCTTTCACCATTACTTAGGAAGTGCAGTAAGACAATCCCCTTATGAGATGTTCGATGAAAACCAGTGGTTGCCACGGGACACCTGGTCTACACCAGGTTGCTACGCAGCCGGCGATATTGCTCGTCGCGGAGTTCCAGATATTCAGAAAACTCTTCGCGGTGGCTCTTGGTGACGGCAATGACGCCCGAACTGACAAACTGCAGGAGGCAGTTGAACGCCTTCAGTTTTTCGTAGAGCGTGCGGATGCCTTGCGGAAGCCCCTCCTTCGAGACGATGGAGTAGGTGGCGTTCACTTCAACGATTTTGCTGTCGTGGAGGCGGATGGCTTTGGAAATCTCTTTGTTTTCCAAGAGTTTTGCCGTCGCAATCTTGTAGAGCGCCTGCTCCATGATGTAGACATCGTCGTTGGTGTGGTATTCCGCCTTTATCACGTCGATTTTCTTTTCAATCTGCTTGGTGAGCGTTCGTATCGTGGCTTCGTCTGAATAGCAGGTGATGGTGTAGCGGTGGATGTGCTCAATGCCCGATGGCGACACGTTGAGGCTTTCAATGTTCAGTTGTCTACGCGTGAAGGCGTTGGTCACTTGGTTGAGCACGCCCGCCAGGTTTTCAGAGAAGATGATGAGCGTGTAGAGCGTCTTGCCTTTTTCTGCGTCATTTTCCTCTGTGGATATGTTGGGGGATGTGTTGTTATCTTGACTCATGAGATGGTGTTCGAATTGTTTCTTGCAAGAGGGAATCGGTTTCAAACTCCCTCAGAATTGCTCAAGTTACTTGTTTAAGTGATGGTGGTCAAAAAAATCTTATATTCTGACCATCCACTTGCCGTTACTAAACCGTGAGAAGCATGTCGTCGACATCGTGTCCGGGGCAGCACATCGGCAAAACGTTGTCTTCCTCCATGACCGCAACCTGCAAGAGGAAGGGGCCAGGGGTGGCCAGCATCTCGATGATGGCCGATTCGAGGTCGGCGCGTTCAGTGACGGTGCGTACGGGGATGTCGTATGCTTCCGCAATCTTCTCGTAGTTGGGGTTCATCATGGGGGTGAACGAATAGCGATGGCGGAAGAACAGGGCTTGCCATTGGCGCACGTTGCCCAGATAATTATTGTTGAGCAGAATGATTTTCACGGGAGTGCGTTGCTCCATGATGGTGCCAAACTCTTCGATGGTCATTTGCAAACCGCCGTCTCCAATGAAAAGACAGACGGTGCGGTCTGGGGCACCGAAGGTGGCTCCGATGGCGGCGGGAAGTCCGAACCCCATCGTTCCCATTCCGCCAGAGGTGACAACACTGCGGCCTTGAGAGAACTTGAAATAGCGTGCTGAAAACATCTGGTTTTGACCGACGTCGGTCACCATGATGGCCTTGTTTTGCGTGATTTCCGTGACGTTGCGAATCACCTCCGCCATGCGCAGCGGACCGTCTTCCGGGTGGGTTTGCGGCTGAATGACAAGGCGCTCCTCTTCTTTGTCGTAAGGACGGAAGCTCTCGCGCCAATCTTTGTGTTCCCGTTTCTCCAGCAGGGCCGTCACTTCGCGCAGCGTCTCTTTGCAGTTGCCAAGCACCGCCACGTCGACCTGCACGTTTTTGTTGATTTCAGAGGGGTCGATGTCGAAATGAATTTTCTTGGCTTGCTGAGCATAGGTGGAGAGTTTGCCAGTGATGCGGTCGTCGAAACGCATGCCGACGGCGATGAGCAAATCACATTTCTGCGTGTTTTTGTTTGCTCCCAAACTGCCGTGCATGCCGAGCATGCCCACGTTGAGCGGATGGCAGGAGGGCAGAGCCGAAAGACCGAGGAGCGTGCATCCGGCAGGTGCTCCTGCTTTTTCGATGAAAGTCCGCAGTTCTTCGCGTGCGTCGCCCAGTTCAACGCCCTGTCCGACAAGCACCAGTGGGCGCTCGGCCTCGTTGATCAGTTTGGCGGCTTCTTCAATGCTGGCGCGGCTGGTGGCAGGCACAGGCACATAGCTACGTATGTAGTCAACTTTCGCTGGCATGTATGTTGCCTTTTCTGTTTGTGCGCTCTTCGTGAAATCGAGCACCACGGGGCCCGGACGGCCGCTACGTGCGATGTAGAATGCGCGGCTCACGGCCCAGGCCACGTCTTTGGCGGAGCGTATCTGGTAGGTCCATTTGCAGATGGGTTGCATCACGTCGACCACATCGCATTCCTGGAAGGCGTCAGAGCCGAGCATTTGTGCGGCAACCTGACCTGTGATGACAACAATCGGCGTGCTGTCCATCATGGCGTCGGCCACGCCGGTGACCGTGTTGGTGGCTCCCGGACCGCTCGTGACCAGGCATACGCCAACTTCACCGCTGACACGCGCAAAGCCTTCAGCGGCGTGGGTGGCGGCCTGTTCGTGACGCACGAGAATGTGGTTGAGGCGGTCGCGGTAGTCATAGAGTGCATCATACACAGGCATGATGGCGCCTCCGGGATAGCCGAAAAGCGTTTTCACCCCTTCGTCAACGAGCGAGCGCATCAATATTTCTGCTCCCGTTATGGGAGTTTCTGATTGTGGACTATTTATTGGTGTAGGCATGAATAATATTCTTTTTGAATGAGGTGTTTTTTTAGAATCCGTGTTTCTGTCTGGTGGGCAGGAGAGGATTCTTTCTGCCTCTGCGGGGCAAAAAAATCAGATGATTCGTATGCCGCCTTTGTCGGCGCTCGAAACCATCGAGGCGTAGGCCCGCAGCGATTTAGGCACTTCGCGCTTTCTCAGCAGTGGTCTCATCGGGCGTGCTGAGAGTTGTTCGTCGGTCAGCCGCACATTGATGGTGCGCGACGGTATGTCGATTTCGATGATGTCGCCGTCAACGATTTTACCGATGTTGCCGCCGGCAGCAGCCTCTGGCGAAATGTGGCCGATGCTCAGTCCCGATGTTCCGCCAGAGAAGCGTCCGTCCGTGATTAGTGCGCAGGCTTTTCCCAGGTGCCGGCTTTTAATGTAGGAAGTGGGGTAGAGCATTTCTTGCATGCCTGGGCCACCCTTCGGTCCTTCATGGGTGATGACCACCACGTCGCCAGCAACGACCTTTCCGCCCAAGATGCCTTCGCAGGCAGCCTCCTGAGAGTCGAACACTTTGGCTGGGCCTTCAAAATGGTTGAGCGAAGCATCAACGCCTGCCGTTTTCACAACACAGCCGTCTTGCGCGATGTTGCCAAAGAGCACAGCCAGTCCGCCGTCTTTCGAGTAGGCATGAGCAAGGTCGTGAATGCAGCCATCAGCGCGGTCGGTGTCGAGCGTTTCCCATTTTGTGTCTTGTGCGCCCATTTGTGTGCAGAAGCGTCCCGCTGGAGCACTGTGGTAAATGCGGTCGGCATCGGGGTCAATTTCGTTGCCCGTGATGTCATATTTCTTGACATCCTCTCCCAGTGTCTGTCCGTTGACGCGGATGGCAGAGAGGTCCAGCAGGTCCCCCTTGGCCAGTTCTCCCAGAATGCCCATAACGCCACCAGCGCGGTTGCATTCTTGGATGGAGAAGCGCTGCGTGTTTGGCGAGAGCTTACACAGACAGGGCACCTTGCGGCTCAGCGCGTCGATGTCGGCCATTTTGAAGTCAACGCCGGCTTCGTTGGCCACGGCCAAAAGGTGGAGCACCGTATTGGTGGAACCGCCCATCGCGATGTCGAGCGTCATGGCGTTGAGGAAAGCCTGGCGTGTGGCGATGCTACGGGGCAACACACTTTCGTTGCCGTCTTCATAATATTTATAAGCGTTTCCAACAATCAGTTTGGCAGCGTCTTCAAAGAGGCGCCGGCGGTTGGCGTGCGTGGCAAGGATTGTGCCGTTGCCAGGCAGTGAGAGTCCGAGCGCTTCGGTGAGGCAGTTCATGGAATTTGCCGTGAACATGCCAGAGCATGAGCCGCAGCCAGGACAGGCGCGGTTTTCAATCTCAGCCAGTTCTTCATCGCTGACAGAGGTGTCGGCGCCTTTCACCATAGCGGTGATGAGGTCAACGTTTTCTCCCTTCCATTTTCCGGCTTCCATGGGGCCGCCGCTGACGAAGACCGTCGGAATGTTCAGTCGCATGGCGGCCATCAGCATGCCCGGGGTGATTTTGTCGCAGTTGGAAATGCAGACCAGGGCATCGGCCTTGTGCGCGTTGACCATGTAATCAACTGAATCTGCAATGAGGTCGCGCGAGGGGAGGGAATAGAGCATTCCGTCGTGTCCCATGGCGATGCCGTCGTCGATGGCGATGGTGTTAAACTCGGCGGCGTAGCAGCCGAGTTTTTCAATTTCGTGTTTCACCAGTTGGCCCACTTCGTGCAGATGCGTGTGTCCAGGAACAAATTGGGTGAACGAGTTGGCAATGGCAATGATGGGCTTGCCAAACATCTCGCGCTTCATGCCGTTGGCCACCCAGAGGGCGCGCGCACCGGCCATTCTTCTGCCTTCAGTGCTGAAGGCGCTTCTCAACGTATGTTTCATGATTCTGTCAGGGTCCTTTCTTTTTGGGGGCGTTCAGGGGGGAAGTCGATTGAAAATCTGTGTAGCCTTTGGCGTGGTTCTGTCGGATGCAATTTATCACGCCGTGGCTGAAGGAACGCCCGTTGATGGAACTTTAATTCTTTTTGGCCATTACTTACGGTATGCCTTAAAATGGAGGCCTTGAATTGCAAATGTATATATTATTTCGGTAATGGCAAATAAAAAGATAGGGAAATGTTCGTTTTCTGTCTTTTTGATATTAGATAACGTGCGCTCGTCTAATAAGCGCCTTAGATTGCTAAGTTGTCTTTACAAAAAAATGGCAGGAAATATCAGTTTGAAACTTTGGCGTGAAATAATAGTCTGGGAAAACAAAAAAAAGACAGGAGGCAAAACAACTTGTCGTGTTGTCTTGCCTCCTGTTTCCTGTCTTTCACCATTAATTATATGGTGTAACGGGTTGTGGGTTTTCTTTTTTCTTGATTGGTATTTCTCGCGGACGCACAACGGTGGTGGTGTCTTCTTCAACCTCCTCCGTTGTCGCTGCTTCGTCAGCGCTTCCGCCATTGTCTTCTGGCATGGGCATGTATCCGCTGGTTTGCTTGATGTGGAACTCCGTCATGCTTTCGTTCGAGCGGAACCAGTTGCCCTTGATGTCGCGGTCGGGGGTTATGAGGTGGGTGAAGACGTCGGAAAAGATTTCGTGCCGTCCCATGTCCCAGTAGAGTTTCTGGGTGCTAACCGTGATGCCTTTCTCCATGTTTTTGATAAAGACCCGTCCGCGCAGCTCCCAGAGGTTCTGGTCGTAGCAGAAAGCCGTGTCGGCTGTCATGTATAGGTCCACGTGGAAGTTGTTGTCGTAGCGTTCCAAGAATAAGCCCTTTTGAAATTCCTGACGGGCGGGTTTCGTTTTGTCGAAAACGCGCCATTCTTCTGCAATCACTTTGTAGCGCATCACGCCAGAATCGGAGATGACCTTCGATACGCCATAGGTCTCCATCACGGCCATAGAGTCGCGGTTGTGGATGGCCGAGCCAGTTGGTGGGGCATCGTTTCCGCAGCTGCCCAGGGCAGAGACAGAGATTGAAAGGATGGCCAGCGGGAAGGCCAGTTGAAGCAGGTGTCGTATCATGTTAAGGTGTGTTCTCTTTAGGGTGGGTCTAATCTTAAAAATCAGAATTTAGGTAGTCTGTATTTTTTATATTCTTGACCACTTGATTAGCTCCGCTTTTTATTCAACTTTCCACTTCATGAACCAGCGTTCGTTGAAGGTCAGGCCGATGCTGAAGCGCAGATAGTTTTCTGTTACCATGCCAGAGAATTGCGGTTTCACGCGCTCGTATTGCACGGCGAGGTTGAGGATGGAGCGGTTGTTTCTGTTGTTGATGATGGGGAGGCCGACACCGGCGCTGACGAGATAGTCTTTAGGGCCTTTTTGGCCGTTGGCCATGATGTATGGCGTGGTGTAGGAGAAGCCGAGACGATAGCGAACGCGGTCGCGCCAGTGAAGTCCTTCGGGGTCGCCGATGTATTCCGCGCCGACCGTCACCTTGTGCATGTCGGTGAAGTTGCCCTTGGCCGGCGTATAGTTCATGGCGGTGGTGGCCGTCTGGATTAGCGATGGGCTTTTCACCTTGCTCCATTGCTGCCAGTTGTAGTCGACACCCACGCGCAGGCTCTTCTTGTAGGCCCATGTGAGACCAGCGCCGAAGCTGTGTGGCAGGGCGAAGGCGTTGCGGGCCACGATGGTGTCGCCGAGTGTTGCTTTGTTCTCAATCTTCTGGTCGTAGTAAACGGCGTTGGAATTGATGTTGTGTCCCAATCCGTAGGTCAGACCAAACACGAGGCTATTGTTTTTGTTGATGTCGTGCATCAGTTGCAGACCAGCTTCCAGTTTGTAGGTGCGCAAGTCGGCCGTGTATTGGCGGCGGCGTGAAGCGATGCTGCTTTCGCTGAAAGAGGCCAGCACCGTGTTGGTGACATCGCCCCAGACGTAACCGCCGTTGACACCGAAGGAGATAGGCTTGAACGGACGCCAGCCCACGCCGAGGTAAACCTCATGCAGACCGCCGTCGCCACTGAACGTGTTGGTGCGTGTGATGTCGGGGTTCTCCGTCATGGGTTTACTGTCGCTTAGGTTGTAGCCGATGGTGCTGAAGGGCATGAGACCAAGCGACACGCCGAGGTTGCGCGAAGCGCGGAAACCCATTGCCAGATAGTCGTATGAGGAGTTGTGGGCGTTGATTTTCGTTCCGTTTTGCTCGAGGTTGGCATTTTGCATCGAGAAGCCGATGTCGAAAATGAAACTCATGGAGTCGATGGCGGAATACGACGCTGGGTTTTTCACGTTGAGCTCTTTGCCGTTGCGCATGGCTGTTGAGAGTCCAGCCATACCCTTGTTGAATCCTTGGGCGCGGTCGCTCAGGATGCCGAAGCCGTAGCGCGAATAGGGAGAGTTACTGCCGTTGGTTTGCGCCACAACGGCCGACGGAGCGCCTACCAAAATGGCTGCAGCGATGGCAACACTCTGCCAGTTGCGGCGAAAGCTGCCTGTCTTCTTATCTGTTCCTTTTTTCAGGATGTTCATGTCGTATGTATCTATTAATGGGTGGGGATTCAGAAAAGAGTTTGAAAAGGAAAGTCTGATTTCCTGTTTTGTTTTTGAATGCCACTGTTGGTGTGGATGTAAAGTTCTAACTTCGGGGCTGGTGTCAGCGCATATAATTTAGCAAGAGCTTGTTTAATCCGCGTGCCACAAGATGGCTGTCGGTCAGGATGTTTTTTCGCAGTGCATCGCTGAAAGTGAAGCGGTCGCCTCCTGTGAGGAAAATGCGTAAGTCGGGGTGTCTTTTTTGCCAATGGCGGATGCAGCCTTGCAGTTCATATCCGATGCCGCGCACCACACCTGCTCTGATAGCTGTTTCGGTGTCGTGGCCGATGTCGGGGGTGTCTCCGTCGGCTTCAATCCGTGGCAGACGGGCGGTGCAGTTGTGCAACGCTTCCAGTCGCATTTCAACGCCTGGCGAAATGTTTCCTCCGAGGTAGTTTCCTGCGGCATCAACAAAATCATAGGTGATGCACGTGCCGGCATCAACGACCAGCAGGTCTGTTTGAGGTTTCAGCGTTACAGCGCCGACAACGGCTGCCAGTCGGTCGGCTCCGAGCGTCTCCGGCGTGCGGTAGGCCACGGTGACCGGCGCGGGGGTGGTTCCCTTCACTTCGAGTACGGGGTAGGGGAGTTGCTTGAGCGCTTCCACGAGCAGGGGATTTTCTGCGGCAACGGAGCAGAATGCCAATCCTTCGGCTTTCTTCTCCTTCACCACGTTGAGCAGATGTTTGGCGTCTGTATTCTCGAATTTCTCCTCTCGCACGAAAGTCTCCCCATCAAATAGGGCAATCTTGGTGCGGGTATTTCCTATGTCTATCGTTAGATTCATGAATTTCAGATGGTTTGTTCTCCGCATTTACATTTTATTTCAATGGCGTAATGAACAAATGCGCTGCAAAGTTAGTACATGGTGGGCGAAGTGCAAAGTAAAAAACATTTTTTGTGTCACATGGAAGGGGCGTAATGCTGAAAAAAACGTTTCTGCAAGTTGTCGGCGTTGGAAGATTGGGGGTTAGGCGGTGCTAAGTAGTGGTAAATGGTTAACTTATTCTTTCGCCATTACTAAATCTGTGTTGGGGGGAATTACGAATCTCCGAAAGGAATCATACAGAACAAAAAAAAGTCCGCCACATTGTTTGCGGCGGACTTTCTATTAAGAGTGTATGTAAAAATATTCTTGGCTGTCTTTAGAACTTGTAGCGCTTATCGACAATCTTGGTCTTGTTTATCATGGCATCGAAGATGTTGCCCTGCTGACCGAAGATGCGGCTGAGAGTAGCGCGTGAAGAAGCCATCATGGCAGAAGCAGCGTTGAATGTGCCGTTGACAGTCTTGTCGTTAACCTGAGCAAGGAAGACGCCCAATGAGCCCTTCACGGCACCAGTGAACTTGCCTTTGGCGGTGCGTTCGATGGCACCTGCCAAAGCAGGTTCGAAGCTGCTCATCTGAGCCAGTGCGATAGAAGGCTGCGTGTTGATGTCAACGCCCTTGACTGCTTTTGCAGCGGCGATGGACTTGACGTTCTTCAGCTTGGCCATGATGATTTCGGCCTTCTTGTCCTGCATCACGAGCTGGCGGAGTTGGGCTTTCACGTTAGCGTTGTCCCAAGCGAGATAGTCGCCGTCGTTGATGGCTGAAACAGCAATGACGAGCAATTGGTCGCTGTTTTTGCCGCATTCAAAGTCGCGAGAAACTTCACCAGCCTTGGCTTCGTCGAATGCCCACATGAATGCCTGCTTGGCACCTTCACCGCCAATGCTGTAACGGATGTTCATGGCTTCGGTGGTGCTGACGCTTGCGCGGTCAATCATGGTGTAGCCAGCCTTGGCGGCGTTCTTTTCGAGAGATTCAATCGTTGTGTTCTTAGCCAAGAACTCGTTGAGGGCGCGACGCTTCTCATTGTAAGTCTCGGTAGAGAACTTGATTGGATATTTCACAACGGCAATGTTGTACTTGGCAGAAGGAGCCTTTGTGCTGAGCACGGAGGTCACTACGTAAACAGGCTGTCCTTGCTGGTCGCTGACCGTGTAGTAGGCGATGGTGCCGGCAGACATCTGGCAGATGTCGGTATAGGCGCTCTTAGTGGTGTCGCCCTTGGCAGAAGCTTCTACGTAATACTTGGTGGCATTCCAGGTGGTGTCGCCCTTCAGACCGTATTTCTCAACAGCGGCTTTAAATGTGGCATCCTTGGCCAATTCGCTGAGTGACTTGCCACCTTTGGCAGCAGCAACGAGCTGATCAGCGATTTTCTTGTCGCCAACGGCGAGCTGGCAAATCTGCATAGAGTCGGGAGTGGTTTTCACGCCGACGAGCTTGAAGGTTGAAACATACTGAACGCCATTGCGGTCCTTAGGTTCAATCTTCGTCTTTGACGTTGCGCCGACAGAGAGAGAGTCGATGGCTTCAACCACGTCGTTCATGTTGCTCTGTGTGTAAACGTCTTTCGGCAAGAAAGCGTTGTTGTATGGAACGTCGCTCTTTGCGCCGCGCATGATGCCTTCAACAGCTTCGCCTGTTGACACTTTGCGGAGCGTGTCTTCGAGGCTTTTCACCTGAGCTACGATGTTGCCCTGGTCTTTCGGGCTGGCAACAACCGTCACGTTGATCAGTTTCAGGTCGCGTGTTTCGCCGTGGAGACGATAGAGTTCTTTGCAGGCTTCATACTTAGCCTTCAGGTCGTCGTCAGAAATCTTGACTTCGTTGTCTGCAATGGCAGAGTAAGGCATGCTGGCAATTTCGAGGTTGCAGTTGGTGTTGTTTTCCTCGAAGTCCATCTTTGCAGAAATTGGGTTGGAGATGGCGCCCTGGGCGATGAGTCCCATGTATTTCTGTGCGAGCAATTCCGTTGGAATCTGGCTTTCGCAGTAGAGGCAAGCCTGCTTGATGTTGGCCAACATTTCGGCCGATTGCGGGTCTTGCTTCTGGAGTTGTGCCATCTGCTGGTCGGCCTGCTTCATGAATTGCTTGTAGGCTTCGATGGAAGGCTGTCCCATATAGCGTGCCATGAGAAGCATGATGCGCTGTGCGTAGCTAACCTGGTTGAAGTTGGCCTGTCCGTATTGCATCATCTGTGCGAGTTGCTGCAACTCTTGCGGAGTAATGCTTGCCAAGGCGTTTTGGATGTCTTCCTTGGTGACGATGAGGCCGAGCTTGTCGGCTTCCTTAGCCAAAATCTGGTTTTGGAGGAACTTGTTCCACACCTGCTGGCGGATTTGTTCTTTGGCGTCGTCGCTCAAGTTGTCCAAGAGCAAAGACTGCACGTTTTCTTCATCGCGCACTTGTGCTTCATAGTTTTCATACGTCAGCTCTTGGCCGTTCACTTCTGCTTCCACGTTAGGGCGTGAGCAAGAGTTAAGGTCGGTGAGCGTAACAATGAAAAGCAAAAGGGCACCACCGATGACTGACATCAGCAACGCCGGTTTGTTTCTAAGTGTTTGTAATGCTGCCATTTGTTTTTAGTATATTATTTTTATTTGTTTGTTTTCTGCAGGATGATTGCGTATGGCCGATAGACACCAACTGGCTACTTGACAATACAGCACGCAAAGTTATAAAAAAAGAGGAGATAAGGCATTCTTTTTGCTAAAAATATTCGGCTTGTATGGCTTTTCTGAGAAGGAAAGAGGTGGTTTTTGGGGTGATAGCACTCCTATAATATATAGTTTCTGTGTCTGTACATGAAAAAGGCGGGCTTCTCCGCGTTGGAAAAGCCCGCCTTTCATTTGTGTGTGCGTGTTGTATTAGAAGTTGTAAATCAAGCCAAATTTGAGGTTGCTGGTCTTGAAGTCAAAGCCAAAGCCCTTTTCGCCGTAAACGGATGGGATTGCGTCTTCAACGAAGTCGTCAAGGTCACCAATTCCAGTTACTTTTACATCATCGTTGTCACGATAGCCCAAGAAGCCCATAGAAGCGATGAAGTCAACCTTCTTGCTCAAGCTAACCTTCACGCCCGGCTTGATGCCAATCTGCCACTGGTTGAATGAGTCGCTCTTCCAGTCGCGATATTTAGCCTTGGCTGTTGCAAAGCCGAAGCCGCCATCGATGAAGAATGAAACAGGGCCTGCTTTTGCTACAGTGTAGCGAACGTATGGGTCAACTTCAAAGCCGTTGAGTTTAACGCCTTTATAATACTCGTGTGCGAAGCCAATGCTGAGGCCGAGGTCCCACTGGTCGCTGAGCTTATAGCCTAACTCAGGAGCGAGATTGAAGCTTGTGTGGTTGTCATCTGTGTTACGCCAAAGACCAACTTGACCACCAACGTAAACTTGTGCGCTTGCAGCGAGGCTGCATACAGCAACGATCAGAGATAAGAATAACTTTTTCATACTTGTGTGTGTTTATGAGTTAAACGTATGTTGTTACTGGCTGCAAATTTATATCTTTTGAGATAGCAAACCATAGCTGAGCGGAGAAAAATAGGGGGAATCGGAGTTTTAGGACAATTAAAAGGAAACTAATGTGAGTTTTGAAGTTTTCTTTGATTGTTAATCGCCCCTTGAACTCCGATTATCCTTCATGTTGGGGAGTCTCCGTGAGCTGTTGCATTATGTTGAGCGCCTGTTGCACAGATTTAATGTCGCGTACCGTCATTCGGCGCTTGCCTTTTTGCTCGTCGAGTTTGCATCGGCGGAAATTGGTGGTGGCGTAGTTGATGATGCGTCCGAAAGTTTCGCTTCTGTAGAAAGGGCTGTCGGTGTTGCTCACGAAATAAAGCATCATGCGTCCGCTTTTCAGCGTGATGCGCTCCGCTCCAGCGCGTCGTCCGAGGCGTCGAAGTGGGGCGATGAGCAGCAGTTCTTCACCCTCAGGCGGCAGCGGTCCGAAGCGGTCTTCCATGCGGCGCCGGAAGGCCGCCAACTGTTCGTCGGTGTTCAGCGCGTCGAGTTCGCGATAAAGCAGCATGCGTTCGCTGTTTCCTGGCACGTAGTCCTCGGGAAAATAAGCCTTGAGGTCACACTCCACGCTGCAATCGTCAACAAACACATCGCCAGAGAGTTGCGCCCCTGCTTTGAGCTCGTCGGCATAGAGGTCGGCAAACTCGTCGTTCTTCAGTTCGGTGACCGCTTCCGAGAGAATCTTCTGGTAAGTTTCATATCCCAGGTCGGCAATAAATCCACTCTGTTCCGCTCCCAGCAGGTTGCCAGCTCCGCGAATGTCGAGGTCCTGCATGGCGATGTGTATGCCCGAGCCGAGGTCGCTGAAATTCTCAATGGCCTGGAGGCGTCGGCGTGCATCGTCTTTCAGGAGCGCCAATGGGGGAGCGAGGAGATAGCAGAAAGCCTTTCGGTTGCTTCGGCCCACGCGTCCTCTCATCTGGTGGAGGTCGGAGAGTCCGAAATGATGGGCCGCGTCGACAATGATGGTGTTGGCGTTGGGGACATCGATGCCGTTTTCAACGATGGTGGTGGAGATGAGCACATCGTAGTCGTAATTGACAAAACCCAAGATGATTTTCTCCAGTTCCGCTGGCGGCATCTGTCCGTGGCCAACAGCCACGCGGGCATCTGGCACATATTTCGTCACGAGGTGGGCCAGGTTGGGAAGTGCCGATATGCGGTTGGTCACGATATAGACCTGTCCGTTTCGGCTCATTTCGAAATTGACAGCGTCGGCAATGATTTCGTGGCTGAAAGTGTGCACCTCCGTTTGAATCGGCCGGCGGTTGGGCGGCGGTGTCTGCATCACCGAGAAGTCGCGGGCTCCCATCAGAGAAAACTGTAGTGTGCGTGGAATCGGCGTTGCCGACATGGTGAGCGTGTCGATGTTCACTTTCAGTTGTCGCAGTTTTTCCTTCACGCTCACGCCGAATTTCTGTTCCTCGTCGATGATGAGCAGTCCGAGGTCGTGCCATTTAACGGTTTTGCCAATCAGCTTGTGCGTGCCGATGATGATATTGATTTTTCCCTCTTCAAGGTCCTTGAGGATGGCCTTCGTTTGCTGCGTCGTTCGTGCGCGGCTCAGATAGTCGACCCTCACGGGGAAATCTTTGAGGCGCGAGGCAAACGTGTTGTAGTGTTGCAGGGCAAGCACCGTTGTTGGCACAAGCACCGCCACCTGTTTGTTGTCGGCAGCCGCCTTCATGGCCGCACGCACGGCAATCTCCGTTTTTCCGAAGCCCACGTCGCCACACACCAGGCGGTCCATTGGGCGGCTGCCCTCCATGTCGGCCTTGACTTCCTGCGTGACGCGCAACTGGTCGGGCGTGTCCTCATAGGCAAATCCCGCCTCCAGTTCGTGTTGCATAAAACTGTCGTGGCTGAAGGCAAAACCCTTCTCTTCGCGTCGACGGGAATAGAGCTTGATGAGGTCGCGGGCAATGTCCTTGATTTTCTTTTTGGTTCGCTCCTTGAGTTTGTCCCAGGCCCCCGTTCCGAGACGGCTCAGATGTGGCGGTTCGCCCTCCTTGCCTTTGTATTTCGACACCTTGTGGAGCGAATGGATGGAGACAAACACCACATCATCGTTTTGATACGTGAGTTTGATCATCTCCTGCATCGAACCGTCGGCACCCGCCACGCGCACCAGTCCGGCAAAGCGTCCCACTCCGTGGTCGATGTGTACAACATAATCGCCAGGTTCAAATTGCATCAGTTCTTTCAGCGTAAGCGCCATTTTGGCGTCGCGTGCATGGTCGGAGCGTAGGTTGTATTTATGGAAACGGTCGAAAATCTGGTGGTCGGTGAAGCAGGAAATCTTCAGGTCGTCGTCCGTAAATCCCTCGTGGATGGTGCGTTCAACGGCTGTGAAGTCCTTCACCTCGTTGCCCTCCTCGCGTCCCGCCATTTCCGTCAGGATATTTTGCAGACGGTCGGTTTGTTTCAGGCTGTCGGCCAATACGAAGAGGCGATTGCCGGCAGCTTTCAAGTTGCGCATGGAAGAGCGCACCAGTTCGAAATTCTTGTGAAACAGCGGTTGCGCCGTGATGTTGAAATGCAGGGTGGCCTGCGGTGTCCCCGTCGGTTTGCTGCCGATTTCAATGCGCTGCAGTTTCGCCAGTTCGCGCACCACGTCGTCGCCTTTCGTGAGCATAAACTCGCGCGAGAGCCTTTCGTGGATTTCCGCCGCCTCCATTTCCGACGTCGCCTCTTGTTCCTGCAGGGCCTGGCGCGAGAAGCCTTCATCGTAGATTTTGTTGATGGCATCGCGTGTGAAACCGAGGTCGCGCACCACCAGGACGGTCTCTGCAGGAAGACACTCCGTGAAAGGCACGAGCGCCGAGGCTCCCTCTTCCACATCCGGCACCACCGTCACTTCCGTTTTCCTTTCTTTCGAGAGCTGTGTCTGCACTTCAAACGTGCGGATGCTGTCGATGTCGTCGCCGAAGAAGTCGATGCGGAACGGCATTTCCGAGGAAAAGGAGTAGACATCGAGAATGCTACCGCGCACGGCAAATTCGCCCGGCTCATAAACATAGTCGCAGCGGCGGAACCCCATGTCGAGGAGGCGGCGGGTGAGTTCCGCGAGATCGTGGGCCTCACCTTCAGCAAGGGCAATCATCCCCGAACGGTAGTCCTGCACAGAAGCCACGCGCTCAGATAGGGCGGCGGGATGCGTCACGATGTAGCAGGCATTTCCGCGCGAGAGGCGTCCCAGCACCTCCGTGCGTAAAATCTCGTTGGCCGCATCGCGCTGTGCGTATTTCACGGCGCGGCGGAAGGTGGAGGGATAGAACAACACGCGTTCGTCTCCCATCATCTGCACCAAATCGTGGTAGAAATAGCCCGCCTCTTCCTCGTCGTTCAAAACAAAGAGGAAGGGACGCTTTAGCGGCGCCTTGCAGGTCAAGGCGGCAAATATCATCGGTGTGGCTGAGGCGCGGAGCCCTTCAAGGTAGGTCTCTGCAATTTTTCCGTCTTTGGTCAGTTTTGCCAAAGCCGCCACCTGTGGATGGGCCGCAAAAAGCGGCAGAAGTTCGTCGAGTTTCATAAACGTGATGTGGATATGTGGAACCGCCCCTTTGCCAGAATACTTCCGTCGTTGGGCTTTCCGCAGTGCAAAGTTATGAATTGTTTTCTCCATTACAAAATCTCTCGTGCTTATCCTTTTCCGCACCAGTAAAAATGAAAGTGTAGATGTTATAAAGCCGAATAAAGTATTACGACATTAGAAATGTGCTGCCGAGAATATTGCGCGTGTCCGAAAAATTGTCTACTTTTACCGACAAGTGGAAGAATCGTATGACTCTTTGTATGCCTGAAAACTTTTTTGTTTGGGTTTTAAGGGCTTCCACCTCTATTGTTAAAACGCTTTTGATAATCTGAAAAAAATAATTATAGACATGAGTGAAATTCTCTTTCTTGGCGGCTTCATCATCTTCATCGTTGCCATTTTGATTTTAGATATGCTCGTCATTGACCGCAAGGCACACGTGGTGTCTGTCAAGGAAGCCGGTTCGTGGACGGCTGTTTGGATTGTGCTTGCCTTGGCCTTTTCCGTTTTCCTCTGGTTTCACGGCGACATGGTACACGGCATAGAAAACATGCAAGACCTGCAGGCCGTGGCTTCCCGTTATGCTGCCCATTTGAAGCTCGATCCCAGCGATTTCGAGGCGAGTCTGCAGCAATACCGCCATTACATGACCATCTCCTACATCTCTGGTTATCTGATTGAGAAGACCCTCTCGGTTGACAACCTGTTTGTGATGATGATGATATTCACGTCCTTCGGTGTGGGGAAAAACGAATACCAGCATGTGCTCAACTGGGGCATCCTCGGCGCCATCGTTCTCCGTTTCGTTTTCATCTTCCTCGGTGCTGCCATCATCAGTCGCTTCGACTGGGTGTTGCTGCTCTTCGGCGCACTCCTTATATATAGTGGTGTGAAGATGTATGTCAACCGCAACAAAAAGGAGGAAATCAACGTGGAGAAACATCCGCTGGTGCGTTTCCTCACAAAGACAGGGCGTATGCATCCGAAATTTGAGGGCGACAAATTCTTCATCCGCCAAACTGCCGTTGCCACAGATTCTGCCAGCGCCGCATCGTCCAACACCCTTTTGCGTAAGGGCAAATGGCTTCTCACCCCACTCTTTGTCACCGTCCTGGTCATCGAGTTCAGCGATTTGATATTTGCCTTCGACAGCATCCCGGCTGTCTTCTCCGTTTCGCTCGACCCCTACGTCGTGTTCTTTTCCAACATCTTCGCCATCCTCGGTTTGCGTGCCATGTTCTTTTTGCTCGCAGCCATTGCCGATAAGTTCCGCCATTTGAAGACGGGCGTTTGCGTTTTGCTGATATTCATCGGCGCGAAGATGCTCGTTCATAAATACGTTGAAATCGACGCTGTCGTCTCCCTGCTCATCATTGTGGCTGTCTTGGCCGTCAGCATCGGTGCGTCGTTGCTGATACCGCAGAAAGAAAACGGCTCCGCAGAGAGACAATGATTCGTTGTACTTGCCTTATGGTTTCATCCCTTTCGCAAGTTTACCGAATCCCTTATAAAGTGGTCTGCCTTCGGCCGAAGGTAATGCTACTCTCGGCCGAGGGTAGCGCTACTCGCGGCCGAGGGTAGCACGACTCGCGGCCGCAGGTAGATAACCAAGTTTGGTTCCCAGAAAAACAAAAATCCCACCCGCTTTGAAGCAGGTGGGATTATTTGTTTTCTAGGAAGTCCTGAAAAGTGGGGTTTAGGACGACCCTTTAGTTTGTTTATATTTCCGTTCTTTCTTTGCCGAAGTCTCCCGACAAGGGGCGGCAGGTCAGAGAAAGAGTAGAGCCAAGCGGTAGGCCACGAAAGCCATGACGTAGGCAACGGCAGTGGTGTAGGCCGCTGTGAAGATGGCGTATTTCCATCGTCCGCTTTCAGAGCGTATCGCGGCAATGGTTGCCATGCAGGGGAAATAGAGCAGAGCAAACACCAGATAGCTCAAGGCGGCAGCTGGCGTGGTGCCCGATTCGCGGATGGCTGCTGAGAGATTGGAGTCGGACGTGTTGCCGTCGGCATCTTCAGGAGCGTTGTAGAGCACGCCGAGCGTGCTGACCATCAGTTCTTTGGCTCCGACGCCAGAGAGAATGCCGACCCCCATGCGCCAGTCATAGCCCAGCGGTTTGACGATGGGGGAGATGGCGTGGCCAAACTGGCCGAGATATGATTGCTCCTGCTGTTGCGCCTTTGAGAGCTGGCTGTCTCCCATCGGGAAGTAGCCCAAGGCCCAGACAACGATGCTCGCTACGAGAATGATGCCTCCCATCTTGCGCAGATATTGGCGGCCCTTTTCCCATGTGTGGGTCAACACGCCACGCATGACTGGGCGGCGGTAGGGCGGCATTTCCATGACGAAATGGCTCTCCTCTGTGCGGTGGAAGAAATGGGTGAGCGTGCCTGCGGCGGCGAAGGCCACCAGAATGCCCAAAGCGTAGAGACAAAGCATCACGAGAGCGGCATGCTCAGGGAAGAAGGCTCCGGAGAGCACCGTGTAGACCGGAAGGCGGGCGGAGCACGACATGAACGGCAGTGTCATCATGGTGATGAGGCGGCTTTTGCGGCTGTCGATGGTGCGCGTGGCCATCACGGCGGGCACGTTGCAGCCGAAGCCCATCAGCATCGGAATGAAGGATTTGCCGTGGAGCCCAACGCGGCGGAGCAATGGGTCGGCCAAGACGGCTGTACGGGCCAGATAGCCCGAGTCTTCGAGGATGGAAATGAAGAAATAGAGAATCAGGATGTTGGGGAGGAACACGATGACCGAACCGACACCGCCCAGAACGCCATCAATGAGCAGACTATGGATGATGCCGTGGGGAGAATTGGCGCTGGCCACGTCGGTGAGCCAGTCAATGCCCGCTTGCATCCAGTCCATGGGGTAGGCGCCGAGCTGGAAGGTGGCGTAGAAGATGAGCCCCATGATCACAAAAAACAGCAGATAGGCCAGCGGTGTGCGCACAAACCATTTGTCGGCCAACGTGGTGATGGCGGAGGCGCGGCCCTCGCGCAGTTCGTAGATGTCGTCAAGCACCTGGTGGATGGCGGCGTGTGGGTCGTCGGCCAGAGCCAGTGCCGAAGGTTGCATGGGCGTTGTCTCCTTTCCTTCCTGCTCTTCCTGCGTCAGTTTTTCAACAATACCAATGGCTTTTTTCATGACGTCAGGTACGCCACCACCGTTGCGGGCCGTTGTTTTGATGAGCGGCATGCCCAGTCTTTCTTGCAGGGCGCGGTCGTCGAGGTGGCAACCATTTTTCTCAAATTCATCATAGAGGTTCAGCGCCCCCACCATGGGAATGCCCAGGCGTTGCAACTGAAGCGTGAGCAGCAGGTTGCGCTCCAGATTATTGACGTCGAGCACATTGATGATGACGTCGATTTCCCCCTTCGCCAGTTCGTTGGCCACGTAGGCCTCCTCAGGGCTGAAGGCTTTGAGCGAATAGGTGCCGGGAAGGTCGATGACGCGCACGAGATGGCTGCCAACGGTGGTCCATCCCTCAACGCTCGAAACCGTCACGCCGGCATAGTTGCCCGTTCGCTCGTGGCCGCCGCATGAGGCGTTGAAGAAAGCCGTTTTTCCGCAGTTGGGGTTGCCAATCATGGCCAGTGTGATATATTTCTCGCCGATGTGTGAGGACGTTGAGGGGCGCGGACCGCAGCATGGACATCCCGTGCATCCTGCGTGACATTGCTCAGCTCTGACGTGTCCTTGTTCGTTGGCGTGGCAGGTGGGCGTTTCGGTCGTTTTCAGTCGTTTGCCTTCTTCCAACGCCGCCGCTTCGGTGGCGGCCGTCGGCACGAGCACCGCCTCATTGCGGCGCAGGGCAATTTTCTGTCCGAGCATGGCGTAAACGATGGGCGTTCCGAGAGGCGAGGCATAAATGCGGGTCACTTTCTGTCCGCAAACGAAGCCCATTTCCTCCATGTGTTGTTTGAACGCGCCACTGCCGCCTACGCCGCAAACGTAGGCCGTTTCGCCATTCTTGAGTTGTGATAAATTCATTGTCTTGTGTTTGGTTCTATTGGTCGTATGTGGCATACTGATGGGGGAGGAAATTTCTCTCCGATTGTTTGCCATTACTTAGTGGTGTGTTGAGTGCGCCATGAGATGGCACATGGTCATCTCGCTGTTTACTCAGAACACGGTTTAAGCCTACGAAGTTATAGAATTTCAATTTGTCTGCAAATACCTACATGTGGTGATATATGTGGTGTTTGGATTGTCGGTGCTCACAATATGTGGTGAGCGCTGGGCCTTGAAGGGCTGGGAGAACTTGTGAATGCCCCCAAAATAAGGGGGCATCCCCTTTCTAAAAGTCCGTCAGACAGGCCTACTTATAGATTGCGTGCGTTGCAGCGTCAAGCGTGTTGAGCATGAGCATGCAGATGGTCATCGGACCAACGCCGCCTGGGACTGGCGTAATGAAACTGCACTTCGGGGCCACATCGTCGAAGTCAACGTCGCCCGACAGGCGGAAACCGCGCGGACGGGTGGCATCTGGCACACGGGTGGTGCCCACGTCAATGACCACGGCACCAGGCTTCACCATGTCGGCCTTTAAGAAGCCGGGACGTCCGATGGCGGCAATGATGATGTCGGCCTGTAGGCATTCGTTCTTGATGTCCTTCGTGTGGCTGTGGCACACGGTGACAGTGGCATCGGCATAATTCTTTTGGAACATGAGCGAAGCCACCGGTTTGCCGACGATGTTGGAGCGGCCGATGACAACACATTTCTTGCCGCTTGTTTCAATGTGATAGTGCTCCAAGAGCGTGAGGATGCCCTTCGGCGTGGCAGAGACGAAGCAGGGAAGTCCGATGGCCATGCGTCCCACGTTGATGGGATGGAAGCCATCGACATCCTTCCGATAGTCGATGGCCTCAGTGACGCGCCGTTCGTTGATGTGCTTAGGGAGCGGCAGTTGCACGATAAATCCGTCAATGTCCTCGTCCTTGTTCAGTTTGTCAACGCAGGCCAGCAATTCCTCCTCCGTCACGTCATCTTCATAGCGGATGAGTGTCGACTTGAAACCACACGATTCGCAGGCCAGCACTTTGTTTTTTACATAGGTTTCGCTTCCTCCGTCGTGTCCGACGAGGATGGCAGCCAAGTGGGGCTGTTTGAGTCCGGCCTTGACAAGCGTTTCCACCTTTTCAGCAATCTGCTTTTTGATTTCGGCCGCAGTGGCCTTTCCGTCTATGATTGTCATGATAGTTGGTATTTATATAATGGTATAAAATAGGTAGGTGGTAAAAATATTCTATTGGTCAATGACCAGGCATCCCAAAAGCAAAGAACCAGAAGTCAGGATTTTCATGTCCTAAATTCTGGTTCCTAACAAGTTTTATCCTTATTTCATTTTCGGCATGCCAGGCATTCCGGGCATACCTCCAGGCATTTTCGGCATGTGGCTCATGAGGCGTCCCATTTTAGAGCCTGTCACCATCTTCATCATTTTGCGCGTCTGGTCAAACTGCTTGACGAGGCGGTTCACTTCCTGGATGGTCGTGCCCGAACCCTTCGCGATTCTCATCTTGCGGCTGGTATTGAGGCATTCAGGATGCTGGCGTTCGTGGGGCGTCATGGAGAGGATGATGGCTTCGATACCCTTGAAGGCATTGTCGTCGATTTCGACATCCTTCAAAGCTTTTCCAACGCCTGGAATCATAGATGCCAAGTCCTTTAAGTTGCCCATCTTCTTGATTTGCTGAATCTGCGCCAAGAAGTCGTTGAAGTCAAACTGGTTCTTCTGGATTTTGCGTTGCAGTTCTTTGGCTTTCTTCTCGTCAAACTGTTCCTGTGCACGTTCAACGAGGCTGACGATGTCGCCCATGCCGAGGATACGGTCGGCCATTCGTTCGGGGTGGAACACGTCGAGCGCTTCCATCTTTTCGCCCGTACCGACAAACATGATGGGCTTGTCAACCACTGTGCGGATTGAAAGAGCGGCACCGCCACGGGTGTCGCCGTCGAGCTTCGTCAGCACAACGCCTTCGTAGTCCAGGCGTTCGTTAAATTCCTTTGCCGTGTTGACAGCATCTTGACCCGTCATGGCATCAACCACGAAGAGCGTGGTGTCGGGCTTGGCAGCTTCCTTGATGGCGGCGATTTCCTGCATGAGGGCTTCGTCGATGGCGAGGCGGCCGGCGGTGTCGATGATGACTGTGTCATATCCCTTCGTTCTGGCTTCCTGAATACCTTCGCGCGCAATGGCGATGGGGTCTTTCGATTCCAGATTCATATAGATAGGCACGTTGATCTGCTCAGCCAAAACGCGCAACTGCTCAACGGCGGCCGGACGGTAGACGTCGCAAGCCACCAACAGCGGATGGCGGTTTTTCTTCGATTTGAGCAAAAGGGCGAGCTTGCCTGAGAGCGTTGTCTTACCCGCACCATTCAAACCAGCCATCAGAATGACCGAAGGGTGGCTCTTGAATTGGATTTCAGAAGCCTCTCCGCCCATCAGCGCTGCCAGTTCGTCGTGGACGATTTTAACCATGAGTTGGCCCGGCTTCACGCTCGTGAGCACATTTTGTCCGAGTGCCTTCTGCTTGACAGTGTCCGTGAAACTCTTGGCCACTTTATAGTTGACGTCGGCATCGAGCAGGGCGCGGCGCACGTCCTTAAGGGTTTCGGCCACATTGATTTCCGTGATGCGGCCTTCGCCCTTTAATATTTTGAAAGACCGTTCCAGTCTCTCATTGAGATTTTCAAACATAGTATGTGTATCGTTTTTTAATTCAGCAAAGTTACTACAAAAAAGTGAAATGCGGAAAGATATAGTGATAGAATTGAGTTACAAGGGTTTTGGTTGAAGTGGCGATAATCCGTGAAGCCATTACAATCCCTGCCGAAGCCAAATCCTGACGCCGCTACGTTACTTGTTCGTAACCATGCCCGAAAATGCGACAAACGGGTACGAATAGCGAAACAAGGCTCTAAGGAATAGTGAGTTATCCATAACTCATGCGAAAAATCAGGTTACGGAAAAAGATTGCGCCGTTCCTCCCCGTTTTGCGTACCAACACCGGACTCTTCACCAACTAATTTTGAAACCCAAAAATTAAGGACAATGAAGAGTACATTTTCAGTAATCTACTACCTCAAGCGTCAGGTAGTGAAAAAGGACGGGACAGTTCCCGTCATGGGACGCATCACGGTGGACGGCAGCCAGACACAGTTCAGCTGCAAACTGACTGTCGATCCGAAACTGTGGGACACCAAAGGTGGACGTGTCACGGGCAGAAGCACGGCGGCACTCGAAACGAACCGTATGCTTGACAAGATGCGGGTACGCATCAACAGGCATTATCAGGAAATCATGGAGCGTGACAACTTCGTCACGGCGGAGAAGGTGAAGAACGCCTTTCTCGGACTGGAACACCGCTACCACACGCTGATGCAGGTGTTCCGCCAGCACAACGAGGACTACGAGAAGCAGGTGGAGGCAGGCATGAAAGCCAAAGGCACGCTGCTGAAGTACCGCACCGTTTACAAGCACATGCAAGAGTTCCTCGACATCCGCTACCATGTGAAGGACATCGCCCTAAAAGAGCTTACCCCGGCTTTCATCTCCGACTTCGAGATGTTCCTGCGCACGGACAAGCACTGCTGCACCAATACCGTGTGGCTGTACGTCTGCCCGTTACGGACGATGGTATTCATCGCCATCAACAACGAGTGGCTGACGCGCGACCCGTTCCGCGAGTATGAAATCAAGAAGGAGGAAACAACACGCAGTTTCCTGACCAAAGATGAGATCCGCCTGCTGATGGAGGGGAAACTGAAAAACGCCAAACAGGAATTGTACCGCGACCTCTACCTGTTCTGCGCCTTCACGGGGCTGTCGTTCGCGGATATGCGCAACCTTACGGAAGAGAATATCCGCACCTACTTCGACGAACACGAGTGGATAAACATCAACCGCCAGAAAACGGGCGTGGTGTCCAACATCCGCCTGCTCGACATCGCCAACCGCATAATCGGCAAATACCGGGGACTGTGCGGGGACGGCAGGATATTTCCCGTTCCGCATTATAACACGTGCCTTGCCGGTATCCGTGCCGTCGCCAAGCGTTGCGGCATCACCAAGCATATCACGTGGCATCAGAGCCGCCACACGGCAGCCACGACGATATTCCTCTCCAACGGTGTTCCCATCGAAACGGTCAGCTCCATGCTCGGACACAAGAGCATAAAGACGACGCAGATTTACGCAAAGATAACCAAAGAGAAGCTCAATCAGGACATGGAGAACCTTGCCGCAAGATTGAACGGCGTCGAGGAATTTGCAGGTTGCACCATCTAAAAAGAAAAGCCATGAAACGTGACACAATCATCATCGAGGACAAGGCAGTCAGCGTAACCGGTAACGACGTGTGGATGACCGCCACCGAAATAGCCGGATTGTTCCATACGACCGTCCCGGCAGTGAACGCCGCCATCAGAGCCGTCCGCAAGTCGGACGTGCTGAACGACTACGAGGTGTGCCGCTACATGCAGCTTGAAAACGGGCTGCACGCGGACGTGTACGCCCTTGAAATCATCATCCCGGTCGCTTTCAGGGTGAATACCTACAACACCCACCTGTTCCGCACATGGCTGGTGGGAAAGGCACTCTCACAAGAGAAACGGCAGACATACGTGATGTTCATACAGAACGGAAAAGCCGGGTATTGCTGATTGCACATACCCCATAAGACAAGTAAACGGGTAGCACCACAAAAGGTGTCACCCGTTTACTTTTTCATGAAACCGCCTCACTCCAGCGGCTTGCGGTAGTTCGCTTCCAGTACCCCGCGCAGCCCCGTTTCCGGGTAAAGCACCTTCCCTCCCAAAAGTATGAAGGGCAACACGCGGTTGTTGCGGTATTCCTGCAAGGTGCGCCGGCTCACACGGAGCAGTTCCGACACCTCGCCGTCCGTCAGGTAACGTTCCCCGTCCAGCGGAGGACGGTAGCTTTCCAGAAATGCGGACAGCCATTTCGAGCCTTTGCGCATATCCTGCACCACAGAGGCTATCGGCTCGTCTTCCATCGTAAAAACATCGTTGTTCTCGTTCATCATAACTTCGGATTCAGTGGGTGAATAAATCAAATCATCTGCCGTGCGGATAGAGCGTGCCGACAAGCGGTATCAGCCGCTTCACCTCCTCTGGCTTGTAATAGAACCTGCGGTTTATCTGCGAGTAGCCGATAAGCCGCCTGTCACGCAGCGTCTGCAACGTGCGCGGGCTTATTCTCAACTGCCCGCAGACCTCCTCGCCCGTGAGCCATCTTTCCATGCGCCCCGTGTCGCTTTTGCGCCTCAGGGCGGCGACCTTCTCCGAGAGTGCGCCGAATGCCGCCACCATCATCTCGAAAGTCTTTTTCTCGATAGATACTATTTCCATATTCATGTCATTTAGAGTTTGCCGCAAAGGTAACGAAACGGCATACAAGACGTATCGTTTTCCGCTGAAAGGCTGCCTGTTGCGCCGTTTGACCGGGTTACGGAGCCATCTTCCGCAAAAATCTTACGTGAGTCACGTAGTGAGTTGTTAAAGCCCCTTTTGTTTATTGCCGAATTTTGTCGCAGAAACAAAAAGAAAGGACTGAACATGAAAGTGATAACAATGGAAAGTTCCGCCTACAAGGAGATGATGGCGCAGATTGCGAACATCGCAGGGTACATCCGCGAGGCAAGGGACGAGAAGAAACGGAAGCGGGAAACCGAAGACAAGCTGCTTGACACGGCACAGGCGGCGAAGATGCTCAACGTGAGCAAGCGCACCATGCAGCGTATGCGCACCGACCACCGTATCGAGTATGTGGTGGTACGCGGAAGCTGCCGCTACCGCCTTTCCGAGATACTGCGGCTATTGGAGGACAACACAGTAAGGAACGAGGAAGGGACAATAGACACCCTGTTCCACAACCACACGCTGCGCACGGGCGGCAAACCAAAAGGAAGGAGGACATAGGTCATGGAACTGCTCACACGAAACAACTTCGAGGGCTGGATGCAGAAGCTGATGGAACGGCTCGACCGTCAGGACGAACTGCTGCTGGCGATGAAGGCTGAGGGGAAACAGCCCACTATCACGGAAAGCATCCGCCTTTTCGACAATCAGGATTTGTGCATGTTGCTCCAGATAAGCAAACGCACCCTCCAACGCTACCGCAGCGTAGGCGCATTGCCCTACAAGACGCTGGGCAAGAAGACCTATTACAGCGAGGAGGACGTGCTGACATTCCTTTCCAACCATATCAAGGACTTCAAAAAGGAAGATATAGCCTTCTACAAGGCTCGTATCCATAATTTCTTTCATAAATAACCCATTAAAACATTTTTCAGATGGCAAAGAAAAAAGACGAAAAGGACGTGCTGGTAGTCCGTGACGAGAAGACAGGCGAGATCAGCGTGGTAGCCGGGCTGAACGCGGACGGCACACCCAAGCGCACCCCCGCAAAAGCGGAGAACGCGCAGAGTTTCCTGCAATTCGACCGACATGGCGACGTGCTGGACAACTTCTTCAAGAACTTCTTCCGGCAGTGCAAGGAACCCAGCCGCTTCGGTTTCTACCGCATTGCGGCAGACCAAGCTGAAAATCTCTTAGAGGTGATGAAGCAACTGCTGAAAGACCCCGAAGCGAACAAGGAGCTGCTCGCCCCTCACAAGGTGGACACCTCCGACTATGAGAAGAAGGTGCAGGAAGAGATGGCAGCACAACAGACAGAGAAACAAGAACCTCAAAAACAGGAGAACATGGAACAACGGAAAGAACAGCAACAGGACAAATCCGAACAGATGCAGGGCAAACGTGGCTACCAGCCCATCGACGAGAGTAAAATCAACTGGCAGGAGCTGGAGGACAGATGGGGCGTAAAGCGGGACAACCTTGAAAAGTCCGGCGACCTTACGAAGATGCTCAACTATGGCAAGTCCGACTTGGTAAAGGTCAAACCGACCTTCGGCGGCGAATCATTCGAGCTGGACGCCCGCCTCTCCTTCAAGAAGGACGGTGAGGGAAACATCAGCCTCGTGCCGCACTTCATCCGCAAGGAGCAGAAGCTGGATGAGTACAAGGAACACAAATTCTCCGACAATGACCGGAAGAACCTCCGCGAAACGGGCAATCTCGGTAGGGTCGTGGACATTGTGGACAGGGAAACGGGCGAGATCATCCCCTCCTACATCAGCATCGACCGCAAGACGAATGAAATCACGGACATTCCGGCAAGCAGGGTGCGCATCCCGGAGCGCATCGGCAAGACGGAAATCACCACGCAGGAGCGGGACATGCTCCGCGCCGGACTGCCCGTACGCGACAAGCTCATCGAGCGCAACGACGGCAGAAAGTTCGTCACCACCCTGCAAGTGAACGTGGAGCAGCGCGGCGTGGAGTTCGTGCCGGGAACCGGCAAGTCGCCCCGTACCGCACAGACACAGGAAACCAAAGGCGACACATCGAAAAGTCAGGCGCAGGGCGGGGAAAATGCCGCACAGACCAAGAAGGAGCAACGCCGCAACACGTGGACGAACGAGGACGGCAGCATCCGCCCCATCAGCAAATGGAGCGGCGTGAGCTTCACCGACCAGCAGAAAGCCGACTATGTGGCGGGTAAAGCCGTGAAGCTGGAGAACGTGACCGACAAGCAGGGCTTCCATGCCACGATGTATATCAAGTTCAACCCGGAGAAGGGACGCCCGTACCGCTACGACACGAACCCTGACAATGCACAGCAGGTTGCTCCGTCCAACGAGAGCCGCACGCAGGTGGCGGTGAACAACGATGGCAAGACCAACGAGGCTACAAAGAATCTGAGAGAGCCGTTGCAGAAAGGTCAGACCAACCCGAAGGACGCCCGCCAGCAACAGCAGCAGGAGAAGCCGCAGAAGAAAACGGGCAAGGGCATGAAAATGTAATCCCGTGTCCGCCACTGAATCCAAAATAAAATCCAAAGTATCAACAAAAAAGAAGAAGACATGAAGACAATCATTGCAGAAAAGCCCTCCGTGGCACGTGAAATCGCCCGCATCGTGGGCGCGACAAAGAGAGAGGAAGGATATTTCGAGGGAGGCGGTTATGCCGTGACATGGGCATTCGGACACCTCGTTCAGCTTGCCATGCCCGACGGCTACGGCGTGCGCGGATTTGTCCGTGACAACCTCCCGATTATTCCCGACACATTCACGCTCGTCCCCCGTCAGGTCAGGACGGAGAAAGGTTACAAGCCCGACAGCGGCGTGGTGTCGCAGATAAAAGTCATCAAAAGACTGTTCGACACAAGCGAACATATCATCGTGGCGACCGATGCCGGACGCGAGGGAGAGCTTATCTTCCGCTACCTCTACCACTATACGGGTTGCACCACTCCTTTCGTGCGCCTGTGGATCAGCTCTCTCACCGACAAAGCTATCCGCGAGGGACTGCGGAAACTCGAAGACGGCAGCAAATACGACAACCTCTACCTCGCCGCCAAAGCGCGGAGCGAATCCGACTGGCTCGTGGGCATCAACGGCACACAGGCGTTATCCATCGCCGCCGGACACGGCACGTATTCCGTGGGGCGGGTGCAGACACCAACGTTGGCTATGGTATGTGAACGCTACTGGGAGAACCGCCGCTTTACGTCCGAAGCATTCTGGCAGCTCCATATCGCAACGGACGGTTGCGACGGCGAAGTCGTGAAATTCTCATCCTCCGAGAAATGGAAAGAGAAAGAACCGGCGATGGAACTATATAATAAGGTAAAGGCGGCAGGTTGCGCCACTGTCACGAAAGCCGAGCGCAAGGAGAAGACGGAGGAAACTCCCTTGCTCTACGACCTGACCACGCTCCAGAAAGAAGCCAACGCCAAGCACGGCTTCACGGCGGAACAGACGCTTGAAATCGCGCAGAAACTCTACGAAAAGAAGTTGATAACCTATCCGAGAACGGGAAGCCGCTACATCCCCGAAGACGTGTTTGCCGAAATTCCCAAACTGCTCGCTTTCATCGGCACACAGCCCGAATGGAAAGACAAGGTGCGGGCAAAAGCCGCCCCGACACGCCGCAGCGTGGACGACGGCAAGGTGACAGACCACCATGCCCTGCTCGTCACGGGTGAGAAACCGCTCTTCCTCTCCAAAGAGGACAATACCATCTATCAGATGATTGCCGGGCGCATGGTCGAGGCATTCTCTGAGAAATGCGTCAAGGATGTGACCACTGTCACGGCGGAATGTGCCGGAGTGGAGTTTACCGTAAAAGGCAGCGTCGTGAAGCAAACCGGATGGCGTGCCGTCTATGGCGAGGAAAAAGAGGAAATTACCATCCCCGGCTGGCAGGAAGGCGACACGCTGACACCGAAAGGCTCGTCCATTACCGAAGGAAAGACCAAACCCAAGCCGCTGCATACCGAAGCCACCCTGCTCTCGGCAATGGAAACGGCGGGCAAGGAAATTGAGGACGACGCACTGCGGCAGGCGATGAAGGACTGTGGCATCGGTACTCCCGCCACACGCGCCTCCATCATCGAAACGCTTTTCAAGCGCGGTTACATGGAACGCTGCAAGAAGTCGCTTGTTCCCACCGAAAAAGGACTTGCCCTCAATTCCGTCGTCAAGACGATGCGCATCGCCGATGTTGCCATGACGGGCGAATGGGAAAAGGAGCTGGCGCGTATCGAGCGCGGGGAACTGTCCGACGACACCTTCCGCAAGGAGATAGAGGCGTACACACGTGAGATAACCTCCGAACTGATCTCGTGCGACAAGCTCTTCGGCAGCCGTGACTCCGGCTGCGCGTGTCCCAAGTGTGGCACGGGCAGGATGCGGTTCTACGGCAAGGTGGTACGCTGCGACAACACGGAGTGCGGACTGCCCGTGTTCCGGCTGAAAGCGGGACGCACCCTGTCCGACGATGAAATCAAAGACCTGCTCACCGAAGGGCATACCAAGCTGCTCAAAGGGTTCAAGAGCAAACAGGGCAAGAGTTTCGATGCTGTTGTCGCCTTTGACGGGGAATATAACACGACTTTTGTGTTCCCGGAGGCTAAAAAGGACAAGAAATTTTCAGGACGGAAGAAATAGTATTAACTTTGCCACTTGTTCAGAGTAATGAATTGTTCTTCGATACCGGATTACACTCATACTTTGGATTTAGTGGTGGCACTCGGAGGGATACCGAGTGCCTTTTTCTTCCTTTTTCCAACCGATTATCCCGTTAATTATCAATCCGCTAAATCCAAAGTAATGAACAACAAGAAGAAAAACGAGGGTCAGACCGACTTTTCCTATTACGGTCTGTACCTGCTGGACTATCTCCGCACGAACAAGTTTGAACAGGCTGACGACACCGCTTTCATACGGGAACGGGCCGACCGTGCCGCCGAAACGTATGAGAGGGCACGGCTTGAAGGCTATCCCGCCGATGGTGCGCAGGAACTGGCGATGGACACGCTGCTGCGCGGGCTGCATTATTCCCGTTACGCCATCCTCCGCGAAGTCGTGGAAAACGAGTTTGCCGATGAAGTGCCGGAAGAGAAGCGTGAAGCCTTTGTCCTGAAACTGCTGCCGCTTGTCGGCAACGTGTTCTCCGTCTATGACCTCTCGGATGACAATTTCGCCCTGTCTTCCGATTACGACCTGCTCTACACGGAGCTGACGGGAGCAACCGTCCTTTACTTAGACGAATATGGCGTTTAACCGCAAACAGAAACTGCGGGACAACATCGAGGCGATACGGACGGCATTCATCCTTGACAGGGAAAATAGGACAGCGACAACCGAAGAGCGTGCCATACTTCAAAGGTACTGCGGTTTCGGCGGTCTGAAATGTATCCTCAACCCTGCAAAGGAACTGACGGATGCCGTCCGGTGGGCGAAATCCGACCTCGAACTGTTCGCCCCGACGGTGGAGCTGCACAGGCTTATCCGTGAGAACAGCAAGGACGAAACAGAGTACAAGCGGTTTGTGGATTCGCTGAAAGCGTCCGTGCTGACCGCTTTCTACACCCCCAAAGAGATAACCGACACCATCGCGGACGTGCTGGCAGATTACAGCGTCCGCCCCGCCCGTATGCTCGAACCGTCGGCAGGTGTCGGCGTGTTCGTGGATTCCATGCTGCGGCACAGCCCCAATGCGGATGTGATGGCTTTCGAGAAGGATCTGCTCACGGGTACAATCTTGAGGCATCTCTATCCCGACCAGAAAATGCGCACCTGCGGTTTTGAGAAAATCGAAAGACCGTTCAACAATTATTTCGACTTGGCGGTGTCCAACATTCCGTTCGGTGACATTGCCGTGTTCGACGCGGAGTTTCAGCGGAGCGACTCTTTCGGCAGACGCTCCGCCCAGAAAACCATCCACAACTATTTCTTTCTCAAAGGACTGGATGCCGTGCGTGACGGCGGTATCGTGGCGTTCATCACCTCGCAAGGGGTATTGAATAGCACCAAGACCTCCGTGCGTAACGAGCTGTTCAGTCAGGCCAATCTGGTATCCGCGATACGCCTGCCCAACAACCTGTTCACGGACAACGCGGGCACGGAGGTGGGCAGTGACCTGATTGTCCTGCAAAAGAACCTCAGCAAGAAGGAAATGTCGCAGGACGAGCGGCTGATGACCGTGATACAGACGGACACGAAAACCGCCCTGACCGACAACGCCTATTTCATCCACCACCCGGAACGCATCGTGCATACGATGGCGAAACTTGACACAGACCCCTACGGGAAGCCCGCTATGGTTTATCTGCACGAGGGCAAGGCAGCAGGCATCGCCGGGGATTTGCGCCGTATGCTCGACGAGGATTTCCATTACAGGCTTGCCATGCGCTTGTATTCGGGTTCAATCCGGCAGGCAGGAACGGAAGAAAAAGTTGCCGTTCAAAATAAAGTAGAGCGTCCTGCCATAAAATTGGAAACAGTATCCTCGGCGCAGACGGTGGAAACTCCGACAGAAAAGCCGCAACCCGCAGATGAAAAGCCGGAGATAGAACCGCGCCCGCAATATTCCGCAGGCGTGCAGCTCACCCTGCTTGACCTCTGGGGGATGACGGAAGAGGTCAGCCAACCGAAAACCTCCAAAAAGAAAAAGACGGTGAAAAAGGCAGTTACGGCAAAGTCCACTCCGCCCAAACCGAAAGTCACGGTTACACCGACAGCTCCAACTGCAAAACCCGCAATGGAGAATAAGGAGGTGAAAGCGGAGAACACCGCCAAGCCTGCCGACCCGGACGACATCTATGCCACACTGGACTGGGATACCAATCCTCCCATCAACGGTTTCTATGAAATGATGATGGGTTTGACGCCGGAGCGTAGGAAAGAACTTCGGGAACTGGCAAGGCAGCATAACGAGAAACAAGTGGCGGAAAAGACGGAAGTGAAAGCCGTGCCGGAAACTTCCCGTGAGCAGCCACGACAGGAGGAAACACAGCCGGAGGCAGTCGCCGCACCTGCCGTTACAGATACCCCATCGGAAGCGGTGGGGACTTTCCTTTTCCCCGACATCGAAGCGGAAAAGCCGAAGGAGGAAGTCGTGGACCTTTCTCCGCGTGCCTACCACCGCACGCCGGAGATGCACCTGCGCGAAGGGTCGCTGGTGGCTGACCGGGGGCGTCATAACATCGGCTACCTGAAAGACATCACGCCATACGGGGCGACATTCCAGCCGCTCGACCTGAAAGGATACCAGAAGGAAAAGGCGTTGTTGTATGTGTCGCTGCGTGACGCCTACGAGCGTCTGTACCGTTATGAATCGCTCCGGCGCGAGGCAAATGTTCCGTGGCGAGAGCATCTGAATACCTGTTACGATGAGTTTGTCATGCGCTACGGCAACCTCAACGCCAAGCAGAACGTGAAGTTAGTGATGATGGATGCGGGCGGGCGCGACATCCTTTCGCTGGAACGGATGGAAAACGGAAAGTTCGTCAAGGCGGACATCTTCGAGCATCCTGTTTCCTTCGCGGTGGAGAGCCATGCCAACGTAGGCTCTCCCGAAGAAGCCCTGTCTGCGTCGCTCAACAAATATGGTACGGTCAATCTCGACTATATGCGGGAGATAACCGACAGCACGGCGGAGGATTTGCTCACTGCCCTGCAAGGGCGCATCTACTACAATCCGCTCGTGACCGGTTACGAAATCAAAGACCGTTTCATCGCCGGAAATGTCATAGAGAAAGCGGAACGCATAGAGGCATGGATGGGTGACAATCCCGAAAATGAGCGTATGCCGGAGGTGAAGCAGGCGTTGGAGGCTCTGAAAGATGCCGAGCCGCAGCGCATCGCCTTCGAGGATCTGGACTTCAATTTCGGGGAACGCTGGATTCCGACGGGTGTCTATGCCGCCTACATGAGCCGGCTGTTCGACACGGAGGTGAAAATCGCCTATTCCGCAAGCATGGACGAGTTTTCGGTGGTGTGCGGCTACCGCACCATGAAAATCACGGACGAGTTTCTGGTGAAGGGGTATTACCGGAACTATGACGGTATGCACCTCCTAAAACACGCCCTGCACAACACCTGCCCTGACATGATGAAGTCCATCGGCAAGGACGAGCATGGCAACGACATCAAGATGCGCGACAGCGAGGGAATACAACTCGCCAACGCCAAGATTGACGAGATACGAAACGGCTTCTCCGAATGGCTCGAAGAGCAGTCGCCGCAGTTCAAGGAGCGGCTTGTGACGATGTATAACCGCAAGTTCAACTGTTTCGTGCGCCCGCGCTACGACGGCTCCCATCAGACCTTTCCCGACCTCAACCTGAAAGGGCTGGCAAGCCGGGGTATCAAGAGCGTCTATCCCTCACAGATGGATTGCGTCTGGATGTTGAAACAGAACGGCGGCGGAATTTGCGACCACGAGGTGGGAACCGGTAAGACGCTGATAATGTGCATCGCCGCGCATGAGATGAAGCGTCTGAATTTGGCACACAAGCCGATGATTATCGGGCTGAAAGCCAACGTTGCGGAGATTGCAGCCACCTATCAGGCGGCATATCCCAACGCACGTATTCTGTACGCTTCGGAGAAGGACTTTTCGACCGCCAACCGTGTGCGCTTCTTCAATAATATAAAGAACAACGACTACGATTGCGTCATCATGTCGCACGACCAGTTCGGCAAGATACCGCAGTCGCCGGAATTGCAGCAGCGCATCCTGCAAGCAGAGCTTGACACGGTGGAGGAAAACCTCGAAGTGCTACGGCAGCAGGGAAAGAACGTGTCGCGGGCGATGCTGAAAGGATTGGAGAAGCGCAAGCACAACCTTGAAGCGAAGCTGGAGAAGGTGGAACACGCCATAAAGTCACGCACGGACGACGTGGTGGATTTCAAGCAGATGGGCATCGACCACATCTTCATAGATGAGAGCCACCAGTTCAAGAATCTGACTTTCAACACGCGCCACGACCGTGTGGCGGGATTGGGAAACAGCGAGGGAAGCCAGAAGGCACTTAACATGCTCTTTGCCATACGCACCATACAGGAGCGCACAGGAAAAGACTTGGGTGCGACCTTCCTCTCCGGCACGACTATCAGCAACTCACTGACTGAATTGTACCTGCTGTTCAAGTACCTGCGCCCGAAGGAGCTGGAACGGCAGGACATAAGGTGTTTCGACGCTTGGGCGGCGATATTTGCCAAGAAGACGACGGATTTTGAATTTAACGTGACGAACAATGTGGTCCAGAAGGAGCGTTTCCGCTACTTCATCAAAGTGCCGGAGCTTGCCGCCTTCTATAATGAAATCACGGACTACCGCACGGCGGAGGATGTGGGCGTTGACCGTCCTGCCAAGAACGAGATACTGCACCATATACCGCCCACGCCGGAACAGGAGGACTTCATACAGAAACTGATGCAGTTCGCCAAGACGGGCGATGCCACCTTGTTGGGCAGGCTGCCGCTTTCGGAAACGGAAGAAAAGGCGAAGATGCTCATCGCCACGGACTATGCCCGGAAAATGGCACTCGACATGCGCATGATAGACCCGAATTACGAAGATCATCCCGACAACAAAGCGAGTCACTGTGCCAAGATGATCGCGGAGTATTATCAAAAATACGACGCCCAGAAAGGCACGCAGTTCGTTTTCTCTGATTTGGGGACATACCAGCCGGGCGACGGGTGGAACGTCTATTCGGAAATCAAGCGCAAACTGACGGAGGACTACGGTATACCGCCAAGCGAGGTGCGCTTCATTCAGGAGTGCAAGACCGACAAGGCGCGGAAGGCGGTGATAGACGCCATGAACGCCGGGACGGTGCGTGTGCTGTTCGGCTCTACCTCTATGCTCGGAACGGGTGTGAACGCCCAGAAACGGTGTGTGGCTATCCATCATCTCGATACGCCGTGGCGACCGTCCGACTTGCAACAGCGTGACGGACGCGGAGTTAGGGCAGGTAATGAGATTGCCAAACATTTCGCCGGGAACAACGTGGATGTAATCATCTACGCGGTGGAGAAGTCACTGGACAGCTACAAGTTCAACCTCCTGCACTGCAAGCAGACTTTCATAAGCCAGCTCAAAAGCGGTGCGATGGGTGCGCGTACCATCGACGAGGGGGCAATGGACGAAAAATCGGGCATGAATTTCTCGGAATACATGGCGTTGCTCTCCGGCAATACCGACCTGTTGGACAAGGCGAAACTGGAAAAGCGGATCGCATCGCTCGAAGGGGAACGCAAGTCGTTCAACAAGGGCAAGCGTGATTCGGAGTTCAAGCTGGAGTCAAAGACCGGCGAGTTGCGCAACAACACGGCTTTCATAGATGCCATGACGGAGGACTGGAACCGCTTCCTGTCGGTGGTGCAGACCGACAAGGAGGGCAACCGCCTTAATATAATAAAGGTGGACGGAGTGGATTCCGCCGATGAGAAGGTCATCGGAAAGCGTTTGCAGGAGATAGCCAAGAATGCCACGACCGGAGGGTTGTACACGCAGGTCGGTGAACTTTACGGTTTTCCGATAAAGGTGGTGAGCGAAAGGATACTCAAAGAGGGATTGGAGTTCACCGACAACCGCTTCGTGGTCGAGGGGAACTACAAGTACACCTACAACAACGGGCATCTGGCGATGGCTGACCCGTTGGCCGCCGCCCGCAACTTCCTCAACGCGATGGAGAGGATACCCTCCATCATCGACCAGTACAAGGCGAAGAACGAGGTGCTGGAGATGGAGATACCGCAGTTACAGGAGATAGCGGGTAAGGTGTGGAAGAAGGAGGACGAGCTGAAGCAGTTGAAGTCCGAACTTGCCGCCCTTGACCGAAAAATTCAGCTGGAGCTTGCGCCACCCACGCCCGAAGTCGCAGAAAAGGAGAATGAAGGGCAACAGCTCAAGCCGGAAGCGGAAGATGTGAGGAACAGGCAGGCGCAATATCCCGAAAATGCACCGCCGCAGATACGCAGTCCGGCGGATAGTATCGTTGCCAACCATGTCATAATCGGGCGTCCGGGACTGTATGCCAAGGAGGAAACCCGGTCCAAAGGATTGAAAATATAACCTAAGGAATTTTATCTGAAGTATTAATAAGGGCTATCCCAAAAGGTCTAAAAGTAAATTTTATCCTTTCTGCAAGTATCTATAGGATGGCAACTGCATTTTTTTCTTTTTGGGCAGCCCTTATTAAAATTTATTCTTATTTTAGGTTATATACATTCATGTCCATTTATGTAAAAAATTCCTGCTGACCTTGTTTATGTCTTGTCAGTCACCATTTGCAAAACCATATTTGACCCTCAAAGAGGCTGAATTTGATAAGTAACTTGCTACATACTCATAATAAGGAGCTAAATAGAACACGAATGGGAAATACACAAATGCTAAACTAAAGAAGATATTGGCCAAAATAAACGCTATACCGAGAGAGAAACTTGATTTTTCAACTTCCTAAAACGGTGTTGTTCAAACATTTCTACTTATTTGTACTTGCCAGTTGAACCTACGCTTCCCTAATAAAATGTCTATGGTAAAAAGTTAAAAAATCCTCCCACTTTTGTTAGATATATTTTTTTGTGTAATTTTGTAATCGTTATGCGGCAGTAATAATATACATATTAATACGAGTTAGTAATCCTGTAGTTCTCATATGCTACGAGGAGGTATTAAAAGGTGCGTTTCGACAATGCATCTACTGTAGTATATTATTGCTTAATCCAAATGAATATTATAAATTTAGGAATTCTTGCTCACATTGATGCAGGAAAAACTTCCGTAACCGAGAATCTGCTGTTTGCCAGTGGAGCAACGGAAAAGTGCGGCCGTGTGGATAATGGTGACACCATAACGGACTCTATGGATATAGAGAAACGTAGAGGAATTACTGTCCGGGCTTCTACGACATCTATTATCTGGAATGGAGTGAAATGCAATATCATTGACACTCCGGGACACATGGATTTTATTGCGGAAGTGGAGCGGACATTCAAAATGCTTGATGGAGCAGTCCTCATCTTATCCGCAAAGGAAGGCATACAAGCGCAGACAAAGTTGCTGTTCAGTACTTTACAAAAGCTGCAAATCCCGACAATTATATTTATCAATAAGATTGACCGTGCCGGTGTGAATTTGGAGCGTTTGTATATGGATATAAAAACAAATCTGTCGCAAGATGTCCTGTTTATGCAAACTGTTGTCGATGGATCGGTTTATCCGGTTTGCTCCCAAACATATATAAAGGAAGAATACAAAGAATTTGTATGCAACCATGACGACGATATATTAGAACGATATTTGGCGGATAGCGAAATTTCACCGGCTGATTATTGGAATACGATAATCGCTCTTGTGGCAAAAGCCAAAGTCTATCCGGTGCTACATGGATCAGCAATGTTCAATATCGGTATCAATGAGTTGTTGGACGCCATTTCTTCTTTTATACTTCCTCCGGCATCAGTCTCAAACAGACTTTCAGCTTATCTCTATAAGATAGAGCATGACCCCAAAGGGCATAAAAGAAGTTTTCTTAAAATAATTGACGGAAGTCTGAGACTTCGAGACGTTGTAAGAATCAACGATTCGGAAAAATTCATCAAGATTAAAAATCTAAAGACTATTTATCAGGGCAGAGAGATAAATGTTGATGAAGTGGGTGCCAATGATATCGCGATTGTAGAAGATATAGAAGATTTTCGAATCGGAGATTATTTAGGTGCTAAACCTTGTTTGATTCAAGGATTATCTCATCAGCATCCCGCTCTCAAATCCTCCGTCCGGCCAAATAAGCCCGAAGAGAGAAGCAAGGTGATATCCGCTCTGAATACATTGTGGATTGAAGACCCGTCTTTGTCCTTTTCCATAAACTCATATAGTGATGAATTGGAAATCTCGTTATATGGTTTGACCCAAAAGGAAATCATACAGACATTGCTGGAAGAACGATTTTCCGTAAAGGTCCATTTTGATGAGATCAAGACTATCTACAAAGAACGACCTATAAAAAAGGTCAATAAGATTATTCAGATCGAAGTACCACCCAACCCTTACTGGGCCACAATAGGGCTGACTCTTGAACCCTTACCGTTAGGGGCAGGGTTGCAAATCGAAAGTGACATCTCCTATGGTTATCTGAACCATTCTTTTCAAAATGCCGTTTTTGAAGGGATTCGTATGTCTTGCCAATCTGGTTTACATGGATGGGAAGTGACAGATCTGAAAGTAACTTTTACTCAAGCCGAGTATTATAGCCCGGTAAGTACACCTGCTGATTTCAGACAGCTGACCCCTTATGTCTTCAGGCTGGCTTTGCAACAGTCAGGTGTGGACATTCTCGAACCGATGCTCTGTTTTGAGTTGCAGATACCCCAAGTAGCGAGTTCCAAAGCTATTACAGATTTGCAAAAACTGATGTCTGAGATTGAAGACATCAGTTGTAATAATGAGTGGTGTCATATTAAAGGGAAAGTTCCATTAAATACAAGTAAAGACTATGCCTCAGAAGTAAGTTCGTACACTAAGGGCTTAGGCATTTTTATGGTTAAGCCATGTGGGTATCAAATAACAAAAGACGGTTATTCTGATAATATCCGCATGAACGAAAAAGATAAACTTTTATTCATGTTCCAAAAATCAATGTCATTAAAATAATGGAGCGGTCAGGAAATTTCTATAAGGCAATACGGTTGGGATATATACTTATCTCCATTCTTATCGGATGTATGGCATATAATAGCCTCTATGAATGGCAGGAGATAGAAGCATTAGAACTTGGCAATAAAAAAATAGACGAGCTCCGAAAAGAAATAAACAATATCAATATTCAAATGATAAAATTTTCTCTATTGGGTGAAACAATACTGGAATGGAACGATAAAGATATCGAGCATTACCATGCACGGCGTATGGCAATGGACAGTATGCTCTGCCGTTTCAAGGCCACCTATCCAGCAGAGCGCATCGATAGTGTGCGCAGTCTTTTAGAGGATAAGGAACGACAGATGTTCCAGATAGTCCGGTTAATGGATGAACAACAATCTATTAACAAGAAGATAGCCAATCAAATTCCGGTTATTGTACAGAAAAGTGTGCAGGAACAGTCCAAAAAGCCAAAACGAAAAGGTTTCTTAGGCATATTCGGCAAAAAAAAGGAAGTAACTCCAGCAGTATCAACCACTATCCTTCATTCGGTCAATAGAAACGTAATCAGCGAACAGAAAGTGCAGGATCGCCAATTGTCGGAACAAGCCGACAGCCTTGCAGCTCGTAATGCAGAACTTAACAGACAACTGCAAGAATTGATTTGCCAAATAGAAGAAAAGGTACAAACCGAACTGCAAAGCCGGGAAAACGAAATAGTTGCCATGCGTGAAAAGTCATTTATGCAAGTAGGCGGTTTAATGGGATTCGTTCTTCTATTGTTGTTAATTTCCTACATCATCATACATCGTGATGCAAAAAGCATTAAACAATACAAGCACAAGACAACTGATTTGATAAGGCAACTGGAACAATCCGTACAACGGAACGAGGCACTGATAACGTCAAGGAAGAAGGCGGTACATACTATCACCCATGAACTGCGCACACCGCTGACAGCAATAACAGGCTATGCCGGACTGATACGGAAAGAACAGTGTGAGGATAAGTCCGGGCAGTATATCCAAAACATACTGCAATCCTCCGACCGTATGCGGGATATGCTTAACACTTTGCTTGACTTCTTCCGCCTGGACAACGGCAAGGAACAGCCCCGTCTGTCACCCTGCCGGATTTCAGCAATCACGCACACACTTGAAACGGAGTTCATGCCTGTTGCCGTGAACAAAGGGCTGTCCTTGTCCGTGAAGACTGGACACGATGCCATTGTATTGACCGACAAAGAGCGAATAATACAAATCGGGAATAACCTGCTGTCAAACGCTGTCAAGTTCACAGAAGAAGGCGGTGTTTCTTTGATTACTGAATATGATAATGGAGTTCTGACACTGGTCGTTGAAGATACAGGTACAGGCATGACAGAAGAGGAACAGAAACAAGCGTTCGGTGCGTTTGAACGTCTATCAAATGCCGCCGCAAAGGAGGGTTTCGGGCTTGGGCTTGCCATAATGCGTAATATTGTGTCGATGCTTGGCGGAACAATCCGTTTAGACAGCAAGAAAGGGAAAGGCAGTCGTTTCACAGTTGAAATTTCTATGCAGGAAGCTGAAGAACAGCTTGGATATACAAGCAATACACCTGTTTATCATAACAATAAATTCCATGATGTTGTCGCCATTGACAATGATGAGGTATTACTTCTGATGCTGAAAGAGATGTATTCCCAAGAAGGAATACACTGCGACACTTGCACCGATGCTGCGGCACTGATGGAAATGATACGCCAGAAAGAATACAGCCTGTTGCTGACAGACTTGAATATGCCCGATATAAACGGTTTCGAATTGCTGGAACTGTTGCGTTCGTCCAACGTGGGCAATTCACCAACAATCCCGGTGGTTGTGGCAACCGCTTCGGGCAGTTGTAACAAAGGGGAACTATTGGCAAAAGGCTTTGCCGGATGCCTGTTCAAACCGTTCTCCATATCGGAACTGATGGAGGTTTCCGACAGGTGTGCCATAAAAGCGACACCGGACGGGAAACCGGACTTTTCCGCCTTATTGTCCTATGGCAATGAAGCCGTCATGCTGGAAAAGTTGATAACTGAAACAGAAAAGGAAATGCAGGCGGTACGGGATGCAGCAAAAGAAAAAGACCTGCAAAAGCTGGATTCCCTGATCCACCACCTGCGCAGTTCGTGGGAGGTGCTCCGTGCCGACCAACCGCTGAATGTACTTTACGGATTGCTTCGTGGCGATGCTCTCCCGGATGGTGAAGCGTTAAGCCATGCCGTGACTGCCGTGCTGGATAAGGGAGTGGAAATAATACGGTTGGCAGAAGAGGAAAGGAGAAAATACGAAGATGAATAAGACAAAAATAATTGTGGTGGAAGACAACATCGTGTATTGCGAATATGTCTGCAATATGCTGTCACGGGAGGGCTACCGCAATATGAAGGCTTACCACCTCTCAACCGCGAAGAAACATCTGCAACAGGCAACAGATAATGATATCGTGGTTGCCGACCTGCGTCTGCCTGACGGCAGTGGCATAGACCTTTTGTGCTGGATGCGAAAGGAGGGAAAGATGCAGCCCTTCATCATTATGACCGACTACGCCGAAGTTAATACCGCCGTGGAAAGCATGAAACTCGGCTCGATAGACTATATTCCCAAACAGCTTGTGGAGGATAAACTTGTCCCCCTGATCCGTTCCATACTGAAAGAACGTCAGGCAGGACAACGCCGTATGCCTATATTCGCCCGTGAAGGTTCCGCCTTTCAGAAAATCATGCACCGCATAAGGCTGGTAGCCGCCACCGATATGAGCGTGATGATATTTGGTGAGAACGGCACGGGCAAGGAGCATATTGCCCACCTGTTGCATGACAAGAGCAAACGTGCAGGCAAGCCATTTGTGGCGGTGGACTGCGGTTCACTCTCCAAAGAGCTTGCACCGTCGGCTTTCTTCGGACACGTCAAAGGTGCATTTACAGGTGCGGACAATGCCAAGAAAGGATATTTCCATGAGGCGGAAGGCGGCACGTTGTTTCTGGACGAGGTAGGAAACCTCGCGTTGGAAACCCAACAGATGTTGCTCCGTGCCATACAGGAGAGGCGGTATCGCCCGGTCGGAGACAAGGCAGACCGGAATTTCAATGTCCGCATCATCGCTGCTACCAATGAAGATTTGGAGGTATCGGTGAATGAAAAGCGTTTTCGGCAGGATCTTCTGTACCGCCTGCACGACTTCGGGATAACCGTTCCTCCGTTGCGTGACTGTCAAGAAGACATTATGCCGCTGGCAGAGTTCTTCCGTGATATGGCAAACAGAGAGCTGGAGTGTAGCGTGAGCGGGTTCAGTTCCGAAGCACGTAAAGCGTTGCTGACACACGCATGGCCGGGCAACGTGCGGGAACTTCGGCAGAAAGTTATGGGTGCTGTATTGCAGGCGCAGGAAGGTGTTGTCATGAAAGAGCATCTGGAACTTGCCGTGACGAAACCGACCTCTACTGTCAGCTTCGCCTTGCGCAATGACGCGGAGGATAAGGAGCGGATATTGCGTGCGTTGAAACAGGCAAACGGCAACCGGAGTGTCGCCGCAGAACTGCTCGGCATAGGCAGGACAACACTATACAGCAAACTTGAAGAGTATGGACTTAAATATAAATTCAAGCAATCATAGCCCGTAATTCACTGAATTTGGCTATCTTTGCATAACATTTGAGAAAAACGGCGATTGGCAGGAGCTTTTCGCCGCCAACATATAGGATAAGACCGCAAGGCGTTTCAAGCGAAAATCTGGTAAATTGGAACTACGGAGACGATTGCGTGATGCTTATGCTATGCTTACGCATAGCGTGCATTCACGTACTCTCCGTAAAGGCTTTACCAGAGCCATCGCTTGAAGGTAGTGTGAATTGCACGCTACTTTTTTACCCTTGCCTAACGAAAGGAAACGATTATGGGTAAAGTTCAGATTCTCGCCGTACTGACGATGGACGGATGTCTTTCTTCAGAGTTATATGATAAAGCACATCAGGATTTGTGCCTTGACCGTTGCGGTCTTGATGAAATCAGGAAGAAAGCCTTTTACCGTGTGACACCGGACTATTCCATTTCAATGCTGCACGAATGGAGAAAAGACTGCACAAACATCCGTTACCTCGCGGAAGCCACACCGGACACGGCAGACTATATAAACGGACTGCTGCGGATGCACGCTGTGGATGAAATCATACTATACACCGTTCCTTTCATATCCGGAAGCGGACGACATTTTTTTAAGTCGGCTCTGCCAGAGCAACACTGGACGCTTTCCTCTTTGAAAAGCTATCCCAACGGTGTATGTCGCATTATCTATATCCTTGATAAAAAAGCAAGATAGCCAAAATGTGCGGCAAGCATACATTTCTATTTTCAGGAATAGAATAAATGTTCCGATTACAAACAATTTAAGTCGGAGATAATTTGTCCTTGTGAAAAAATACTGAATTTTATACCTCTGAAATCCAGCACTTTGTAAAATTGAGTGTTGGATTTTTTATTTTCTGCCGCGTTTTTTGCCAATTATATTCATGTGCGCACGCAGAAAACAAAGTGTAATTTTCAAAATTGACAGAACCATGAATTATTTCTTGCTGGCGGAAACCGACTTTTTCCGCCTGATAAACGAAGCCGGCGACTGCAATATGGAAACGGCATACACGGCTTTCGCCACCCAAGTGATCGAACTGTGCAACGGCGGCATGGACATGAACCTTACCGTCATCGCGCTTGCCTACATCGAAATCGAGTTGCAGCACCATCCCGTACGTAATCTGTCAGAAGAAAAAAGAGAGATTGCCGCCTACGTCAGCAAGGCTCTGTCTTTCGTAAGAAAGATGCAGAAATTCCTTGCCACGCCCCAAGTGCCACCACTAATATCCGCCAACAACGCAACAGAAACCACCGCCAGCCTTCTTCAATGGACGGGCAATGCCATCGACCTCGTGGAACTTATCTACGGCATAGACGTGATGGGCTGCATCAACAACGGCAATATGCCGCTCAAACAGCTCGCCCCACTTCTCTATAAGATATTCGGGGTTGATTCTAAAGACTGCTACCGCTTCTACACTGATATCAAACGCCGGAAGAACGAAAGCCGCACCTATTTCATTGACAGGATGCAGGAAAAACTGAACGAGAGAATGTTGCGTGATGAGGAGTTGGAGCGGATGAGAAAATAAAAAAATATCCATTACATATGAGAAGACAGGAATACTCGTATCCTGTCTTTTTATTTTCATTTAATTATATATTAATTAGCACAATATATGTGAGTTTTTCATTCCTATAAGGACAAATTTCAGAAACGTATGTCTGGTAAATTATTGAGTCATCATAGTATGAACATATATCATTACTAAAAACAATGAAACAACTTCCATAAGATTGTGGTTGTAAAAATCGCCATTTAATAGCCCGTTTTTTTTGTAAAATTCGCCAATTAAAAAAATATGATTATCTTTGCATTATATTTTATAAGGTATGGAAACAGTAAATAGAATACTTCAAGAGAAGATTACAGCACGAATCGCGCCCAATAAAGCAGTACTGATTTTTGGTGCTCGCCGTGTTGGTAAAACGGTAATGATGCGTAAAATTGTGGACAACTATTCAGGTAGGACGATGATGCTCAACGGCGAAGACTACGACACATTAGCACTATTGGAGAATCGCTCAATAGCCAATTATCGGCATTTATTGGATGGTATTGATTTGCTGGCTATTGATGAGGCACAGAACATACCACAAATCGGTAGTATTCTGAAGTTGATAGTTGATGAAATACCGGGAATAAGTGTCTTGGCAAGTGGTTCTTCGTCATTCGATTTGCTGAATAAGACTGGTGAACCGTTGGTCGGCCGCAGTACGCAATTTCTCCTTACACCATTCTCGCAACGGGAAATCGCACAGACGGAAACGGCACTTGAAACCCGCCAGAACCTCGAAGCGCGCTTGATTTACGGTTCCTATCCCGAAGTAGTAATGATGGAGAACTATGAACGTAAAACAGACTACCTACGTGATATTGTCGGTGCATACCTGCTTAAAGATATCTTAGCAATTGACGGCTTAAAAAATTCGAGCAAGATGCGCGATCTACTGCGATTGATAGCTTTTCAGTTGGGCAGCGAAGTTTCTTACGAAGAGTTAGGTAAACAACTCGGCATGAGCAAGACGACCGTTGAAAAATACCTCGACCTATTGGAAAAGGTCTTCGTTATCTATCGTCTGGGGGCTTATTCGCGTAACCTACGCAAGGAGGTTACAAAAGCTGGCAAGTGGTACTTCTACGACAACGGCATTCGCAATGCCATTATCGGGGCTTTCTCACCGCTGGCCATTCGGCAGGATGTCGGTGCGCTGTGGGAGAACTACATCATCGGAGAGCGGCGCAAAGCGAACTTCAATGAGGGACTGCACAGGGAGTTCTATTTCTGGCGCACCTACGACAAACAGGAAATCGACCTGATTGAGGAGAGTGCCGACAGTCTTACCGCCTTGGAGTTCAAGTGGGGAAATAAAATGCCGGCCGCACCGAAAGCCTTCCAAGAAGCCTATCCCTATGCCGAGTTTCATGTGGTAAATCGGGAGAATTATTTGGAGTTCGTATAATCAATAAATTACGTATATGGAAACAAAACTACAATCCAAACAGCAATATCCGCGGTTTATCCAAAATAAACCGTGTGGTATTGACAAATTCGATGGAGGTTCGCAAGAAAGGTTGGCAAAAACTATTGCTCGCCATTTTTGTCAGAATGATTCATTGGATGAGGAATGTACTTTACCTCGAATTATCGGCATCGAAGGTATTTGGGGATCTGGAAAATCCAACGTGGTTAAAATGTTGGAACGTGAATTATCAGACGACTATTACTTTTTTGAGTATGACGCATGGGGACATCAAGAGGACTTGCAACGCCGCTCTATATTGGAATTGCTTACAAGCAAACTTATTGATGATGGTATCCTATCTGGAAATGCAACAATAAAAGTCAAAGGTGGAGGTACGAAAACCGTATCATGGTCTGAAAAGCTGAAATATTTATTAGCCCGTAAAACGGAGACCGTAACCGAAAAATATCCCCTTATCAGTAATGGTATGGTTGCGGCATTTTTGGTTGCAGTTTTAACTCCGATATTTACATTTATTGCGTATGCAGTAAAACCTACACCCACAACATGGTGGTTTTCTTTATTGTCTATTATCATAGCTGCACTGCCAGTTCTTATTGCATTGTGCGTTTGGAAATGGGCATATAGCAAAGATCATAAATATGGATGGAGTTATATGTTAGCTATTTATCAAGATAAAGTCGAAAAGGACGTTTGCTATGAGACTTTGAGCGAAGACGAACCAACGGTTTACGAGTTCAAAACATGGATGCAAGACATTTCTGATTTTATCAAGGAAAAAGGACAACGTAAATTAGTCCTTGTTTTTGACAACATGGATCGTCTCCCCGCTGAAAAAGTAAAAGAATTATGGTCTTCTATCCATACGTTCTTCGCCGATAGCGGTTTTGAAAATGTTTGGGCTGTTATTCCTTTCGATGAAACACATTTAGCTTGTGCATTCGGAGATGAGACCGACGAACAAACGAAACAACTGACCAAGTATTTTATCAATAAAACTTTCCCTATTGTTTATCGTGTTGCTCCTCCTGTTATTACCGACTATCGAAGTATATTCAACAAACTGTTTGTTGAAGCATTTGGAGAAACAGAAAATGAAGCGAAAGAAACTATAAATCGGATATTCAGATTGGTAAATCCTAATGCCAATGTTAGGGAAATTATATCATATATCAATGAGATGGTCGCTCTTAAACAAGAGTGGTGTAACGAAATTTTGATGATAAACATAGCATTGTTCTGTTTGAAGAAGACGGATATTCTGGCAAATCCAGTAGAACAAATATTGTCCGGCGACTATCTGAATGGCATTCAAACAATAATTAACAATGATCTGCAAACACAACGCGAAATTGCAGCTTTGGTATATGGTGTCGATGTTGAAGATGCTCGACAAATTCCATTGAAAAAATATATTGAAGGCTGCATCAACGGAGAAGAAGACCACGACATAAATCAATATGCAGAGACTAATAAACAATTTGACACTGTATTAGAAGAAGTTATACAATGTATGGACAATGCGCTTATCGATAAGATTATACATTGTTTGCATAAATTAACTCGAAAGAGCGATGTTATTCTGCGTGTATGGCAAAGAATAGCACAATTGAAATTAAAAGAATCCATAGAGAAGCAGGTGTTCCCTGTCGAATACCAAGAACTGCTGTTGCATTTAGACACGGAAAGCCAAAACCATGTGATTGCTCAATTATATAAGAAGATAGTTCGGTTCAATGACTTCAATGGCGGCGACTATTTCAAAACGTTAGATGCAATAGACAGGTTTATTGCGCAAAATAAGTTGGCGTGCGATTTTACGTCATTGATTGAAGCAAAAACAGTCAAGCCAAATACATTTATCGATTATATTCAAGCTGCAAATGCAACAGATGCTGCCTATCGGGATAACGCGACAACTAAAGCATATAAATATTATCAAGTAGCAACAAATTCGGAGGCGCTCGATAATTATTTGGCAAACTTACTACCCGATAATTTCGACCATGCAGATATTGTAAAAACGTTAAAAGATAATTCTACCTATACGTTTCCAACGCTTTTGCAAGCGATCACGAATTGCATTGATGAACAGAATGTAAATAAAGATAATATAGGGGCTATATTTACAACCTATCGTTTATTGGCATCTGACGAAGAAAGACCTTTACCTGTAACGTTAGATTCAACCTACATAAATCAGTTGCATTCTGAATTAGAAACTGATGGCCGAAACATTAAAGAGTCTGGATATTACGATTTAGTCGCCATGCAATTGGCACATGGTCATTCCGTTTCCTTAATAGAGGGTGGAGATATAAAATATGTTGCAGAACTCATGGACTATTATGTGGATCATGGAGACTTATTAGTAAATAGTGTGGGATGGAATATACCGCTATTAAATGAAACACTACAATACATGGTAAATCATAAACTTGGCTATAAATTATTGCTCTCAGACATATTGCCCCAATTTGAAGATATTAAGAACAGAATAGGTGTAACGGATGAGGTATTTATCGAGCATTTAGCAGAGTGGAATACCGATTTGGATAAGTATATCACTAAGAACAATATTAAAGATGTAATTCCTGACGCATCTTTTTACGATTTGACCACTAAAATAAGCAATGTCCTGACCGATCATATCAATAAAATAGCGTTCGAAGCGTTGTCTGAAATAAGTGTTGATACATTATACGCCCAAAGAACAGCACATACATCATATTATTGGTTTGTCGCAATAAAACATTTACTGGCTAAAATCAAATCCTTGCCAGATAACTTGACTGAATTTGGCAAAAAGATTCTGATGGATATTGCTTCTGGAACTCAAAGTTTGAATCCTTTCCCTAATTGTTTCAAGAATATAGTTGAAAGATTGGATAAACGAAAAATTAAATCGACAGTTACCGATATAAGAAATGATTTCTGCATCGGTAAAAAGACTATCAATGCAATAAAGTTTCAATTTTTCGAAACATGGCTTAGATCGCATGGTAATTTGAAAAGTCAAGCTGGAGACGTTATTGATAAAATAGTGAAACCTGTAATTTCCGATGGGGCATGCCGTTCATTGATTCTGCAAAACAAAGATTTTTATATGGATTTAATAAATACAGCAGGGGATGATGCTTATGAATTGAAAAAGAGTCTCCGAAACCTCATACAAAAAGATTCAGATCCGCAATTGGTTAAATTTGTCAATTCGATAGATTCAGTACCTGAGGTTGAAACCGCGTAAGTATTTGTCTAACAAGTCCGAATTTTACGATTTTACCCGTCAGAACTGAAGTGCCCCCCAAAAAAATTGTATCCAACTTTTGGGGGTCACTTCAAACTTCGATAGGGATAATTTTCAATTTTGGGGACTTGTTAGACAGTCTCATTATCTGGTAGCAGTTTACACAGCACCGGATCGTTTTTGATACGCTCCAGTTCCTCCTGCACAATCTGCTTCACCTCTTCCTTGATGCGCCGGTAGTTCGCCTGCACCGTTTCCTTCATGCGGTCGTTGCCGTCCTCGTCCGTGAAGTTTGTAATGACGGGAATTTTCTTGTAGGCACTTTCTTCCCGTTTCACCTTTTCGGCATCCACCACAATCTCGCAATGAAAAATCTTCTGCTCGATACGCTCGTTGAAGTTGTCGGATACAGAACCGACAAACATTCCCTGCGTAAGCCCGGAAATCTTACTCGGTGGAATGAGCGCGTCCATCTGCGTGTTGATGGAGGTGGAAACATCCTGCCGGTTGATGGAGATGGACTGCCGTTTCTGCAACACCTTACCGAACCGCTCGGAGAGCGTCTTGGCTGTTTCCCCCACCACCTGACCGGAGAAAATATTGCCGACAGTGTTCATCACCACTTTCGCCTCTTTGTCCCCGTAGTCACGCACTAACTGGCTGAAATCCTGAAAGCCCAGACACACGGCAACCTTGTTGCTTCGGGCGGTAGCTATAAGATTGTCCAACCCTTTGAAGTATATTGTGGGCAACTCGTCGATGATGACCGATGACTTCAGCATCCCCTTCTTGTTGATGAGCTTCACGATACGGGAATTATACAGACCGAGTGCCGCACCGTAGATATTCTGACGGTCGGGATTGTTACCCACGCAGAGGATTTTCGGCTCTTCGGGATTGTTGATGTCCAGCGTAAACTCGCTGTCTGACATCACCCAGTAGAGCTGCGGTGAAATCATCCTCGAAAGCGGGATTTTTGCCGACGCTATCTGACCCATGAGCTGCTCCGCAGCCCCTCCAAGCCACGCATCCATGAACGGCGAAAGGTAGTTCTCCAGCTCCGGATAAGAGGTCAGTATCGGAAATATATCCTCGTAACGGCGGTTCAGAAACTCGATAGCATGGGGAAACGTGCAAAACTTCCCGTTCTGATAGATTTTGAGATACCAGATAATACTGGCAAACAGAATGATAGG
>UQCW01000007.1 GCA_900539625.1 uncultured Prevotella sp.
TTAGAGAGTTTCTTTGAGGTAATGACTTGAAAGCGTTTCTACTTCTCAAATCCGCCATTTTCGCATTTCCTCACGAACGTCACTTAAAGCCAACAACTGCCACAACCACCTGAAACTCAAAACAAAAGCCCAAATCTGCTATTTTTTGCTTTTTTAGTCATTCTTTTTCCGAAAAACCCTGCTGAATCGTAATCTGTCTTTTCTATCAAATTTGTCAATGAGGGCTAACGGGGAACTGGCATAGCACAAGCGGTAGCTCCAGAAAATTCGGCACTCGCTTCAAAAGCCCACGGCCCCGCCAGTTCTCATCCCACCTCACCTCACTGTTTCTTGCTTGCCAACTTTGCTTCAATGCTCATTGTGGCATGCGGCACAGCGCGTAAGCGTTCTTTAGGGATCAGCTTTCCTGTCACACGGCAAACGCCATAGGTTTTGTTCTCAATGCGCACCAATGCCGCCTGAAGTCCCTGTATGAACTTCTGCTGTCGGGCTGCCATATTGGTGAGCTCTTCGCGGGTCTGAGTCATAGAACCCTCTTCTAATATTTTATAGGTCGGCATCGTGTCGTCAACACCATTGCCTTCCTTGTTGGTCAAAACGTCCATCATCTGCTGATAGTCACGTTGTGCCAACCTAATTTTTTCAAGGATCAGATCTCTGAATTCAACCAATTCTTCATCTGAATAACGCGTTTTTTCTGCCATGACATTAATATATTAAGGAGTGTGTGTGCATAAAACGCAAACCCACAGGGAGCAGACATCGGTCTGACATTGCGACAAATATCTGCCCTTTGCAGGTCACGTTCTTCTATTGGTTTATAGTTTTGTGATATCTACACTTATCTTGAAGTCCTCAAAATCAAGTTCTTCCCCAGATTCTGGTGCGCCAAATTCCAGTTTGTCGGCCAAAACCTGAGAACAGATATAATCGTGATAGGCTTCGACGGCCTTCTGCAAATTGTCGTCGTGTGACAGGACAACATGGATGTGGTCTGTGATTTCAAAACCTGAGCTCTTGCGATAGGCCTGGATGCGCTTCACAATTTCACGCGCCATGCCCTCGTTCTTCAGCTCTTCCGTGATTTCGAGGTCAAGCGCCACAGTCAGAGCGCCGTCATTTGCCACCGTCCATCCTGGGATGTCTTCGCTGACAATTTCCACGTCTTCACGCACGATTTCAACTGTCTGGCCGTCAACATCCACCTGAACGCTACCATTTACGCTGAGCTCGTTGATGGCATCCTGCGACAATGCGCCGACAGCAGCGGCAACGGCCTTCATCAGTTTGCCAAACTTCTTGCCCATCACGCGGAAATTGCACTTCACCTTCTTTTCGAGCATGTCTCCTTCCACGAACTCAAGTTCCTTCACGTTGACTTCATCCAAAATCAACTGAGACATGGCTTCGATATTCTCTTTCTGACAAGCGTCGGTGGCTGGGATGCAAATTTTCTGCAACGGCTGACGAACAATCACATGCTCCTTCTTACGCAAAGAAAGCACCATTGAAGTCACCTTCTGGGCCAACTCCATGCGCTGCTCCAAAGTGGTGTCGATTTCTGAAGCCTCAACCTTCGGGAATGCCGAGAGGTGAACGCTCACGCAGCCATTTTCTGCGGATGCCGCTTTCAGATCGCCATAAAGACGGTCAGCATAGAAAGGAGCGATGGGGGCCATCAATTTCGACACGGTGAAGAGGCAACGATATAGCGTCTGATAAGCGCTCAATTTGTCGTCGTCCATCTCGCCAGCCCAGAAACGTTTACGGCAGAGACGCACATACCAGTTGGAGAGGTTGTCAATCACAAACGTGCTAATCATTCGGCCTGCACGCGTCGGCTCGTAATCCTCAAATGCTTCAGTGACATTCTTGATGAGCGTGTTCAACTCAGATATGATCCAACGGTCGATTTCCGGACGCTTTTCGAGCGGCAGTTCCGCTGCCTTGCCGTCAAAGCCGTCAACATTGGCATACATGGCAAAGAAGGAATAGGTCTGATAGAGTTTGCCGAAATAAGTGCGGGCAACTTCCTGTACCCCGTCTTCGTCAAACTTCAGATTGTCCCACGGCGATGAATTGGTAATCATATACCAACGCAATGGGTCTGAACCATATTTCTGAATGGCGCCAAATGGCTCAACAGCATTGCCAAGACGCTTTGACATCTTGTTGCCGTTCTTGTCAAGCACAAGACCATTGCTAATCACAGCCTTGAAGGCCACGCTGTCAAATACCATCGTTGCGATAGCATGAAGCGTAAAGAACCAGCCACGCGTTTGGTCAACACCTTCTGCAATGAAATCAGCAGGATATACAACGCGCTTGTCGAGCAATTCCTTGTTCTCAAACGGATAATGCAACTGGGCATACGGCATAGAACCCGAATCAAACCAAACGTCAATCAGGTCGGTTTCACGATACATCGGCTTGCCAGTTTCAGAAACGAGCACCACGTTGTCTACGTAAGGGCGATGCAAATCGATCTTGTCATAATTGTTCTTGCTGTAATCATTCGGAACGAATCCGTTGTCCTTCAATGGATTGCTCTTCATGACACCAGCCTTCACGCTCTTCTCAATTTCATTGTACAACTGTTCAACAGAGCCAATGCAAATCTCTTCGTGCGAATCCTTGTTACGCCAAATCGGCAACGGAGTACCCCAATAGCGGCTGCGGCTGAGGTTCCAGTCATTCAGATTCTCAAGCCATTTTCCGAAACGTCCCGTTCCTGTTGATTCCGGTTTCCAACGAATGGTCTTGTTGAGCTCAATCATGCGCTCCTTGACCGCCGTTGAACGGATGAACCAGCTGTCGAGCGGATAATACAAGATTGGCTTGTCCGTGCGCCAGCAATGCGGATAATTGTGCACATGCTTTTCAATCTTGAATGCCTCGCCTGCCTGCTTCATTTCCAAACAGATGACAATATTCAAATCCTCAGCTTTGGCGGCTGCCTTTTCGTCATATTTGCCATCCTTGTTGAACTCCGGAGCATACGCATTCTTTACGTAGTCTCCTTCGTGGCGCGAATATGCCTCGCGATCAACGCATTTATCCACGAAAGTAGCGTCGCACTCGTCCAACACATAATACTTGCCGCGCAAGTCAACCATCGGACGCGTCTCACCGCCCTTCGTGATCATAAAGAGCGAAGGGATGTGCGCAGCCTTGGCCACGCGGGCATCGTCTGCACCAAACGTTGGCGCGATGTGAACAATACCCGTACCATCTTCTGTGGTTACGTAATCGCCCAAAATCACGCGGAAACCAAGTTCTTCGAGTTCCACAAACTTGTCATGGCCCACTTCAAACACGGCATCGGGATTAGCCTGAGCATATTCCTTGACAAAATCAGGTGCCGTGTCTGCCAACTTTTCTGTCGGTTTCACCCAAGGCATCAACTGCGAATAACGCATGCCCTCAAGTTCATGACCCTTATGGCTACCAACGACGCGATAAGGAATCACCTTGTCGCCAGCCTTGTAGTCTTCCAAAGGAAGTTCTGCGCCTTCAGCCTTGAAATAGGCCGACAGGCGGTCGGCAGAGAGCACAACAGTGATAGGCTCTGCCGTATATGGATTATAAGTACGAACCGTTACGTATTCAAATGATGGGCCTACACAAAGGGCTGTGTTTGAAGGCAAAGTCCAAGGCGTTGTTGTCCACGCCAAGAAATAGGCTTCGCCCCACCCTTTCATATCTTCCGTCGGATTCAAGATACGGAACTGAGCCGTCACCGTGGTGTCTTTCACATCGCGATAACAGCCAGGCTGATTCAACTCGTGAGAGCTCAAACCCGTTCCTGCAGCAGGACTATACGGCTGAATCGTGTAGCCCTTATAAAGAAGCCCTTTCTGATACAATTGAGAAAGGAGCCACCACAAGCTTTCGATATACGCATTGTCGTAAGTGATATAAGGGTGTTCCATATCCACCCAGTAGCCCATCAGATGGCTCAAGTCCGTCCATTCCTGGGTGAACTTCATCACATTGCGACGGCACTGCGCATTATATTCTTCAATGCTGATAGTTTTACCGATGTCTTCCTTTGTGATGCCCAATTCCTTTTCAACGCCGAGTTCCACAGGCAGTCCGTGGGTATCCCAACCTGCCTTACGCTTGACTTGGAAACCCTGCATCGTTTTATAGCGGCAGAACACATCTTTAATCGTACGTGCCATAACATGATGGATGCCCGGATGTCCGTTTGCAGAAGGCGGTCCTTCAAAAAACACAAAAGAGGGACATCCCTCCCGTTCATCAATGCTACGATGGAACAAATCATTCTTGTCCCATTCTTTCAACACCTCTTCATTGACACCAAAGAGGTTAAGTCCGTCACGTTCGGTAAACTTCATTTTTATATATTGCTTTACTTTATTATCTAAATGTCAGATATTATCTATATGTCCGAGAGCCGTTAAGCCCCAATCCACGATTGATTTGCAAAGTTAGTGCAAGGCGAGCGAAATGCAAAGGAAATGGCCAAGTTTTTTCCTTCGGCCGGAGGAGAAGACACAGCTCTTCCATATTTTCAAAAATTTCTTTGGCATTCACACAAATTCACAACACCTTGCATCATATTCAGTTTCAGTAGGCTATAAGTACTTAAATACTGCCTCATTTGGCTGAATATTGCACCAAGTATCGGAAGGAAGTTGAGAAGCGTTAAGTCACACCTCGCCATGCCTGGCATTTTTTTTAAAAAAGTATTTTTGTGTAGTTTACGATGCTACGTTTTACTGTTATTTTGCTTGATAAACGCAGTTTTTTTTTATTGATTGTGCTGGATTTTGGGATAAAACCGTTAACTTTGCGGTGTAAAATATGATACCAATATCAAAAAAAGTACTCTAATATGATATTTGAACGTAAGAAATACTTGGATGAACTTATTGCAGGACGTGGAAATGGTCTTGTGAAGATTATAACTGGTGTCAGACGATGTGGAAAGTCTTTCCTGCTGTTTGATATCTGGCATAACTGGTTGTTGGAACATGGGGTGACTGATAGTCACATCATCGAAATACAACTTGACGATTTCCGAAACAGACGGTTGAGAAAGCCTGATGCCTTGCTCGACTATATAGATTCAAAGGTTGTGGATGATGGCAATCCTTATTATATAGTCTTGGACGAGGTACAACTTGTAGAAGAATTTGTGGAGGTTATTCTTAGCTTGACACACATGCGGAATGTAGATGTGTATGTGTCAGGCTCAAACTCTCGTTTCCTGTCAAGTGATGTTGTGACTGAGTTCCGAGGCAGAGGTGACGAGATACGCATCTGGCCTCTCACCTTTGACGAATACTTTAGTGGTATTGGTGGCGATATACGCAAAGCTTGGTTGGATTACTATACTTTTGGAGGACTGCCACAGGTGGCTTTGCTTGAAACGGAAAAAAAGAAAACAGACTATTTGCGTGGTCTGTATGAAACGACCTATCTGCGTGACGTAATTGAGCGCAACCATCTGCGTAATTCTGAAGGAATGAAGGAATTGGTGCGTGTAATAGCCTCGGGCATTGGTTCGTCAACCAATCCGACGAGAATAGCCAATACCTTTCAATCTTCACAAGGGGTAACCATAAAAAGAGACACTATAAAACAATACATTGACTATCTGAAAGACTCTTTCTTGATAGAGGAAGCCTTACGCTATGATGTGAAAGGCAGAAAATATATTGGTACCGAGACGAAATACTATTTCGCGGACATCGGCATACGTGCAGCCATTCTCAACTATCGACAGCAGGAAGAGACGCACATTATGGAAAACATTATCTATAATGAGCTTCGTTGCCGTGGATATAATGTGGACGTAGGATTGGTTGAACTTGGTGGCAAGGATGAAAACGGTAAGTTTGTCAGAAAACAGTTGGAGGTAGATTTTGTGGTGAACCGCCCTCCATACAGAGTGTATATCCAGTCGGCTTTTCACATGCCTACGCCAGAAAAGGAACAGCAAGAACGTCGCCCATTATTGTCAATCAATGACCACTTTCGCAAGATTGTCATTGTTGGTGATGACATTCACCGCAAGGAGGACGAACTCGGTGTGTTGACTGTCGGACTCTTGGATTTCTTGACAGACAAGAACTTGTTGGAGCAAGGATAATCATTTTATTATATAATTATGCATAGATCCAAGAACTCTTTTCTTGAGTGGCTTGTCTACTCGCTTATCTTCTTCTTCCTATACGATATCATCTGGATATTGGTAGACCTGCCCGACTTCCTACAGTCGGTAAGCGGACTGTATCCTGAGTTGCTTGTTGACTTTGCACTCTGCGGTTTGTTCTCGCTTTCGAGTTTGTATCTCAACCGATGGCTGTTCAAACAGCGGCGCTTTTGGCGCGAATGGCAGGGCCACCGTGTGTTCGTGCAGAACGGACTGGTGGTGTTGGGCTTCAACCTGCTTATTGCTGGTGGCTGCGAACTGCTGCTGAGCCTTGCAGCACCTAAGCTTATGATGCAGGATATTTGGGGAACGTCTTTCCTATTCGGACTGATAGCGAGCCTTGTAGCGTTCATCCACCTTTCGATGCACTTCTCCGACATGATTGTTCTGAAAGGCAAGGAGAACCTCGCCTTACAGAAGCGATACCTTATGCTGCAGTTGGACCCACATTTCGTGTTCAACAGTTTTAGTTCACTTGCTGGAATGATAGGGGAAAACCCGAAGATGGCTGAGGACTATGTAGTGAAACTCTCACATATCTACCGCTACATACTTCAGCATATCGACAAGGAGTATATAACCCTTGCAGACGGCACCGACTTCATCAAGTCGTACATCGGCCTGCTCAACATGCGCTACGACAACGCCATCGTCCTGCACGCCGACGATTTGCACGGCGACCGCAACGAATACATCCTCTCGCTGAGTCTACAGCTTATCATCGAGAATGCCGTGAAGCACAACTGTCCGCAGAGCGGCACTGAGCTTCATGTGTCTCTTGGTCGCCAGGGCGACATGCTCGTCATAAAGAACAACCGCATATATACCAACCAGACCAACGACCAGAGCATAGAGTCGTACGGAATAGGTATCAGCAACCTGAAGCAACGCTACCGGCTGGAGGGCGAGGCAGAGCCAGAGTTCGTAGCCAGACAGGATGCCTTTGAGGTGCGACTGCCAATCATAAAACGAAAAAAATAGAAGAACGATGCAAAAGGTATTGATTATAGAAGACGACCATTTCAGCGCAAGACGTCTGAAAAGGCTCATTATGGATATTGACGACACGATAGACGTGCATGGACCGCTGAAAAGTGTGGCGGAGGCGACAGAGGAGCTTGCTGCCAACAACGACTATGACCTTATCTTTTCCGACATCCGACTTGCCGATGGTGACGTGTTTGAAGCGTTCCGCAAGGTGATGCCACAATCGTTCGTGATATTCACCACGGCTTACGATGAATACGCAATGGAGGCTATAAAGAACAACGGACTCGACTATCTGATGAAGCCGATTGACGCAGGCGAGCTGCGTGCCGCAATCGGCAAGCTGCGGCTTAACCGCAATGCACAACAGTCTGCCGTAGAGAGACCTCTGCACGGCGTGCTTAACGACACACGCCAATACCGTGAGCGCTTCCTAATCACGAAAAGCGACGAGCTTTGCATGCTCTGCGCTGACGACATAAGCTACATCAATATGTATAACAACCGCATCACGGCGTTTGCCGTCGACGGCACATCCTATCCGCTGCCCATGAGCATGAACGAACTGGAGCAGGCTTTAGACCCTTCCCGTTTCTTCCGTCTCAATCGACAGTATATCGCCAACATTAATGGCTTCAGGAAAATCAGTTTTTACTTCGGTTCTAAACTGATGGTGAAGCTTAAAGGCTGCGAGGATGACAATATTGTTATAAGCAAGGAGAAAGCGACATTGTTTAAAAAATGGTTGGAGAAATAACAAGAGGGTGTGCATTCTATGTTTCTTGCGTAGAATGCACACCCTCTTGTTATATAATGTCGTTAAAACGTTACATCGACGCCAAAAGAGATTGAATGGCGGATGCTATTGCTGTTATAGTATATATTGCAAGATTATTGTCTTGCTGCATCTTGTACGAACTTGAATTCGTCGAAGGCGTTTCCTGCTTCCACGCAAACCGTGAATGAACGTGGTGCGTTCGTTTCGTTGCGATTGATAATAAACTTTAGTTCGTTGTCCTCTATCTTGACGAGATACCAGCCTCCGTCAAACTCTTTGTATGAAGTGTTTTCCTTGAATTTTCCTTCTTCCTTCACGCTACTAATCCAAAAACTTTTGTAGTTTTTGCAGGCAAACAGGCTGCTTCCTCCTTCGGCTTCCACTTTCAGTTCGCCGTTCTTCAAGCCCGACGGAACCGTGCTCCACTTCATAGGGTCGGCAAGTCCATCAGGGTCGGACAATTCGCAGCTTGTAAGGGACATTACGCCTACCAGCAAGCATAACAATAGTTTCTTCATACGCTTATTTGTTTAAATTGCTTGAAAATGTTCTGGTCTGCTTAGAACGACCAACCGAAGCCTATGTACGGAAAGAAAGCAGTCTTGTTGAGTCCGTACTTGTCGCCAAAGTTGAACGACGGAGAAACGCCTACACGAAACATGAAGCCGTTGGGGCGCTGATAGCGGTAGCCGATGTCGCCGAAGAGGAAATAGCCGAATTGAGTTCTTGATGAAGTGTAAAAATCAATTTTAGGAGAAGTTTCGTCTGTATTCTCCCCACCTGGATACCACCCTGTATCTTTTACGTGTCCTATTGTTTCCTTTACTTGATATACACCAAGACTCGCACCGAAACCCAGCTCCAACTTGCTATTCTTCTTTCCGAGTAGATAGTTTAGCTCCAACGGAACACCAACGCCATTGATTTTCTGGTCGACCCAACCAGAAGTGTCTCCATAGACATAGCCAACGCCCACACGGTAGCCTAACCCAGAGTTTCCATTGAATCTGCTGTCGTAGTTGATGCCTGCAATAGTTTGGGCACCAAGTAATTCTACAGACAGGCTGCGTGTCTTCTGTTGTGCCATTACTGCCGAAAAACAGCATAATGCAAATAGTGATAATACAATCTTTCTCATTATATATTTTATAATATGTTTATTGTCGGGGTATATTCTATCCTTTAGTTTGCTCATAACTACATACATATTTCCCATTATTAAAATAGTGGTATGAGTTTATTTTTCTATTCTCGTCATCACATTGTGTCAGACTCTTTTAGAACAGCTCGCCATATTTTTGATTAATGCCATTTGGGCATAGCATGCACGGAAAATTCATGACCAGTAATGGCTTTGGCGAACATTAACGTTGAAAACCGCGCGAAGCGCAAATACCCACGTTCATCGGTCATGTAGCGAGCTACATGACCTCTTCAAGGTCCAAAAACGCCTTAAAAATAAAGGCAAATCTTCAGACGACTTCATTCAGTCTTTAGTTTGCATTCAACATAATGCCCTAAACGGTCGGGGCTGTTTCCATCGGTAAAGAGGTAGAGTATTCCGTCAGGGGTTTCAACAATAGAGACCTCAGTATAGGTGAAATCAGGGTAGTCAGCGTGTAAGGATTCTAATACGTTGCTTGGTACCGTTGTGCCTTTCGGCAAGGGGTAACAGGTTTCTTTCCATGTCGTACCCTTGTGGGAAGTTTTGAAGTATACGGACTTCAGCACGCCGTCGTGCATGATGAGATAGTTGTCATCGCCGCTGTCGTTGACAAAACCAAGCACTTCGGAGCCTTTGTAGTGCGCTGTAATCCATTCCATATCGCCAGGAATCGTACCTATATATTCAGCGTTGTTCAGTTTGTATGTGCATGCCTTGACCACCGTTCCTTTGCTGTCGATGACAAGTGTGTGGACGAGATTCTTGAGCTTGGGGGTGTCCTGCAGATAGCAGAGAATATAGTATGTCCCGTTTATGCTGGCCTGTGTCACTTCCTTGATCTCCCAGAATTCGTCGTTTCTGGCCTCCTGGTTTATCGTGAGCAGCCGGTATAGCACCGAGCTGGGTAACTGGTCAATGTCTGAGAGCATTCGCACGGTGCGGTTCCACGCATTGTCAACGTATACGACCACGCACTCATTCCCCGCATTGTCCTCAGAGGTAACAAACGTTTCAATTGCTCCACTGTCGAAGTAAGGCTCTGGACCTGTGTAAACGCGTTTGATAGTGTAGTCCTCGCAGCGTTCGTGGAAATCTTTGGCAATGGCCTCCGGCAAAGTTTTATCATCGATCGGTGTCACATTTTCAGAGTCGCATGAAGTCAGCACAAGGGCTACGACAGCAAGCCATCCGTACATCAAATGTCTAAATCCAAACATTTTCATTTTATGCTTCAATTTATGGGTTCGTTCAAAGGACAAGCTGCCTGAGAACTTATTATTATGCTGCAAAAGTACAATCGTTCGTTTTTATACACAACATCTCCTTATGCGAAACGGCAAAAATGTGTTGCGAAGCAGCAATATTTTCTATTGAAGCAATTATAGATATTCCTCTTTTTATAATAATACTCTCAACGCTTACGGATAAGTAACAAAGATGATGAAATCTATTTGCCATGTCTTTTGTCCTATAAGTGTAGGAATCGGGATGGCAAGTTCTTTATTTACGGCATTCATCGCTTCTTGAACTGGAGCCTTGATGTTGAGTAAAGGAATGGTCAGCTCCTTCTTGTCGATTGTGGCAAGCACTGCATATTTTTCCACTTTGTCAAGAGCGACTTTCACCTGACGTTCAGCTTCAAGCACCACCTTGTTCTTATGCTTGCGTCCTCGTTTCTCTTCCTCTGAAAGTTCATCATAGGAGAAACCTCTTGCCAAGCCATACTTACGCCCTACCTTGTTGTAATAGTCAGTATGCAGTTGGGAAAGGTATTGGGATTTGTCCTTTGCTCGCTCTCCCCACGCTTTGGCATAAGAGACCCTTTCAACAACATCCTTTGCCGCTTCCGATTTTGTGTAGTTGTCACGTTCTTCTTTTGGAAGTGCTCTCCATTCCTTTGTAGAGAGAACCTTTTCTGGATTATCCTTGTGAATGTACTTGCTTCCGATGCGCTCACGTTTCAATTGTCGTATTATTTTGTTCCTACAGCTGTCTTGAAGAAGGAGCGTAACGGGCTACGTGACTGATGAAATACTGTTGTAGGGGCAAAAGAATGTGGCAAGGCAATATTAAACTGGCTTATTCCTACATGGATAGTATAAACTAATCTTGAACACCTACTTATTACATTGTCCCACCAATGTTGTCTACCAGCGGCCGCAGTTCGTGCTACCTTCGGCCGCAGTTCGCGCTACCTTCGGCCGCGATTCGCGCTACTCGCGGCCGAAGGTAGATGATTTGTCATACTTTTAGGGGGAACCCGAAAGCGGATTGCCTTTAAAAGAAATGGAGCAAACTCGTGACTGAAAAAAAAGAAGCAGAAAAACAACTCCATGAATTTTTACGCTTGGAGAATGGGAAGAAAAAATATTCCCTACACAAATTTTCTAAGAATCTGAAGAAAGCGGCACGAAATTCAAATTCATCGATGAGGACATATACAAAAAAATGTGGTATCTACATTGCTGTAAATACCACATAAATTTCTTTCGATTTCTTTATCTGAAATCTTTCTGCTTCGAACACAGATGAGTGACTCCTATAGGATTCAAACCTATAACCTTTTGATCCGTAGTCAAATGCTCTATTCAGTTGAGCTAAGGAGCCAGTTGGCGGTGCGTACGGGACTCGAACCCGTGACCCCATGCGTGACAGGCATGTATTCTAACCAGCTGAACTAACGCACCATTGTATTCTCAATATTTATTATGTTTGCTATCTCTCTCGATTGCGAGTGCAAAGGTACAACTTTTTTCTTACATACCAAATATTTCAACGTCTTTTTTCTAAGATTTTTTGAAAAACGTCTATATCCTCAAAGTCATCCCCCCTCTTGTGCCATTGAGGCAAGCACGCAATACATTCATAGCCTAAGGACTTAAACATACTGTTTGCCAGCGCGTTATTTCGAGAAGAGACCAAAGCATAAAGCATTCTGATGCCGTAGAAACGTTGCACATATTCTTCCAACAAAAAAATGGCTTTTTCTCCATACCCCTTCCCTCTTTTGTGGCGCAGCAAGGCGATACTGATTTCCGCACGCTGGTTTTTGGGTGAATAATTCACCAAATCCACAATGCCAATCGGAGCAGATGTTTGCCGCTCTACAATGATCAAGCGCAATTCCCGACACTGGTGGAGGTCTTGCGGCTGATTGGCGATGTACTGACGCAGGGCATAACGCGAATAGGGCGTTGTGTCGTCACACACATCCCACAATGTGGCATCATTTTCTATGGTGTAAAGGAGTTCCAAATCTTCTGGTTCGAGAGGACGAAGCAGAACGGGGGATGATGAAGTTGAAAAATCCATAAGCAGGTGGTCAGGATTATTTATATGGAATATTTGACAATGACTACTGCATTTTTGGCTATTCTTACCAGCGAGCGCCACTCCTGCATGCAAACTCATTCTTTGACTGGAGAGAGGACGTAAGAGTCTGTTATCATACGGCCCGTCTGCGGATTGTAGGTGCCAACAAAGTATTTATGGTTTGACTGCCTAAAATATTCCAATATATAGGTATAGGAGAAGCATGAGGTGTCGAAGATGACGTGTACACAGCCTTTGGGGATGTGCCGTGCTATATCTTCAGCCGAAACACAGCTTTCATCACCTGGCATAACGGTCACGTCTATGCCGTAGCTTTGTGCAAGATGCCGCATCTGCTTTCCGTTGGGGCCAACATAGAGCTGGGTTCCCAACTTGATTTCCTTTTCAGGGTGCAGAAAATGTTTCATCTGATGGAACATGCCGGACATCAGCGCCATCAATGCCTTTGCCAATATCGCCATCTTTATCGGGATGGAGAATATGGCGGCATAGTGGTGGTAATATTTCTTGAAAAAGATGAGCATGGCTCCATAAAAGACATGGACGTAGCGAAAACTGCTTTTCTGCGTGCTCTCGCCTTTGTAGTGGAGCATCGGGGTGGGCAGATAGTAATTTTTCATGCCGCCACGCAACATTCTGTATGAAAGATCAATATCTTCGCCATACATAAAAAACTGCTCGTCGAAACCACCCAGTCTTTTGAGCGAGTCGTTTTTGAGCAACATGAAGGCTCCTGAAACAATCTCGATTTCCGAAGGCTGCTCTTTATCGAGATAGCGCATATAATAACGCCCGAAAATCCGGGACTTCGGGAAGAGCGAAGCCAGACCAGACATTTTGCAAAAGGCGGTCCAGGGAGTGGGCAACCCGCGTCTGGACTCATTGGCGAAGAGACCGTTCGTTTGCAGCATCATCACGCCAAGCGCACCCAAATCTTCGTGGCTCTCAGCAAAGGCAAGACAGTCGGCCAAGGTGTTTTCTGCCAGCAACGTATCGGGATTGAGAAAAAGCACATACTTCCCTTTCGCGCGTTCCAACGCCTGATTATTGGCCCGCCCGAAACCGACATTGCGCACATTTTCTATGACATGAAGCGTTGGATATTCCCGATGCGGGAAGCGGTGGCGTATGTAGTTGACACTCCCATCTTTTGAGGCGTTGTCCACGACAAAGACCTCATATTCGAAGTTTCCCTTCGACCCGTAAATTGAGAACAGACACTGCTCAAGAAAATAACGCACATTGTAGCTGACAATGATAATTGACAAATCCATTGGTGGTTCCTTACTTTGTAATGGTGCTCAAAGATGATCTTTACATTTAACGCTGGTGCCTTACAAAAAAGCTGACACCTGCTGAATTTATATTTTGCCCACCCCGGCGTTGTTTCTTTTGCTATTGTATTCTCCCACCGAAGGCCAGCAAAACACAGCGGCAATCATGACGATGAGAAGACAATATTTAATGGAGTCGGCATACGACGTGGCATAGTAGAGCGAAACATTGACCCACATAGCAACAGCGATGACGGCCAAGCGTGCGAAACTCCACTTCTTATATACGGCCCAAGCATGGGCATCGTCCGCACCAGTCAATTTCCGAACAAAGGCTTTGAACGCCAAAAGGCGCAACGCGAGATAGGTGCCGCCGATGGCCGTGAGAAACGACACCACACCGACGACATAGTCTGTATTGGGATCGTGAGAGAGGTATTCAACAGGCAAAAATCCCTCTTCAGAACACAGGGCTATCAAACCTGTTATAACCCATACGGCGATATAGGCCACACGCAATGACATTTTTCCTTCCATGTTTTCAATATTAACATTACTTTTCACAGGAGCAGACACTCCTTATATATATGAGTAGGTAGTCAAAAAGAATATGTTTGCCCACCAATTTATTTTTCTCCCCACGCTGGTCTGGCAGTCGATCTATATGGGCTTTCTGTCCATCAAAGAACGGCCAAGCGTCACTTCGTCTGTATATTCAAGCTCATCTCCCACACTGACGCCACGCGCCAATACAGTGATTTTCACATCGAAAGCAGCCAAACGCCGCTGGATGTAGAAATTTGTGGTGTCGCCCTCCATGGTGGGATTCAACGCCAAAATCACTTCCTTCACCTCGCCTTCACCAACGCGCTCCACCAGAGAATTGAGTTCCAAATCAGCCGGACCGATGCCGTCAACAGGTGAAATCACGCCGCCAAGCACATGATAAAGACCGCGATATTGCCCAGTATTCTCTATCGAAAGCACGCCACGCACGTTCTCCACCACGCAGACCGTTGAATGGTCGCGCAAGGGATTGGAGCAGATGTCGCAAACATCGGTGTCCGAAATATTGTGGCAAACGCTGCAATATTTCACCTCGTCGCGCAACTTGACCAAACTCTCGGCAAGACCATGAGTGGCGGCATTGTCCCTCGAAAGAAGAAACAGCACCAGCCTCAACGCGGTTCTGCGGCCGATGCCCGGCAATTTCGAAAATTCCGACACGGCATGTTCTAATAATTTGGATGGATATTGCTCTGTTGGCATGGGATTTTATCGTAAAGGTGGAATGTGGCAACGACATCCCGCAGTTGGCGGAATTTGCACCAAGAGGTCGCTATTGTGCTGCACGTCGTCGCAATTTGAAACGCAAATGTACGCAAAAGTCCTTGGAAAAAGCTATCTTTGCCACATAAAAAAAGATACGTATGGAAATTAAATCAGCCGAATTTTTAATCAGCAACACCGATTACCGCAAATGTCCAACCAATTCTTTGCCAGAATTTGCCTTTATCGGACGAAGCAATGTGGGGAAAAGTAGCCTCATCAATATGCTGACAGGACGCAAGGCATTGGCCATGACATCGTCAACCCCAGGAAAGACCATGCTCATCAACCATTTCCTCATCAACAAGGCCTGGCATCTGGTGGATCTTCCCGGATATGGCTACGCCAAACGCGGGAAGTCGGCTATGGAGGCCTTGAAGCGCCTTATCGAAAGCTATGTGGTTTGCAGGGAACAACTGACTTGTCTGTTTGTCCTGATTGACAGCAGACTCAAACCGCAAAAAATCGACCTCAGCTTCATCAACTTTTTAGGGGAGCATGGTATCCCGTTTGCCATCGTGTTTACGAAGGTGGACAAACTGCGGGCTGGCGAGCGGAAGAAAAACATCCAGACATTCCTACAAACGCTTCAAGAACAATGGGAGGAGCTGCCGCCACACTTCGTGACAAGCAGCGAGAAGGGGGAAGGGCGAAACGAATTGCTGGACTATATGGATTCCATCATCAAAGAGGTGTCGCAGCAAGAACAAACAGGCGATTGAAAGCTGCATGCTCTGAACGTCCCATATACATAATCCACACCCCTTACTTTAAGGGGTGTTCTATAAATTAGCTTGAGCCGATTTTACATTTATCGCGAAGCAGATTGTTGTATTTCAAAGACGAGCATAGCGAGCTATGTGAGTCTTTGAAATACAGCAAGATGCGAGTGAGAACTGTAAAAGCGGCCAAGTCAATCCTAAATAAAGAATCTCCATTAAAACTAATTTATAGAACACCCCTTAAATACGCCCCAATCGGCAAATCCGTCTCATCAGTCATGTTTAAGCCCGAAAGAACAAAGGTCATCAAAACGCTTTTGGTTTCCTGCGCGCTCATCATCGCCGCGGGCTCTCTTTTCGTGTCCAACGCGCTCATTGCCGACTTGAAAAGCGAGGAACAAGCACGTGTGGGGGTGTGGGCCGAGGCCATGCAGTCGTTCATGCGGGCTGACGAAAATACAGACCTCAATTTGGTGTTGCGCATCATCAACAGCAACCACACCATTCCTGTCATTCTGCTGGACGAACAAAACCACGTTATCGACTACCGTAACATCACGTTCTCTGCCTCAACCGACACCACGGCCTATTTGGCCAGTGAAGCACGAGCCATGAGAGAAGGCGGACACAGTATGCAACTCAGCATCGACAACATGCCGGGACACTTTACGCTCTGCTATGGCGAAAGCACCATGCTGAAGCGACTGGCCGTTTACCCCTACATCCAGTTGGCTGTCGTGGGGCTTTTCTTTATATTGGCTGTCAGTATCCTGCTATCCTCTAAGAAATCTGAGCAAAACAAGGTATGGGTGGGACTTTCAAGGGAAACGGCCCACCAGCTTGGCACGCCGATTTCCTCCCTAATGGCATGGACGGAGGTATTGCAGGAACTTTATCCTGAAGACGACACCATTGAATATCTGAAACAAGACGTTGAACGCCTGCAACTCATTGCCGACCGCTTCTCCAAAATCGGTTCTGCTCCCAAACTCGCACCGACCAACGTCAGTGACGCAATTTCAAGCGCCATCAAATATATGGCCAAAAGAACTTCGGGAAAGGCAAAAATCTCCTACCATCCTCCACAGGAAACCATGACGGCCAACCTCTGCCCTCCCCTGTTTGCATGGGTCATTGAGAATCTGTGTAAAAATGCCGTCGACGCCATGAGCGGCGTCGGCAGCATCAATATCACGGCATGGTCTTTTGAAAAACACATTGAAATCGACGTGACCGACACGGGAAAGGGCATACCGACCTCACGCTTCAAATCGGTGTTCCGCCCTGGATACACCACCAAGCAAAGAGGCTGGGGACTGGGGCTTTCACTGGCAAAACGCATCATCGAACAATATCACAAAGGAAAAATCTTTGTCAAGCAGAGCGAAATCAACGTGGGCACAACCTTCACAATCATACTTCCCAAACACCACCCAAAGCCTCCCGCCAAGTAGGCGGTTAAATTCTGATGACATATTTGCAACAAAATAATGATGCAATATTACCCAACAATTCAAAGAAAAAATTAACTTTGCAGACGGAATGTTTTTGGGCCGCAAGCCGAACCACCAAATAGGCAGGCACTCAGGACTGCCTGCCTATACAAACAATCCTTCATCCAATTTAATGTTATTAATTAATAATTAGACATTTGCTTTCATCAGCGGCTATCTTTTGGTAATTGAAAGGAATGCTTCAACAAACACCCCCTCATGGATATCTTTTATCTTGTGGTTTTGCTGTTTCTCTTCGTTTTGGCAGTCTTCGACCTCTCCGTCGGAGTCGCAAATGATGCAGTAAACTTTCTGAGTCCTGCCGTCGGAGCAAAAGCGGCAAAGTTTAGAACGATTCTCATTGTGGCGGCCGTCGGCATCTTTGTCGGTGCAACAACGAGCAGCGGAATGATGGACATTGCAAGACACGGCATCTTCACCCCGAATTTCTATTCGTTTAATGATGTCATGTGCATATTCTTAGCGGTGGCAGCAACAGACGTCATCCTGATGGATATCTTCAACACGCTGGGCATGCCAACATCCACCACAGTCTCAATGGTGTTCGGACTTTTGGGAGGTAGCACGGCATTGGCAATGACCAAAATATGGGGCGGCCAATACACCTACGAGCAACTCATCAACACAGACAAAGCCCTGCAGGTCATCATTGCCATTTTCCTTTCCGTAGCCATCGCTTTTGTCTTTGGTTTGGTGGTGATGTGGATCACGCGTATCATATTCACTTTCAATTACAAAAAACACCTGAGATGGACGATCGCCCTCTTCGGAGGTGTTGGAGTGACCTCCATCTTCTACTTCCTGATTGTTAGCGGACTTAAAGGCTCCAACTTGCTGAAGGACCTTGGAGTGTCTGACTGGATTGACCAGAACCACGGTCTTCTACTTTTATACTGCTTCTGTATTTTCACGATTTTGGCAGAAGTTCTTCACCTACTGAAGGTCAACATTTTCAAAATCATCGTGCTTTTCGGTACATTCTCTCTGGCTATGGCTTTTGCCGGAAACGACTTGGTGAACTTCATCGGTACGCCATTGGCTGGTTTGGAATCTTTCTTGGATTTCACACACAACGGCAACGGCGAAGCAGCCAAAAGCTACACGATGGACGTTTTGGCTGGAGAATCTGCACTACCCTATAAACACCTATTCTTGCTGGCGGCCGGCATCATCATGACTACCGCCGTGTGTACCTCAAAGAAGGCGCACAAAGTGGTTCAAACAACGGTCAACCTCTCCCGGCAAGACGAGGGCGAAGAGGTGTTCAGTTCATCACGCATCGCCCGCAAGACGGTCAGAAGCGTATTGAACACCACCAATGCTGTTTCCCGATATATCCCCAACAACGTCAAGTCGTGGATCAACACACGCTTCAATTCTGAAGAAGCCACGCTCGATGATGGTGTTGCCTTCGACCTCGTCCGGGCATCCGTCAACCTCGTATTAGCTGGTCTGCTCATCGTTGTCGGCACCACCCTGCAATTGCCGCTCTCAACAACCTACGTTGCCTTCATGGTGGCCATGGGTTCAAGTTTGGCCGACCGCGCATGGGGACGCGAAACAGCCGTTTACCGACTCACTGGCGTGATCACGGTTATCGGCGGATGGTTTATCACAGCCGGCGCCGCCTTCATCATGAGCTTCACAATTGCCACGCTCAACCATTTTGGCGGCTTCGTTGCCATGCTGATTCTGATTGGCATATTGGCTGCCGTGTTGATCAACAACAATAAGAAATTCAACAAGCAGCAGGAAGAAAATGTTGATACGCTCTTCCGCCAGCTGGTGCGTTGCCACGACAAGCAGCAAACATGGCAGCTCCTTATCAAGCATGTCAGCCAAACCCAAAGCGAACTGATTGATTTTGCCCAAAAAGCGCTCAACGGCATTGTCAACGGCATGATGAATGAGGATGTACGCTCGCTGCGCCAAGCAAGCCATGCCATCGAAGACGAAAAAGGCAAATGGAAACGCTACCGCCGTAAGGAAATCCTCGGTATGCGCAAAATCGACTACATGCTTGCGGTTGAAAAAAACACTTGGTTCCATCTGGGATGCAACAACTCCACGCAGATTATCTACTGCTTGAAGCGTATGCTTGAACCCGTCATGGAACACGTTGACAACAATTTCAACCCGTTGCCCGACAACTATAAATCAGAGCTTGACCCGTTGCTGAACGACGTATGCAATTATCTTGAGCGTACAAGGGGTATGATTTCAAGCGGCGATTTCAACACGGCAGACGAACTGCTCGTTGAAGGAAACGCTATAAAATCGCGCATCTCGCAAATTCGCCATCAGCAGCAAGACCGCATGCAGCGTGAAGACAGCAACATCAAGGTGTCGCTACTCTATCTCAACACGCTTCAGGAAATGCAGGAGCTTGTTTCCATGATGCGCCATCTCTTGCGAGCTTCCAAGCGCTTTCAGATTGGATAAATCCCAACCTGGAAACAGATAAACGGGCAACCATTTTAATAATGCCCTGCATTATTTACATATAAAAGGCCATGGCTGCGAGACGTTAATACGCAGTTATGGCCTTTATCCTTTAAGCACAAAATTAGCAAGGTGACCCCTCATTTCTAATCCAAAACAAGGAGTTCTGCGGCCAAAATAAAAAAATCGAGCCCTTTTTCTAAAAAAGTTGCTTGCAAATTTGGTTGGTATAAAAAAAATGCCTACCTTTGCATTGCTTTTGAAAACAAAGCCAACATGGTGCTTATAGTTCAGTTGGTTAGAGCGTCAGATTGTGGTTCTGAATGTCGTGGGTTCGAATCCCACTAAGCACCCAAAAGGAGATAACTTTTAAGAAGTTATCTCCTTTTTGTATATAGCATGTACCCATCAAGCATACCACAATTGTGTGGCTCTGTTAGTACACACTTCCCATATATAGTGGAAGGCCGACGAAGCCACAACACTCTACTAACATTCATTGCACAAAACTATGACGGAACAAAAGATGTCCTTTAAAAGCTGGCTGGCACTATTAGGTTTGTCAGCCTCCGCATTTATCTTCAACACCTCTGAGTTCATTCCCATCGGTCTGCTGACACACATTGCCTCAGACTTCTCCATCACCGAGGCACATGCTGGAATGCTGATTTCCGTCTACGCTTGGGTGGTGATGCTGCTATCACTGCCACTGATGATTCTCGTTTCACGCATGGAAATGCGCCGCCTCATGCTCGGCCTGGTTGGATTATTTGCCGCCTTCCAAGTCATGTCCTCCCTTTCAAACAGCTACGGCATGCTGATGGCATCCAGAATAGGCGTTGCCTGCTCCCACTCCGTTTTCTGGGCCATTGTCTCCCCTATGGCCGCACGAATGGTTTCCGAACGCCACCGCTCCATCGCACTGAGTCTCGTTGCAACAGGTTCATCCATTGCTATGGTATTCGGTATGCCCATCGGACGCGCCATCGGTCTGCATATAGGCTGGCGTATGACCTTTCTCAGCATCGGTATCACAGCGGCATTGATCTTCATCTACATGTTTTTCACGCTTCCGGTGTTGCCAAGTCGAGGCCGTTTCTCTGTCAAGAAAGTACCTGCTTTGTTTAAAAACAAACCGTTGATGGGCATTTTCATACTCACCATCTTCTTCGCCACGTCATACTACACGTGCTACAGTTATATCGAACCGTTTATGAAGGATATTGTTTTGATGCCCAACTCGCTCATCACAACAAGTCTGATGATATTTGGCTGCGCTGGCATCATCGGCAGTTTGTTGTTTTCGAAATTCTACGCTGAGCACCGCTACAAATTCAATACAACCATCTTTCTACTACTGACAAGTTGCATGCTACTGCTGCTTCCTCTCTCGTTTAGCGCCGCGGCTGTCATCGGTTTACTCGTCCTCTGGGGTATAGTGAGCACTGCATTCAATATTTCAATGCAATCGGAAATCATCAGCCACACCACGCAGGAATCGACATCCGTTGCCATGTCCATCTTCTCTGGCATTTTCAACTTCGGCATCGGCACAGGGGCTTTCATTGGCGGACAAGTGTGTACACATCTCTCAATTAGCAAAATCGGTATCGTCGGAGGAGCACTGAGCATCTTCGCCCTTGCATACTGGTGTCTATTCCTTCAAAAATACTTAAAGAAGGCTTACCAAACCATTAAGAGCTGAATCAGAATACACGTATTGGCGTATAATACGGGATAAAATCCTTAAGATTCGGCGTCTCGAACAAAAAGGCGCCTCCTTGATACCCACAAAAAACGTAAAATGGAACGAGGTATGCGGGTTATTTTGTACTTTTGCTCTGAAATAAAAAATCACGCTTACCCAAGAACCCAAACATCAACAGAAAAGATGACCATCAAAAAAATCGTACTTATCTTTTGTGCGGCCATAACATGCCTCTGCGCCTGTAATGACGACGACACATACGCAGACCGCGTGAAACGCGAACGCAAGCAAATACAAGCTTTCCTAAAAACTGGCGCACAAGTTATGTCAAGCGACTCTGCTGGCTATCTGCTGAACATACCAGGAAATATTGAAGTGATTTCAGAGAGCGATTTTTACGCCAACGACAGCACCACTGATGTCTCGAAAAACCAATATGTGCTCTTCGCCGGTTCTGGTGTCTATATGCAAATCGTGAGAAAAGGTACAGGTTCAAAAATCAAAAACGGTGAGACGCTTACCATCCTGAACCGCTACACCGAATTTAATATCTCAACAGACACGCTGCAGACCACCAATCGCGTGCAGACTTACGCCGCAGCCCCCGATGCCATGAGCTGCACGAACACCAACGGTTTGTTTTCTGCCAGCTATACTTCTGGCGTGATGCTTACCACGTATAAAACGTCATCCGTCCCCACTGCATGGCTGATTCCATTGTCGTTCATCAACCTCGGACGCCAAGACACGCCTGATGGTGGAACAGCCCTCGTTCGCCTCATCGTTCCTAGCACACAAGGACAAAGCGATGCTTCCTACAACGTATATCCCTGCGCTTACGAGATCACCTATCAGCGCGGAAGATAAAAAGGTTCCTTAAAATAGCGCGTACAGGATGCAACAGACGCGCTATCACAACAAGAATAGAACCATACGAATCCCTATATAAAAATGGCCGCTTGCCTATTTTGATTAGGCAAGCGGCCATTTTTATATAGGGATTTTCGGATTTCGTTGCAACTGAAAAAGTCAGCGCACACCATCCAATGTCTTATACACCTTGCGGTTTCCTTGTGCATCCGTCTTGACTACAATATTCAAGCCACCTGCACGCTGTCGGTTAAGCTTTCTTCCAGACAAATCATAGACTTCCGTTGTGCCTTCATTTGGTTGTTGCAAAGACTCAATGCCGGTTACAGTTTTGTCTTCCACAACATTCACAATGATATTCTTGACTCTTCTCCTGATATTACCAAGCACCAGTGGCGTTTTCTTGCCTGTCCATGAGCGCATACTTGGCGTTGTTTCGTTGGTCAGGGAGCGCACGTTAGGTTGCGGGAATACGTCCGTATTAAACGACCCCACCTTTGTCGGTTCCACGGCACGAACGATTTCGAGGTAATTGTGTGCCGGATTACAATTAATGGTATTGGCGCTCCACACACTGACATCTGTTGAGTCAACGCGCGTAACTATCAAACCAGTAGCGGGCAAGAAGGCATCCCATTTGCTCGCCTGCCTATTTTCCAACAAGAAATATTCCTTATCGACGGCAGAATTGATTCGATATCCTTCACCAGTCTCAGCCAAAGAAGGGATTGTAAGCGTTGTTTCTTCTTCCACCAACGTCGGCGTTGAGAAACCGGCCTGATAACGCTGAAAAAGCGTATAGCCCACTGGCGTTCGGCCCATATTAATGTGGTTTCCGCCAGCCATAATCGACCAATTGTCTGGATGGAAGCTCTGGCCTCCCCCCTTTTCATAGTCGGTATCATACTCATCCATCAAACCCAACACATGACTAAATTCATGACAGATGGTACCAACTCCATCCAATTCCGTTGTGGCTTCACCGCCATACATCTCCGAACTGCAAGCATAACGGTCTAAACGAACGCCGTCATGTCTATCGCCCAAGAGGGTCCAGGCGTGAGGCCAAATAAATCCAGAATTATTGCCTACGTAGTGCGAACCGTAGCCAGCACAAATGAAATAGACCATTTCCACAGTACCGTCGCCATCGCAGTCATATTTCGAAAAATCCACGATGGGGTCTGCCGCATTCATCACCATCTGACTGAAGGAACGCGCATTCTTCAATCCTTCAGGATAAGTGCAGCTGACATTAACCTTGACCGGACCGACAACATCAAACTGAGGTATGAACTTACCAAAGGAATTGTCCTCAAAATAGTCTCTCACACTTCCCGTATATTTAACGAAACCACCATCAAGATTCTTAATGCCAGTAAAGTCTTTCTTGTTCAGCATCTCAGAGAATACATCCTTGGCATCTGGGCGAGAAAACGTCCTGTCGTTAAACTCAACCAAGATGACAAGGCCACGGAATTTAGTGTAGTCGTACTGATTAGCAGCCAAAGAAACCAAGGGGCGATCGAATATCATCTTACGTTGCAACGCATAGATTCTCGCGTTTCTCACTTCATGACTATCCGTCAAGCACTTGGGTGTCTGTGCCAAAAAAGCTTTTTCCTCACTGCCACGCTGGTCTTCATCGTGAGCAACTACGGAAGAAAAGCCTAAGCCGCCAGATTTTGTGCGCGATGCATATACATAATAGCCATGAGCGTTTTTCTTCAGCGTGTAGCCATCAACAGTGGTTACATAATGCAAGAACTCATCTCCACGCATCTGCAGCGTCACGACCGTACCGTCTGGCTGCACATAACGATAAAGCGCCGGATTTGCCGGAACAGCCATCACTTCGTTCGTAACAGTAAAGAACAAAGCCAGCGCCATGACAACGGCTAATCTGAATTTTGTAAAGTACCTCATAATAATCTATCTAAGGAATGTTTGGTATTAATTCTTATGATGACCAGGAGCAAAACACCATACGTCTTATGTAATAGTAAAACAATAATCTGGGATATCCAAGAGACCTAACTACAGGGATTCTCTAACAATTCTTTCACCATCCTTAAAACACAACGTCAGAACGAAATGCGGCATGAAAACATAGGATACTTTCCATACCTCGCCAACGCCACAATCTGATTGATGTTGAACGCGAACAGAGAGAAGAGCTTTAGGTTCATCCACATGTTCGATTGTGATATCCTGAAACAAGCCCAACGACACGTCGTCAGCGGCTTTATAGACAGCCTCTTTGGCGCTCCAAGCCAACACTGCAAATTGTTCTGGCGCAATACTTGTTTGGGACACGAGTCCTTTTTCCTGAGGCTTAAGAAACTTGTCGGTCAATGCCAACGCCTTTGCCCCATATTGCTCTATGTCAACGCCAAAAGCCGCATTCCCCAAAGCCAAACAGGCGAAATGGGATGTATGGGAAATGCTGACAGACAACGGCGTATGTACAAAATAAGGGCCTCCCGATTCTTTATACGCTATTGGCTCCGATATATCTGCCACTCTATGCAGCAAAACGCGAACAGCCAGCCATTCCTTGCGGCGTGCTTCTGAACGGAAACGCGCAGCAACTGCTTCATGATAGGCATACGATGAAGGCAACATTCCCAACAGTTGTTCTGCCGATTCTGTAATGTCCCAAAAATACAGTTTAATGGGACAATACCGCGAGATTACATCTGCGCCATTGTCTTTTATCTGCGGCATCAGTCGGGCATATTTTCTTTGTTTTCAGCATCTGCAATAGTCAGTTTGATTTTGCTGATGCGCTGTTTGTCGAGAGCCAACACTTCAAACGTCAAATTGCGACACGAAGCCTTCTGATGTTTCGTCGGCATTTCATCAAGAAGTTCAAGCACGAAACCGGCTAAAGTTTCAGCTTCACCGACATCGTCCTTGAAGGTTTCTTCTGAGATGCCTGTTATCTCGAAAAACTCATCCAACGGAGTTTTCCCTTCAAAAATATAGTGGTTGTCGTCGAGCTTAACAAACTGCTTTTCCTCCTCATCATACTCGTCATTGATTTCGCCGACAATCTCTTCCAAGATATCTTCCATCGTCACAACGCCAGAGGGAACGCCGTATTCATCAACGACAACAGCAATATGCACCTTGCTCTTTTGAAATTCGCGAAGCAAGTCATCTATCATCTTGCTCTCTGGCACGAAGAAAGCAGGGCGAATCAGCTTCTGCCATTCAAAATCCTTACCACTGGAAGCATAAGGCAAAAGGTCTTTGACATAAAGGATGCCCTTGATTTTATCTTGCGTTCTGTCGCAAACAGGAATACGTGAATAGTTATTTTCTATGACGCATTTCATCACGTCGTCAAGACTGGCCTCGTAGCTGAGGTCTATGACATCGACGCGAGGAATCATGATTTCGGCCACGGTCTCTTCCCCGAAATGCAAGACGCTGTCGAGAATTGCCTTTTCGTCCTCCGTCTTCTGCATTTCAAGCGCTTGCTCCAAGCCTTCCACACTGAAAGTGTCGCCATCATCGTCAACGGTCTCCTCTTTTTTCAAGCGGAAAACGAACGTGGCAATGCGAACAAGCATTCCCGTCAAGCGGGTGGTTGACTTCAAAACGACAACGGAATGAGATAATGCCAACGAAGTTGTCAGCATGCACACAAGAATCAACAGGAGCCCCACACCCCCCATAATTGAGCAAACGACCCAAAAATCCATACCTACATTGCTTGACGCAAAAACGGCAAAAAGAAATGTGAGAATCAAAAAGAGGGTCTGGAAAAAGTTTAAAGAAAAATGGGTGGCCAAAGGACGGTTCAACAGCCAAAGCAAATGGTTGCGTACCGACGGCTTCAACTGTTTCACCTTTTCAAAGGTAGCCTCCGAGAGAATACAAGATGAATAAGCTATCCTGACAAGGTTTATCAATACGGCCAGGACAAAAGAAAGAGCGGCACAGAAGCCGAATGATATAAGAAATGTGTTGTTTGAAAAAAATGTCAATAGGGGAATATCCATATTTGGGTTTGGTATTCAGAAAAAAATCTGCGTTGATGCAACTCAAGCAGGAAAACAACCTGCCATTTTGCCTTACAAAAAGGATAACGAAAGTTGCATAAAATGTTTATACCTGACCATTCTGCGGTGCTGGCGCACCATTATTAGATGCAGCAGGACGAGGGGTCAGGATTTCGATGTTATCCGCCCAAATCTCCGTCACATAACAAGTGCGACCTTGCTTGTCGACATAGTTACGGGTTCTGAGCTGACCTTCCACGTAGAGTTTGTCACCCTTGTGAACATAACGCTCCACCACTTCTGCCAAACGTCTCCACAGCAGTATGCGGTGCCATTCTGCTCTTTCAGGCACCTGCGTGCCATTGGGCAAGGTGTAACCTGGCGTATTGGTGGCCAAAGAAAGTGTTGCCGTGCAAACACCATTATCAATGTAGCGAACGTCGGGTTCCTTCCCTACGTTACCAATGAGCATAACTTTGTTAAGAGACATCGTGGTAAAAGGTTTTTAGGGTGATTATAACTATCCCATACCACTTCTAATCTAAGCCCCTATAAAACCCATCCTACTTGCAATCCATTGAAGAAAAGCAGGAGACAGGCATTGCATACGAGGCTGCAAGCAGCGGAAGAAGTGGCAAAAGCGCTGCCAACGCCAACCAATCAACGGATGCGGTCGGCAGCTCTGACAAGTGCTTCGTCTTTGCGGATGCCACGACGGGCCAACCATACGAAAACGTAGGCCGCAAAAGGCAGCACAATGCCCCAAGCGCCACGCATTGAAGTTTCGTGGTGCGCGTTGAAGGCGAAAGCATAAACCAGTTCGGCAATGTAGATGAAGAGCACAACCACCAAAAGCCAGTTGACCACCTTAATTTGGCGAGAACGGTTTTTGAAAAGGAAGATGCTTCCCAACGACATCAAACAGGCAACACCCATGAGGCAAGCCACTCCCCAAGGGGTTGAAATATTTGCACCGACAGGGCCGAGTGAAGAGGAAATACTCTCAATGCCAACGGCATACATGGTTGCTACCACACCATCAGCACCAAAGAAATTGATTTGAGGCGTACAAAAGCTAAAGGCCAGAACAAGTCCGGCCATTAACAAATAGACGCTTTGAATGCGTTGTATCATATTTCTGAATCAAGATTTTCCTTATCCTTAGAAGGATTACGGTAATAAATTTTGTCATGAAGGAATTCGTCTGCAGCAATCAACGTTGGCTTCGGCAGCTTTTCATAATAGCGAGAGATTTCAATCTGCTCACGGTTTTCAAAAGTCTCCTCCAAATTGTCATTGCTTGAAGCAAATTCTTTCAACTTTTTGGAGAGGTCTTCCTTCATTTTAACAGAGATCTGGTTAGCGCGCTTTGACATAATAACCACACTCTCATAAATGTTGTTCGTACCCTCACAGAAATCCATCAAGTTGTGAGTTACCGTGTTAGTAGGTGCCTTGCTTCTCTTGTAATCCATTTTAATATAGTAATTTTTTATTTCTTATTTCTTGGTTTCAGTTGCAGTCTCCCCAGCGTCCTGTTCTTCCGCGGCGCTGTCGTCAGCCTGGGCATATTTTTTTGCTTTTTTGAAGAGTGCGGAAGCCTCTTTCATATAGCGCGACTCGGGATATTCATTGGTAAATCCATAATACTCGTCAATGGCATCATGATAACGCTCCTCTTTCTTCGATTCGACGCTCTGCGCTGCCAATTCAAACTTGGCACGAAGAATCAAGATGGCAAATTCTTCACGATGAGACGTATATGGATAATCCCGGATAGCATTTTCTGCCGTCACGATACAAGCGCGATAGTTAGAGCCGCCATACGCGCAATTACCGAAATAGCTGCCAAGGTCGTAATAAAGTTTGGCCGAGAGATATTCCTTCTCAACCAATTTATCTTGCAATTCAAAAATCAATTTCTGCGCCTTTGCACTATATTCTCCTCCAGGATAAAGTTCCAAAAAGTTTTGGAATTCCGTCACGGCCTCGTAGGTATCGGTCTGATCCAAACGCACATCCGTTGTATTCATATAGAGCGCCATGGCTGAGTAAAAGCGAGCTTTTTCTGTATAAACACCCTTTGGATAGCTCTGATAATAGCGTTTGAAATATGCGTTGGCAGCCTCGTAATTGTGGGCCTTATAACTGCACATGCCCAAAAGGAACAAAGATTCCTCACCTTTATCTGTACCTTTCAACATGGCCACCATGTCTTGAAGGAAAATGGACGCGCGATTATATTGTCCCTCTGCGTAATATTGCTTGGCAGCTTCATATTTCTGGTCGTAATCAGTGGACTTTTGCAAATTTACATAATTTCCACAAGAAGAGAACGCCAAGGTAGCTACGACGGAGAATAAGAGAATGCTATTCTTCATTGAAGTATATCTGTCATTATTTGAAGCAGCCCCGGCTCTTTTACAAGCCGTCGGCCTACATTTATTGGTATCGGTTCTGCCCCCGCTTCAACGAAGTTACATCTGGCGACAGAATTTTGCTTGCAAAGTTACTAACTTTCATAGATATAAGCAACACGTATCAAGTAAAAAACGTGAGAAGAAATCTTAAATTACGCCATTCCATACAGGTTTTCATACGTATTTCACGCCTATCCCATCACACAGGACAGGAAAGCACACATAGAAAAGCCTTATCATAAGTAGGTGTTCAAAATTAGTTTTTACTATCCATGTAGGGAAAAGCCAGTTTAATATTACCTTGCCGCATTCTTTTGCCCCTACAACAGTCTTTCATCAGTCACGTAGCTCGCTACGCTCCTTCTTCAAGACAGCTGTAGGAACAAAATAATACGACAATTCAATATAAACTAATTCTGAACACCTACTTACCGCAAGGTTCATTCGTTCAAAAATTCTCCCAATTACCATGTATTCAAATGAAAGGCAACGTACTTTGCACTCCATAAATAAGCCACTTCTACCGCGGCATTGCAATATTTTGAAAAATAGATTTAAAAAAATAAAGGCGATACCAAATTAAAATATTACATTTGCAAAATGAAGTGTGTCCACTGAGTTTTTCCTAACACAGAAATCTTTGGCATGGCACTCTTTGCGGCAAAAATATGGCTTGGAAAACATCCAAACCATCATCGACTGAAAACGTTTTTGCAGGAAAAGACATACCTTTATTATATCGCATAGAGGCTGCAACACAAAAAGCGTATTCAAAGAGCCACACCCCGAAAACAGATAATCAAAAAGCTATTTATCAGAGAAATTAAATCAAAATGAAAAAATTCGCCCTATTCATGCTCACGACGCTTCTCCTGTTCTCATCCTGCAAAACCGGAGAAAAAGTGCTTTACCTTCAGGATGTATCAGAAGGACAAACGCTAACGACGCAAGTCTCGCAATCCCTCAAGCTCCTTGCCGGAGACAAGGTTTCCATCATCGTGACAAGCAGTTCAACGCCTGCCATCGCCATGCAGTTTAACCTGCCCATCACAACTATTCAAGCTGGAGCTACAGTAAGTGCCTCGAACCAAATTACGCTATACACCATTGACGAAAACGGATGTGTTGACATGCCGAATCTTGGCCGTATCAAAATCAGCGGCCTGTCACGCGGCGAAGCGGCATCAAAAATACAATCAATGCTGCGCGCTGAACAACTTCGCGATGCCGTTGTCACTATCAATGCCTACGATCAGTATGTAACGGTTCTTGGCGAAGTGACGCGCCCAGGACGTGTAAACATTGTCCGCGACCGCCTCAACTTGCTTGACGCGCTCGGACAGGCAGGCGACCTCACCATCCAAGGACGTCGCGACAACGTGAAAGTCATTCGTGAAGAAAACGGCGAAAGCAAGGCTTATTTCGTAGACCTCCGTTCAAAAGACTTGTTCAACTCGCCCGTTTATAGTTTGCAGCAGAACGACATTATCTACGTTTCGCCCAACAACGTGCGCGTGGGCCAATCAACCAACAACGACAACAGCGTACGATCCATCTCCACTTGGCTATCTGTCAGCTCTGTACTCATCAGTTTGGGTATCTTGATTTTCAGATAAGTAAAGAGCCACAACTAAGTCTGCACAAAGGAAACAACATCTTCATACAAACCATAAAAAACTTCCACCATGGAAAATAATATCGAAAAGCCCTATGTCATCGGACTTGACATGGGCGGCACGAATTCCATCTTCGGTATCGTAGACCAAAGAGGAAACATCAAAGCGCAAACAGCCATCAAAAGCCAAGCATACCCAGATTTCAAGGATTATGTGGCCGCAGCAGTAGAAGCCCTCGGCCCTGCTCTTGACGTGGTAGGCGGCATTGACCAAATACGCGGTATGGGCATCGGCGCTCCTAACGCAAATTTCTATACTGGATGTATCGAAGGTTCTGCCAACCTCGTATGGAAAGGAAACGTGCCCTTGGCACAGGGATTTGAAGACGCACTCGGCATTCCTGTTCGCGTTACAAACGACGCCAACGCTGCCGCCATGGGCGAAATGACCTACGGCGTGGCACGCGGCATGAAGAATTTCATTATGATCACTTTGGGCACAGGTGTCGGTTCTGGCATCGTGGTTGACGGAAAGGTTGTTTACGGCAGCGATGGCTACGCTGGTGAATTGGGCCACGTCATCATCGATCATACAGGTAACGGACGCCAATGCGGTTGCGGCCGAAAGGGTTGCTTGGAAACTTATTGTTCAGCAACTGGCGTGGCACGCACTGCTCGCGAATTTCTCTCCAAGAGCGACGCCGCAAGCGAATTGCGCAACATGAATCCAGAAGACATCACGTCGTATGACGTTTTCCTGGCAGCTGAAAAGGGTGACAAGATTGCCTTAGACATCTTCGACTACACGGGAACTATTCTCGGACGCTCATGTGCCGACTTCGCCACCTTCAACACACCGGAGGCTTTTGTTTTCTTCGGCGGACTGACCAAAGCTGGCGAATATCTCATGAAACCGCTCCGCAAAGCCTATGAAGAGAACGTCCTGTTTATGTATAAGAACAAAACAAAATTGCTGATTTCGGCACTCAACGGCAGCGAAGCTGCTGTACTTGGTGCCAGCGCTTTGGGTTGGGAATAATTTTCCTTTTTTAATTTCATAAGACAAAGCCTCCTGCATGCCAAGCAACATTGCTTAAGATGCAGGAGGTTTTGTTCTATAGTAACATATTTTTTTGTTTGCACCACCTGCACATTGCAAAAAACAGAACGCACTGATCCAGAAAAGAACAAAGGGATTTTTTCACAGAGCACCTATAATTACCTAACAACCTCATAAAAACTTATAACATGAAAAAATATCTTATTCTACTGTTAATGGGTATCCTCCCCTATTTATCGTTAGCCCAGAACAAAGTCGAAAACAGCTACCTGTCTATAACCGTTCCACCAGGATGGCACGTTCAAAAGCAAGACATGCCTGGAACGAAAATGGAACTGCTCAATTTCTTCAACGATGGCCCCATTCTCTACAACATGGGCATCATTGTAGGTATCGAGCAGATTCAGAATCCCAAAGCCGCGCTCGAGATGCAAATGTCCATTCAAAACAACCCGCTGTTTCATAATGCCACCTTCGGAGAAATACATCCCGCGACCTTCATGGGAAAAAGCACCATGTCTGTTGATTTCACCAATACGATAGACGGAATACACTATAATGGTGCCGCCTACGCATTTAACGAAAATGAGTGTACGCTTCTGGTCATTGGCTGTTACAAAGTGGGGAACAAATCAAACCTTCCACAGATATGGCGCTCCATCACATGGAAAAAACACCAACGCAGCGTTTCTAATTATGAAAGCCTGCACGAAGAACTGCAAGCGTATTGCAAAGCGACCAACGAGAATTTGAAGAAAAATCCCATTATCTCAAATGGTGTGAAATCCGTGTCATTGAACGTGGCAAATAATGAAGACTGCCTTATCTACACATACCAACTGCTCAATGCCGACAAAGCGAAAACTACTCCAGAATCCTTGCAGACTGCCGCAGATAATCTACGTCCCGTATTGCTTCAGGAAATTAAAAACCAAGCAAACAACGCCGAATATGTTCGCCGCTGCATGGACTTCAACTACAGTTTCAAATACAATTATTATGACAAGGATGGTAACTTTCTCATTTCCATCACACTAAAACCAGAAGACTATCAATAAAAGCGCCATCTTCTGTAAGGAGGCCCCAACAATACCCTAACAAATTCGCCCATAGTTTCGTGCTAAAACAGCTCAAAACCATGGGCGATTTTTCTTTACTGGAAAAGAATAAACTTCTGATCCAAAATATTTTATCCATAGCCATGAATAAATTCCAAAGCTACGATTCTGGAGAAGGACACAGCGTGCTTTCATTCCGCTTTGCTCGACACCATAAAGGCTATACGGTTTCCCTTTTATAGAGTAGCAATACATCCTCAAATTAACGGTTGAACCGATGATAAAGCAATTCGCCAATCCATCCCCTATGCTTGTTGGCGAACCACGGCCGAGAGACGAGCGAACCACGGCCGAGAGACGTGCGAATCACGGACGAGAGACGTGCGAATCACGGCCGAGAGACGAACGAACCACGGCCGAGAGACGAACGTTTCTCGCCCCGTGTGCGCTGACTCTCCTTAGGACACGTCCACGATGGCTTATTCTCTCATCCGAACTGCACAAAAATCAATTTCTACGCTGTCGGTTCAACGTTTTTATCCTGAGCGGGATAAGAACATTTCAGGAAACGGCCACGCCATCTCTAAAGGATTTGCTTACTGCAAATGAATATCTCCCACATTGACCAGTTTGTTAACAATGGCATAAATGGTCAAACCGCTGACGGAATGGATATTGAGTTTTCGAGAGATGTTTTTGCGATGCGTCAGCACCGTGTTGACACTGATGAAAAGGTTTTCTGCAATTTCCTTGTTCGTCATGCCGCGAACAATACAACCGACTATTTCGCGTTCGCGCTCCGAAAGCATCTCTTGCTGCGCGACAGATGTTGTTTCTTTTTCCGCCTTGCCTCCTTCCACGGCGACCTTGGCCTCCAGCAACTGCACAGCGGGAACAAAAAGTTCATCCTCCACCTCACAATGCTGGTGCAAATCGTTTTCACAATTGAATATATCAAAGAGCACATTATTCAGCAAGTCAACAGAGTCTGTCGATGTGTAATATTTGATAATAATATTTTTCAGCTCCTGCAATTTTTTGTCTATGCCGCTATGACTCCGCGAAAACTGGGCAATTTCAAAATCCGCACGGCGATGTCCTTCCAAGAGTTGGTTGACATAGGTGAAAATGCGCATGTTTTCGTGTTGCATGTGGCGACGCACCTCTGCCATATATTCATCGTAGAATTTCAATATCAAATATGCCACTTCGTTCTGCTGCGAGCAATCGATGGCTTCCAACAGTTTGCGTCGGATGTTCGGCAACTGAAAGTCAAGATAGTAATTGTGTGCCCTGCCAAGATAGGTGACCAACGCGGAAACGGACACCTTTTCAACATACTGGTCCACCACATCTTTCCCATACTTCATAAAATTAGCCACAGCCAAAAATGTAACAGTGTCCACGTTGTTGGTTTCACACACTTCTTTGACCGTGCGCTCCCCAACTCCCAATGGAATGCCGAAACGACTCATCATCTGCAACAAAGAAGGTTCGTCACAGATGATATCACTCATTTTTGCGGTTTCACTATAGAAAATTGCCATACCTTATTTACCTTTCATTTCAATAGGCTCTGATAATGAAGACCAAAGCCCGCTTTGTTATGTCGCCACAAAGTTAGTGATTTTTGTTTTATTAGCACGCCACACGGGTATCACCACTTTTGGGTATTTGCAGATTTTTGTGGGTATTTTCAGTTTCGCCTACTTACAAGCAGCCTGAAAATATACACAAATATAGCGATTGTGACACTTTTTAAATGTCGATAACTTTGCACCATCAAATCAAACGCAGACACAATGAGCCATACGTTACAGAAAAAAACGATCTTCACAATGCTCGCCTTCTGCGTCTGCCTGTCTCCTTTGGTGGCGACAGACGGAAGCGTGGTGAAACCGATTGTTGATGCCACAACATGCGCCACTCCGCCAGCCAAACCTGCCAAAAAGGAAAAGGTGAAGAAAAAGAAGACGGACACGAAAACTGAAAACGCAGACAAAAAGACCGGAGGCCAAAAGACCAGTACGCCGGACACGAAAAAATATAAGAAAAACAAGACACAATGAAAAAAGGAATCGCTCTTTTCACCCTGGGAAACATGATTGCCGCTGGCATAGGTTATGCCGACAATGGGGCAATGGCTTCCCGAAATGACAGTGTGAATCATGTACGCACGGCAGCGGTCAAAGAAAATCCGGTTGTCATCCAAACAACTGACAAGACTATTACAAACAGCCCTACGGACAATGCAAATAACGCCGTTGTTGCCAACCACACTCACCAGGCCACAGCCGAATCCAAGGCGCCAAGCATCAAAACGATTTCAGCAACCGACGACTATGAGAAGTTCCGCTTCGGCGGCTACGGCGAAATGCTGGCTTCCTTCAAAGATTACGGAATCAACCGCTTCTACGGCGGCCGCGACGGAAACCGAAAAGACCATCGCAACACGATTTCCATCCCGCGCTTCGTTTTGGCTTTAGACTATAAATTCACACCCAAATGGATTCTCGGAGCAGAGATTGAGTTTGAGTCGGGCGGTGTAGGCACGGCCTATGAGATAGAGAATTCAGAAAACGGGGAATATGAAACCGAAGTTGAGAAAGGCGGCGAAGTGGCGCTGGAGCAATTCCACATCACTCGCTTGATCCATCCAGCCTTCAATATGCGTGCGGGACACCTCATTCTCCCTGTCGGCTTGACCAACGCACACCATGAACCGATTAATTTCTTCGGTACGACGCGACCAGAGGGAGAAACAACGATGATTCCTTCAACATGGCACGAGAATGGTTTGGAAATCTTCGGTACGTTTGGTTACGGATATGCCAACTTCAGCTATCAAGCCATGGTCACTTCCGGACTTAACGCTTGTGGCTTCGACCGCAACAACTGGGTTGCTGGAGGGAAACAGGGTATTTTCGAAGAAGACAACTTCACCTCGCCAGCCTATACATTCCGATTGGACTACAACGGTTTACCGGGATTACGCCTTGGCGCTTCTCTCTATTATTGCGCCAACACCACCGCCAATTCCGACAAACTCAGCGAATATAATTTCAAGGCGCCATTGCGCATCTACACAGTCGATGCACAATATAAGAGCAACATTCTTGCTGCCCGGGCCAATTTCATGTGGGGAAACCTAACAAACGCCGACCGCGTGAGCGCCGTCAATACGAAACTCTCAAATAGTTCGCCCTACACCCGTGTCATTCCCGTTGCCAAAAAATCTGTGAGCTACGGAGCGGAAGTGGGCCTCAACCTGGCTGGCATATTCGCAGGAACTCGATGCCCGACGCTCTATCCCTTTGCACGCTTCGACTATTACAACACGCAAAAGGAATGTGCCGGACTTTACACGGAGGACAAACGCAACGAAGTGCGGAAATGGACGGCAGGTATCAACTGGTATGCGCTCCCCAACTTAGTAATAAAGGCAGACTACTCTACGCGACAAATCGGAACGAGCAAGCTCTTCGGCAAGGGGAAATACAACAGCGAGAATGAATTGTCGATTGGCGTTGCCTACGTGGGCTGGTTCACCAAAAGATAACCCCAACAGTACGCAAAGCGACTATCTGTCTGGCATACGCTTCATCAGATATGCCGGACTCTCCTTCAAGGATTACATCATCCTCCATCAGAGAATTAATCTTATTTACAAACAACATAACACCAATAAGCAAATGGATAAGAAATACCTTTTCGGTGCCATGTTAGCCATGACCGTGGCTTTCAGTGCTACCACGACATCTTGCAGCGACAACGATGACCCAAAGACAGAGAAAGAACAGCCGTCGGCTGACCTCGACTACACAGCGAGCAACGCCAAAGCCTGGGGCAACTACATGAAAAACGTGGCCATGCTTCTCAACAACGATGCTGAGAAATTATATAGCCAATGGGCCGAAAACTACCATACAACGGAAGTGAACACTGGCGTTCCTTTCGCCGAACTCTTCAAGCAACACGATTCTCGCTCAGGCTACAACGACGTGAAAGCTTGCGCCCAGGAAATCGTTGAGAAAATGGCTGAGATTGCCAATGAAGTTGGCTCTGCCAAAATCGGCGACCCTTATGCCAAATGGGTGAGTGGAAAAACCACTGAGGCACTCTATGCTGTTGAGTCTTGGTACAGCTGGCATTCGATCGAGGATTACACCAACAATATCCGCTCCATTGCCAACGCCTACTATGGCAAACTCAATGGTAGCGCCACAAACATGGCCGAAAGCTCTATGGCAAAGGCCCTTGAAGGAACAACCATTGACAAAACCATCCGCCAGCAAATCACGGACGCCGAAAACGCCATTCAGGGCATCACGTCGCCTTTCCGCAATCACATCGGCAGCGTTGAAACGCAAAAAGCAATGGAGGCTTGCGCCGCTTTGCAAGCCAGTCTGAGCGAAGTGAAGAACGATGACGACGAAGTTGAAGCCGGCGCAGCAGCCGTAAATCTCCGCGACGCTGTCAACCATCTCAGTGACGAGGTGCTTCAAAACATCGTCAACAATTATGTTGATAATGTCGTCGTGCCGACTTACCGCAACTTGAAAGAAAAGAATGCCGAACTGCTTGCCACCGTCAACGCCTTTGTGGCCAACCCGAGCAACGAAGGTTTTTATGCATGCAGCCGAGCTTGGCTGGAAGCCCGCCAACCGTGGGAAACGAGCGAAGCCTTCCTCTTCGGTCCTGTCGCCACTTTTGGTCTCGACCCCAACATGGACTCCTGGCCTCTTGACCAAGACGCAATCGTGAGCATCATGAAGTCCAAGAAATGGTCGGATCTCGAATGGGCTGAAGGCGACGACGATGCCAAGGTTGAATCGGCGCAAAACGTTCGCGGTTTCCACACACTTGAATTCCTTATTTTCAAGGACGGAAATCCACGCACCATCAAATAATCTGGAAGGACTAACCAATAATGTAAAATGTATGATGTATGATGTACAGCCAACGCATCGCGCATTATACATTTTACATTATATACCCCTCTCATTTAGCATAAAGCGAATATTGATTTCATTGCCAACAACTATATGGTTACACGTTTACTGAAACACTCACTGCTTTTCAGCATCATGCTTTCGCTCAACGCCTGCAGTGACGACGACGGCATAGACATCATTGACATCAAAGTGCCGGAGGGCTATGCCTTGTCGGCCGACATTTCCACCATTTTTCTCAATTCCTCCACGGCCTACGACGTCGAGGCCAACTGGGTAGCGGGAAAATATCTCACCCGCTTCAACTCAGGAAACAAACTATACGACAACGCCATTCCAAGCGGAAAGGACGTTGAGGCTGGCGGCCTTGGTCCGCTCTATGCGGGTTTCTCCTGTCGCAGCTGCCACATGACCACTGGAAGAACAAAGCCCTCCATTTGGGCAAACTATGACGAAAGCAAATGCGACGCCGACGGATTCTGCACGGTCTCTGGCGAGACGGGCTTCACAGCCGGACTGATTTACATCACCCGAAAGAATGGTTCGTTTTTCCCCGACTACGGACGCGTGCTCCACGACCAATGTATCCAGGGCACCTACGTTGACGCTAACGGCAAAGAATACACCATGAAGCCGGAGGGCAAACTGCAAGTGAAATGGCACAAGCAGGAGTATGCTTTCCCCGACGGAGAAAAATATGAATTGGCCTATCCGGAATACCGCATCAAAGAATGGTATACCAACGGCATGAAAAACTACGGAAAACCCATTGCCGACGCTGTCAAGCCCGAGGACTTGATCATCTCCGTTCGCCAACCATTGCGACATGTCGGCATGGGACTGATGATGGCACTCGACCCCACGGAGATTGAAGCTCTGGCCGCCAAAAGCAACTATCCAGAATATGGCATCAGCGGCCGATGCAACTACATCACGGAGAAGGGCGTACGAGGCGTCGGCCTATCTGGCAACAAGGCGCAACATCTGGACCTCACCGTGGAACTGGGCTTCTCGAGCGACATGGGAGCCACCAACAGTCGCTTCCCTGAAGAAATCTGCCAGGGACAGACACAACAGCAATATGGAAGTATGATGGGCCTGTGCTATAGCAACCGTCTTGACGTCACCACTGAATCTATGGAAGACGTTGACCTCTATATGCAATGTCTCGGTGTCCCCGCCCGCCGCATCGGATCAACCACCACCATGGTCAACTATGGCAACCAAACGGTTTCTGAACGCGAGCTGCTGAAGATTGGCGAACAGAATTTCTACAAGGCCAAATGCCAACTCTGCCACGTTACAACATTACACACCAAGAAATCGGGCAGCACGCTGCTCAACGGCACTCACCTGCCTTGGCTCGGCGGACTGACCATCCACCCCTATTCCGACTATCTGCTCCACGACATGGGGTCTGAAATCATGGGCGTCGGCCTCAACGACAATTACGTCAGCGGATTGGCTCGCGGCAACGAATGGCGCACCACACCGCTCTGGGGCGTCGGCCTGCAACAGAAGGTTGACGGACACACCTGTTTTCTCCATGACGGACGCGCACGTAATTTCGTCGAAGCGATCATGTGGCACGGAGGAGAAGGCGAAGCATCGAAAAACATATTCAAGAAGATGCCGAAGAAAGACCGCGATGCACTCGTGAAATTCCTGGAATCTCTTTAGTACATTCAAACAGAAGTACCTACACACCTACAACAAAACTGAAAACACAATGAATAAAAAAAGCTTCGCCCTGTTGGCATTGATGTCAGCGAGCGCCGTCAATATCCACGCAACAAACGTTGCAGAATTGAAGGGGAATGTCCCGGAAGAAAAAGCCACCGCCTCCGTAGCTCCTGAAGAACAGACAGCCAACGACGAGAAGAGCGACGACAAGGGCATCGGAAAAATCAACTACGAACCAATAGACCTCGACACTGACAACGGTGTGGTGTCCTTGGCCGGAAGCAAGGGTTTCACCATACAGACGAAAAAGGGCGACTTCATTTTCAAGCCTTACATGCTGGTGCAAACCAGCGCCAACTTCAATTGGTATGACGACGAAGGCCTCGACAAGGCATACAACCAAGATAACGTCTCCAATTCTGGTTTCGCCATCCCCAATGCCATTTTGGGATTCACGGGCAAGGCCTTCAATAAAGTCACGTTCAACCTCTCTCTGAATGCAGCCAAAACGGGCGGCTATCTTTTGCAGCAGGCTTGGTTTGACGTCAAATTCAATAATCCCGTACAAGTGCGCGTTGGTAAATTCAAAACGCCTTTTTCACACGCCTATCTAACGACGCTTGGTGAGACGCTCTTCCCGCAACTCCCAACGTCGCTCACCACGTCGACCATCATGCCCTACGTGCTCAATGCGGTCACGCCGAGCATCTCGACGGGCTTTGACCTTGGCGTTGAACTTCATGGCGTTGTCAACAACAAATTTGGCTATGAAGTGGGGCTCTTCAACGGTACAGGGGCCGCAGTCAACAGCGCCACAAAGACTTTCAGCGACGACTGGCACATCCCTTCACTGCTTTACGCGGGCCGACTGACCTACATGCCCTGGGGAACGATGCCTTCAACGCAAGGCAACCCCAATATGCTCCACGAAAAGAAAATGCTCGTCGGGCTATCGGGCTCAATGAACGTGGAAAGCGAGAACGAGAGCACCAACGATGCCCGCATGGGACTTGAATTTGCTATGCTACTCCATCGCTGGTATTTTGCAGCTGAAGCCTACTGGATGAACGTGGGATTCACCAAACGTCAGAAAATCTCTGAACACTATAATTATCTGGGCGGCTATCTGCAAGGCGGCTATTTCATCACGCCACAGGTGCAACTCGCAGCACGCTACGATTTCATGAACCGCAACAGCACAAGCAAAGACGGTTTCCTGAATATGCCGGCAGTTGGCGTAAACTATTTCTTCAAAAACTGCAACCTCAAGCTCCAAGGTATGTATCAATACACGGGCCGAAAGGGACACGCCACGCAACTCGACCGCGACAACGACAACCTCGGTCTCGCCACGCATTCTGCCACCGTGCAACTGCAATATTATTTCTAACCCCACGCCCATAACGTGCATTAAGCCATTTCAAATGAAACCAATCACTTATGTGCTGCTACTCTGTGCAACGCTTCTCTCCTCATGCGACGACGGGCGTATTGCTGAAGAAGACTTCAACCTCGAAGAAGAGGGACGCGTTGCCAAAGTGGAAGTCAAACTGGAAGGACAAAAAACATGGCCGTCTGGCTATTCAATCTCCATTGCCGGCTTCTCTGACAAAAGTCCGTATGCAGAAATAACGAAGAGCATCCAAACAGACGAAAACGGGCAAGCTGATGTCACGCTCTCGGGCATCCCCGACAATGTGAAGACCTTGGAGGTCTGCGTAGTCAACAGTGTGCGGCGCCGCGTCATCTCTTTCTTCACCATCGACGCGCCTAACACGAACGACACGATTCGCATCAACGCAGGCACGCTCAACGCCAGCATGTTTGCCAGCATACAGAAACAAATTTTCGACAAACAATGTTCCCACTGCCACAGCGGTAGCGCCTGGGCGGCATCGCTCAACCTGAACGAAGGCGAGAGCTATGCAAGCATGAAGAATATGCCGGCCAAACTGGTGGAAGGCCACAATCGTGTCACGCCTGGCGACGCTGCAAACAGTGTTCTTTATGAAGCACTCGCCACAGAGGTGAGCGAAAACTGGAAACACAACCACTCGAAAATCATGGTGACGGACCCTGTCGGACTCCAGCTCATCAAAGACTGGATAAACAACGGTGCCGAAGAATAGCGAGAAGACAAACACTGCAAAAAACATCTGCCGTATTGCCCGCCTGCTCATCACAGGAATGGCTATACGGCAGTTTCTATGCCAACAAAAAAAGGACAAGACATCCCCACATATAGTGATTTTACATGCTGGCGAGAAAAAAAGCAGTTGTAGTTGGTTGTTTTTTCGTACCTTTGTAAACATAACAAGAAACACTAACAGAATGACTAACATACAGGAAAGAATAGCCGTTCAGACCGAGGACTCCTTGGCTGAAATTTCTAAGTTTGAGACAAAGGATGGTGTGACAGAATACCACGTAATCATTCACGCCACATGCCCCGAACAAACATTCCAAGAGCAGCTCAACGCTGTTTTGAACAACTATTATTCTCTGCTCAAGACAACATTAAAAGGCGCCTCCTCTGTGATCAAGCGCTATTTTCTCAGCGATGCTGCCAACCAATACAACACGCTGCTTGCAACAGTGCCAGAGGTTCCAGCATGTGCCTGTTCCGTGGTTGAACAGGCGCCGCTCGATGGTACAAAAATCGCACTCTGGGTGAATCTGCAAACAGAAATCTGCGAAGAAAACTTCTCCCACGGGCTTTATCGCGTGAAACACGGTGCATACACGCATTTATGGGGAGGCAGTGCAACGGCTGAAGCCGACACGTCGGAAGGGCAAACCAGTCTGCTGCTGAAGGACTATGTCATGCAATTGCTCAACAACGGCGCCCATTTGGCCGACAATTGCATCCGCACCTGGTTTTTCGTCCAAAACGTCGACAACAACTATGCAGGAGTCGTCTCAGCACGCAACGAGGAATTCTACACGCAAAACCTCACGCCAAAGACACATTTCATTGCGAGCACGGGCATCGGCGGCCGCAACGCCAACCCCAAAATACTGGTGCAACTCGACAACTATGCCGTCATTGGCATTGACCCCAAAAAACAGGTGAAACACCTCTACGCGCCAACCCACCTGAACCCCACCTATGAATATGGCGTCAGTTTCGAACGGGGCACGCGTGTTGACTACGGCGACCGTCGCCAGGTCTTTATCTCCGGAACGGCAAGCATTGACAACAAAGGAAACATCCTGCACGTCGGCGACATCCGCAAGCAAACGGAGCGCATGTGGGAAAATGTCGATGCTCTGCTCAAGGAGGCCGAATGCGGATTTGATGATGTCAGCCAAATGATTGTCTATCTGAGAGACCCCGCCGACCATACCGTTGTCTCAAAAATGTTCAACCGTCGTTTCCCCGACATTCCAAAAGTCATTGTGCTCGCTCCCGTATGCCGCCCGGGATGGCTCATTGAAATGGAATGTATGGCCACCAAAGCCATCACCAACGAAGCCTTTCCGAAATTCTGACGATTCCCTGACGATTTGGGAATCTGACGTATGACACCCCTACTAATAAATGCACGACACGAAGTTTTGTTTACCTAACTGAGAAAACAAACTTCGTGTCGCTGCTTTTCTCCATGCCACATTCATGAAACATCTGATCATCTCCACATACGTTCTTCTGCTCATTCTTCTGGCAAGCGCCACCATCATTGAACACCATCAAGGGAGTGCCTTTGTGTCAGACCACATCTACCACACACCTTGGTTCGTTGTCCTATGGGCATTGGCCACCCTTCTAATGATATACGCCTTGGTCAAGCGTAAACTATGGCACCGTCTCCCTCTTCTTATGCTCCACCTTTCCTTTGCCATCATCCTGGGAGGAGGCCTACTGACCTATTTAACCTCGACAAAAGGCATACTCCATCTCTCGCAAGGCGTCCCCGTCAGGAATTTCCAAAGCGAAGATCTGAGCCGCACGTTCCCCCTCCCCTTCAATGTCATGCTGGACCGCTTTGACATCAAATGCTATCCCGGAACGGAAACGCCTGCCGACTATTTTTCACACCTGACGGTCATCAGTCGCGAAGGCATCAAACAGAAATGCAGCGTCTCAATGAACAAGATTCTGGAAATCGAAGGATACAGGCTCTACCAGTCGTCCTACGATGAAGACGGACAGGGCAGCTGGCTTTCAGTCAACTACGACCCGTGGGGAACCACACTCTCCTATGTGGGCTATATTCTACTGGCCATCTCCATGCTCCTCGTCCTCATTGACCGCCGCGAAGAATTCCGACGACTTCTGCGAAACCCTCTGCTCCGGAAAGGCACACTCATCATTATGCTGGCAGCCGTGAGTCCCAGCCTCTCCGCGGCCTCCCGTTCGCTCCCTGCGTTCAACCGAGAAAAAGCCGATTCATTGGCCGCCAAGCAGGTGGTCTACAACGGACGCGTTGCCCCATTCAACACCCTGGCACACGATTTCATCCTGAAACTCTACGGGAAAGACAGCTATGGCGGCCTGTCGCCAGAACAAGTCGTCTCGGGATGGCTCTTGCGCCCCGACGTCTGGCAAAACGAACCCATGATTCTCATCAAAAACAAAGAATTGCGACAACTGCTGGGCCTTGACGGAAAATATGCACGATTGACCGACCTCTTCCGCGGCAACGAATATATCCTTCGCCGATATTGGAATGGAAACGGCAACGCGATTGCCCCATCCGCCGATCCGCTGCAAAAGGCCATTGCGGAGACCGATGAGAAAGTGGGGCTCATCATGATGCTGCAAAACGGCACACTCATCAAGCCGTTGCCAAAAGACGGCAGTGTGAAACCGCTGAGCCCACAACGCGTCAAAGCTGAAATTCTCTACAACAGCATCCCCACGACGAAAATCCTCTTCATCGTGTGCTTCGTCTGCGCCCTGATTTCTTTCACGTTGATGGCATACAAGAGCATCCGAAACCTCAAGACCAACGTCCTCGACCAAAAAATTCTCCCCGCCATGCTGTTTCTCGCCACTGCAGCGTTGGGCGTCGCCTTCGCGCTGCGATGGTACATTGCAGACCACATTCCCATGAGCAACGGATTTGAAACGATGCAATTCATGGCGCTCTGCACACTGGCATTTTCAAGTATCTTCCACCATCGCTTCCGCATTCTGCTTCCCTTCGGCTTCCTTCTGGGAGGCTTCGCCCTGCTGGTGTCACACCTCGGCCAGAGCAATCCGCAAATCACGAACCTCATGCCCGTTCTCGCCTCGCCCTGGTTGAGCCTACACGTCTCCGTGATAATGATAGGCTACGCCTTGCTGGCTTTCACCATGCTCACAGGCATCCTCGGACTGTGCATTTCTCGGCAAGCCGAACCACTCATGCTTTTCGGACGCCTGCTCCTCTACCCTGCTGTCTTCTTCCTCGGCATCGGGATTTTCTTAGGCGCCGTGTGGGCCAACCAGTCTTGGGGTGCCTACTGGAGCTGGGACCCTAAAGAGACATGGGCCTTGATTACCTTCATGGTCTATGCCATCGGCTTCCACAGCCATTCTCTCCCCTGGTTGCGCAGCGCAAAACGCTTCCACGGCTTTTGCATCTTGGCATTTCTCACTGTGCTCATGACTTACTTTGGTGTCAATTTCTTCCTGTCTGGAATGCACTCTTACGCAGGATAACAGGGGCTGACACGTTTGTCACACGTGCACTTTAGTTTGAAGCAATAAAAAGAACGCCTTAACCGCTAACAGACAACGGTTAAGGCGTTATTATTTTAAATCGTAATGCACTTAAAATCTATAGATTTACTTCTTTCAGTGTACTATTCCGTGCACCGCAAGTAAAGAAACTTCGACAGAATAAACGAGATCAATATCTCTCATTTTCATTTGGGAAATCACACGACTTCACATCGGCAACATACTGTCCGATGGCATCCGTCATAATGGTGTGCAAGTCGGCATAACGACGCAGAAATTTCGGACTGAAACCTTGGGTCATTCCCAACATGTCGTTGACGACCAAGACCTGACCATCAGCCGTTCCGCCGCCAATACCTATCACTGGAATGGAGAGTTCTTTGACCAGACGCTGCGTGAGCGCTGCGGGAATTTTCTCAACGACACAAGCACAACACCCAGCCTCTTCGAGCAAATGGGCGTCGTTCACCAGCTTCGCAGCCTCTGCCTCCTGACGCGCACGCAAACCGAAACCGCCAAAGACATTGACGCTCTGAGGTGTCAGTCCTAAATGGCCAACAACAGGGATGCCAGAGGCGATGATGCGCTTCACGGCGGGAAGGATTTCCTCGCCGCCTTCGAGTTTCAAGGCGTCGCAACCTGTTTCTTTCATGATGCGAACGGCATTGCGCATGGCTTCTTCCGTTGACACCTGATAGGAACCGAAAGGCATGTCGCAAACGACAAAGGCACGCTTCACAGCACGCACCACGCTGCGGGCGTGGTAAATCATCTCATCAACTGTAATGGGAAGGGTTGTCATGTTTCCAGCCATCACGTTGGAAGCACTGTCGCCAATGAGTATCGCGTCAACTCCAGCACCGTCAACAATGGAAGCCGTGGTATAGTCGTACGCCGTGAGCATGGCAATCTGCTTGCCCTCTGCTTTCATTTCACGGAGGCGCGGCGCTGTCACCTTCCGGGTATCTTCAACTAAATATGCAGACATTGTTTTTGTGTATTTTTATGGGGCGGCTCTAATTTTCTTAGCTTTAGAACGCTCCACATTTTATATATTCTATTATCAAGAGAGGCTGAAGCCTTCAAAATGAGGGATGACCTTATCGGACAGCGGCGCAATCATTTCCACGGGATTGGAGGTGGACAAACCGATGACAAAGGCGCCCGAATCACGTGCGGCACGCAGACCGTTGATGCTATCCTCAAAAACAACACACGAACGTATGGGACATTGCAAGCGCTCGGCGGCAATGAGATAGCAATCGGGAGCGGGCTTTGAGCGCGGCGTGTCTTCTGAGGTCAGAATGGCCGTGAAGAGTTGCTTGAGTTCGGGATGCGCGGCATAGACCTGGGCCATCTTCGCCTGATTGGAACTGGTCACGACTGCTGCCGGAATACCTTTCTCCCGCAATCCTTCCACAAAGCGGACGGCTCCAGGAATGTAGGGGTAGCTCATGTGGCGCTCAAATTCGTTCAGTCGTTCACGCAAAAAATCCTGCTGCGAGACCTCAGGAAAATAGGTGTCGAAAATATAGGTAAGGGTCTGCCCCTTCACTGCCGCGGCAAAATTAGCATCGGGCAGTTCGAACTCACGCCCCATAGCGGCCCAAAACTCCGTGTATTGCGGCTCCGTGTCAATGATGACACCGTCAAGGTCAAACAACGCCGCAGAGATATTCATTTCTTTTGGATTCATTTCTGATATATTAGCTGGGGCTGGAAGGACATCAAGCAGCCAATAGCAAAGCTGCATGGCGAACTTCCGCAAATCGCAAATCATCACGATTGAACGCTCCGTACGCCCCAAAGAAACTGCAAAGATACGAATTTCAGACTGAATGGCGCGATGGATTCTGAGAAAACAATGCCGTGGGGCATGGTTTGCAACAATACGGCGATGCAATATGACAATAAACGGAAAATAATTAGTAACTTTGCCCAAACGCTGAAACGGAACGGCCTTCGGGCAGAAAGCAAAGAGCGTTTGCAACAAAAACCGTTTAACTCTAAGGGGCATAAGAAGGTTGGCGTAAATTCCCTTCTCTTGACAGGCAAACCTGTCCTCCCCATAAAACATCATACAATGGAACCTCTCAAACACGAATGTGGCGTTGCCATGGTCAGACTGCTGAAGCCGTTGGATTTCTATCAGCAGAAATATGGCACGTGGATGTATGGACTGAACAAACTCTATCTCATGATGGAGAAACAGCACAACCGCGGACAGGAAGGCGCAGGCTTGGCAAGCGTCAAGATGAACGCCGCGCCGGGAGAAGAATTCTTCTTCCGCGAGAGGGCATTGGGCACAACGGCCATTGAAGAAATCTTCAAGGCCGTTCACGGCAATTTCAAGAATTTTGAGAACAAGCAACTGGCGGATGCACAATTCGCCAGCCGTCATATTCCCTTTGCGGGAGAGATTTACATGGGCCACCTGCGGTATTCAACAACCGGCAAGAGTGGCCTTTCTTATGTACACCCGTTCATGCGAAGAAACAACTGGCGCGCCAAAAACCTGTGTATCTGCGCCAACTTCAACATGACGAACGTTGAGGAAATCTTCGAGGAAATCGCTTCGAAGGGACAACACCCGCGCATGGTGTCGGACACCTACATCCTGCTCGAACAACTGGGACACCGGCTTGACCGAGAGAGCGAGCGCAATTTTGTTGAGGCGCAAAAGATGGGGCTGGAAGGCACGGAGATTACTAAATATATCGAAGACCACATCAACGTGGCCAACATTCTCAAACAGGCAGCGCCGATTTGGGACGGAGGGTACGTGCTGTGTGGCGTCACTGGCAGCGGCGAAATGTTTACGCTTCGCGACCCGTGGGGCATCCGCCCTGCTTTTTGGTATAAAAACGACGAACTGCTGGTGGTGGCTTCTGAGCGTCCGGTGATCCAGACTTCGCTTGATCTTGAAGCGGAAGAGATTCATGAACTGAAGCCGGGAGAAGGACTCATCATGAGCAAAGACGGCAAGTTCAGAACGGAGCAGATTCTCACACCAAAGAACTTGGCGGCCTGCTCGTTTGAAAGGGTATATTTCTCACGCGGCTCCGACAAAGACATCTATCAAGAAAGGAAAGCACTGGGACGCACTTTGGTGGCGCCCATTCTCAAGGCGGTGGACGGCGAACTCGACCAAACGGTGTTCTCCTACATCCCCAACACGGCCGAAGCGGCTTACTACGGACTGCTGGAAGGCTTCGACAATTTCCTCAACAAGCAGAAAATGGAAGCCATTGCCGCCTTGGGGGCAAACCCCGACATCAAGACGGTGGCAAAGATTCTCGACCGACGCATCCGCTCGGAAAAAATCGCATGGAAAGACATCAAAATGCGAACGTTCATTGCTGAAGGTAACAGCAGAAACGACTTGGCGGCACACGTTTATGACATCACCTACGGAAGCGTTGAAGCCGGAAAGGACAACCTGGTGGTGATTGACGACAGCATCGTCCGCGGGACAACGCTCCGCGAGAGCATCATCAGAATCCTTGACCGCCTACACCCGAAGCGCATCGTTGTTGTCAGCTCGTCGCCGCAAGTAAGATTCCCGGACTACTACGGCATCGACATGTCGCACATGGATGAGTTCATCGCCTTTAAGGCTGCCATTGCGCTCACCTTGGAACAAGGCGGGGAAACAAGACTGAAAGACATTTACAGGCGCTGCAAGGAACAGGAGAACCTGCCGAAGGAACAGATAAAGAACTTTGTGAAGGAAGTGTACGCTCCATTTTCAGACGATGACATCTCAAAGAAAATGGCGGAACTTTTGCGCCCCAACGGCGTAACAACCGAAATCCACATCGTCTATCAAAGTCTGGAGGGACTGCACAAAGCCTGTCCGACAAGTCCAGGCGACTGGTACTTCAGTGGCGATTATCCGACTCCTGGCGGCACAAAGCGAGTCAACCAGGCATTTATCGACTACTACGAGACAAACTTTCCAAACAAGAACTGATGGTTTTACGCCGATGCGAAACAGGTAAGTCCATAAGAATGGAGTACGAAAGAATCGCCCGACAATCAGAAACTCATATTTAACTAATGGTGAAAGAATAAGTTGGCAATTTTGACAGGGCATAAGATATAACTCCTTATTCCTCAAAATTGCACAAGTTATTTTTTACCATTACTTACAATTGAAATAACCAAACGGCAGCTTTCAGAAGACTGCATCTCTGGGGATGCCGTACCAGAAAAAACACAAACTATATATATGCGAAACGTAACACTTATTTTAGACGATGGAACGAAGTTCCACGGTAAGTCATTTGGCTACGAAAGCCCAGTAGCGGGCGAGGTGGTGTTCAACACCGCCATGATGGGGTATCCAGAAAGCCTCACCGACCCCTCATACGCAGGACAGTTGATGACGCTTACCTATCCCTTGGTCGGCAACTATGGCGTTCCTCCTTTCACGGTTGGAGACGACAAATTGGCCACCTTTATGGAAAGCGACAAAATTTATGCCTCGGCCATCATCGTGAGTGATTACAGCGAGACATACAGCCACTGGAATGCCGTTGAAAGCCTCGGCGACTGGCTCAAGCGCGAAAAGGTGCCAGGCATCACGGGCATTGACACGCGAGAACTGACGAAGGTGCTCCGTGAACATGGCGTGATGATGGGAAAAATCGTTTTCGACGATGAGCCCAACAATATCCCGACTGCAGAATACAATGGCGTGAACTATGTGGCAAAGGTTTCATGCAAGGAAATCATCCGATACAACGAGGGAGCTGAGAAAAAAGTGGTTCTCGTTGACTGCGGCGTGAAGAACAACATCATCCGCTGCCTCATCCGCCGCGGCGTAGAGGTCATCCGCGTGCCTTGGAATTATGATTTCAACGACATGGAATTCGACGGTCTGTTCCTGGCCAACGGCCCTGGCGACCCCGACACTTGCGCTGATGCCGTTGCCAACATCAAGAAGTTCCTTGCAAATCCAAACGTTCGCCCCTGCATGGGCATCTGCATGGGAAACCAGTTGCTCTCAAAAGCGGCCGGAGCGTCTATCTACAAACTGAAATACGGACACCGCAGCCACAACCAGCCAGTGCGTATGGTGGGCACGAACCGCTGCTTCGTCACCAGCCAAAACCACGGCTATGCCGTTGACAACAACACGCTTCCAAGCGATTGGGAACCATTGTTCATCAATATGAACGACGGATCTAACGAGGGCGTTCGACACAAAACGAATCCTTGGTTCTCTGCACAGTTCCATCCGGAAGCATGCAGCGGTCCTGTCGACACAGAGTTCCTCTTCGATGATTTCGTAAAACTGCTGTAAACAAATGACCATTAAGCTGGTGGGCACGACTAATATATAAGGAATAATTAGGGCAAGAGAATCCGCTTCATATCTGCGAAGCAACGGAGCTTTCCAGATACAAGAAAGATTCCTGCCACCTGCTTATCTAAATCACACCACATTAAAACAAGATAATATGTCAAACGATATAAAGAAAGTTCTCCTCTTAGGTTCTGGCGCACTCAAAATCGGTGAAGCGGGCGAATTCGACTATTCCGGCTCTCAGGCACTGAAGGCCCTCAAGGAAGAAGGCATCGAAACGGTTCTCATCAACCCGAACATCGCCACAGTACAGACGTCAGAAGGTGTTGCCGACCGCATCTACTTCCTGCCTGTCACTCCCTTCTTCGTTGAAAAGGTCATCGAAAAGGAACGTCCACAAGGCATCATGCTCGCCTTCGGCGGACAGACGGCCTTGAACTGCGGCGTGGAACTTTTCCAAAGCGGCATCTTGGAGAAATATAACCTTCAGGTGCTTGGCACACCCGTTGAAGCCATCATGAACACGGAAGACCGTGAACTCTTCATCGGCAAGCTCAACGAAATCAACGTCAAAACCATCAAGAGCGAAGCCTGCGAAACCATCGAACAGGCACGTCAGGCTGCAGCAGAACTGGGCTATCCAGTGATTCTCCGCGCTGCCTACGCCCTCGGCGGTTTGGGTTCCGGCTTCTGCGACAATGAGGAAGAGCTCAACAAACTGGCTGAAAAGGCGTTCTCATTCTCTCCACAAGTGCTCGTTGAAAAGAGTTTGAAGGGATGGAAGGAAATTGAATACGAAGTGGTGCGCGACCGTTTCGACAATTGTATCACGGTCTGCAACATGGAAAACTTCGACCCGCTCGGCATCCATACAGGTGAAAGTATCGTAATCGCACCATCGCAGACTCTCACGAACTCTGAATACCACAAGCTCCGCGAGCTCTCCATCCGCATCGTACGCCACGTGGGCATCATCGGAGAATGTAACGTTCAGTATGCCTTCGACCCCAATTCTGAAGACTACCGCGTCATCGAAGTCAACGCCCGTTTGTCGCGCTCTTCAGCCTTGGCATCAAAAGCAACGGGCTATCCTTTGGCCTTCGTTGCCGCCAAATTGGGATTGGGCTACGGCCTCTTCGAGCTCAAGAACTCTGTGACGAAAACAACGAGCGCCTTCTTCGAACCAGCACTCGACTACGTTGTCTGCAAAATTCCTCGCTGGGACTTGGGAAAATTCCGTGGCGTTGACCGCGAATTGGGTTCTTCCATGAAGAGCGTCGGCGAAGTGATGGCCATCGGCCGCACCTTCGAAGAAGTGATTCAGAAAGGCCTCCGCATGATCGGCCAAGGCATGCACGGATTTGTCGACAATAAGGAAATCAAGATTGACAACGTTGACGAGGCTCTGCGCGAACCGACCGACAAGCGTATTTTTGTCATTGAAAAGGCTTTCAAGGCAGGATATACCATCGACCAGATTCACGATCTAACGAAAATCGACCGTTGGTTCCTCCAGAAACTCTATAACATCCACAAAACCGACCAGGAACTCCACGCTTGCACCAGCATCAACGTGCTCGACAACGAATTGATGCGAAAAGCCAAGATTCAGGGCTTCACCGACTTCCAGATTGCACGCGCCGTTGGCATGGAGCAAGACATGGACATCGAAAAGGCCATCATGGCTGTTCGTGCACGCCGCAAACAAGCTGGCATCGTTCCCGTTGTAAAGCAGATTGACACGTTGGCAGCTGAGTATCCAGCTCAGACCAACTACCTCTATGTAACTTACAGCGGCATTGCACACGACATCCAGTTTGAACACGACAAGCGCTCGGTTGTGGTGCTCGGTTCTGGTGCATACCGCATCGGCTCGTCTGTTGAATTTGACTGGTGTGGCGTTCAGGCGCTCAACACCATCCGCCGCGAAGGCTATCGCAGCATTATGATCAACTACAACCCGGAAACGGTTTCAACGGACTATGACATGTGCGACCGCCTCTATTTCGATGAACTCACCTTCGAACGCGTGATGGACATCATCGAACTGGAAATGCCTTATGGTGTCATCGTTTCTACGGGTGGACAGATTCCTAACAACCTGGCAATGCGCCTGGATGCTGAAAACGTGAACCTACTCGGCACGCAAGCACGCTACATCGACAACGCTGAAGACCGCGAAAAGTTCTCAGAGATGCTCAACAGAATCGGTGTTGACCAGCCGGAATGGAGCGCACTGACTTCTATGGACGACATCCAGCAGTTTATCTCGCGCGTTGGCTTCCCTGTACTTGTACGTCCTTCGTATGTCCTCTCTGGCGCTGCGATGAACGTATGTTCAAACCAGGAAGAGCTCGAACGCTTCCTCAAATTGGCCGCCAACGTGTCGAAGAAGCACCCAGTGGTTGTTTCCCGCTTCATGCAGCATGCCAAGGAAGTTGAAATGGACGCCGTTGCAAAAGATGGTGAAATCATCGCCTACGCCATTTCTGAGCACATCGAATTTGCTGGTGTACACTCTGGCGACGCCACGATTCAATTTCCACCGCAGAAGCTCTATGTTGAAACGGCACGCCGCATCAAGAAGATTTCCAAGCAGATTGCCAAGGTACTTCACATCTCTGGTCCGTTCAATATCCAGTTCCTCGCCAAAGAAAACGACATCAAGGTCATCGAGTGCAACTTGCGTGCCTCACGTTCCTTCCCGTTCGTCAGCAAGGTTCTCAAAATCAACCTCATCGAATTGGCAACTCGCATCATGCTCGGCCTGCCAGTGGAGAAACCGGCCAAGAGCCTCTTCGACCTCGACTACGTCGGCATCAAAGCATCTCAATTCTCATTCAACCGCTTGCAGAAGGCCGACCCAGTCCTCGGTGTCGACATGGCTTCAACGGGCGAAGTTGGCTGTCTTGGCGAAGACTCACGAACTGCGCTCATCAAGTCTATGCTCTCCGTTGGCCACCGCATCCCGAAGAAGAACATTCTGCTTTCAACCGGCGATGGCAAGCAGAAAGCCGAAATGCTGGCTGCCTGCCAGATGCTTCAAGCTCACGGCTACACGCTCTACGCAACAGGCGGAACAAGCCGCTATCTGACAGAAAACGGCATCAAGAACAACCTCGTTTACTGGCCAAGCGAAGAGGGACATCCGCAAGCCATCGACATGCTCCACAACCATGAAATCGACATGGTGGTCAACGTGCCGAAGAACCTCTCATCTAGCGAATTGAGCAACGGATATAAGATTCGCCGTGCAGCCATCGACCTCAACGTACCACTCATCACCAACGCACGCCTGGCATCGGCCTTCATCTACGCTTTCTGCACCGTGAAGCTCGACGAACTCGACATCAAGTGCTGGCAGGAGTATTAATAAATAATGCCGTAAATCAGCCAAGCAGCCGACAAGAAACAACTTGGGACATTACCCTACCATCTTGCTTGACATGACTATAACAGGCTCCCATCTTTCACAAACTGAATAGATGGGAGCCTGTTTTTTATTCTGACAGATAATTCACAAAAATGCTGGCTTGGGAATTGGACGACTTACAGCTGCATAGCAAAAAGCGGGGCTTTGAAGGCAGTAATAATACTCATGCGGGGACTAGCAAATCAATAAGAACCCCGAAAAAATCATAAAAACATTTGCACTATACCACAGGACAGCAATAATCCGAAATCCACAGCTGAATGTTAGATTGAAGACATCAACCAAGGAATACCTAAACCTGCCTACTAAATATTCATAATTATCTCCTATAAAATGGTCAGAATCGCCGCCAAATAGTTAACTTTGAACTTCGGATGGGCAACCTTCCAAAACGTTTTGGTTCCATGGCGCGATACCGCTTTGACGCACAACGTTTAGGCGCTAAAAGAAGCGCAGAGGGATGACAAAAATGCAGTCAAGCATATCAAACTGGCTTTTCCCTACATGGATATTATAAATTTTGAATACCTACTTATAATTAATGGGCTTAATCATCTTATATTTTTTAGGCGCACTTTCGATGTCCTTTCTATGCTCCGTTCTTGAAGCGGTGCTTCTCTCAACCCCCATGTCTTTCATCACGATGAAGGAAAGCCAAGGCAACAAAACGGCCTCTCTGATGAAAGACTATAAAGACAATGTCGACCGTCCGGTAGGTGCAATTCTTTCGCTCAACACCATCGCACACACCATCGGTTCTGCTGGTGTCGGCGCTGAATCCATCAAACTTTTTGGCGAAGAATATTTTGGCATCGTCTCAGCCGTGCTCACGTTGCTCATCCTGGTGCTCTCTGAAATCATCCCGAAAACCATCGGGGCTTCCTACTGGCGCTCACTCGCAATGCCGTCCACGAAAATCATACGGATATTGATTGTTATCACTTATCCGCTTGTGCTGCTTTCCGAACTCATAACGAAGGTGTTTACGCCCAAGGGCAAACAAAGCTCTATGAGCCGCGAAGAAGTATCTGCTATGGTTGACGTTGGCACAACCGAAGGTGTTTTCCGGGAGTCTGAAAGCAAAATCATCAAGAACTGCATCCGCTTGTCGGGCATCAAGGCCAAGGACGCAATGACACCTTTCATTGTCGTGGAATCAGCAAACATGAATCTCACAGTCAAAGACTTCTACAAACAGCAGGAATGGAATTTCTCGCGCATACCAGTATATGACAAAGACAAGGAATACATCACCGGGTATGTCTTGAAAGACATGGTGCTGAAATATCTGTCGGAAGATAAATTCCAAACAAAACTGTCTGACTTGATACGTCCCATCCTTTCTTTCGGTGAGGGAGAATCACTGTATCACATCTGGGAAAAGATGCTCGAAAAACGAGAACATATCTCCATCATCGTTGACGAATACGGCTGTCTTCGAGGTGTGGTATCAATGGAAGACATTATCGAAACGATGACTGGAGTGGAGATTGTAGACGAAGTCGATGTTGCAGTTGACATGCAGGCATTGGCCAAAGAAAAATCGGCACAATATAAGAAACGGCGCAACAGCATCGTATAAACGACGCGATTCCCGACGAGACACTAAACGGGATGGAAAACATAACAGACAAGAAAACCATCCGCAATCTCAAACATAATAAAAAATCATACTTGCTTTTGACGTTTTCAAAGGGTGCATCTCGGTGCCGAAAGCCAGGGCAACATCTATATAAATCCACCACATCGCGCAAGCAACATAGCAACACCTGGTGAAACACGATGCAACAACTCTAATAAACCAAATTCTATATTTGTTAGCGAACACTGTCCCAGATGCGGTCATATCTCGACCCAGACGCGACCGCACCTCCTCCCAGATTCGGTCGTGTCTCGTCCCAGATTCGCTCGTGCCTCGTCCTTGATTCACTAAAAAGCAAAGGCCTTGAATTACGAAGAGTAATGCGGTCAACATCAACTGACGTAGCAAGGGAACGCCGACAAGGAATCCTTCTGAAACCCACCATTTTAAAAATACTACTCGGCGCGGGATTTAAGGTGGCATTGCTGCCCTCTTCTTTCGGTTGTCCTGTTGCATTGTCATTAAAAAAACGCATTATCAGCTTTCCATTTGGAAACACATTGACGAAATGCTGAGAAAATGTTGCCTAACGAATTGGCAAACAGCACATCTGCCACAGAGAGAAACAAAAAAAATCCTCGCGAAGGAAATTTCCTCGCGAGGATTTTTTGTTTATTTGATTGTTCAATTATTCAGCGCGGAGCGTGAAACGCTTGAAGTCAACAACGGTCAATTCCTTATCGGCAGACTTCAAGTAGTCAGTTACAGACATCTTGGAATCCTGGATGTATTCCTGGTTGAGCAAGCAAGACTCCTTGAAGAACTTGTTCATACGACCATTAGCGATGTTCTGAATCATCTGTTCAGGGAGGTTGGCAGCCTTCTGCTCAGCAGTTGCCTGCTTCAAATCGCGAATCTGCTGTGCCTGCTCCTCTGTGATGTTACCCTTGCGGATACCTTCTTCGAGGTGGTCTTCGCTTTCAGCGATGTAGAGGTTGAAACCAGCCTTCTTCAAAGCAGCCTCAACAGCCTTCTTCACCTGCTCTTCCTTCGTCTTTTCGATGGCAACCTTCAATTCTTCGTCCTTAACAGCCTGAGGAACTGAAGCCTCGTCAAGAGCAACAGGGTTCATGGCAGCTACCTGCATGGCGATGTTGTGAGCCTGTTCTTCAGCAGGCTTGTTGGTCTGAACCATGGTGCAGAGCATGTGACGGCCCATGTGGTCGTAAACAGAAACATTCTCACCTTCGATGAAGCTGTAACCATCGAGTTCCATCTTCTCGCCAGTGATACCGCTACGATCCGTAACAGCGTCAGCAACAGTGTGGCCAGCCATAGGCAGAGCCTTAACTTCGTCGAGAGACTTGCACTTGTTGGCAACAGCTACGTCGAGAATATCTTGAGCCAATTTCACGAAATCAGCATTCTTGGCAACGAAGTCAGTTTCGCACTTGAGAGCGATGATAGCGGCAAAGCCGTTTTCATACTTACAAAGAACGCAACCTTCAGCTGCTTCACGGTCAGAACGCTTTGCAGCGACAGCCTGACCCTTCTTGCGGATGATTTCGATAGCGGCTTCGATGTCGCCGTTAGCTTCAGTCAAGGCCTTCTTGCAGTCGCCGAGACCAGCACCTGTCATGGTGCGAAGCTTTTTGATATCTTCTAATCCTACTGCCATAGTTATAGTAGTATTTTTATAAGAATAGGTCCTAAAATCACGTCATTGATGCAGTTTTAGAACCTACCCTATTGGTTTTAACAAAATGATTTATTATTCAGCTGGAGCTGCAGGAGTTTCTGCTTCAGGAGCAGCAACTTCCTTCTCTACGCGAGCCTTGGCAGCACGCTTGCGACCCTTTTCGCCTTCGCCAGCGGCTTCAGCGTCAACCTTTTCAGCCTTGCGTTCAGCAACGCCTTCAGCGATGGCACCGCAGCAAGCTTCGAGGATAACCTCTACGCTCTTGTTAGCGTCGTCGTTGGCAGGGATTACGAAATCGATAGACGTAGGATCACTGTTGGTATCAACGATACCGAACACAGGAATACCCAAACGCTGAGCTTCCTTAACAGCGATGTGCTCTTTGCATACGTCAACAACGAAGAGCGCAGCAGGGAGCTTGTTCAAGTCGGCGATAGAACCGAGGTTCTTTTCCAACTTGGCACGCTGACGAGAAATCTGAAGGATTTCGCGCTTAGAGAGGTTTGAGAAAGTGCCGTCGTTCATCAACTTGTCAATATTGGCCATTTTCTTGACAGCCTTACGGATTGTCGGGAAGTTGGTCAACATACCACCCGGCCAACGCTCCGTAACGAACGGCATATTTACAGAAGCTGCCTTTTCAGCAACAACTTCCTTGGCTTGTTTTTTAGTAGCTACGAAAAGGATCTTGCGACCAGACTTAGCAATCTGCTTCAAAGCTTCAGCAGCTTCGTCAACCTTGGCTACAGTCTTGTGAAGATCGATGATATGGATGCCGTTGCGCTCCATGAAGATGTAAGGAGCCATAGCAGGATTCCACTTACGCTTGAGGTGACCGAAATGACAGCCAGCCTCCAAAAGGGTTTCAAAATTTGTTCTTGACATTTTGAAATTTGTTTATTCGTTTACTTTCTTTTGAGTTGTTTGGGCACAAGCGTTTCACCTGCACCCTGAGTTTTTAGTTCAACCAGCCATCGGGTAGTTCTCCACCAAGGGAAGTCCCAATGGTTTAGATGCTAAACGTAATCCAGCAGTAAATGGCCGAATATTAACGTTTACTGAACTGGAAGCGGCGACGTGCTTTTGGACGACCTGGCTTCTTACGTTCAACAGAACGAGAGTCGCGGGTCATGAAGCCTTCAGCGCGAAGAGCCTTCTTGTCGTCGGCGTTAACCTTAACCAAAGCGCGAGCGATGGCGAGGCGGAGAGCCTGGCTCTGACCAGTGAAACCACCACCAACGAGGTTAGCCTTGATGTCGTACTTTTCAGCAACATCCAACAAAGTCAATGGTTGCTTAACCACGAACTGGAGGATAGTTGAAGGGAAGTATTCAGTCAAGTCTCTCTTGTTAATCGTAATCTTACCAGTACCTTCAGTGAGATATACACGAGCGACGGAGCTCTTACGACGACCTAATGCGTTGATAATTTCCATGTCTGCTTTAATTATTTATACAAGTTAATATCAATTGCCTTGGGGTTCTGAGCCTCATGCTTGTGTTCAGCGCCTTCGTAAACATAGAGGTTGCTGAGCAACTTAGCACCCAAACGGTTTTTGGGAAGCATACCTTTCACTACGCGATGGAGCAAACGATCCGCACCATTTTCCTTAGCCATGATGCTTAAAGGAGTGTGTTCGCGCTGACCACCAGGATAACCGGTATAGGTATAGTAAACACGGTCTGTCCACTTTTTACCAGTCAGTCTTACCTTGTCGGCATTGATAATGATAACATTGTCACCGCAGTCTACGTGAGGAGTAAAGTTTGGTTTGTACTTACCACGCAAAAGCTTGGCAACCTTGGTGCAAAGACGACCCAAAACCTGGTCAGTAGCATCAACTACGACCCATTCTTTCTGGGCAGTTTCTTTGTTAGCAGAAATGGTCTTGTAACTTAAAGTATCCACTCTTCTTTTGTTTTTAAAATGTGTAACTACTAATATTTATCTTTTCCGCAAGCCTTGAAACGGCCTTCTCACTCGGCCAATGAGCAAGATTGCCAGCTCATGCGGACGCAGGCCTAAGGAGCCCACTTGATAATAATCGGCGTGCAAAGGTACTTCTTTTTTATTTCATGGCAAATATTTTGACGTTTTTTCTTTGCGAACACCCTATAAATTAAGTATAAAGGACCGCATCCCCGCCTCTCTGCCTGCATTTTAAGAAGCGAGGATGGCAGATGAGAAACTGCCAGTTCTCTTTTCAAAAAATGACAGCAAGATATGAAGGCACCTTTTCCCTTCAAATTATTTTTATCTCACCAGTGTTTCCCCTTACCACCGCCCCATCCCACAAGCCAGGCTTGCAATAACGCCCTTATTTGCCGCTCCTATTCTGTCGCGGAATTATTTTGTAACGCCATGCCATCCTTTTTTCAAATGAAATCTTGTAATTTTGCACCCGCAAAACATATATATCCCATAAAATGCAAGCATTCTACACTGTTTTTCTTCTGCTTCTCTCAAACGTATTCATGACTTTCGCTTGGTACGGCCACCTCAAATTACAACAAACGGGAACGAGTTCCCATTGGCCGCTAATTGCAGTCATCCTGTTCTCTTGGGGTATCGCCCTCTTTGAGTATTGCTGCCAAGTACCGGCCAACCGCATCGGCTTCGTTGACAACGGTGGTCCGTTTTCGCTCATACAACTTAAGGTGATTCAGGAAGTGGTGTCGCTGATTGTCTTCACCATAATCGTCACGACGCTCTTCCGCGGAGAATCGCTCCATTGGAACCACATGGTGGCCTTCTGTTGTTTGGTGGCCGCCGTTTATTTCGTTTTCAAATAACACTTCCCTCGCAAGCTATCGACCCGCAAAGGGATAGAAAAACGAAACGTCCCCCTTGAAAGTTTTCCCCCTTGAAAGAAACACACTAAAACTATGTTCACACAAAGCCCTTCTGAAACGACTGACACACAGACCAATGCCTTGACGCCATCCAGCATCTCCGAAAAGCACGAACTTGCCGACGGAGGCACGCTGCACATCAAGACTTTCGACCAGCTCACGACATCAGAACTCTACAACCTGCTACACGTGCGCTCATCGGTCTTTATCGTTGAGCAAAACTGTGTCTACCAAGACATTGACTATAACGACCAGACTGCTATCCATCTTTGGATTACGCAAGACGGCAAGACCGTAGCCATTTGTCGTATATGCCCTGCTGGGACGAAATTGGGAGATGTGAGCATCGGAAGAGTCATCTCCACTGAGCGCGGCAAGGGATATGGAAAGGTAATTTTCCAAGCTGCCATTGACGCCGCCAAACGTTTCCTCAAAGACTTCGATACAATCAAAATCGAATCGCAGCTCACGAAGCAGCATTTCTATGAAAAGTTTGGCTTTCAAGCCACGTCAGAACCTTTCATGATGGAAGGGTTGCTACATCTTAACATGATATTGAAAATCAAATAAATACGGGTAAGTAATAGTGAAAGAATAGGTTGACCAATTTTGACAGGGCATAAGAAATTATTCCTTACTCCACAAAATTGGTCAAGTTATTTTTTTACCATTACTAATTGCCGAGAAACCCAGTCCAATGCACTGGAGCCTCTTTCTCGCTCAGCAGGAATGAACATTCGAATAAAGAAAGCAGGCATGACGGGCCGCCACTCTTAGTGGGCAGTTCGTCATGCCTGTTTTTCTTCCACAGCGTCAAAAGAAAGCGGAGATAACTTGTGCAATCCAGAAAATCGAACTATTTTTGCAGATAAAACACGCTACATTTACACACCACATTTAAAAGATATGGCAAAAGCAAAAAACCTCATAGCAGCCGCTGCTCTTGGCCTTGGACTCTGTTTTCCAAACGCCATGACGGCAGGCGACATCAACATCATCCCGACGCCCATGGAAATGACCGAGGGCACTGGAGTTTTTAGGATCGACAACAACACGAGAATTGCGAGCAAAGGGAAAGAGGCCAGCACCGTGGCCAAATTGTTTGCCGCAAAATTCAAACGCGCATCCAAGATAACGCTCAAAGGCGGCAAGGCGGGCAGCAAAAATGCCATCACTTTCGCCATCGACAAGAACATCAAGGGAAAGGAAGCATACCGACTGGAAGTCACTCCGGAAAAGGTGGTGGCAACGGCTTCTACGGAAACCGGACTTTACTATGCCATGCAATCTGTCTTACAGCTGTTGCCAGCGGAAATAGAGCAGACTTTCAACGGCTTAAACCAAGTTTCATGGGAAATGCCCGCCGTCAGCATCAACGACGCGCCACGCTTCACCTATCGCGGCGTAATGCTCGACCCATGCCGTCATTTTCTACCCGTCAGCGCCGTGAAAGAAGAAATTGAGCGGTTGTCGGCCTATAAAATCAACCGTGTACACTGGCACTTGACCGACGACCAAGGATGGCGCATTGAAATCAAGAAATATCCCAAACTGACCACCATCGGTTCGCAGCGCGTAGAAGGAGACGGTAGCATACACCGCGGTTTCTACACGCAAGAGGAAGTGCGCGAAGTGGTGGCCTTCGCCAAAGCCCACCACGTGGAAATCGTTCCCGAACTGGAAATGCCCGGACACGGCATGGCCGCCATTGCCGCCTATCCCTGGCTCTCATGCCAGGGCGAGCAAATGACGCCGCGCATTATCTGGGGCGTTGAAGACGTTGTGTTCTGCCCCGGAAAGGAAACGACCTTCCGTTTCCTGGAAGATGTCATCGACGAAATGGTGCCGCTCTTCCCTGGCAAATTGTTCCACATCGGCGGCGACGAGTCTCCGCGCGGAGAATGGGCAAAATGCGACAGTTGCCAAACGCGCATGAAGACGCAGGGCTATAAAAAGGAAGCGCAACTGCAAAGCTACCTCATTGCTCGCATAAGCAAACACCTGGCCGAGAAGGGCAAGCAGCTCATCGGATGGGACGAGATATTGGAAGGCGGCGACCTCGACACGACGGCCGTTGTGATGTCATGGCGCGGCGAAGACGGCGGAATTGCCGCTGCCCGCATGGGCCACCACGTATTGATGACGCCCTCCAACAAAGGATATTATTTCGACACCTTCCAAAGCGACCCAGCAACGGAACCCGTTGCCATCGGCGGCTACACCACCCTAAAAAAGGTTTACGACTATGACCCGATTCCGGCCACCTTGCGCCAAAACCACCAGGAGAACTATGTGCTCGGCGTACAGGCGAACTGCTGGAGCGAGTATATCTACAACGCTGCCAACTTGGAATACAGACTGTTTCCACGTGCATTGGCCTTGGCAGAAGTGGCATGGTCGCCCGTGGAGCGGAAGAACTATGCCGACTTTGTGCGCCGCGCAGACAACGACGCCTCTAAGCGTCTGAAGGCATGGGATGTCAACTATCACATTCCCGTTCCGGCACAAGTTGGTGGAAGCCTAAACTACCTCGCATTTGTCGACCAAAAACAGGTGAGCCTCACCACGCCACGCCCATTGCGCATTGTCTACACCACTGACGGAACGACTCCCACTTTGGAATCGCCCACATACACGGCTCCCCTCACGCTGACGCAAAGCACCCGATTGCGCGTTGCCTCTGTCCTGCCTTCCGGCGACATGAGCCCCGTCCGCGACATCGAGGTCAAGAAAAGCAACTATCTCCCCGCACAGAAAGTAGGCCGCACGCTGCTCAGCGGACTAAATCTCTCTGTATATAAAGGTACGTATCTAAGCCCCTACCAATTGCCGCAAACGCCAGACTATACAAAAGAAATTGCCGATTTGCGCCCCATCCGCACGCAGACACGTGTTCCTGGCAACGTTCGCAACGTTGAGAACTACGCAGCCATAGCCGAAGGCTTTGTCAACATCGACCAAGACGGCGTTTACGAATTTTCAAGCAACAACAGTCAGGTTTGGATTGACGGTCAACTGCTCATCGACAATTCGCAAATGCCTTGTCCACGCTATTCGCCCAACAACGCCGAAATAGCCTTGGCCAAGGGCCTGCACCGCTTCAAGGTCACCTTTGTCGGCGGTATTTTCGAAGGATGGCCCACCTACTGGGACGATGCTTCTGTCAAACTGCGTCCCGCTGGAGGATCCTGGAAAAACGTTGACGGCAATATGCTTTTCCGATAAACAGACAGCATACCAAATAATGGTAAGTAATGGTAAAAAAATAACTTGACCAATTTTGAGAAGTAAGAAGTTATTTTTTATGCCCTGTCTTTTCGCCGTTTTTGAAATTTGTCATCGGTCACATAGCCCGCTATGCTCCCTCTTCCAAATTCCAAAACCAACAAAAATACAGGTCAAAATTGATCAACTTATTCTTTCACCATTACTAAAAAGTTTTCCCGACCATGGCAAAAATCAACCGACCAGACTATAAAGACGTCGCATCCGACGTTCGTTACCTTAAACTGTTGGCACGTGATTTCCCAACCATCTCTAAGGTGACGACTGAAATCATCAACCTGGAGGCCATTCTTCATCTTCCGAAGTCGACGGAGCATTTCCTCGCCGACCTGCACGGAGAGAACGAGGCTTTCCAGCATGTGCTCCGAAATGCCTCTGGAAACATCAAGCGAAAGGTGAACGAACTTTTCGGAAACACCCTGCGCGAACAGGAGAAGAAGGACCTCTGCACCTTGATTTATTATCCTGAGCAGAAACTGGAACTGGTCAAGCAAAATGACAAGAATCTGGCCGACTATTACCAGACGACGCTCAACCAGCTAATCACCGTCTGCCGCAATGTATCCTCCAAATATACACGTTCAAAGGTGCGCAAGAGCCTGCCTGAAGAATTTGCATACATCATTGAGGAATTGCTGCACGAGTCGACGGAGGACCACAACAAGCAGGCTTACTTCAACGTCATCATCCAAACCATCATCGGCACGCGCCGCGCCGACCATTTCATCATAGCCATCTGCTACCTCATCCAGCGCCTGGCCATCGACCGTCTGCACATCCTCGGCGACATTTATGACCGCGGACCAGGTGCCCACCTGATTATGGACACGCTCTGCAACTATCATCATCTGGACATCCAATGGGGCAACCACGACATTCTGTGGATGGGGGCCGCCGCTGGAAACGAAACCTGTATTGCAAGCGTGTTGCGCCTTTCGTTGCGCTACGCCAACACGCAAACGCTCGAGGAGGGCTACGGTATCAACATGGTGCCTCTGGCAACCTTTGCTATGGAGACGTACAAAGACGGCACCAACACGCCGTTTATTCCCAAAATAGAAAACGGGACTGACGCACACAACGAGAAGACGATACGCCTCATCACTCAGATGCACAAGGCAATGGCCATCATCCAGTTTAAACTGGAGGGGCAACTTTACGGAGCGCATCCTGAATGGGGGATGAACGACCGCCGCCTGCTGGAACACATCAACCACGAAGACGGCACCATCTGCCTGTATGGCAAAACGCATCCGCTGCTCGAAAACGACTTCCCGACCATCGACCCGAAGGATCCTTACAAACTGACGCACGAGGAAGCCGAACTGATGGAAAGGCTGAAACACTCCTTCCTCATTAGCGACCGCCTGCAACGACACGTCAACTGCCTGCTCTATCATGGTAGCATGTACGGCATCTACAATTCCAACCTGCTCTTCCACGCTTCTGTCCCTGTCAATGAAGACGGCAGCCTGCGCGAAGTGCTCGTTGGCAACGTGAAAGCCAAAGGACAGGCACTCATGGAGCGCATCGACCAAATGGTGCGCACAGCCTTCGACACTGAGGCAGACGCTGACGAACGCTCACAAGCACGCGATTACTTTTGGTATCTATGGTGCGGTCCTGATTCTCCGTTGTTCGACAAATCCAAGATGTCTACATTCGAGCGCTACTTCGTTGCCGACAAGGAAACGCACAACGAGAAAAAGGGCTGGTATTACACGCTACGCGACAACCCCGACGTGTGCGATCATATCATGGACGAATTTGGCGTCAAAGGTCAGCACCGGCACATCATCAACGGCCACGTGCCAGTTCGCGTCGGAAAGGGCGAGAACCCGATTAAGGCGGGCGGCAAACTGATGGTGATTGACGGCGGCTTTGCAAAAGCTTATCACGACACAACGGGCATTGCCGGATACACCTTGGTTTACCACAGCCGCGGTTTCCAGTTGGTGCAGCACGAACCCTTCTCGTCAACAGAAGAAGCCATTCTGAACGGCACGGACATCCGTAGTACCACGCAAATCGTTGAATTGACAGGACATCGCGCCATGGTGGCCGACACCGACATAGGCCGCGAACTGCGCGAACAGATCGTTGACCTCGAAAAACTATTGTTTGCCTACCGCCGCGGCATCATCAAAGAACATGCCTAAACACCAATCGGGGCAAACGCCCTGAGCTGTTTGCCCATACATCAAAAACTCCTGTGAAGGAGATTTTTCACAACACATACGAAATGAAGAGTTTAAAAGAGTTATACAGAATAGGTCAAGGTCCTTCAAGCAGCCATACGATGGGACCACGCACGGCTGCCGAACAATACCTCAAGCGCCATCCCGGCGCCAAGCGCTTCCAAGTGACGCTCTACGGCAGTTTGGCGGCAACAGGCAAAGGCCACTTGACGGACTGGGCCATCTACAACGTATTGGGAAAAGACCGGACGGAATTTATCTGGCATCCAGAAATCGTTCTTCCCTTCCACCCCAACGGAATGAAATACGCCGTTGTGGACGACAACGGGCAACTGCACGATGAATGGACGGTTTACAGTATCGGCGGAGGCGCACTGGCAGAAGAAGGTGTCAACACGCTTGAGACTCCCGACCTTTATGAGCTCGACCATCTGGAAGACATCAAGCAATGGTGTGAATATCGTGGAAAGAGCTACTGGGAATACGTTGAAGAATGCGAAGGCCCAGACATTTGGGAATATCTCGCGGAAGTATGGCAGGTGATGCGCGAAGCCGTTGAGCGCGGCCTTGACAACGAAGGCGTTCTCCCAGGTTGCCTCAAGCTGCGACGCAAAGCCCCCGACTATTATATCAAAGCGATGGGCTACGGCGCCAACCTGCAAACGCGCGGATTGGTATTTTCATACGCTCTGGCCGTCAGTGAAGAAAACGCTTCTGGCGGACGCATCGTCACGGCCCCGACCTGCGGTGCCTGCGGCGTTGTCCCCGCTGTGCTCTATCACATCCAGAAGAGCCGCAAATTCAGCGACAAACGCATTCTGCACGCCTTGGCAACAGCTGGACTGATTGGCAACATCGCCAAGAGCCTGGCCTCCATCTCTGGTGCCGAAGCGGGATGCCAGGCAGAAGTCGGCGTGGCCTGCGCCATGGCCGCTGCCGCAGCCAACTACATCTTCGGCGGAAGTCTCGCAACAATTGAATATTCTGCTGAAATGGGCTTGGAACACCATTTCGGAATGACTTGCGACCCCATCTGCGGACTGGTGCAAATCCCCTGCATCGAGCGCAACGCCCATGCCGCCGCCCGAGCTCTCGACGCCAACATCTATGCCACATACGCAGAAGGCATCCACCGCATCTCCTACGACAAAGCGGTGGAAGTCATGAAGCAAACAGGACACGACCTGCCTTCTCTCTACCGTGAAACGAGCGAAGGCGGACTGGCGAAGGAATACAACAACTAAGTATATTTGATTATACACGCTGAACATTAAAGGCAGCGTATATCGTATATACATTATCCAATTATCCCATCTGCCTATCACACGATTTAGAAACATAGCACGCATTGTTGCAGGCATTCTCTTAGGAGGATACCTGCTTCTGCTGTTTGTCGTGAACTTCACGCCCATCCAGCATCTTCTTGCCGACATGGTGGAGAATGCGCTTAAAGAGAAGTTGGGCACCGAAGTAAAGATTAGCCGCGTGGAAATCGGCTTGTTCAACCGTGTGATTCTGCACGACGTGTACATCGAAGACAGGCAACGCACCCCGATGCTGACCAGCAATTTGATGTCTGCTAAGATAGAATATCGCGCACTACTTGACGGACGGGTGTCTCTCCGCTCTGTTTCTCTGCTCGACGGAAAAATCAATCTCTATAAGACAAAAGCCGACAGCGCGGCCAACTACCAGTTCGTGCTCGACGCTTTCAAGTCAGACTCGAAAGAGCCGTCACACCTCAACCTGACGCTCAATTCGCTCATCATCCGCCGCTTGAATTTCGGATATGAGGAGTACTACAAGCCCCAAACACCTGGGCGCCTGAACGCCTCACACCTTCGCGTAAACCGTCTGAACGCCAACATCAGTCTCAAAACGCTGACGCAAGACAGCATCAACCTGCGCGTCCGCAGTCTTGATTTCAAGGAGCAGTCGGGCCTCGATGTCCAGTCTTTCTCATTCCGCCTGGCCGCCAACAAACGCCACATGGCCGTCACGCAGTTTGAACTCCGCCTGCCTCATTCCCAGTTTACGGAAGACGAATTGCAAGCAGACTACGACCTGACGAAGCCCGGTGTCTTCTTAAAGACCGTCACGCTACACGGACAAATTGAGCAGGCAAGGATCTCGCTCAACGACCTTTCCTGCTTCGTCCCCATCTTCAAAAAAACACCCTACGCCCTCAACCTCTCCGCAAAGTTTGACATCAAACCCGAGGCGGTGAAAATCAACACCATCCGTCTGGAAGAAGAAAACAAACGCATGAGCATGCAGGCCCACGCTTTCATGCAACGAAAAAAGGGCGTCATCAACAGGGTCAACGGAAGCATTGACAAACTGCATTTGGAAAGCGAACTTGCCGCCGACCTCCTTTCGGCATTCAGCCGCCAGAAGGAAGCCGACATTGCCAAACGCCTCGGCTCCGTCGACCTCAAGGCCAACGGATTTTTCGAGAGCGACGGCGTCAAATGGATCAATGCCGATGCGACATCGCCCCTTGGCAACCTCTATGCCTCGCTCCATTGGCGCGGCGAAGCCTACATGGCGCAAATTTCATCCTCTCAACTGCAAGTCGCCGACATTCTCGGTCAGAGCAATCTACCAAAGAATGTCACGTTTCACGCCGATGTGCATGCCAAGACCCAAGAGAAGCAGTTCACAAGCCTTTCGGCCACCGCCCTGGTCGACCATGCTGAATACCAGGGATATGCCTATCAAGGCATCAGTCTGAACGGAGAATGGGATGGTCGGGAAGCCGTGGCACGCATGGCCCTCAACGACCTAAATGCCGACTTCAAAGCCGAGCTCCAAGGGGCTTTCAACGGCAAAAAACTCTCCTCGCTCCAGGCCGACATCAATGTGAAACGCCTCAACACGCCAGCGCTCCACCTCAACCATCTGTTGGGAAGCGCCATCTATATGGGCCACGTGCAAATGTCGCTGCCCTCCGTGTCTGGCCAACTGAAAGAGGGGAAATTGTCGTTGTCGCAATTCTTCAAACTCCCCTTCTCCCCAGAAGCGAGCCCCTACCACCTGAAGCACCTTGAAATAAAACTCACGCCTTCTTCACGTGGAACGCATGCTTGTCTGACAAGTGATTTCGCTAATGTTGACATCGACGGACCTTTGTCGTTGCCAGCACTGAAAGACAACCTCAACAATCTGCTCTCTTGTGCGCTCCCCACGCTTTCAAGCAAACAGCGCTTGGAACCTTCCCGCTCCCAATCTCCCGATTGCGAGTGGAGCATTTCCGCACAACTTCTTCAGCCCGACTTTTTCCAGGCCGTTCTCAACCTCCCCATTGACTTCGACGAAACGGTCAACATCAACGGCTACCTGTCGCCCTGTGGCGAACGCTCTGCCCTATTGATGAACACGCCGAGACTCGACTACGGCAGCCTCTCGTTTAAAGACTTCCGCTGCTATCTTCAAGGCGACAACGGCGATTTGAGCGCCCTAATTCAGGGAAAGAAAAGAGTGGGCGAAACCGACCTCAAGGTGGCGCTCAACGCGGAAACAAAGGCGGGAAAACTGCACACCACCTTCCGTTGGGACGATGGCACGACCCACAGATACCAAGGAGCGCTCAACGCCGTTTCCGATTTCTCCAAGTCGTTGCATGGCAAAACGTGTGTCAACACGGAGTTCATCCCTTCGCAATTCGTCATGGCCGACACGCTGTGGCAAATCGCACCGAGCCGCGTCACCATCGATGAGCGCGGACTGCAAGTCAGCAACTTCTCGCTCAGCCACGACGACCAATCGCTGAACATCAACGGCCTCCTCTCTTCCAACACGACAGACAGCCTGCAAGTGCACCTAAACAAAATCGAGGTGTCTTACATCCTAAGCCTAATCGACCTCAAGCCCGTGTCTTTTTCTGGAAAGGCAACGGGTCTGGCCCGTCTCGCACCCAATTCCGCTGGAAACATCTGCATCAAAGCCAACCTGCATTTGCCAGAGTTCCGATTCAATGATGCCCTAATGGGCGACGCCCACATCCGCGGAGATTTCTCAACGGCCGACAAGCGCCTACACCTAAAAGCCAATATCAACGAGGCCGGCGTGGGTAGCACCATGGTCAATGGCTACGTGGGCATCGGAGAAAAAGGCCTCGACCTCCACGTGGCGAGCAAAAACACAACGCTGCTCTTCCTGCGCCGCTATCTGCCCGACATCTTCAGCAACCTCAACGGGCGAACAACGGGCAACTGCCGCATCCACGGCCCCTTCAAAGAAATCGACTTTGAGGGAACAGAGCAAGCCAACATCTATGCCACAGTCAACCCCATAGGCACCAGCTACCACCTGGCCGATGGCACCGTCAACATCAGTTCGGGGACGTTCTCGTTTGAAAACTACGACATCACCGACGACCAAGGCGGCCGAGGACGCGTTCGCGGCACACTGCTCCACGACCATCTGAAGAACTTCAGATATGATTTCACGGCAGACTCCAAGCAACTGCGCATCTACGACCGCCCACGAAGCATCGACATGCCGTTTTACGCCACGGCCAACGGCACGGGGCGCATTCATCTATATGGCAAGCCTGGAGCCTTCAGTGCCGACATCGACATGCGCCCAGACAAAGGCACCCTGCTGGTCTACACCGTTGACAACCCAGAAACAAGCACTGATGGTGCCTTGTTGCAATTCCGCGACAAAGCCGACGTCCTGCAACGCATTGATTCCATCAGCCATCAGTTGCGCCTGCAACCAACGGAACATGAAGCGATGTCCGCCGACTCGCTCTTCCTGCAAACATCAGCAACAAAGCCCACAGCAAAAACCGTTGCCAACAAGGACGACGACGATTTGGAATCCTCCACCGACATACGCCTCAACTTCCGCTTTGACATGGCGCCAGAAGCAAAGCTCCGCGTAGTAACCGACGCCAAGACGGGCGACAATATCACGCTTTCGGGAACGGGGTCCATCCGTGCCACCTACTACAACAAAGGCAACTTCCAGATGTTCGGCACCTACACCGTGCAACAAGGACTCTTCAAGATGGTCATTCAAGACGTCATCCACAAAGACTTCCAGATGCAACAAGGCGGAACAATCAACTTCGCCGGCGACCCCTATGAGGCCGACCTCGACTTGAAAGCCGTCTACACCGTGCCGTCCGTATCATTGGCCGACCTCGGCTTCAACTTCGCCGACAAATCCGTACGGGCCGACTGCATCCTCAACCTGGGCGGCAAGGCGGGAGCACCACAGGTGACCTTCGGCCTCAACCTCCCAACCGTTAGCGACGACGTCAAGCAGATGGTGCGCCAACTCATTGCCACCGACGAAGACATGAACCGCCAAATTCTCTATCTGCTGGGAGTCGGCAGGTTCTATAATTATAACTATGCCGCCACCGATGCCGCCGCCGACGGACAGTCGCAAAGCAGTGTGGCCATGAAGTCTTTCCTCTCCAACACACTGAGCGGGCAGCTCAACAACATCATCTCAAACGCCATCGGCGCTTCAAACTGGACCTTCGGCGCCAACTTGTCGACAGGCCAAGTGGGATGGAGCGACATGGAAGTGGGAGGACTGCTCAGCGGACGCCTACTCAACAACCGTCTGCAAGTCAACGGCATGTTCGGCTACCGCGAACGCCCCACTTCAACAACGAACTTCGTGGGCGACTTCGACATCAATTATCTCCTAACACCCTCAGGAAACATCAGTCTGAAGGCCTACAGCGAAACCAACGACCGCTATTTCTCCAAGTCGTCGATGACCACACAGGGCGTCGGCATCTTGCTGAAACGCGACTTCAAAAATTTCAAATCGCTGTTCCGAAGGAAAAAGAAGGGAGCAAATTCTGGCAGAAAAAAACATTGAAAAACAAGGTGAACAAGCAAACCAACGCTTCATGCGTGGCATTGCTTGTCCACCTTTTATATTGGAACTGACCAAAAGATTCATTAAACCGCAAGGAGATTTGCACTGGCTCGCATAATCGTCTGTTGCGGCGCCAGCATTGTAGCTCACTTTGCTCGCAAAGTGAGGGCCACGAACACGTAGCGAACATGACCAGCGCTTTTGGGCATGACTTTGTTGGATTTTCTGCTCGTGCTTGGCCGCCATAATATTCGTCCCCCTCACTTTGCGAGCAAAGTGAGCTACAGTGCTTCGCCCCAGAGCTTCGCCAAATATCCGCGCGGTGCCCCTTTCAGCTGTGCCGCAACCGCCATGCTATTTGGTCAAAAATCATGCAGAGATTTTTCTGTATTTTGAACACCCTACGCAGAAGGATTGAAGTTTTTTCTGAATACGACAAAGTCGTTTACTCGCGGCCGAGAGTAACATTACCTGCGGCCGAGAGTAGAGCTACCTGCGGCCGAGAGTAGCATTACCCTCGGCCGCGAGTAGATAACCTTTAATAGTTTTACAAAATACGTAAAACCAGTGGGTGCCAATTTCATGGAGATGGAATTGGATTTTAGCAAGATTGAATTGGAGATAATGAGTTCAAAAGTTTACTTATTCGGAGGGGAATGGTCTGCGGCACAGACGTTATCCGCAATATATCCATTCCTGGGTTGCGGTGGATTCTTCGATTTCAGCTTCTTCCCAATTTTTCTTCCTCTTTAAAAGTCCACAGTTCTCCCCTCTCCCTCGTTCTGCAAAATGCGCTCGTAAAACGCCTCGTATTTTTTTGCCACGAGTAGGTGGTCGTAATGCCGATTGACATATTCTATGCTCTGACGCTTCAATTCATCAATGTGGTGGCGGTTGGCCACCAGTTTTTCCAACTGGGAGTAAACGCTTTCGTAGTTGGGCTGCACATTGACGATGGGGCGCAGCTGGGCTTCGCCAAGAAGACGATAGTGTTCCTCCTCGCCACCGCCAATGCAGACGAGACCGCGCGACATGGCCTCCAGGGAATTCATGGAGGGGGTGTAGCTGTAGAGCTGATCGAGGATGGCATCGCTGCCGTTCATCATCTCAACATACTGGCGGAACGGCACGGAACGCGCCACGCGCAACTGCACTTCCGTGGGGTGGTTCTGCGCGACGGCTTCAGCGGCCCGCAACATGATGTCTGTTCCCTTATATTCGCTGCGGCGCTCGTTGATGCCGATGAAAAGGCGCAAAGGGCCCTGATGGGGGTGTGCCTGCAACTGGCGCAGCATTTCGGGCTTGGAATGGATGGGGAGAGGGATGTAGACGGCTTTCTCTGGAAAGGCAGGCTTGTAACACACGTAATACTCATACAACCCTGCAACGATGCCATCGCAGTCGCGGGCGATGAATTTGTTGAGTTGCCCTTTGGCCGTTCCCAGCCAGTCTTTCTGTTCTTTGACGGCGTCGGCATTGGTTCTCGTTTCAGCGCCGATGTTGAAATCGCTATAGCGGAGCGGTTTTTCATGCGTGCAGGTGTGCACCCAAAACCAATCCATCCCCATAGCACAGAGGATGACGCGTTTGTTGTGGCGACGAAGGTAACGATAGAAGGGACGCAGGCGCTCTGCCTTGAGCTCGGCAAAAACGGGGTTGATGAACTGCACGATGTCGAAACCGCGAAGGCGCGGCAAATCGGAGCAGATTTTTGCCATCAGGCGCAAGGCTGCAAAACGTGAGGTTCCGGAACGGGCCCAGTCGAGGTCGCGCGGATAGTTTTTCCAGAAATCGCCATTGGAAGCCACCACGACATGATGGCCCAATGAGCGAAGGCCTTGGGCAAGGGTGGCATGGACATTGCTGTATTCTCCTATCAACAGTATTTTCATTTGGGGAGGATATATAAGGGGAAGGAAGGGAGAGGTGATGTATGATGTATAATTTGTGAACTACCGCTAAGCAAGATTCCATTCTGTCTGCTTAACAGACAACGGATGTTTTTCTGTCTGCCACGGAGATGACGCACGACAAACAAACTGGGACGGCGGAAAACAGGTATGCGTCTACGCGTTTGGAGCGCCCAGGCTTACTCCTCCGGCTTTGCCAGAGGCAATAGGAGGCGGAGAAGGCAGAGTCCGGCAGAGGTGTTGGCGAGCAACGAAAAGAAGAAATATTTCAGGGTGTAGCGCCTCACGGGCAACGGATAAAGGCCGTTGGTCTTCAGAAGACGGACATGAGAAAACAGGTCTTTTCGGGAGCGCAGGAGCATAACGGCTTGGTATATATAGTCCATCGTCAGTTGGGAAACACGACGGTCCAAGGCTTTGCTTGCATTTCCTTTCAAATGGCATGTTTCATCGCGCAGGCGCTTGATAACGGCCAGCAAATGGTTGAGGCGCGTTTCGAAATGGGAACGCGAACGGCGCGTGGTGATTGAGGATGGGCAGCGGCGATAGAAATAGGCCGTGATGTCGGTGGGCAGAAGTGTTTTGGCGCGAAGGAAAAGCAGCGGTGTGAAAGCCTCGTCTTCATGAAAGAGGCCGACGGGGAAACGTAAGTTGTCAAGAAGATTGAAGCGAAAGACGTAATGGCAAGCCGAGCCCTGGATGTTGCTTTTCAAAAGATGGGAAACGCCGTCGGTCATGGGGCGGCAAGCGCTGCATTCTCTGAAATGCTCGCTCCGTGTCCATCCGAAGAGGAGGATGTCGGGGCGGCGGTTTTTGATTTCGCGAATGACATAGGAATACTGGCTGGGGATGAGGCGATCGTCGCTGTCAACAAACTGCACATAGGTGCCCCGCGCACATTCCAACGCGGCGTTGCGGGCCGCTGCCAGGCCGAGGTTGTCTTGACGAAGGAGTTGGAGGGCTTCACCATAGGGGGCAAGAAACGTGGCAATGGGCGTGGCGGAACCGTCGTCCACGACGATGACTTCGCGCTCTTCACTCCGAAGCGGCAGAGAGAGAATGCTCTCAATGCAATCCGTGAGCATTTCCCGAGGCTCGTTGTAGCAGGGGATGATGAAGCTAATCAACGGGCGCGGCGGATTTTCCACAGGAGTTTGTTGATGAAGCATAATCCGTTAATTCCAAATAGTTTCAACAATATGACCTTGATTTTCAAACGCAGCGGCAAGTGGGCCATCGGAAGGCTGTGTGCCTTCGGCAGGATGGGCGGCATGCCAGTGAGGCGGCAGACGTCGAGTTGTATGTTCACGACATGGAGGTAATATTCCGCACTGCGCGTCACGTCCCAATGGTCGAGATGGGCGTGCAGCAACGAGAGGAGGTGGGCGCCGGTGGCGGTGGCGGTTATGCCACGAGGGTTGTGGCAATAATAATAGAGGCCGACATCGGTTTGGCGTATCTGCTTGACTTCACGAAGCACGAGGGGCATGGTGTGTACGTCTTCGAAAATGACGCCAGCGGGAAAACGCACGTTGCGGAACACGGACGCATGAAATATCTTGTTGCAAGCATAGGCGTGTTCATGGCCGTGGTTTTCAATCCAATAGCGCGTGGCGTCTTGGCAGACGTTGGGAACGAAATTCAGGAGCGACTGTTTTTCAGAACCATAGAAGCGCAATATGGGAAACTCTATCATGTCGTCGCCCTCGCGCAACTGCTGCATGACACGGAGATGGGTGTCGGGGGCCAGAAAGTCGTCGGAGTCGACAAAGGTGATCCACTCGCCTTCTGCCAAACGGATGCCTGTGTTGCGTGCTTCGCTCAGTCCTTTGTTTTCTTGATGAACCACGCGAAAACGCTCATGGCTGGCACACCATTCGTCGCAGAGATGGCCGCTGCCGTCGGTTGAACCGTCGTCCACCAATATCACTTCGCTGTCGGCGACCGACTGCCGAAGCAGGCTTTCAAGACAGCGATGAAGGAAGGGCGACACGTTGTAGACGGGAACGACAACCGAGAGTTTTACGTACATATATAATATATGAGAGTGCTGGTTTGCAGTATTTACGAAGAAGAGAAATATGACGGGAGGGGAAAGAACGCGACAGATTGCGCATTTATCCTCGGCGCAAAACGCGGCGCAGCGTGAAGTAACACCATTCTTCCATCATGAAAAGCCACCAGAAGGGGGTCGGACAATAGCCAAACTTTCTTTTGAGGCGCGGCGAAAGGCGTGAGCGCTCCACGTTGGCCCAAACGCGTTTCAGTTCGTCACGGCCGTAGCGGTTTTCCGACGGCGTAAGGGATTTATGGTGGAAATGACGAAACATGCAGAGGTCAATCAATATCAACCACCGTTGGTTTTCATAGAGATTCAGTATGTCATCTCCAACGCCCAGCGACAGGAGTTGGCGCTTCATGCTCTCGCAAGCCCGCAGATAGTCAAAGCGGCGCACGGAGACGCGGTGGGTGACAGAACTGCAGTGTTGGCGGTAGAAATAAATGCCGTTGCAACATCTCACCTCGCGCGAGGCGTAATAGTGCAGGCGCGTTGTGTTGTCGTCGCTATAAGTGCGGCAGGTGTCGTCAAACGGAAAACGCTCGTAGAGACTACGCCGCGCGACATAAATGCCGTGCAACTGCCAGTCGAGACTTTTCTTGAAGGCTTCGCGGCCGTCGAGCGCCTCAAACGCCGGCATAGGATAGGCGGCCTCAACGCGGCCAGCTGGCGTGTCTTCGAATTTCACCAGACGGAAAAGCACGGCGTCTGTTTTTCCATGCGCTCTGAAAACGCTGACGGCGGACTCCAGGGCGTCGTCTGAAAGTCTGTCATCGCTGTCGAGGAAGGCGACAAATTCTCCCGCGGCCTGCTTCAAGGCCACGTTGCGTGCATAGGCCTGCCCTTGGTTGGAGGCGAGACGTATCAATTCAAAACGCGGGTCTCCAGCCGTGAGGCTATTGAGAATGCGCCACGAGGCATCGGTCGAGGCGTCGTCAACGCAGATGACCTGCAAATTGCGCAGGGATTGTCGCTTCAACGATTCGATGCACTCCTTCAGATGGGCTGCTGCATTATAGACGGCCACAAGCACAGTGACCACGGGGCGCTCTTTATCTTCCGTTTGGGGATGGCTCATTTGATTTTCGTGCGTTGCATGTATCTTATGCCTTCTCCGAGATGGCGCATCATGGGCCAAAAATGGCAGAAACCGCCAGTGGCCGACTTCATGGCGAATTTGAAGCAAATCCACCACGCCTTGCGGCCGTGGACATAAAAGGTCATGGCTCCGCGGCTGCGCTGCACGCCGGCATCAACATAGATCATGGATTTCTTGAGCATGGTGCTCGTCTCTACGGTCTTGATGGGATAATAGCGCATGTGCAACTGCGCACGCAACGCGTCTTCCAGCCATATTTCCTCTTCTCCGCAGGTCAAGAATTTGGTTCCGAGACCGAAACGCTCGTCGAAGCGTATTTTCCCCTGCACGCTTGCACGGCGCGTGACCATTTCGATGGTGGAGATGGAATACGACTCAGGGATGCTCTGAATGACGCCTTCTTTTTCCGGATATTGCTTCAAGGGCTTTCCAGTATAGGTGCTGGCGCTGAAGAAGGCAACGTCTAACTGCGGGTCGCGCTCAAATATGCGGATGATTTTGTCGAGGGATTCTGGGATGATGTGGGTGTCGTCGTCGGCAAACATGAGGATGTCGCCCGTTGCTTTCTCCACAGCGAGGTTGCGGTTGGCGGAGAGTCCGCGACCGCGCCATTTATACAACGACACGTCGTCGCGCTCTTCAACGACCGTCGGGATGAGGTCCAGATAGCGCTCGTCTGTGTACTGATAAGATATAATGTAACGCACATCTGGGCGTTGGGGGAGCAGGAGGTCGCCCGTTCGCACGATGCCTTTGTCGATGGAGCAAATTAATATGTCGATAGTCATAGAGAAAAGGTATTAAGCGTTTTTATAACAACATTCACTTCGTCGTCTGTCATCACCGGACTGACGGGCAGGCTCAGTTCGCAACTGGCTGCACGCTCTGCGTTGGGGAAGTGCTGCCCGCGATAGGCAGCATAGGCTTTCTGCTGCGGGATGGTCAATGGGTAATGAACAAGGGTTTCGATGCCGTTGTGCTGCATGTGGCACGCCAAGGCATCACGGTGGGGCGTACACAGCGGATAGATATGGAAAACGCTGGCAGAGGTGTCGCCTCCGTAGGGGATTTCAACGAGGGCATTTTTGATGCCTTGCGAATACATCGCCGCTATCTCGCGCCGCCGCTGGTTGTCGGCTTCCAGATGAGACAGGCGGATGTCGAGAAGGGCCGACTGGAGTTCGTCGAGACGGCTATTCAGTCCCAGATATTCATGATGGTATTTCTGCGGCGCACCATAGTTGGCCAACGTTCTGACACGGATGGCCAAATCCTTGCTGTTCGTGGTCACAATGCCACCGTTGCCGAGGGCACCAAGGTTTTTGCCGGGATAGAAACTGAAGCCTGCGGCGTCGGCCGCACTGCCGGCGCGGTGGCATCCGTCGGTGGCACCATGTGCCTGGGCGGCATCTTCAACCACCTTCCAACCATTTTCCCGGGCCAAGGTTGTCAACTCATCCATCGGTGCCATGCGACCATAAAGATGAACGGGCATGAGGGCTTTGGTGCGAGCGCTAACAACTTGTTTCGCAGTGGTAGCCGTCATCACGAAATTTTCATCAACATCGGCAAACACGGGGGTCAGCCCAGCTCGGCTGACAGCCTCTGCCGTGGCGATGAACGTGAGGGCAGGAACAATGACTTCATCGCCGTCTTCCCATTGTTGCATATCCTTCATCGCCATGAGAATCAATGTCAAGGCGTCAAAACCGTTTGCCACACCAACGGCATATTCCGCACCGACGTATTCGGAGAAATGGCGCTCGAAATTCGCCAGTTCGCTGCCATTGAGATACCAGCCCGACTGGAGCACACGGTCCATCGCCGCAAGCATTTCGTCGTGCATGCGGCTGTTGACCAACTGAAGATTGAGAAATGAAATGTGCCTCGTCATGAGAATAGGTGGTTTTTATTGTTTTTCACTATCAAGAATGTTCTGCCATTCATATCTGACGGCAGGAACAGCCACAGAAACACTTATTCCATCGCCTCTTTTGCTTGCTGCAAATCCAGCAGATAGGAATCATAGCACACGCCTCTGCCGCCAAAGCCTTCTTTCTGGTAGGCCAGTCCTTCGTTGAGGTAAAGGCCGCCGCGCTCCGTTGAGATGCCAAATTCAAAATAGCGCATGCCGCGCTGTTCGTAATGGGCAATGAGCTTTTGGATGAGCCAGTCTAATGCGCGGCGCGTGCGGGCTTCTTCGCCGGCTTCCATATATTGCACGTGAACCGTCTGCCGCGTCACGAACAACACCGCCCCCGTAATGATTTCGTCGCGCTCGTTTGCAACCGTGAAGAGTTTCACATGGGCGGGCAAGCGGTCGTGCAGCAATTTGATTTCCTCGGCACTGTGAACGGGCTTTGTTTGATGGCGCGTCTCCAAAACATCACAAACGATGTTCCAAAATTCCGGCAGACGCTCCCAATTGTCTTCAAGAAGTTGGAGTCCTTCGCTGGCTCTGCGTTTAATCTTGCGGTGCCACAAATCTCCGTGAAGCGGATTTTGCAACAATATGGCGGAAGAGAGGGCGCGGCTCTCCAACTGGGCGCCGGCGCGGAAGAGCCAATAGAGGTCTTCATCCGACGGGTAATCGTGGTAGATATAGGGCGTTGGCTTATACTGAAGGGCGCGGCATCCCTTTTCCAGAAAATGCGCTGTCAGCAGGCGCATCATCTCTCCCACCTCGGTCGCCTGTGTGTCTGCGCTGAGCACCAAGCCGCCGTATGTCAGGCCGCCGTGGGACTGAACCAATCCTTTGTCGCTCCGGACATTGGCTGGCAGCAGCCCCCTCACACAGCCTTTTTCATCGAGGAAGAGCAAAGAAGCGTCTTCGAAGCGGTCTTTGTGGTATTCCATGAAAGGGCGTTGGAAAAGGAAGGTGCCGTTTCTCGATTCACGTACAAACTGGTCCCAAGTCGCAGCATACCTGTCTTCATAGGCAACGGCTTTCATTGTCGAACCTCCTTCAAATATTCTTCCAAGCTGTTGATATATCCTTTCGGCTCATAGGCTTCCGAGGCCAAGCAAAGACACACGCAGTCTTCCGAGAAATCCATAAATTCACACCACACCATTTCGGGGATGTACAATGCCTCTGAGGGATTGCTAAGGCGGATGTCGGTTGTGCCGTTAGCGTCTGTGACACGGGCGGTGAGGCTTCCTTTCACGGGCACCACCACTTCAGCGCACGTTTGATGGGCATGCTTTCCACGACACTCGCCAAATGGTACGCCAAAAATCCAAAACACGCGCTTCACTTCAAACGGGAAGTCCTCGTCGCCATTGACCACGCACAGGCTTCCACGCTCATCAACCATTTTGGGAATTTGGATTATCTTGAATCTGGATGTTTTTATATTTTGCTTTGAATCTGACATTTCCTTGTCTTGGTGTATTATATTCCGACGCCTATATGCGCGACCCCAGGGAAAGGCTTCAGCTGGGAAGGAGGGGCAACGCTTGGCTGTCTTGGGTTATTTCAATAAGAGGGCTGATATTCCGTGTTTCGACACATTGAATCGTGTGCTCTATCAGAAACGACATGACACGCCTTGAAGAAACGAGGCACGCCGCGCGACTGAATCCCGCAACGCCGAATGGTCTCTGAGGGGAGAGGCATCGTCGGCAGAAGTGATTGGATTTCAAAAACGGATTTTCAGAATACCCCTTAAACGACAAAGTTAACAAACTTTTTTGAATCTGCCCCTTCTATCCGCAGTAAAGTAATGGTGAGCAACAGTAAAAAAATAACTTGAACCATTTTGAGGGAGCAAGGAGTTCTATTCTTATGCCTTATATCTTTGTTGGTTTTGATATTTGTCACCAGTCGTATAGCCCGCCGCTGCCAGGCCTTGCTTAGTAACCATCCGAAACCCACCGTCTTGTACGTTCCCCAATATGTGGCGAACTTTGTGTCCAAAAAGTCATGTTCAATT
>UQCW01000008.1 GCA_900539625.1 uncultured Prevotella sp.
ATGGGATTCAATGTTTCACAAATCAAATGTGCTGATTGCGCCGCATTTTCACCTCATAGTGGCTTTGTGTCTCTATCCGTTCATCCGTATTTTGTACGTCAAAATACGGAACGTGCTGCAAAGGTACATCTTTTCTTGCATTTATTATCATCTTCTCCCGAAAATCTTCCGTCATTTTGCGATTTTACGTAGAAATGTTTAATAAATCTGCCATGCCAGAACCATAAAACACCTTGATTTTCAATCCCACTTCGGTTCATCCGTATTTTGACGTACAAAATACGGATGAGAGACATTCATTTGTTAAACATTTCTATTTTGGCTTTCTCTTATTTTCACTGAATAATTTTAATTTTTTGCACCAAGATTTCATGTTTCAACTGAACGACGAAGAGTATGAAAACTTGAGGTGCAAAAATTCCACCTCAAGTTGGAGTGGTCGTAGATACAATCCATATGCTTTTATCGTGTCCTTGCAGAAAAACACAATGAAACTGAAATCATCGGCTGTGATTTGGCAAGGAGTAATACGGAAAAAGCAAGGAGTGGTGATTCCTTGGCAAGGAGTAAAGATAAAAAAGCAAGGAGTAATAGGGGAAAAGGCTGTAAGTAAAGAAGAATTCTTATCGTTATGTTGCCTTCTTTTTACTGGATACAAATCCCTGTAAAAAGAAGGCAACATGCTATTTTTGCTTATTTTCCGTATTATTTTCTTGTTTGCCTCGTTGATTTTCGACACATCAATAGAGTTCAGATACACTTGCGTTGTCTTTATGGAGTTATGCCCCATGCCCTCGCTGATTATTGGAATAGGTATGTCCATGTCTCTCGCTATGCTTGCCCATGTATGCCGTGCGGTATATGTGGTGAGTGGCATTTTCAACCCTGTCATTTCGCCTATCTTCTTCAAATTATAGTTGATGTTCTCCAACATACGATGATATTGTTTTTGTTCGGTTCCGTCATCTTGCTGAATAATAGGAAGAAGATAGGGACTGGCGGAATTTATTTGTGCGTATCGGTCGATTATTTCTTGCGCCTCTTTTACCCATTCCACCGTCAGATATTGGTTGGTCTTCTTGCGGCTATAAGCCAACATTTTATTTTTCAAGTCCTTCTTCCGCAGATAGGCGATGTCGACGAACGGCATTCCTCGCATATAGAAACTGAACATAAAAACGTCACGGGCAAAGGCTATAGACGTACCTTCGGGCAATTGCAGCGTGGCTATGGCTCTCATCTCTTTTTCGCTGATGGCTCGTTTGGTGGTTTTGACGTATGACAGACGCACATGACTGAACAGATTGCTGTCTATCCTCACTCCTTCATCGGTTGCCTTATATAATAAGGTGCATAGTGTACGCAGATAGCAGCTTATACTGTTCTGCTTCAACCTTCTGTCTTTGAGCCATGCCTCATAACACTCCATCATATCAGGAGTGAGTTCGTCAAAGGTCAAGTCTATGCCTTCACGAAACTCTTTGAACCGCCGATAGGCATTAGTGTATGTCATGGCTGTCCCTTGCCGTTTCATCTGCTCTTTCTTCGTCACCTGTTCTTGCAGAAACATAAAGACGGTCTTTTGGATCTTGGTTTTATTGAAAGCATCGCACAGTTCATTTATAGTGACATTCTTATGCAGGTTTCCCATTTCCACGATAATGCAGTCCCATTGCTTCAACTCCCAATTTATTTGGCTCTGCATCTTTTCTAATTCTGCTTTTCGTTCGCTGTTTGGCGAAATCAGCACTTCGCCTGCCTTTTCGTCCCATTCACATGGGTATACATGATACCCAGTGCTTATCCACTTCACTTTTCGCTTGTGTATCACCTGATAATACAGCGTTCCCTCTGTCTCGGGTACTGACGACGGACGGAATTTCAATTTTATTGTTGCCATTAAATGTTTGTTTTTACGGGTTATTACTACCTATAAATAAGGTCTTGTCCTAACTATATTGTCGGAACAAGACCTTATTTATGTTTCCGAGTGACAGCACTGTTTCGCAAGTCCCAACGGTTTTTATCGGTTCTTATCAACCTTCAATTAGCCGCACCTATAAATACCCCCCCCATATCCGAATCTTTTTCCTAAATTTGTTTGGCGGTTTGAAAAATAATTGCTAACTTTGCAATGAGAATTTCCGCCACGCCTATGCGAAAGTATGCGTACCAGGGCGGAACTTTTATTTTATATCGGTATGAACTATTCAAAATTACCCATTTCAATATCTGACCAGATATCCTTGCTGAAAGGCAGAGGGCTTGTTATTGGAGATGATGCTTATGCCAAAGAGCAGTTGGGTATTATCTCTTATTTTCGTCTTGCGGATTATTTTCAACCACTTGAAGACAACCATTCCTTACATACATTTAAATCTGACGCAACATTTGAAGATGCAGTCACTTTGTACTACTTTGATAAGGAGTTGCGTTCTCTGATTTTTACAGCCATTCAAAGCATTGAAATTGCATTACGTTCCAAAATGATAAACCATTGCGCATTAAGATATGGTGCTCATTGGTTTATGGATTTTGAATGGTTCAAAGATCGGAGTATTTTTATGTCTACATTGAAGAAAATCATTGGAGACACAGAGCGTTCTAAGGAAGAGTATATCAAAGAATATTATCAGGACTATACTTCTCCTATTCTTCCTCCAGCTTGGAAGACCTTGGAAGTTATTACATTCGGTTCCCTTTCAAAAATGTATGAGAACCTTAAAGAGAAGGTTGTCAAGAGGGAAATTGCGAGAGAACTGAAAGTACCTACTCATTTGATATTAGAAAATTGGATTCAATGCACTGCAGTTATGAGAAACCTGTGTTGCCATCATAATCGAATATGGAATCGAAGGTTTGCTGTCAAGCCCCAACTCCCCAACCGATTGGAAGGTAAATGGATAATATCATCGACCTCTCTTCCAGTGAAGCTATACTGGCAGTTATGCGTATTCCAATATTTGGAGGATGCTATACACCCAGAAAACACGTTCCGCACAAAATTGAAAGAACTCCTTGCCAAATATCCTTCAGTGGATGTTGGGGCAATGGGTTTCCCCTCTGATTGGCAAGATAATCCGCTTTGGAACGAATAAAATAGATTACCGGTATTGTTATCACCGTCTCTATTTTCTGAGTGGAGACTACAGTTTACGAGTCCCAACGGTTTTTATTCTGTTTATCGCCGTATCTGTTTTCCGGGTGGCACATCGTGCCACAGCTTTGCATTCAGATAAAGCAGTCGAGAGTTCACTCTCGTAAGGCTTTATCTGAATGTAAAGCAAGTCGAAGACTCGGAAAACAGATACGGTGTTTTTATCGGTTTTTGTCTAAAGCTCACCCTGCAGCACCATACAATATTCAGGGTTCATACAACAGCCTAAGCTCCGTATTCCGTCTTCTCCTTATAGAAGCAATCACCTTACCTTTCCATCGGCAGAAGTCCAAATATTCCCTTTCTATATCCCTTTCCCCACGCTCTATCTTCTGCAACAATCGGCTTTTACGGAACTTTCTTCTATCTCCAAGCACTTTATACGGCCCCACATTGTAAGCAAGCACTGCCAACAACAACGAATCCTTGCCGTACTTGCGGAACATCCCGCAAAAGGCTCTCAGGTCACTGCGTAGCAGCGAGTCCGCTTGCTCCAATGTCAGGTTTTTCTTGAAGTTCTCATGTGGCTGCACACAATGTCCCCATCCTATATAGGGGTAGTTGCGCTTGATGTCGTGCCAACCTTCATAGAACTTAATGCAGCGTACCGCACGTTCAAAAAGAGGGAAATGAAATATTCCCAAGTCCGACTGGCTCTGCACTGTAGTCTGTGCCTGTACCACCAGGCTTAAGCCCAGCATCAACGTCACCATTATCGTTTTTATTATCCTGTTCATGTCATTACTCTTATCATCTGTTATCTCCGCACCCTTGGCTTAGTCTGCCTAAAGAGGCTTAGTAAGGCTCAATAACAAAGACCGCACTTACTTCACCTTATACCTTTGTATCGTATTTATCATCGACTTCACATCCTCTCCAACTTGCACGAAATTCTTATATAGGATGCGTTCCCGTTCGTCTCTTGACTTGAATGTGTAGAACTTGGGCAACGCCACATAGCCATCTTCTTCTTTTTTGATGTCTGCCATGTTGAAATCCGTCTTGCAGTAGAACTTACTGGTCTTAAACTCCTCACTCTCTTGTATATTCATACTGCCACCGCGTCCTGTCTTGGTTTTCACAAAGTCACGTGCTGTCTGTCCGCATATCCATCCTGTCGGCATATCCGAGATTTTCGAGGCTGGCACCAGACTGTCCATATTCTCATTGAGGTTGATGCTTGTCTTGTCACGGTCGATGGTCACGCCTTTCTTCAACTGCACAACCTTACCGAAGATGTCCGAGGACAACCACTCCAATGTTTCCTTACTTCGCGCCGAACCACTCACCACATTGCCTACTGTGGTGATGATTTTTTGCATTCCTACCTTGCCGTAGTCGGCTTCCAGCTGCGGAAGTTCCTGAAAACCTAACGTCACACTTACTTTGTTGCTTCGTGCCGTGCCTATCAGTCGGTCTATCTTGTGGAAATACAAGGTGGGCAACTCGTCAACGATAATGCTTGTCGGGATATTCTTGCCTTGCCCGGTATTCACTCTTGTCACCAGTCGATTGAGGATTAGGGCGTTCAATGCTCCAATAATGCTTTCCATTTCGGGGTCATTGGCTATCAGCAGATAACTGGGGCTCTTCGGGTCGCTGACTTTCAGGTCGAAGTCATCTCCATCTTTATGGAATATCCAGTAACTTTCCTTTGTGGCGAGTCGGGAGGTGTACACACGTAGCGTACCTATCATACCTTCCAACTGTTCCATTGCACGATTTTTCAATGCTGTCTGGAACGGACCGAGCAATGGTGCTACCTCATTGTCTGTTTCCAATACCTCAAAGATGGTCTGGTAGCTTTCATTCAAGAAGGAGAGGATATGGGGCATATCACTGTACTTGCCCAGCCAATAGGCAGGTTCCACTTCCTTTCCCATCTTGTCAAAGACTCTTCCTGTGGGTATCATGCGCAGCGTTTGTTTGTCTTGCACCTTTTCTGCTATCAGCATGTTTCCGTCCTTGTCGTATGGCTCTTTCTCCCAGTTACAGAAGAAGTATATACATGCTGCCAAGAAGTTCACAGCTGATGTTTGGAAGAACTGGTCGCTACCGCCACCGCCTTCTTTCTTGCCTTTCTGCAACGACTCCAACAAGGTTTCTGCCGTTTCACTCGCTGCTGCCAAATTGTTGATATACTTCAACTGGATAGGGTTCACTCTTCTTGAATACTCCACGTCTACGAAGTTTATCATATTGAATTTCATGCCCTTTGGCATCTTGCTGTCCTTGGCATTTTTGTTCTTCAGATAATGGTAATACAACTTCGTCGCAAGTGTCGGAAACTTATAGTCGTACAAGACGACCGCAAAACCTTTCTCACTGTGCTGCCTGATGAATGGTTCGATGATGGAGAAAGTCTTACCAGAGCCTGGTGTGCCCACCACCCATGTGCCTCTAAATGGATTGACAATGTTTACCCATCCCTTTCTAAACTTACCCTTATAATAGTAGCGCATGGGGATATTCACACTGTAGTCATTGGTCTGCAAGTCCTTGCATTGTTCAAAAGACTCATTCTCGAAATTAAAACGGTCTTTCAACAGTCCTTCCTTCAAGAACTTGCTGATGTTATCCAAAGCTATATGCACCAATACTACACCTATGATGGATGCTGCCATATATAATAAGGTGTTCAGCGAGAACATATACACTTGCATTTCCATCGGTGTATTGAACAGCCAGACGGATAACACAATGAAGCCTACGCCACTCACCAACGGATAAAGCACCTGTTTCCTTGCGTCAAACTCCAGATGCTTCTTGTTTCTCGTACCTACACAAGTGATGCACACCAACAGAAAGGTGGCAACCTTGCTATATGCCATATTCCCATCCTGGTATATCATCCACTGCTTGATACGACTATGCAAATCGCATACGATGCTTCCCATCGGGCTTGGGTCTATGGCATACTCAAAGAACTCCATCAGCACGGAGATATAAATCACCGCCCTGAATATCTTGTAGAACCCTTGTAACTCCTTACTTTCTTCCATAAACCTCCCTTTCAATCATTCAGCGTAATTATCGGTCTCGCTCTATGTGCCTGTATCTTTGGCGTTTCCTGCATGGCTCCACTTCCTAAAGAGTAGAGCCATGCCTTGGCTGTCTGTTGCCCTTTCACTTCTGTCGATGTCCAATACCAACAGTCATTGGTCTCATCCGGCAATGGGTCTCCACCGCATTTCACGATGATGGGGTTCACTACAGCCTTGGCAGCATACAGCAGTCGCATTTGTGCCACACTCGGGATATAGGCACTCTGTCCGTATCTCCAAATGTCGAACACTTTTTCTGCCAAAGGGGAGAAGGTATCGGTCGTACCATATAAGGCGAAGGTATTGGTGTTTCCATCATAAGCTGTCAAATCTGCTGACGTGCCTTGTGCCACACCGATACTATCTGCAAAGGCTTCTGGAGCTATATCCCATAGATAAACGGCATAACCGTTTCCTTCCACATCTTCTCGTTGATTGATATGGAATACTACGGCTATGGCTTGTTTTCCCGACTTCTCATAGTCTGCATACGACATGACCTTGCCATCCGTGCATAAGATATGGCAGGGTTTCATGGCCGTGTCTGGGAAATCATGGTGTGCATCACAGGCTACCAACAGTACAGCCATCAGTACACCTATTATGTAATGTGTATATCTTCGTTTCATCATTCGTCTTTCTTTGGTTTCACCTTCTTTCTACTTTACTGGCAGTTTCACACCTAATACGACACCTGTTCTGAATAGGTCTTCACCTTTTATCATTATGTCACTCTTCACTTGCCAATAGAGTTTCCAACCTCTTGGCAGCGTGTAGTTGTGCTCATAACCGAAATGTGCGCCTCCCAAGAAATTCTTGGTGTCACTTCCTCCAGAAGCTCCGATACGTAGGTTACCATGATGGTTACGTCCTCTGGACACGCATGGTTTATAAGCGATACCGAAACCATAGCTTCTATAGTTTCTCCAAAAGGAGTCAGGACATACGTGGCCACACGACTGGCACTCATCCCATTTGATATAACCATTAGCGAAATACTCCCACGCATTGTGGTACTTTGTCTCATGCTCATAGGATAGGGTCATATCCAATCCTCGCTCATAGAGCATACCAATACCTACTGATATTCTGTCGCTATTGGTTTGCGCTTTTATCGTTGAAGCAGTGGCAATCAATGCCACTGCCATCATTATGCTCTTTATTTTCATTATTCTTCCTCCAACATTACCGCATTAAACGAGTCTGCCGACAGCACATCTTCATAGTCTATGCTAACACTGATGTTGCGTCCGCTTATCTGGTTCTCCGTCATTTCGATGGTCAGCACCTTGTCGTTGGGGAAGGTCATCTTTTTCAGCACCATGACATTTCGGTAGCCGTACTTGAAACTTTTGTTACCTTGCAACATCAACTCTGGTGTCAGTTCTATGACTTGTGCATTGGTGGCTTTCGACAGTTTCTTGTCTGCCAATTTCACACGAATCTCATCGATGTCAAAGCGTATGTTTGTTTTGTTCTCTACAGAAAAGTCAATGAAGAAGTAGTCGCCTACTGCATATATGTTATTCATGCGCATCACCATTCGATGCGCCTTGCTTGCCACATTTCTGAATTTTGCTGGTGAGTTCCACACTTTCCAAGCATAGCGTGTCATGTCTTCTGTGGACATACTCACTGCCGGGTTGTTATAGGCAGTCTTCTCCTGCTTGCGTATTTCCTTGTCTGTTACAGCTTCCTTTAGCCTTGTCGTATAGAGTAGGGCATATTGTGTACGGTAGCGTTCTGTTACTATGGTTACAATCGCCAACACATCTCCGTCTGCATGACCACCTTCCTTTGGCTTCAGTCTGATGGTGTTGTTGATGGGCTGGTCTCCCACTACCTTATCTGTAGAAATGTCTACAAAACGTATCGGTTCACTTGCCGTGATTACTGTGGTCACTTCCTCGTTGACTGTCAGTTGTTCCAACTCTTGATACGTTTCTTGCGCTTGCATGGTCATAGTCGCCATTAGTCCAGCTACTGCCAAACCTATTCTCTGAATGATTTTCATATTCATGTGTTGTTACTTTTTGGTTTCCTTTGAATTGATGATATACACGAATGTCCCGTACTTCAGCTTCACCTTATTCTTCTTGATAGCCTTGCCGATGGTATTGCTGGTTTTCTGATAGGCATTCTGCATGGCTTGCATTCCCCATTGCGAGAAACTGCTGCCAGTACCAGATGTGTTCATATTCATATTGCCACTCACAGCTCCACTTGCCACGTCTTTGGTTGTCTCTCTGAACTGGCTGCTCGGCACATATAGTCCTTCCAATCCATCGGTGTCATATAGCGACAAGCTGACTTTCACCAGTTCGTCATCTACCATGATACTGCTGATGCTGCCCTTTACTCGTTGCGAAGCGAAACCGCTCATTGTGGCATATAGGTATGAACCTCGTTTCACTACATGCTCATTGATTTCTACATCATCCAACAGTCGCAAGCGCACTCTCGATCCATCCGTTGCCTTCACGTTCTCATCAATGATGGCTTTTATCAACTTAGGCTCCTGCTCATTTTGGGCAAGGGTATTGAAATAGTCTGATGTAGTACTCACCTTTTTCACCATCTCACTTGGCTTTTCCTCATCCGATGGTTTGTTCACGGCATTTGGGTCGGTTGAAATCTTCCCCGAAAGCTCCACTGATGCTTGATTGCTTCCATTTGGATTATTCGTTCCATTGATGGCTGCAGACTCACCATGTTCCGTATTGCCGCCACCTGCACTTGTCTGTCCTCTCAATCGCGCTTCCGCGAGGGCCTTCTCCAACTCCGCCATTGCTTCTTTCTCACGCGTTTTGGCATCGGCTGCTTCTGCTTGTGCCTTGTTTTTCTCTTGCTCATCAAGCAGGGCGATGTCGTTTTCTGTATATTTTGATTCATATTGTTCCTGGTTTTCTTCTGGGGTGTCTCGCTCGATGTTGTCCACAGCGGTGTAATCGCCAATCTTCCCCCATGCCTTGGTCATATTCTCATACTTGCCTCCGATACCGTCTCCCTTTGTCTTTGCTCCGGGCAGTTCGGGGTTCAAGTATTCTGTGGTTTGCATACTCTTGTCCGTCACTTCGGCTTTTTCAGCATTGAACAAGTCAAAGATGAAATACGAGGCTCCCAACAATGGAAAGTAGAGTATGGCAGGAAGCATATACTTCGGTTGTCTAAAGTTTATCTTTTCTGTTATCTTCATTGCCTTGTCTGTTTATTGGTTCTACTTCTTGTTCACGCTCCCTGTCCACCTTTTCTTTATGATGTTCCAACGCTTTGTGTCGTTCTCTCAGGAGACTGTCTTGCATTTCTGTCGCTGTCCGTTGATTGGGCTTGTGATTGTACACTACTGCCAGTCGATAGATGTTCCATGCAAAACTGCCTACCACAAATCCGAACACTATTACCAGAAAGGCTGTTCGGTGTCTGTCTGCAAATCGCTGTATGCTTGCTGCAAACTTGTCTATATGCAGCGTCTCCGCAAACTTACGTCCAGCCTTCACTTCTCGCTCATATCGCTCTTTATATTTCGGATCGTCCCTGTCGGGCATTTTCTCCCCGAATATCATTCGCTTGATGTTCATTATCGTATGTCATTTCTTAGTCTAATACGTACTCTTTGTCTTCTGCTCAATATCCTTATTCAACAGCGTTCTCCAGTTTGTTATCAATAGTCCATGTGGATTATTGTCCGTTCTCGGCACTCGCTTCAATTGTCCTGCTGTCACCAGTTCTCGTGTCAGGATATTGCTGCGTCGCTCAATGCGCTGACGTCCATAATAGGTGAACTCCATATTCTCCTTGTTGAACTTGATGCTGTCACAGAATATCGAAATCACGGCACTTGTACCTAAGATGTTCGAATAGAAACCTTTCTCTTTCAATGTGTTGTACTGCGCCAATCCTGTCTCGTCCACCAGATACATGGCTTTCTCCATCGTGTATTTGATGTATTTGTCGTCAGGTGCCAGTGTAAAGAAGTAGTGATGAAACATCTCTACATGACTCTTGGCTTCCACATCAAGGGTCTCATCCATCGTTGTACGGTTCACCAATATGGGTACATTGCCATCCAGTACATACACTTTCTGCTGGGCATCTGTCACCATACATCTTGCTGTCCATACACTCGACACGCTGATGATGATACAACCAATCAAGAAGGCGGTACAGACAATGCCCACCAACTTGATTTTGTTTTCTAAATTCTTGATTACCATAGCTTACTTCTTGCTTTTCTTCTGCAACTGCATATACTCTCTGTACAGCATCGGCATAATCTCCAGTCGCAGTTCTTCCACCAAATTTTCATAGCAGCAGTTGAACACCTTGATGTAGATGCCCTGCATGGCAATCTCATACCAAACCCACCACAGTTCCTTCTCACGCTTGCGTCTGTTCTTGCAGAGCTTCGCCTTGTGCAATCGGCTGCTCAGGTATTCCACCATCGGCACTACATACTCATCCTCCTCGTCAAACCCTTCGTCCATCTCCTCAAACATCGGATCAATGGGATGTCGTTTGTTCAACAGCACGTTGTTCATTCGCTTGTTAGCAAATGCCACAAACTGCTCGTTTTCAAGCCACTTCTCAATCTTCAGTTCCAACTCTGTCATCTTGTTATTTTCCATAATTCGTTTTCTTTATTGTTTTATGTCGTTGTTTTTACATTATCTTGCTCATTGCTCCAGATGCCGTCATCTTAGCCTGCTGAGCCACGCCTTCACCAAAATTTCGCGTTGAAAATGCGGTGTCTCCTTCCGGTATCATCCAAGCAGCCAAGTCAGGAACGAGGTTAAGGCATTTCAAAGCCACTATACTTGCTGCCATCAGATAACCTGCTGAGAAGAACGCATTTTGTAGATAGGCTGCCATTGTCTGTTCACTGGCTGTGATGGCTGTAAGGTTCTCCACTTGTATGGACAGAACGATGTCAAACAGCAGCAATACATAGAATCCGACGAAGTACAGCATAGCTCCGTAGAAATGCACGGTCAGATAGCGTGTAAGCCATTTTGCCCAAGCTCCTTCCCATTTCGAAAGCAGGGAAAATGCCCATTGTATCGGTCCGAAAATCGTGAGCATTCCCAGCAAGATTTGTTGGCAGTATATCGTTGCCCACCAACCGATTCTGAACACTATCAATGCTATCAACATCACCAGTTTGTCGATACCTACCACAGCTCCTGCTGTCAGTGAGGTGAACCATAGCTTGGATGCGTCGGTTTCCATGTTCGTCACTTCGTCCACTCCTGCATTTTCCATTGTCGCTTCTATCAGGTTGGGGTCCGAGGTTCCTTTGTGCGCCACGTCTGCCTGGGCTTGGATATGGGTGTACATCGTGTCTCGTACATAGACGAGCTGCTGCACTTCTTCAAACTTGTCACTGATTTGTGTCGCCTCCGAACTGTATAGGTCGTGGGTGTAACTGCCGATACAGTTGGGTATATAGGATAGAAAATCCAATACGCACCAACTGCTGCCGCTATTTGTCATGTTTGTATCTGCCGGTGGATACCACCAACAGAGTATCACTGAAATGACCAATGGTTTGAAGAGTTTCATCACATCCAATGGCTCATGCTTCACCATCATCTTGTACGCCATACTTGCCGCTACGATGATTGAGAACAGCGCAGCCAATGCCATACTCATTTGCAGAATCCACCAAAACGGCCCTTGTGAGCCTGTGAATGTGGCATCACACAGGAACTCGTTGGTCTGGAATATCACGTCATCTATATCTTCTTCAAGGAGATTGATGCCGAAGTCGGATAATATATTACTGTTGTCTGCCATATGCGTTTTACTCTAAATCGTTGCAATTTCTTGTCTCGTTTGGGGCGTTTTTGTCCCTCGCTGCCTTTTTCGCCCATTCCATTTTGGGCAAGATGCCCTCTTTCTTCAGTATGTCATAGAGAAACAGCCGTCCTTTCTGTGTCCACTTGGTGTTAAGTGTGGTACATGGCACTCCTTCGTTGGTCATAAAATGGATGGTCTCGCTGCTCACATAACATTTGTCCTTATATTCGGCATACAATATCCATTGCTCACCAACCTTGTATTGGATGCGTAGTCCGTGCAGTAATTTGTTCATTCGTTGTCCTGACATACCATAGTCCTGCGCTATTTGGGTGATGGTCATGGTACTGGTGGATGATAATATCAAGTCCAGATAACTCACTTTCTTCTCCATTTCTCCGATGATTTGTTTCTGTGCCTCGCATTGCTGTTCCGCTTCCAATCGCTTCGCCTTTTCCTCTTTCAACGTCGTTGCCAACTGTATCAAAAAGTCGGGCTCTGTGATGGCTCGCTCCAATGTGTCTTTGGTCATATACGCCCCATGCTTGCGGATGGTAGGCAACACTTCTGATGTCACCCATTTGCGGAATCGTTTTGCTTCCGGCTTTCTGCTGTCAAGGATTACATCATACAGTCCATCCTCTGTAACGAAGTTAACCATCTGAATACCACCGCTTGTTAAAAGGGGTTCGGTTGAAACGACCCCCTTTTCAAGTCGCTCTCTCACATTACCTTGACGCAAACCCAACATCTTGCATACATCGCCCAAACAGAACAATGGCGCATCAGGTGTTCCCTTAATGCGTATCGTACCTAACTCTTCATTGTTGAAAATCTGAATATTATTATCCATGTCGTATTTTATTTTATCGTATCTCTAATGGCTTAGTCCCTCCTAAGAAGGCTCAGAAAGGCTTACCCTATAAAAGGCATTTATCTTTTTACTGCCTCGTTCCATCTGCTCTTTGCCTCGCTCACGATATTTTCTTTATGCAACGTTCTTTCATGTGTTGCCGTAAGCAAGGTGTTGGTGCGTGATGCACTATGCAGTCGCACAAGGTAGCGCAACAGTGTTTCGTTCTGCCTTACCACATCATCATAGATGCGTAGGTATTCTTTCTTTCGCTGTGCATTGGGCATATAGGCATCTTTTGTGGCATTGATGGCGCAGTTGTACATATTGTAATACTCTGTCCAGCGTAGCTTTTCATTGATTGTGCCACCAACGAACATTATACGGTCTATGTTCTGTTTGAACCTTGCCATTGCTGCTTCTATCTTATTGCCTTCGGCTGTCCACGCCAAGTCTATCTGTCTGTCTGCCACATTCAATGCTTCTATCGCAGCTCTACTTGTCAGTGTGGAGTCTATATTCTCCGAATATGCCACCTGATTATAGGCGTTCAAACCTGCTACAGTACGATAGGTCAGCTTATTCTTTCTTGCTGCCGACTTTTTGTAGTTCTTGTGAAATGTCCAGTAGTATAGTTCTGGAGTCAGCGAACCTCCTCCAGTTTCCATCACCATTATCTGGTTCTTCTTCGCTGGGTCGTGATTATATGTCACGCCCTGGGCGTATGCTATATTGGTAGCCAAAAGTCCAATTCCAACAATAGCAGTAATTCTTCTTATTTGCCTTATCTGTCCCATTTGCATTTGCTATTTATTTTATTCTTTACCCAGTTTCCCTGCCTTTCGCCACCGTCCAAACGCATCATCCAATATCTCAGCCTTTGTCTTTGTCCGATACACTTTCTCTTTCCAATATCCCATGCGCACCTGCACATACCGCCAAGTCTCAATATAGGCTCTGTTCAAATGCCTCTCGATATTGTCCAACGAATTGTTGACTGCTTCCAATACCATTATCAAGTCTGAGGTGGAACAAGCAGCCGCTCCTGTAGCATACAGCACCAGATCGTTCACACTCTTGTATAGCTGTTCTCCATCTGCTGCTATTTGCTTGATGGCTTTAGCATTGATGGATAATAGCATGGTGTCAGCAAGGGCTATATGTTTGCGCTTCACCACTTTTCTGTTGAAGTCTTCTAATAACCGCTTGTAGTCGCTAATCCGTTCACTCACATTCTCGTAGGTGCTTTTTACGTTCAGCACGGTGCGCAACGACTGGTACATCATGTCTATCACATCAAACGCTCTGGTGTATTTGTCCAATTCCACATTCAGTGTCTTGTATTCACCTGTCTCTTTCTGGCTATAGTCGTGCAGTAATTGGTTGCTGTATTCCAATGTACTTCGTGCCAAGAGCAGACTACGCTGTTTCTTGTGGTCATTGATATAGGCTTCCACACTCGACACGTCAAAGCCCCATTGGGCTCTTGCTGCATTGGGTAACAGTGTCAATAGCATTACTATCATCAAAGTCGTCCTCATCCACTTGCCTCCTTTCTGCCTCTGGCTCCATTGATCCATCGCTCATAGCATTCTTCCAATATGGTCTGTCTGCGTCCCATGTTATCGTCTATCTCTGGCAATGCACTTTTTAGTACATCTATGATGCTCCGCTTGTAGTGCATCATCTTTTCCAGTGATACCAAGTCAGCGTAAATCTTTGTGATACGGCTGTCCACTTCTCGTGCTATCTCCAGTCGGTCACTCGACCACAACAGATGTTTCACATCGCTGTTGGTTTGCTCTTCCATCGGGTCACTCTTGGCATATTCGGTAGTTATCTTGCACGATGGATATTCCCTTGCTATCTCGGATATTCGGCGGTTTACTTCGTCGGCTTTTTCTTGCTCTGACTTGCTTCTGGCAAGCGTCATCACGTCTACCACACTGGTATTGGTGTATTCCGATGTCAAGTCCCATGCTATCTGCATGATGGCACGGTGTACCTTTACACCAAGTACAATCTTGGGCTTTCTCGCTATCGACAATGTTGCTTTGAAGGTAACGATGCCGTTGATGTTTGGGACGGTTGCTTTACGTGTATACACGTAGCCATTCCACCCTCCTTTGTCCTGCCAAGTGAGGTTATAGGCTGTCTTGCAATCGTTCATGATGGCTGGAATATGATAGTAGTCATCGGTTGCCACGTCATTGTCCTTGTTTGCTTCTTCCTTGGCTTTTGCTATTTCTTGCTGCTTTTGTCGCCATGTCGCCAACTCCACATTCAGTTTGTCTATCTGGTCTTTGTTGGCATTGTATTGTTGGCGATAGACGGCAGCATCTTCTACGCTGGAATTGGCTATCTTGCGAAGTAACTCCTTGTTTTCTGCTTCCAACTGTCCTATCTGCACCTGAAGCACAGCCACTTTGCTGTCGGCTTCTTGCTGCATTCTGTCAAACTCCGACAAATCCAAATTGCCTTCCGTTACAGTTGTCCTCATTACACATTCCTTGCTGTGTGCATTGAGCGACTTGCCACATTCGCTACATTTGTATTGCGTTGTTCCTTGTCCCAAGGTCACACCGTCTGAGCATGTCACGCTGATGGTTACACTCTCGCATCCTTTCAGCTTGGCTGCATCGGTTGCCTGATAGTAGTTGCGTGTGTCGCTACCTATATAATAGGTGTAGCCTTCTTCATTGTCGTTCAGTTCCGACAGACGTGCTTGCAGTTGCGCCTTGAAGGTGTTTAAGTCCATTGAATAGGAGTCAAACACGTCCTCATAGACAGTTTCTTCTCTGTTCCAACTTTTTGTAACCGTGATGTGATAAGCGAATGCCTTTTGCTTCTGCTTTTTCTTTTTACTGATGATATAGCTGCTTAACCTATAGCTTATATTATAGTTATATCCGTCATTCAGATTGTTCAGCTGCTGCACCTTGGCTCGTGACCATCCGGCATGGTTCTCAGAGTTTTGCAGAATGGCTTCTCTCTGATTTCCGTCTGGATAGAAGTCGGGATCTTTGGTACTTATCCTATACCAGTGGTCGCCTTTCAATATACTGTTGTTGTCCGTCGGTGGATTATACTCCACAATGGTTTCGGATCCTCTGTCCCTACGGTAGATATACCAGCGCTGGGTGTAGTACTGTCCATTTGCTTCACTCATATAGTCGGTTATCCACGACGTGAGATTGTAGTCGGCTATATTGAACAATCCTGCTACATTGTCTTTACCGCCTACCATACCCAATAAGGTGTTGCCCACATCTTTGTCAAATTGCTCAAACAGGTCGTTATAGCTATTGTATATGTCTATGACCTTGCTCACCTTGCCGTTAAACACTTCTTTGAACGCACTTTTCTGCAACAGTGCGTCACCGATATTGGTCATGCCTGATGTGGCAAGTCCCACTCCCATATTGTATAGGTTGTCAATGTCTGCCGTCAGATTGTCCACCGTGAAGTTTCCCGGTACTTTCGCCAAATCATTCAGCATTCCTTTCCAGTCTACATTGCCAATGTCCGACAGTTTCAGTATGGCTGCTATCTCTTTGTTGATTTCCAAAAACTGTATGTCTGCAAATGTCAAAGTAGAGTTGGTGACGACACTTTCAAACTGCATACACAGATTCTTGGTGTCATCGCATACCTTTACCAGATAACTTCCCCAATACAAAGCGGTCTGAGGAGAGTGGAGCATCATCTTCGAGACTGTCCATATCTTTGGCATTATCTTATGACTCACCATATTGTAGATGCGCTTGTAATAGTAGTTCTCCGTACTGCTGTTCCACAATCCCAAATCGGTCATTGCCTTGCGTTCCAAAAACTTACTGGCGAAAATCCCTGCTGCTGCCAACTCTGCTGCATTGTAGTGCTTCAAGATTGCACCTACCTGCTCGCTGTAATAGCCTTCTGCCACGGCTTCCGCTCCGAAAGTTGTAGCCATTGCTGCCACTGTTTCCTTGTCGTAGTTCATGCTGTGAAACTGTGCACAGACTTTATTGGTCCATACACAGATTGTCAGCATGATGATTAGGAGTCGTTTCATTCGTTGCTATTGTTTTGTTTATAATTACACTGACATGTCAGCGTCTTTGTTTTGCCTATTCATTACCCCAGAAATGCATAAGAAGGCTTAGAAAGGCTTACCCTTAGAAGACAGCACTTGTCCTGCTTCGTTCACTTTTTGAGCGAAAGCCAAAGACTTGCTGATGCCACTTGCATCCCAATCCCTGCAATATGCCTCGATAGCTTGCTGATGATTGCATCCTAACTTTCGTTTGTACAGTTTCAATGCCTCCTTCTCAGCTCGCTCCGTGGTATAGGTCATGTAGCACTCATGCGGTTCCTCCACGCCATACACTGCACTGGTCTGTCCACGACGGATGAACACCTCTCGGAAGAACGCGCGTCCTTCCTTGTTGTCAAGTCGGTTAATCGTAAAAATCTTCTTACAGTCCACATCCGTCAGACCGAGTATCGTCTTGATGGTATCAAAACGCTCCCTGAACTTGCTTTGGTCAAGCAACATCACCACGTCGGAGTTGTTGATGATGGCTTCTTTCACGATTTCACTGCCGATAATGTCTTGTATCTCCTGAGTCACCACACCAACACTGGCCCAGAATTTACGGGCAGTCTTGTACAGATACTTGATGTACTCTGCCATCATGGGCGATGCGATAGCTTTCCATGCCTCCTCGATGATGAGCATCTTTCGGTTCTTTTTGATGCGCATCTTCTGCAAGAACACGTCCATGATGATGAGTGTCACCAGTGGAAAGAGCAGTGGATCATCCTTGATACTGTCGATTTCAAAGACGATGAAGGTCTCGTCAAACAGGCTGCTGTCCATATTCTCATTCAGCGTCACATCGTGGTTGCCTCCTTTGTAGAACTCTTTCAACAGATAGTTGTAGGATGCCAAGTCGATTCCTCGCAGTCCGTTCTCATCACAGATTTCCGGTATGCGCCTTGTACTGAACTCATAGAAGCTGTTGAAACACAAACGACCAATACTGTCTTTTCCAAAGTGTGCCTCGTAATACTCGTTGATGACTTGCTCAATGAGTTTGTCTTCTGTCTTTGTTACCGTGCCTTGACTGCCTTTCCAAATCAGCATGACAAGGTTTTTCAAGAATCCTAATTTCTCGATGTTCCATTCTTCTCTCTTGATTTGGAAGGGGTTCATCGTGATGGGATGCTCTTCGGTATACGAGATATATTTGCCGTTGAAGTATTCACACAGTCCTTCATACGAATTACCAGTATCCACTAACACGATGTCAGTATTCTGCTCATGGGCTTGGCGTACCATGGAATTGACGTAAAAACTCTTGCCGCTGCCTGAAGGTCCGAGCACAAAGAAATTGCTGTTGTCTGTCAACTTGTTCTTGCCTTCCTTTCCCGATATGTCGATGGCTACGGGCACTCCTTGTCGGTCGGTATAGTACACCTTGAAAGGTGTGTCTTCGCTATGTACTATCTTCTCCTTGTACATCATACTGACGGCTGCATCCGATAGGGTGAGGAAACGGTCGTAGTCTTCGCTCATTCCGAAGCAGTTGCCAGGGAATGAGTTGACGAACAGCTCCAGTTGGTTGTATGCTCGCTTGGATATGTGGATGCCCATGCGCCCGAATGCGTTTTCTATATGGTTCGTACACTTTTGAATATCTACATTGGGTGCCACAGTTACTATAATATTATAATGTGTATAGACGAGTTGTTTGTTTTCTCTCGCTATCACGTCCTGCACTCGCTTGATGTCTTCCACTGCAATCATGTTGCTTGGGTTGGGCATCGAGGCATGGCGGTTTTTCTTCTTGTCCAATACTGCCAACTCTTTCTTTTGGTTGGGCATGAAGATGATTTGGTTGTACACCACCGACTGCACTCCTGGTATGTTGTCTACTACCGATAGTAGGTCTACTGGCATACTGGTGTTGTTTACTTCCATATTGGTATATGGACGGATGACACTGGGCAGATTGGCGCAGTCTACATCTAACAGACTGTACATTTTACAACGTCTGTCGCCCATGCCGATGGTCTCTTCATCCACCTTGAAGCCTGTCATACTTACGGTCTTGTCCCGAAAGTTCATGGCAAAGAAACGGTCTACATATTCCTGTGTCTCTTGCTTGCCGAGGAAGGATGCTTTCAGTCCAGCATCTTTCAACTGGTCATGTACCTTGCGAACCTTTACCATGAAGTCGCGCCACTTCTTATGGTCAAAAGAGAACAGACTGCTCTTCTTGTTCTCTTGGGTGATGGTCAGATAGGTGCTGCTGTCTGTGTATTCACGTCCTTCGTAATAGCGGAAGTAGGCTTCCGACAAGAACTCATGCTTGTCAGTACTCTCGTCCTTAAACTGTTTGCGTGTAAACACGTCTTGCTTGTGGATGGCATAGCCTTCGCCTAAGGTCTGACAGATAGCGGTGAAGAGTTGGGTGAACTCATAGTAGCTGTCAATGTTGGCGGAGTATTTCTGCACTGGATTTTCCATACGCAGTATGGCTGAGTAGTCACCGTTCTTGGTATACACCACACCGATGCCGTCCACTTCCTCCACCGAGAAGTAGATGTCCTCGAATATCTTTTTCCGTTTGCCTCCAGTACCGAAGGCATATACGGATGTTGCCATGCCGATACATAGTGCAATGAAAAACAAGATGACGTATAGTATCATTTCTTTCCTTTCTGGTTATTCGTTATTCTCTCTGTGGCTGTTCTTTTGCATTTCTTTCCTGCGTTTTGTTCTCAGAAAGCAACAAATAAAGGTAGGCTCACTCTTTCTTTTGTCGGAGCGAACCTACCTCTGTCAATATGCAATCAACCCAACAACTCTCATGATGGTTCTTCTTTTGATTTCCTTATCAGAAGCTCTTGCTATGGGCGTAGATATACACTCCTTGGTCGCTCTTCTTGGTATGCAGTCCCTTCCGCTGTTTAAGGAAAATGAGGGCAGCACCTGTGGAAATGGCAAATACAAGCACCACGAGCCCTACAACGAATCCCAACAAACAGTAAGCGATGATGAAACCTACGATGGCTCCACCTGCCGTACCTGCCGCCCAATAGATATAGCGTCCTTGGAATCCCATGAATTCAAGCGGTTTTTGCAATCCCTTGAACACGGGGAAGTCCGCATAGCGTTCTTCTTTATCTGCGTCCATAACAATAGTTTCTTTACGTTATCACTCTCTTTTTGACAATCTCACTTCTTTCTGTTGTTCGGATTATGTGTCATTATCCGATACCGAAGAACAGAGGCAATGCCTGTGCTGCTGCAATCAGGAAGATGCACGCACCAACCACCATCATAATCTTCTTTTTCACGTCCTGCTCCTCGTTGTTCATGCTGATGTACACCGAGATAGCACCCACTACAGCTACTACACCTGCAATGGCATAGCACAATTTCACCACGATGGGCACATATTTGGCGATTTCCTCCGTTACCTGCGTCAACGCTGTCGTGCCGGCTGTGTAGTCACCTGCCGAGTTCTGCGCCATTGCTGCACCACAACCCACCAAGAGCATAAGTGCCATTGCCTTTAAACGTCCAGAAGACATCACATTCTTTGCCTTCTTCTTCAAATAATTCTTTGTCTTGTTAAACATTCTGTTTCCTTTTGTTTGTTAATCGTTACTTTTTATATACTCGTCTGCAGTTGAGTCTGTTGTTATCCTAAAATCTATTTACCTGTCTGATACCGTTATCCTAAATTTAATACCTACCATATCTGATACCCGAAGAATGCAGGAAACACGATAGAAGCTCCAATGATGAACAGACATGCGCCTACTAACATCATAATGGATTTCGTCACTCCGTCTTCTCCTGCGTTTATCTTGATATATATCTGCAATGCTGATATGACTGCTACTATGGCTGCTATGGCATAGAGCAGATAGAGCACATACAGCATCATTGTCACCACGTAGTCGTGCATGCTTGCCAGTGCGTCCGCTCCCCAACTATAGTTCACACCGCCACACTTGGCACTTGCCCGAATGGGGATGCCCAACACCAATGCGGACAAAGCCCAATGAAACCGTTTCATTTTCATAGTTCATTCTTCACCATTTGCCATTTTAGCTTCGGATCTAGCATAATCATTGCCGTATATAGTTCTTTGTCGGTCAGTGGGTTGGACATATACGTTTCCGTTTCTTCCAACTGTTCCTCCATCTTTGCTTTCAATTTCTCAAAAGCACTTTCTTTGTCTGTATCACCAGATTCTCCAGATGAAGCATTGGCTTCATTGCCGACATAGCCTCCATTCACTCTGTAGAATTCTTCCTGTCCTGCTTCGGCAATGTTATCATTGTAGCCATTCGGCTTATTCGCAGCTTCTCCCACATCATAGTCTGCCACCGCATTCACCTGTGTGTCATAACTGTTTCCACCAATACGGAATCCTCCGTTGTTTTCTTCTACGGCGATGCTTTCCTCTGCATCAGCCATATTGCTAACGTCAAATACTTCCTCCGTTGTCTTGGCATCATCCTTATTGCCATAGAGGTCTTTGGTGACTATAACAGCGTAGTAGATGATATATACCGCTGTCAATACAAGTACGAATATCAAGTATGAACTCATTTCTTTTAAGTTTGATTATACATTGTTGTTCCTGTTGTCTCTTGCCGTTTTCTTTGACTATCCAACAAGCAATTCTCACATATGATATAATCGGCTTGAAGGGTTAGGAAAGGCTGCACATGCCCACAGATAAAATATCTCTTTTGTCCATGCCGTTTGGTTGTGCGCCCTTCCGAAAACGGTTGCAAAGAAACTCCGAAAGATTGGGATAAAAGAAAAACAGCCCCATCGAGGACTGTTTCTTAACATCAATTGTAGATAAAAACAAAATCAAACTTGATTTTCATACTTGAAAACGTATGGCAGTGTGACAATGCCTTATTTGTATAATGACATTGTCCATGTCGGTTATAGATGTCTTATAATGTGCTTTTCAATAAGAAAAAGGATAGACGATACGGATATAAACAAAAAGACGGATCCCATCGAATAGTGATGAAACCCGTTTGTTTTTTTATAGTGCATATCGAAGCGAAAGGTGCATTCGTACACACTTCTTTCATGGTGCAAAGGTTCTCATTTTAGAAACGAATAATCCTTGCACCAACCTTTCTTATATAAACCTATTCAACTCTTCAACAAGTTTGAATACCGTTGTTGAAGATACAGCCTGCGATGGCGGTGTACTGCCGAACTCTTCCAATATCTTTCTTGCTCTTGATATGGCTTCTGGCTGATATGGCAACAACATTCCATAGATTTTTGTTGTGAAGTTGTCCTTCTTGCTATACTTTACTTTCATCTGCTGGCTAAGCATTTGCTCGTAATCATTTCGATGGATGTAGCCACGATACATATTGAAATGCAGCAAAAACCAATACTCAAATGCTTGATTGCTATATGCTACTTGAAATCCATTGGACTCTGCCAAGCGTATAGCTTCATTGAAGTCGTGGTTTGAGAAATCGTCCTTGTCAAACACGACCCAATATTGATCGAAATTATGCCCTTTTCGCCGTTCCTCGTTTCTGACAATTACGGCTTCTTGAACCAGTTTGATGGTATTCAGTCCTTTTCCCAATGCCTTTACTGAAGCTGATGTCAGACGAAAAGCGTTGAAATAATCTGGTTCTGTATTCACGCCTTCGCAGATGATCAAGAACGATTGCTTGATGTCTCTGTAATTGGAATGACGTTTCAGACTCCGTTCCTGTCTCGGATTATATCTTGCCATTGTCAATCCTCCTCATTTACAAACAACTTTGAAAAATCACCTATAATGGGCGTTCCTCCATACTTGCCTTCAAGATATTCTTTCTCAAAAGAAGCATTGTTTCTTACTTTGTAGTCTGCAAGAGAATACAGTTTGGTAGCACCGTATGTGTCTTTTTGTGTAAACCACACTTGGTCTCTCCGCAATATTCTGGCACTCAGGATATTTGTGTCGTGGATGGTGAATATCAGCTGGGCATGATGCGGATTGGTTGCCTTTGAATTGAACAACTCAATGATTTTACTTGTCAACTTGGGATGCATCTTGCTGTCTATCTCGTCTATTACCAGGCGTTTGCCACTGTCCAAGGCATCTATGATGGGATAGGCTAACTGAAAATACTTTACCGTTCCCTCTGACTCGTTGCTTTCAAACGGAAACGAAACGGTCTGCGTCTCTCTTCCATCGTCATCATATTGCACATGACTACTGACTACTTCGTCATTCACCTTATATATCTCCTCTATACCCAAATCGGCAAATCGCGAGAAATCGACTATGCGCTTCCGTATCTTGGGGTCATCCAACTTGACAGCTGCTCGTTTCCACATCACTTCATCATCATGACTGGTGATGATTGACGTGTCGTTCAGCCAGTTCACGATGCTGACAGCAGTCTCATCATTGAATTGTGCCGCAACAGAAACAAGCAGTGCATTGTCACGCACCATCTTATTGGCGATAAGGTTTTTCGCTATTGCACACGAAGGATGAACATTGTATGTATCTTCCTCACGATACAATAACTCTACCTCTTTTGCACGCTTCTTGTTGTTTCTACGATACAGCCACTCCTTATGCACCTTGTTGCTGTCAACCTCAAAGCCATATCGGAAGATATACGCCGTATTGCAAAACACTATTTCAAACACTGACGGCTCTTTGGCAGTCGCTGCATTGAGCATAAAACTCTCTACATTCAAGGTCTCGCCAGCTTGTAGCTCCTTCATGGAGTTTATAACAAGCCATTTGAATGTTGAGAAAGCTTTTGCAAAATTGGATTTACCTGACGCATTGGCACCATAAATGGCGGCCCCATGAAGTACTGCGGGGATAGCGTCACCCATTTCCGTCATTGAGTCTGTTTCTGGTATCGCTGTCTCCTTCAAATTAGTGGTCACCAAAGAGAGGGTAGACAGTTCCTTAAATGACAAATAGTTGCCTACTGAAAACTGTACAATCATAAAGATAACCTTTGAATATGTAATATTTTTGCAAATATACTGGTTTTCTTTTGAAAATGCAAGAGTTTGTCGCTTTATTACTTTATTCATAATGACTTTTTATCTGTAAACAATGTTCAATGAGGGCTCAATGTTCAATCCCATTGAACAAAGACCCTTCATTGAACAAACTTCCAAACATTCCTACCGCTTTTTCCCTCGCAGTAAGTCATTCAGATCCTTATACTCACGATACCTTGCCGACTCATCCTTTACCTTTTCCCCGAACAGTCCGACAAATGTCTCCACAGTCTTTTGCCCGGCAATGTCGTTGTCGAGATAACAGTGGATTTCTTTGTATGGTTCCAGATAATCCATGGACTTTCTCAGGTTGGCAACAGAGTTCATCACTAATACATCAACCATACCATCCACACATATTTCCGTATTGCCTTTCTTGCGCAATGTCATATACGACAGAAAATCCATAAAGCCTTCAAAAACACATACATGTTCCTGAGTCATTCCGTTGGTATGATAAAAGACAGAAACATCCTTGTTCTTGATGCATCCCTTGTAATAGGGATTGCGTACCTCAAAACCACCAGACTTGTTTGGAAAGGCGATAGCAAAATATTTCTTATTTCTCAACGTATAGTGAATCTCCTTGCAGAAAGTTGTGGCGATTCCAATATCAATACCTCTTGATTGGAGATAGGATGTTAGGGCATAGTTCCTTAGTGGCATCACTCGCAAATTAATCATATCATCTTCTACTTCTACGCTTGTATACGATGGACGCACCTCTGTCTTTTTCTCTTTTACCAGACCATTGCTATCACGTTCTATCATAGTCAGAACGGTATGTATGTCATTGGTGTTATACATACGTTTGCCCAGCTCTATCAAATCACCGCCTTCAGCAATTCCAAAGTCATACCATTCATGGAGATTGTTATTCACTACAAACGAGGGTGTTTTCTCTTCACGCAATGGTGAGCGGTACCAATATTGCCCTCTTCGGATTTTGGCATGGGTATATCCCATATTTTCAAGATAATCCACTATACTTATTTTCTTAGCTTCTGAAATATCCATTACTTTTTTCTGTTGTTTATTCCATATTTACTACTTGTCAATCACTTTATTTGCTTCACTTACTATAGGCATGCCCATAAAGTAAACGAAATTCCGAAGTGTTTTCAGATAGATTGATCTGTAACACCAGTCTATGGACTTCATATTCCAATTTCACTTTATTTGCTTTATCCTCTATAGGCACCCCGATAAAGTAAACCATATTCCGAAGTGTTTTTAAGCCCATTGCGTCTTGTCACATATGGTCTTTTGGGGACTTCAAAAACACTTCATTTACTTCATTCTCTATAGGCACGCCCGTAAAGTAAAGCGTTTGCTAAAGTGTTTTATTCGTCCTCCTCAAACAGTTGCACATTTGTCGGAACTTCTCCATAATAGAACATCTTGTCGTATCGCTTCACCAACTTCAAGTCGTTCATTAAGTACTGCAACACTTTCACCATCACGCTTCGACCTCGCTTGAACCCTATAGCCTCGTATGCAGGTATCATTGCCTGAATGGTTTTCTCAAAGCCCTTGATGGGCTTACCTGCAAAGGCAGATGTCAAAGCATCTTCATGTTGTTCTATGGTTAGGTCGGTATATTTAAGCGGTGCGCTTTTGCTATGTTCGTCCTCAGAACTATCATAATCGGTTGCCAGTTCTGGCAATCCCTGTTCGTTTACAGTGAATGCAAACGGTTTGAACTCTTTCTCTCTGATGTGCAGTGCCTTTACCTCACTGATATTTGGGTTATTGGTATTCTTGCTGATAACAAGCACTGTTTCTGCTTTGTTGTTCATTTCGGTTCCGATATGCCCACGCACATTATTGTCCCCCTTGTTTAAATGGAGAACGCAATGAATATGGATGTTGTATTTGGATGACCATTCCATCATCTTGTTGATTACTTCTACCGATTCAGCAGCATTGTTGATGTCAAGGAGCAGGTCTCTAATTCCATCAATGATCACTAGTCCATATCCTTCGTTATGGCTCAGTGCATAGTCAATAACCTCAATCCTTACGGCAGGTGTGTACTCTCTCAGACAGATGAAGTCAAGGTTCTCGTTGTCCGTAGCTGTTGAGAGTCCTGCCAATTTCAGAATACGTTCCAATACATTGTGGCAATGGTAGCGGCTCTGCTCCGTATCGACATAGAGGATGCGGCGTTTGCCCTCTGGCAGACTTGCATGGTAGTTCAACACTTGACCGTTCGCCAATGATGCTGCAACCAATGCTGAGACGTTAAAAGTCTTCTTCGCTTTCGCCTTACCTGTCGAAGCACTGAAATTACCCAAAGTCGCTATTGTTGAGTTATCTATCCATATTATCTGCGGCGGCGTACTATAGGTATCGGTCGCCTTTATCAGTGCGTCCTTCAAAATCTGTGACAGACGCACATTCTGTAGCTCTTCGTTGATTATCATGTAGCTGTTCTCTTTACTGCTTGTTTCGTTTGGAGTAGCGTACCCTCGCAAAATAAGGCACACGCTTGTTCTTCTTCTGTTCTTCTTCTGATGCTGCATTGACTTCTTCACGTCCCATGCCACAGCCTTCATCACCAATGATATTTCCCAATGTAGGCACGTTGTTCTGTTTGAGCCAGGCATCCAGTTCCGTCTTGTCAAAGTACAGCATCTTGCCTCGTGGCTTGTAGTGCGGTATTTCCTTACTTGATGTCAGTTTATACAGCAGACTTTCCGAAATGCCGAGATAAACACACGCCTCCATAAAGGTCAATACGTTCTTGGTTGTGTAGATATTCTCCTCTAATAGAGTCAGACGTTCCAATAGTCCCTCTATAGGCTCCAACTTTTGGAGCAATGTTTCTATGGCGGTCACTCTGTCATTGAGTCGTTCCATAAAAGTTGTTCGGTTGTTCAACATCGTTGTGCTCTTATTTTGTTTGTTCGTAAATGTGGAAGCGTCCTTCCGTTAGCTGCATGCTTTCGGGGTGCAAAGGTATAGTGGCTAAGAGGACGATGAAAGAAAAAGACCATGACAAGTGCCAATTGTAATTGTACCTGTCATGGTCTTCCTTTCACTTGCTATACGTTATTGCCGTTTTTCATCTGTTTGGCTATGATCGTTCTCATAAATATGACACGTATACCCAACTACGGACACCCTTTACTTTGTCACAGAAAGTCCCATACATACTTACACCTTATTATATTGAGGGGCGTAGCGTTGTTATTACCCTTATCTCATCCTCTATGCGCTTACTTGTTGGCGTAGGTTTTCTTTTTATGTCAGATAGCGCACTCGACAGGGTTGTTGCACTTATTGGCTTACCGGTCTTCCTTGACAACAGATGTCCGCCGTTCTCCATTGCTTTCTTCCAGTTCCAACCAATGAGGTTACCTTCCAGTAGGGCATTGAATAGCACAGCGACATTACGGGTGTTCTCTACTTTAAGGCTGAAATTACTTTTACATTCCAACAGGGATTGTATGTCGTCAATCGATACCTCTGATACACAAAACAGATGATTCGTATTTGCGCAGTGGGCAATGCGAACCATCTGTTCTTTGGTCAGGTGACAATCGAAAGATAGCGGACGCTTCGTTTCTGAAACGTCCTCATGAGACATGATGTTTGGTGGAGGGGCATCTGTCGTATCAAAGACGTTTTTCATTTTTATGCAGTCCTCCAATGTGAATGCGTCACTGTTGAATAGATGTTGTGCAAGGTCATGGCGTTCCATTAGAATGCGCTTGGCAATGTTGTGATTTTTCCTGTGCACATTCTTGCAACCCACCTTGTTGCAGTTCACATGCTTGTGGCTGCAAGCAAAGTCCTCTACAAAGCGTTGGTGTGTCTTTACGCCATTTGTTACTTCATTCCGATAGCCAAATCTTGCTGCCAGAAGAATAGTCCATAATCCGTGCAATTCGTCCTTGTCGTTCACGAAATGTCTGTGTACTGTTTGCCATTTCTCAAAAAGAGAGATGACCGCCAATTTTTGTGGTCATTGTTCAATTAATTATGATGTGATGTAATAACGCAAAAAACTCTGACCACTGATGTAGCCAGAGTCTTGCGTTTGATTGTAAAATTCCGTATTATGTCATGTCTCATAGTTACCTAATCGAATAGACCGTTAACTAAATTAACAGCCTCGTCCTTCTTTTTGTTAACGATTTTGGCGTATACCTGCGTCATTCTCACGTCTGTGTGCCCTAACAACTTGGAAGTTGTGTACAAATCCGCCCCAAGCGTCAGCATCATTGTAGCAAACGTGTGTCGGGCTGTGTGCACAATTTAAGCAAAAGCAACGGAAAGTGAATATGAGAGAAATGAACTGTAAGTGGTTGAGAATGAGCAATATTTCATAATTCTGCCAATTGTCTGCAAAGCAAAGCCGAGCAGGATATTGAGTTATTTCAGTTACCAAACCGTTAGCGGTCAGTTACCGAAACCAACACTGCTAACGAGGTGAAAAACAAATAGTTTGTCACCAGTGTTTGTTGCACTGTTCTGCACAACTTTCAATGACAGAGAATGCTTACTGATTGATTATTTTTGCGAACTAAAAAAGTAAGCAGATGAAAGTTGAAAAATTCAAGGTGCTGCTCTACCTCAAAAAGAGCGGATTGGACAAGAACGGTAAGGCTCCCATCATGGGACGCATCACCCTCAACCGAACAATGGCGCAGTTCGGTTGCAAGTTGTCATGTACGCCAAAGTTATGGAATCCACGTGAGAGCAGACTTGACGGCAAGAGCAAGGAGGCAGTGGAAGTGAACGCCAAGATTGACAAGCTGTTGCTGGCAATAAACTCAGCCTACGAGTCACTTGTGGAGCGCAAGACGGATTTTGACGCAAAGGCGATAAAGGATCTGTTTCAATGCAGTGCAGACACTCAGATGACCTTGTTGAAGCAGCTTGACGCCATCATTGCGGACATTGAGTCAAGAATCGGCATCGACTACAAGAAAGGCACGCTGCCAAACTACCAGTACACTCGCCTGACATTGGGATTGTTCGTCAAGAAGCGCTATGGAACTGACGATGTGGCATTCGGTGAGCTTTACGAGCAGTTTATCCGTGAGTACATGGACTTTTGCTTGGACGAGAGAGGTCTTGCACTTGATACAGTCCGCCACTATCTCGCCATCTTGAAGAAGACCTGCCGAATAGCTTTCAAGGCAGGACACTCCGAACGTTATCATTTCATGCACTTCAAGCTACCTCAAAAGAAAGAGAATCCACCAAAGGCATTGACACGTGAGGACTTCCTAAAAATTCGTGACCTCGAAATACCAGAGCGAAGAAAATCGTTGGCTTTGACCCGTGACCTTTTTCTTTTCGCCTGCTATACAGGCACGGCTTATGCCGATACGGTTTCCATCACGGAAGAAAACCTCTTTCGTGATGAGGAGGGCAGCCTTTGGCTGAAATACCATAGAAAGAAGAACAAGATGCTTGCACGTGTGAAGCTGCTGCCAGAGGCGCTTGCCATGTTGGAGAAATACAAAGACCCGACAAGACCTACTCTTTTACCGCCACAGGAATTTCGAGTGTTGAGAGGTAACATGAAAAGTCTCCGAGTACTATCTGGCATAAGTATGGATTTGGTCTATCATGTTGGACGGCACAGTTTCGCATCGCTCGTTACGCTCGAAGAAGGTGTTCCGATAGAGACTATCAGCAAAATGCTTGGTCACAACAACATTCAGACCACGCAAATCTATGCACGTGTCACCCCGAAAAAGCTATTTGAGGATATGGACAAGTTCATCGAAGCCAACAAGGACTTCAAGTTTGTCCTGTAATATTTTCACAAAATAAGAAAGGAACATAACAATGAGAAGTACATACAAGCAGTTTTATTATATCAACCGTGGCAGAGTAAAGGCAGACGGAACCACATCTATATTTTGCCGTATCACGATTGACGGCAAAGTGTCAGCCATAGCAACAGGTCTTTACTGTGCTCCCGAAGAATGGGACACGAAAAAAGGTGAAGCCAAGAATGCAAGAGTGAACGGACAACTGCAAGCGTTCAGACTAAGAATTGACGAAGCCTACGAGCAGGCAACAAAGGAAAAGGGCATCGTTACCGCCGAGATTCTGAAGAATGTTATTGTTGATGCAAATACTATCCCGATGACATTGCTTGCCACTGGCGAGGAGGAGCGTGAACGCCTTAGGCTGCGCTCTATCCGTATTAACTCAACATCTTCTTATCGCCAATCTAAGACATCGCAGCTAAACTTGCGAGAGTTCATCGGGTTACGAGGAATGAATGACATTGCATTTGAAGATTTGACTGAGGAATTAGGTAAATCTTATAAGTTGTTCTTGATTGGCAAAGGGTATAGTGCATCCAATACGAACCATAATCTTTGTTGGCTGCAACGCTTGGTTTATATCGCTGTTGACAGAGGTCTGCTGAAATTCAATCCATTGGAAGATGTCGGATATGAAAAGAAAGGCTCACCAAAGCGTAGACATATATCCAGAAATGACTTGCTGCTCATTATGGAGACTCCTATGGAGGATAAGGCTTTGGAGTTGGCACGCAGAATGTTTGTTTTCTCCAGCCTTACAGGTTTGGCTTATGCCGATTTACGTAACCTGTATCCACACCATATCGGGATGACGGCAGACGGTAGAAAATACATCCGTGAGAAAAGAGCAAAGACCAACAACGAAGCGTTCATTCCCTTGCATCCGATAGCTGAACAAATAATGTCGCTATACAATACAGCGGATGATAGCAAACCTGTTTTTCCTCTTTCTTCACGTGATTCCATGTGGTTTGAATTTCATTCACTCGGTGTGGCTTTGGGTATAAATGAGAACCTTACCGCACACGTTGCAAGACATACATTCGGAGTAAACATGGTTACTTCGGGCATATCAATGGAAAGCATCGCCAAGATGATGGGGCATTCCAACCTGCGAAGCACCCAGGTCTATGCCGTCATCACCGATGACAAGATATCCAAGGACATGGACAAGTTGATGCAACGCAGAGAAACAAAAGAAACTGACCAGAATAAAAATAAGGAGGACGGGAAATGAACAGAGGTATTATAACTATCAGCGAGAGCGGAACGGTATCCATGCCGACCGATACTGTATGGATGACCATGCAGGAGATTGCCGACATGTACAATGTGTTCGGCTGCTATGTGCGCAAGGCTATCAAGGCTGTATTCAAGGACGGTGTTCTGAAAGAGCAGGGTGTACGCCGTCATGTCAGGAAGAACGACCGCATCAGCTATGATGTGTATAGCCTTGAACTCGTCATTGCGGTAGCCTTCCGTATTGACAGCATTGAGAGCAGAGCCTTTCGGGAGTTCATCATGCAGTCCGTCATCGGCAGGCAGACAAGCCGCACTAAACTGGCCTGTATCTTTACAGAGAATGCAATGGCATAGACCTGCCATAAAGCAACGTTCCTTGGAGGCTTTGCGCCTCCAGCCACTTGGGCGAACCACCGCAGTGTGTTTTAGCATGGTATTAGATTTATACAGGTAACACAAATGATACCCGGCAAACACGAACAACTCGGTATAGCCAATAAAACGAGGCGACAACCTATAACAGCCACACTCGGTAAGTTATACGTTGTCGCCTTGTTTATTTCACACACTCATCAAGGACATTCTCCTACACACCTTTCATTCTGTACGCTTCACGATAGTTAGCCATCAGAATCTTCTGAATGTCGGACTCGCGGTAGAGTATCTTTCCGCCAAGCTGGATATACGGGATGACACCGTTGTTTCGGTAGTCCTGCAGGGTTCTTCGACTCAGTTGCAGCCTGGCGCAAAGCTCCTTGTCCGTCATGAACCGCTCACCGCCAAGCATGGGGCGGTAGTTCATCACGGCACGTTCAAAATTGTCAACCATTCGGTTGAGGTGGTTCACGATGTGGTTCATCCACTCGCTGTTTCTTGTCATTACTTCATTGCTCATAGTTGTCTCGTTTTATTGTTGATACTTACGTTACTCGGTTTACTTGCTGCTTTGGATTAAGTGGCTGTTGTATATTGACAGCCTAACCTGTGCGCTTGCGAAAGCGCATGTCCTTTTTCTTGTCCTCCACTACTGCTACGATAGCCATCACGTCCTCCGGCTTGTAGTAGGTCTTGTGGCTGATTTGCGTATAAGCCAAAGTTCCGTTGTCCCGAAGCGTCTGCACTGTCCGTGGGCAGATGTTGAGCGTCTGACACACGTCCTGCGTGTCGAGCCACTTGTTCATGGTCTTGTCCTCACTGCGCTCACGGATTCTGTCCATGCGCTTCACGAAGTTCTCCAACTGGGCATCAAGATAGTTGAATGCCTCTTCCTCGAATACGATGAATCCCATACTTTTCTTTTTTCTAAGTTAATACTATGTTATATGTCGCAAAGCTCCACGCATATGCAGTGCTCCACGTTTGCGAGTGCAAAGATAAGGCACAGCAATCTAAAAACAAGCGTTTTCAATTCCTGTGGCAGTATGTTGCCGGGGTTTGCCGACTTCAACGCCAAAAACAACAAGAAAAACTTGCACGACTGCAACGAATACATGAACAATGATGAGTTGAGAAATACGTTGAAGTTCTCACAACTATCTCGGTATGCAAATAAGCAAGCCACAACTAAATTGCCACGTTACACCCAATCAGTTGCATGGCTGCACTCAGTACACTTACTTTGCCCCCGACAATCGGTCAATGGTGCATACCGTGACCACTATACCAACAAATTAAACAAGTTAAGCTATGGCAAAAACAAAAGAAACGAAAATGTTTCCTGAACAGCAGGAGAAAATGACACAGGAGGTGATGGCTTCGCTTCAATCATCCACTTATGGTAAAGACTATGCCCAAGAACATAGCTCTTTCTTTGAAGAGGTGGAGAACTCCGATTTAGAAGTTGTGACAGAGAATGTGGCTGCAACAACCTCCAACATGGAGGACGAGCTGACGAACGAGGCTCAATCGCCACCGAATCCGCAGAAGCGCATCAGCGGCAAGCAGCGCAAGGCAACTTTGGAGGAGTATCAGCAGACCTTCCTCCAAGTTCCAAGGATTGACGACCGCAAGCCAGTCTTCGTCAGTTCCGATGTACGAGACCGTCTTGATCGTGTCGTCCGCATCCTCGGAGGAAGGCGCATGAGCGTATCGGGCATCATCGAGAACATCGTGCGCCACCACCTAAGCCTTTATGAAGAGGACTTCGAGGCTTGGCGCAAATTGTGAGAATTAAGGTCTGCGACCTTGGACGTGGATAGCTGAAAGGCTGTAGTTCCAACTAACGTGTTCTGAGAGGGAGCGAGGTTATGTTTTGGGAACCCCAAAACGCCTCGCTCCACCATAAGGGCGGAGATTTTTTGCTCCCGACGGTCGCAGAAAGTGAGTGTACCAACTATAAACAGTGTATCGAATGACAAGCATACATGAACAGGACAAGAAAAAGGGCGGGAGACCGCCCACAGGCAGGGTTCGCAAACTGTCGAAGTCTGTCACGGTGAAGTTTTCGAAGCCAAGCTACGAGGCATTGAGACTGAGGGCGAGAAAAGCCAACCGCAAGTTGGCGGAGTACATCCGTGAGTCCGCCTTGAACGGCGAGGTGGTCAGCGGACACAATGCAGAGACGGTAGCCATCGCCAAGAATCTCATCGGCATGGCGAACAACCTCAACCAACTTACCAAGCTGTCGTATCAGAGAGGTTTCCACGAAACCCATGTATATGTGGTGGACTTGTTGAGAAGATTAAAAGAAATCCTTGGCGAGTATCGCCAAGCAAGTCCAAAATCGAAGCCATGCGGAATAGGCAGAAAGGAGGATGCCACATGATAGGCAAGCTAAAGAAGGGCAGCTCATTTGCTGGTTGCATCCGCTATGTTACAGGCAAGGACGAGGCGAAAATCCTTGCCTCTGATGGTGTGTTACTCGGCACGAATACCGAGATGACGCAAAGTTTCGAGCTACAAAGGCAACTAAATCCAAGGATTAAGAAGCCTGTGGGGCACATAGCTTTGAGCTTCAAGCCCGAGGACAAGCCACGTTTGACGAATGAATTCATGGCTAAGATAGCCCTTGAATACATGCAGATGATGGGGATAAAAGATACTCAATTCATCATCGTAAGGCATCACAACACCGACAATCCACATTGTCATATCGTGTATAACCGCATCAATAACGAGGGCAAGCTCATATCAGACAGGAATGATTACAGGCGTAATGAGCAAGTGACCAAGGCTCTTAAATCCAAGTATGGATTTACCTACGGAACGGACAAGAGCAATACTAATACTCGCAAGTTACGCAATGCTGAGCGAGCCAAATATGAGATTCACAATGCTGTAAAGAGCGCATTGAGAATGGCAGATAGCTGGGACGAGTTCAAAAGTGAACTTGCAAAACGAGGTGTTCACTTAGAGTTTGTCTATAAGGATAAGGAGCGAACCAAGGTTCAAGGCATCCTTTTCTGCAAGGATGGATATAGCTTCAAGGGTACGCAGATTAGCCGAGACTATAGCTTTGGCAAACTGAATGCGAGATTAGAGGGAACGGAGAACCTTTTATCAGCAAGTGCCAACTCTGCTCAGCAATATGAGCAGGGCTGTTGCAAGAATGAGCAGGTGCCATCCATATCGGAGAGCAGCCAGGACCCTTGGGACGGTATTTCTTCCATTGGACTTTTTGCTCCAGCCAATGCTCAGACCTTTGAGCCATTCCCAGAGGATGAATCAGTCAAGAAGAAAAAGAAGAAACGCAGAAGAGGCTTTAGCCTTTGATGCAAGTTACAAACCATTCAAACAACATAAGAAAGATGAAAGAAGAAATGTTAGAAGCCATCTACGGCACAGTTGAGAGATTGGAGCAGAAAGTCGATGAACTTTCTGCTTCACCAAAGAATACAGAGGCGGAAAGCACTCCGGTCTCTGTAAGTGTAGACACAAGCAAACTTGAAAATGCCATCCTTTCCGTATCTGCAAAAGAAGAGGATACTATTGAAAAGTTGGCAAGATTAAGAGACGCAATATGTGTCTATGTAGAGCTTACCAAGAAAGAAACATGTAAAGAAGAACAGCGAAGCAAACTCTTGCTTAATGCGATTAAGCAGTTGAAGCAAGAACAAAATGCTGCTTCAAAAGTTATACAGGACAAACTCCACGTAATGGGCAACACACCTCAAAAGAAGGTCGTCACTCATCGATTCGAGCCTACTTCAAAGTATGTTCTTCTTTTCATTGTTGGCTTGGTTCTGTCTCTTGTTATCTCTATTTGGGGCAATCTTACCCAATGGCGAGAGCACCAAGATTGGGAGGAGGCAGATTTAAAATATCGTGCCTTGCGAATGGCTCTCCCAACTGATGACCAGAATATTCGCTATATAGAAAAGAACTTCTCTGTATGCCGAGACGAAAATGTAATAGATGATGTTAGAAATCGTGTCGCTGTTTACGAGGATTCTATTCGTCGCCACCACGAAATGGTTGAAATGGCAGCTTACAAAGATAGCATGTCAAACATACTTCGAAAAGAATCCGAAATGATAAAGAAAAAGTTGCCTAAGCAACATTAAATCGGGCAAAAAATATAAAAAGGGAGGGCAAAAATCCCTCCCTAATAATTTTTACAACTTGCAAGTTTCCTTACATATCACTATTTAGTAGCGACTTGAATAGTGAGACGAGTGTGAGCTATGCGAGCTGTGAGAACTGTGCGAAGAATGAGAACTATGCGAGTAGTGTCCCGCAAGAGAACTCTTTACCATGTCAATGGCTTTCTGCAAAACCAAAGGTTGGTTCTTCTGCTTCTCAATTTGAGTTGTTTCGTCATCATTGCCCAACACGTTCTTGATATTATCAGTAACGTTGGCGCAATAACTTGATGTTGCGATGAATGCCGAAACAAGCAAAAACATTAGTCTCTTCATTGATACCTCCGTTTTTTAAGTTTGACAATATTGTTAACAATTCACTCCGTACATGAATCTGTACATTCGATTTTGTGGATATGTGTACTTATGTTGTTGTTATTTGTAGAGAAGAAACCTCCGCATTCACCTTTAAGTACGCAACCATCACAAACAGGAAGATAAATATCTTTCCATTCACTGATAGATTGTTTTGCAAATGGGCGCAATTCTGGTGGAAGTACACATAATTGAGCATTGTAAATGTATGTTGTAATACCTCTATCATTCAATAGAAGCACTGCTTCTCTTAGCTCATTGTTATAGTCGTATGGGTCTATCCATAAATCTTTTAGATTCGTCTCTGCCAAACCTGTAGTCTCCATCTGCATAAAGGCTACTTGTGTGACAAATGGGAAATTATGGTAGATATAGTCAGCCAACTGTGGCAATCTCTTATAAGTCTGTTTGTGGATAACAACTCGCAAGCCTATCTGTTGTCCAAATTGTGCCAGATTATATAACCCTTGCACTGTCTTGTAAAAAGTCTTGGCGCCAACAATATGATTATGAATAGACGCTATATCCGAAAATATAGGAATGTCTATTTGTAAGTCATGATGGTTACAAGCTGCCAGCTTTGCTGCATAGTCAATATCTGCAAATTTCACACCATTAGAGAGTATGCTTATAGCTGCCTTTGGGCATGATTTCTTTATTTGATGTATAATCTCAAATAATCTGTCCCCAATCATAGTTGGTTCCCCACCAGTAATGCCGACCTCTTGTGTGTTCTTATCGAACAATTTTATTAAATTTAGATTAAAATCTGTCCTGTCTTTTTCCTGCGACACAGGAGGTTGAGGACACATAATACAACGATGATTACAACGAGCTGTTGCAAAGATGGCATTGGATGTAGAGCTGATTTCATAAAGAAAACATATCTCTCCATCCTTTGTGATATTTATCACATCACCTTCATTAAAGTCGGAAATATCATCAACTTGAATATATTGTGCTGATGGCTTGTCTGATGAGTCATGTGTGGAAATGATTGCTTTATACCCTTTAGGTGTGTCCTTTCCATTGGTCACAAGAATATAAGCTGAACGATTAAATATATTCTTACCGTTCAACGTAACCCGTCCAAGAATCTCTTGTGAGTTAGAACAAGCTAATGCCTTTATTTGTTTCATTTTCTCAACCTTTTAAGTGCATCAATAGAGGCTTTGCATCCCATATTTGCTGCCATTTGATAATAATAGATAGCTTTGTTAATATCTTTTTTACAGCCTAAGCCACTTTCATATAAATATCCAAGTCCATCTATTGCATTAATGTCACCTTTACTTGCTGCCATTTCTGTAAAGTAGAACGCTTCTTGATAGTTTGTATCACCACCAAGTCCAAGCAAACAACACTTTCCATACATATACATGCCTCCTGGGTGACCATTCAAAGCTGCTTCGTGAAAATATTTTCGTGCAGAGGCAACATCTTTGGATGTTCCTATACCAAAATAATAGTCACTACCTAAATTGTACTTAGCATAAACACATCCGTTCTCTGCTGATTTTTTGTATAAAAAGAAAGCTTTGGATACATCTTTAGAAACTACTTCACCATTGTCATAATATAAAGCTAAATCATATTGAGCTAAAGAATAGCCCAAATTTGCAGCTTGTTCAACATAATAAAATGCAGAATCGGCATTTTGTTCTACTCCTTTCCCTTCTCTATAAGCCACCCCTATGTTATATTTCGCTTTAGGATGGTTTTGTGATGCAGCTTTTCTAAGCCAATCTATCCCTTTAGCATAATCAGTAGAAATTCCATTTCCAGTCATAAAACATAGACCGACAAAATACTGTCCTTCTGCATTTCCTGCTATTGCATCATTCATGGCAAGGGCAAATCCAGTATCTGATTTGCTCTGTGAAGAACAAGGAATGACTTGTATGATAAGTATACCGATGATGAATAAAAGATTTTTCATATGCGTTGCTTTTTACTTAATCCAAGACCAAAATATTCTGTTTATCTCTGGGTCGTGCCTTTGGAGAAGTTCAAAAAGATAATGCATGATAGCTTTGTTCTTCTTGCACATCTCATTAGTAGGGCGATGTCCAACCATATCTCCCTGTTCCGACATATTTCTTACAGGGTCAGCACCGCAGTAAGGTTGGAATACACATTCAGCGCACTCTGGCAAGCATTCATTACAAGCGTTACTGATAATTTCATGTAGCTTTTCTCCATTGAACATGCTTTGATATGAGTCCACATTCACATTGCCAAGTCTGAAATAATAGTTCTTGAAACGAGCCATCATTCTTCCTTCATCAGCAACGTACACACTACCATCATAATCATATATGGCACCAGCTATGCCAACACCAGCAGGGGATTGTAAGTCGACAAAGCCAGTAGCAAAAGGAGTGAGAATCCTACGAAGAAGCAAGGCAGCATACCCTTCAACAAAGAATGTTCCTTTCTTGTTGAGTTCAATGATATAGTCCAATCCCTCTTTGTAGTTCTTTACGAAGTCTTCTATTGGGTAAGCAATCTTGTCCTTATGCTGTTTGGCAAAACCGTAAGGGTTCAATGCTCTTAAGAAGATATTATGGAATCCTAATCTAATGTATTCGTCTATAATGTCCTTGAATCTTCCAAGGCTATATTTTGAAGTAGTCATTAAAGCGGATGCACATTCATCATCCCCCCAAATTCCACGAATCATCTGTAGATTTTTCTCAAAGATTGCGTGGTGGTCAAGATTCTTATTTTGGAGAGGTCTGTTGGTATCATGCAAATCCTTTGGACCATCCAAGGATGTTGAAATCATACAATTATGTTTCTTTAGATACTTAACCATTCTCTCATTGAGCAGGGTGAGATTAGTACATATGACAAATTCCAATTCACGTTTTTTGAATAGGTTTTGCCATTCAGCTTCTTCTATGATATATTTCACCATTTCAAAATCGGTAGATGGGTCACCACCTTGAAACTCAATTTTGATACATGGTGAAGGAGACATGAAGATAGTTTTGACGATTTTCTTTGCCGTTTTCTTGGTCATGTCGGCTGAATGGTCAGTACTTTCATGTCTTTTCACTTGACAATAGATGCAACTTGAATTACAACGCAATGTTGGCACAACCATGTGCAAAGAAGTGAAATCCTCCAAGATACTCTTCTTTGTGCGGAATTTTGTTGCAAGCATTTTTACGACATCATCAACATTGTCGGTTGTGGCGATTTGCTTTGACTCTATGTCGTAGAACAAGTCACTTGTCGGGTCAAGTTCACCCTTGGCGAATTTGTGAAAGTCGTCATTCTTTAGAAATATGTATTCTCCGACATCATTCGATAGAAGATATTCTTCTTCGTTAAATCGAGCGAAACGGAATGGAAGTATTGTATAAGTATTGTTCATTGTTCTATCTTGAAGAATAGTGTGACCGATGAGATACATGAGAGCTATGCGACCTATGGGAATAGTGAGAAGAGTGGCATGACTTCAATAATGGTGCAAAAGAAAATGATGCTTTTTGAAGTATCAAAGGTCGTTTGGCCATTTCTTTTATGTCTTGTTCGCTTTTCTCAATAGGTACTATAGTTTCGGAATAGTCATTGTAAGAGAGTGACGTTAGCAGGAATGTCACGAAGAAAATCAGAAAATGTCTCATTGGCTAACTGGCTTAAATGCTTCCTCAACGATTAAATCACGAATATGGCCATACTTCTCTGTTGTTATCTCACGAAGTTGTTGGTCTATCAAGTCATTGCAGAATTGCTTGACGATATTCTCGTCAAGTCCATCATCTTTTGATTCAAAAGTCACACAAACTTTTTTGTCATCGTTTGGCATTGTGTTTTGATAAACAAAGAACTTGTCTGTGTATCTGTAAATTGTAGCAGTTATAGCCTTTTCACTATATAAGTTCAAGTCAATGGTTACTTGAAAACCACCTTTATCAGTCTTTGTGATTGGAACTTTTATACAACTCATACCAACTATTGTTCTTTTTTGCCAACGGCTACCATATTGGCATGATTAACAAATGGTTGGTATATATACATGAAAACGTGGAGCCAGTCCTGTCACTCGTTCCACTTGTTAAGGCCTTCGCATTGCCCTGTTCGTCGAAACGAGCAACGCCGAAAGCCCCACGCCAGTGTAAATATATAGAATGCACCCATAACAACGAACGACAGAATCGTCCGAAGCCAATGAGGGCTGTATATAATACACCTCATGAGGCGTTCCCGTTGCTTTGTCTTTGACGAACAGTTGAGAGTTTGCGAAGTTCTAACAAGTCAAAACCAAAGCGTACAGTTACGCCTTATATGTATATATGTCTGCCCAACCTCTGCCCATTGAGGCTTTCGGTATGGGTATAGACGACACAAAGATAATACTTTTATTCTGAAATCCACGCTATTTGAGTGTAAAAGCTCAAGTTTAAATCATAATTTAACATTATTAAACACAATTGTATAAAAGAATTTTACTTTTTAGATTTTCTGTGAGAAGTTAGTTACCTGTAGCCAGTATTACGAGGGCAACTTTTGTGTCGGGAAAGAGATAAAGTCTTAAGATTTTATAAATTTAGAGTAGAATACGTCGTTTTTAAGAAATTAGATTTATCTTTGCAGTCGTAATCAAAGCGTTCTTTGTATATTGCAAAGTTGTGAAAGAAAAAGAATATAGCTCGTTTCTAAATCGTTAGCAGTTACATTCTTTGATATACTTAATTCGTTGATATTCAATCAATAAAAGATTTTGTAGTGACTCGAGACATGAAAGGTGAAATGTTTGGTTATACCTGCTGCCTTTGCCCACGGTTTTATCAGTGCATTGATGCATGGAACTGAAGGCAAGTCAAAAACTTTTTCCTCAGGTCCTTTCCCGTTTTGCATTGGCATCCATTTTATAGCTTCCGATGAAAGAGGCAAGTATATCGGTGCTTTTGTTTTCTGCATGACAACTTGCAAACGGTATTGATTGCCATCACAGAACACATCCTTCCATTTCAAGCCTTTTACGTCACTAATGCGCAATCCACAGAAACAAGAGAATAGGTACGCACTCTTTACTGCCTCGTTTTCCATTGGCGTGGTTATCAACTTTCGCACCTCGTCAATTGTCATATATTCACGCTTGCTTTCAGGCTTCTTTATTTTGTCCGCACTGCTGATCTTTGTGAATGGGTTTATCTTTATCAATTCATCCCTAACCGCAGCGTTTAGCGCCCCATTTAACACACGATAATAGTTACAAGCCGTACTAGCGGCTATATGTTCGCCTTGTATAGTTTTGTACTCGTTCAAGAGATAGTCAATGAAACTTTGGCAGAAAGCCTTGTCAATTTCATCCAAAGTGAACTTATCGCCAACGGTCTCTTTGATGATACGTATAACAATTCTTATCTGTGGAGCATCTTTCTTTCCACGCTTGGTTTGATGTTCCATGAAAGTGTTCAACCAATCCACAAGGTACACCTTTGGCTTCTCTTCTTGTTTCTTGATGCCCGCCTCGCCATTCGTCATCGCAATGATGCGTTGCGACTTTATGGCATTGGCGGCAATCAGCGTAGCTTGATTCCGCTTGCGTGCTTCATCGTCCGTTTCAGGAATGATGTACATCTTCAAGTACTCATACGAACGTTTGCCGTCTCTGTATATGTCCAGATACAGGCTCTTATTCCCGTTGCTCAGGTCTTTCATCCTAAGACGGATTGGCTCTTTGAGCTTTGATGTTTTCTTGTTTCTTGCCATAGCCGTTTCTTCTTATTGATTTCGTATTGCAAAGGTACTAAAAATCCCCGAAAACGAGAAACAAACAAGAAACAAAATACATACAAAAAAGGAACAATCAAGTGAAGAAACGAGAAACATTTACATAGCACATTATCGCATCATAAATACTGAATATCAGCTATTTACATTTCATTTTATTAGCTTTTATCTTCATTTATATGTCTTGCTTTATAAATTCCGCAACTTTGTTATCTTCAGTATATGCTCAACGTGATAAACCCGCAAAATATTTTTTCGGTAAGACTGAAGGATTTGTTGGCAGAATATACTAATGTGGACACACTCGCTATGGGTTTTCCGAAAGACTGGCAGAACGAGCCTCTCTGGAGGCAGTAAGCAAACACATGTCGTTGTTTCTGAAACACGCTAAAAGTCTTAACTTTGCCCAAATAAGCAACCGAGGCCAGTGTGATATATCAGACTGGCCTCGGTTTAAACGTCTGTTTGCCTATGGTTCAGCAGATGTTTTTTGCAACGAAAAGCACGGATTGCCGCTGGCGCAGATGCCAGGTCAATCCGTGCTTTTTGTGGGTCTATGGTCTGTTCAGAACTGCAGGGTTTCTGAACGTTTTTGCATTCTGGTGTGCTGGAGGCAAAGGGTTATTTTCTGGGCGTGCGCTCCAGGGTTGTGAGCACGAACTTCCAGTATTTCTCAACGCTCGGGATGTTGCAGCGTTCGTTGGGCGTGTGTGGCGAGCGGAGCGTTGGGCCGAAGCTCACCATGTCCATCGGATGCCAGGCACCGATGACGCCGCATTCCAATCCTGCGTGAACAACCTGCACCTTGTTGTCCGTTCCGAAGAGTTCCTTGTAGACGCTCTTCATCAGTTCAACGATTTCGCTGTGTGGGTTAGGCTGCCAGGCGGGGTAGTCACCGCTCAGTTCCACCTTCATGCCAGCCATAGAGAATGCGCTTTCGAGCGATTCTGCCAGGCATTCGCGCATGCTGTCGCGCGAGGAGCGGATGAGAATCTTGAACATGGCTTTGCCGCCGCCGATTTCAACGATGGCGAGGTTGGAAGAGGTTTCCACGATGCCCGGAACGTCGGGAATCATGCGGAAGACACCGTTGTGGCAAGCGCAGAGAGCGTCGACCAGATTGTCTTGGATTTCAGAAGGCACGATGTGGGCAGGGCGTTCAACGTTTTCCACGTCGAGTTTCAAGTCTTTCTCCACAGAGCCATATTCTCCGATGAACGTCTGGCGCCATTCGTCGACCACCTCCTTGAAGGCATCCACGTTTTCCTTCGGCAGTGTCAGCACCACTTCGGCTTCGCGTGGGATGGCGTTGCGCATGTTGCCGCCCTTCCATTCCGAGAGGCAGGCTTCGAAGTTGGCGATGGCGTCTTGAACGAGGCGGGCCATCATCTTGTTGGCGTTGCCGCGGCCCTCGTTGATTTCGAGGCCCGAATGTCCGCCGAGCAGGTTGTGGAGCGTCACGCGAACGGCTGCGTCGTCGGCATCGGTGTCGGCTTCCTTATATTCCATTGTTGAAGTCTGGTTGACGCCGCCAGCCGAACCAATCACCATTTCTCCCTCCGTCTCGTTGTCGAGGTTGAGCAGGATTTCACCTTTCAGCGTGTCGGCGTTCATGTGGTTGACACCATACATCGTGGTCTCTTCGTCGGCCGTGATGAAACCTTCGAGGGGACCATGCTTGATGCTGTCGTCTTCCATGATGGCCATGATGGTGGCCACGGCCATACCGTCGTCAGCGCCCAGCGTGGTGCCCTTGGCTTTCACCCATTCGCCGTCGATGTAGGTCTCGATGGGGTCGGTCTCAAAATTGTGGGCCGAATCTTTGGCCTTCTGCGGCACCATGTCCATGTGGCCCTGCAGCGTGACCATTTTGCAGTTTTCCATGCCAGCCGATGCTGGTTTGTACATGAGGATATTTCCAGCCTCGTCTTTCTTGGCTTCAACGCCTTTCTCCTTTGCCCAGTTCAGCAGAAATTCCTGCACTTTTTCGAGGTGTCCGGAAGGGCGTGGCACCTGCGTGAGAAGATAGAAGTTTTTCCAAATAGCTTGAGGTTGCAAATCTTTGATAGTGCTCATAATCGTTTATGGTTTAAGAGTTGTTAGTATCGGGTTGTAGCGGTCTTAGGATTTTTCCGTTGTGGGCGTGTTTGCCACGTCCGTCGGTGTGTCGACCTTCCTTCGTTTCTGCCTTTGCGTGAGGTCAAACCATCCGTAGGCGCCGAGCAAAATCACTTCGAAGGTCTGTATCGTGTGGACGATGAGGGCGAACATAACGGCGGGCTCTTCGGCCACACCATAGAGCACGAGCATCGTTTTAACGGCAAAATGCCACGGTCCGGCGCCGTTGGGCGTTGGCACAAGCACGGCGAAGGTGCCGATGCAGAAGATGAGGAACGCCTGCGCGGGATTGATGGACGAGGTGAAGTCGAAGCAGAAGAAGGCTGTGTAGAAATGCAGAAAATAGCAGGCCCAGATGCCGAGCGAATAAATCAGATAGAGCGGCATGTTTTTCACGCCGCGCAGAGATGTGACGCCCGTCCAGAGGTTGCGCACCACGTCTTTTCCCTTGCTGAACACTGAGAAACCGCGCATCAGCAGCAACGCCAGGACAACAACGGCCAGCAGGCAGATGCCAGCCCAGATGAAGCCCGTTTCGGTGAAGCGACTGAAGGAACGGCCGAAGTCCGTTCCCGTGTGTTTCAGAAAATGCAGGAAATCGGTGAGCTGCAGGAGAAAGGCCATGACGGTGAGCAGAAGGATGACGAGGCAGTCGATGAAACGCTCTGTCACCACTGTGCCCAAGGCTTTGGCAAAGGGGATGCCGTCGTATTTTTTCAGTGTGCCGCAACGCGCCACTTCTCCAACGCGCGGAATCACCAGGCTCGAGGCATAGGAGAGGAAAATGGCATCTTCGCAAACCCGGCGGCGGCAGTCAACGCCCAGCGGAAGGAGCGACATGCGCCAGCGCCAGGCCCTCACTTGTTGGGCCAAAATGCCGAAAATGAGAGAAATGACCATCCAGCCCCATTTCATTTCCGTGAAATAAGAAAGGGCGGAATCCCATTTTGTGTCGCGATACATCCACCACAGAATCCCTATGCCAAGGATAAATGGCAGGCAGGCACTGAATATTTTTTTTATTATCGTAATCAAAGTCTGTTTTTTTGCTAAATTTGCAGAGATATAAAAAGCATCGCTCCGCTTGAAAGGCAAAGTTAGTGTAAAGCGCTTGAAGTAGCAAATAACTTGTGGTAAAAAAGCAGGCTGTCGTTTAAAAATAATTCCGCAAATGGAGTTGGCAAATCCCTGTCTTGGCTTTTGTCTCGGAATCGTCGGAATGAGCCTTTGGAGCGTGCTTGACAATCTGTGTGTTTTTAAAACGCGGCAAGCCGCCCGCCGCTTGGCTTGCCACCCAAGAAATATTTATGACATTGAAATCCGTACGTCCGAAGAAGTTTCTCGGACAGCATTTTTTGAAAGACCAAAACGTGGCCAAGGCCATCGCCGACACGGTTGACGCCTGCCCAGACATCCCCGTCCTCGAGGTTGGGCCAGGCATGGGTGTGCTCACGCAGTATCTTCTCCCGAAAAAGCGCGAGACGAAAGTGGTGGAGATTGATTTCGAGAGCGTTGCCTATCTGCGGGAGGAATATCCGCAGCTTGAAGAGAATATCATTGAAGACGACTTCCTGAAGATGCACCTCGAACATACGTTTGGAGGGCGTCCGTTTGTCTTGACGGGAAATTATCCCTACAACATCAGCAGTCAGATTTTCTTCAAAATGCTCGACTATCGCGAACTCATTCCTTGCTGCACGGGCATGATACAGAAGGAAGTGGCCGAACGTCTTGCCGCCAAACCAGGCTGCAAGGCTTACGGCATCCTCAGTGTGCTGGTGCAGCTGTGGTACGACGTGGAATATCTCTTTACAGTGGAGCCAGGCGTTTTCAATCCGCCGCCCAAGGTGAAGAGTGCCGTCATCCGCATGACACGCAACGAGGCCACGTCGTGTGGCTGCGATGAGCGCTTGTTGCGCCGCGTGGTGAAAACCACCTTCAATCAGCGCCGCAAAATGATGCGCGGTTCGCTCAAACCGCTTTTCGCCCAGCTCGACCAGGAACAAGGACGAACTGCTGGCGGGCATGCCGATTTCCTCGCACAGCCACTTCTGACCAAGCGTCCGGAACAGCTCAGCGTGCAGGACTTCATCGACCTGACCAACGCCGTGGAGCAGGAAATGAAGGGATGAGGCAGCCGGAGGCAGAGGTTGAAGTTGTTGAAAGCGCGTTCTGATGGCCTTCGAGGGGATTTTATGTGATTCCCGCTGCAGGCAGTACGTCTGTAATAATAGTTCAAAAACAATGAAAGGTGCAGATAAAGAGGTGATTGTCATTGGCGGAGGGCTTGGCGGCTTGTTTACTGCCGCCATTCTCTCGCACGAGGGGTATGTCGTGACGGTCTTGGAGAAAAATGCCACGGCGGGGGGCGGTTTGCAAACCTTCAGGCGTTGCGGATTCACTTTCGAGACCGGCATGCACACGCTCGGCGGTTTCAACGAGGGCGGTTCGCTCGACAAAATCTGTCGCTATCTCGGCATACGTGATGAACTTCTCCTGCAGCCCGATGACCTGCTTACGCAAATCACTTACCGGGCTTCGAACACCACCTATCGACTGCCCTATGGACGCGAGGCTTTCACGGAATATCTCTGCGGGCATTTTCCGCATGAGTCCGAGGGCATAAAAGCCTATGTTGAGGCCGTCTATCGTCTGGCCGACGAGGTGGACCTTTTTCATCTGCGCGAGAGCCACGACCATCTGCAGTCGCATTCCGAAGTCTTCACGCTGGCCGCCGATGAATTTGTGGCGCGTTTCGTCAGTGACGCGAAATTACGCGACCTCCTGGCCTTCATGAATCCCATGTATGCCGGCTGTCGTGGTGTTTCGCCCGCTTACGTTCATGCCCTGCTAAATGTGCTCTATCTCCAGCGCCCTTGCCGCTTTGCCGACGGTGGCCGATGCTTGGTCGATGCGTTGACGCGCGTTGTCAGAGAGGCTGGAGGAAGGGTCTTGACGCGCCATCGTGTGGTGCATGTAGAGGTGCGAGACAAAGAAGTCCTGTGGGTGCAGACCGCGGAGAGCGGACGCCATGAGGCGGAGGAGAAAAAGACGGACGCGGAAAGCGGGCGTTTCAGTGCCGCCCACGTCATCTCTGCCGTGCATCCGCTCGCGTTGCTTCCGCTCTTGAGCGAAGGGGCGTGGCCCAAGGCGTTTCGCGAACGCTTGCAGACCATTCCCGAGACTTATTCCGCCTTCACCGTCTTTGTGGTGTTGCGCGAGAATGCTTTTCCCTATATCGACCACACGTGCTATTATCAAGACGATTACGGAATGATATGGGACCACGCACGCCCCGTTGACGCGCAATGGCCGCATGGTTTCATGTATTTCACGCCGCCTGTCCCTGGTCAAGGGGCTTTTGCCCGAAAACTCATCGTTAACTGCGTGATGCCCTTCAGCGAAGTGCGCCTCTGGGCCGACTCTTTCACGGGACACCGCCCGGAAGATTACAAGGCGTGGAAGTCGCAAATGACGCAACGTATCGTCGATCGTCTGGCGCAACTCTTTCCGGGATTCCGCGAGATGGCGGAATATGTGGAGGCGGCATCGCCGCTCACCATACGCGACTATTATGGCACGCCTGAGGGCGCTCTCTTCGGATACCAGAAGGACTGCCGCAACTTGACGCTTTCTTATCTTCCCGTAAGGACCAAGGTGAAAAACCTATGGCTGACGGGGCAGAACGTCAATCTGCACGGCATCTGCGGTGTGCCTCTGACTGCCATCCAGACCGCTGAAGCGCTTTTAGGGCGCAATGTGGTGGTGAAACACATCCACGAAGCGTGTGGAGACTTCGCCAGTTCTGTGGAAACGGCGGCGAGGTGAGAAAGCGGCGGCTTGGAAATTTTCTCAGGCGCTCGTGAAATTCCTTCATAATTGGCGTGTTTCAGAATCCTCATTATCAACGGTTCATACTCCACTATAAATAATTCATATCCCACGATAAACAATTTATACTCCACGATAAACAATTCATACCCCACTGACTTATGGATGAAATATTTAAAAACGACATAGAATTTGCTTCTGCCGAAGAAATCAGGGCGTTGCAGGAGCGTCTGCTGCGTGAGGACATCGCTTATCTGGCGGCCAATTCGCCTTATTATAAGCGCGTGTTTGCGTCTTACGATATTAATCCGGCAGACATACAGACCATTGACGATTTGCAGCGTCTGCCTTTTACGGAGAAGAAGGACTTGCAACTCTATAACGATGATTTCCTTTGCTGTCCGAAGGAACGCATTGTTGACTATATAACGACGTCGGGCACACTGGGAGACCCTGTCACCTTCGGCTGCTCCGATAAGGACTTGGAGCGTTTGGCGTTCAACGAGAAGAAATCGTTTGCCTGCGCCGGACTGCGTCCGGGAAACATCCTCCAGCTCATGACAACGATGGACAAACGCTTTATGGCTGGATTGGCTTATTTCCTTGGCATCCGCGCTCTGGGAGCGAGCATCATCCGCGTTGGAAACGGTATTCCCGAATTGCAGTGGGACACGATACGGCGCCTTAAACCCGACACCATTATGTGTGTCCCCTCGTTCATTCTTCATCTCATTGACTATGCTGAACGCCACGGCATCAATTACCGCGAAAGCAGCATCCGCCGCATCATCGGCATCGGGGAGGGATTGCGCGAACAGGACTTCTCGCTCAACTTGCTCGGACGCCGAATCAAGGAGAAATGGGATGTGGAACTCTTTGCCACTTATTCGTCTACGGAAATGGGGGCTACTTTCTCAGAATGCCCCTACGGACAGGGCGGTCACGTCCATCCCGAACTGATCATCGTGGAGATTGTTGGCGAAGACGGCATGCCAGTGCCAGATGGGGAAGTTGGGGAAATCGTTGTGACGACGCTTGGCGTGGAAGCCATGCCGTTGCTGCGCTTCCGCACGGGGGATATGGCAGCGAAAATCACGGCGCCTTGCCGTTGCGGACGCAATTCCTTCCGTCTCACGCCGATTGTTGGTCGCAAGCACAATATGATTAAGCTCAAAGGGACAACGCTCTATCCGCCAGCGCTCAACGATGTGCTTGAGGGCACGCCGTATGTGGGAGGCTACGTCGTGGTGGTCGGCGACAGTGATGCTGGCACCGACGATGTGCTTGTGAAGGTGGCCGTGAAAGGCCAAACGGAGTTCGACGTGGTCAAGGACTTGAAAGACCGCTTCCGCTCCCGCATTCGTGTGGCGCCAAGGGTGGAAGTCATCGACGCGGAGACGATGCGCCAAATCAATTTCCCAAATATGGCGCGTAAGCCGGTGAAATTCATCGACGAGCGGAAAAAATGACAAACCGTTGTGCCTGAATTTACAGGCCATTTTCCAGTATTTTTCCACAAAAACTTGGAATATCTCCATCAGTAAGAAGTTTTCGAACAACCATTTGCAATGAAAGTAATCTACGAAGATAACCACATTATCATCGTCAACAAACAGGCCGGCGAAATCGTGCAAGGCGACAAAACGGGCGACCGCACCTTGGCCGACGACGTGAAAGCCTATATCAAAGAAAAATATGCCAAACCGGGCGACGTGTTTCTCGGCGTGGTACACCGCCTCGACCGCCCCGTAAGCGGCGTTGTTGTCTTTGCCAGAACAAGCAAAGCGCTTTCGCGTCTCAACGATATGTTTCGCACGGGGAAAATCCAGAAAACCTATCAGGCCATCGTTCCAGCAACGGAGAAAAGTGTGGCAACGCCCGATGGCGAGTGGGTCACCGTTGACACCTGGCTCACACGCAACGAGCGCCAGAATAAGGCGTTTTCCCATCAGCGGGAAGTGGCCGGCAGCAAGCGAGCCGTACTCGACTATCGCATCATCGGTCGCGGCGACCGCTACAACCTCTTGGAGGTGCGCCTCCACACTGGCCGCCACCACCAGATACGTTGCCAGCTTTCTTCTTTGGGCATGCCCATCAAGGGAGACCTCAAATACGGTTCGCCGCGCAGCAATCCCGATGGCAGCATCTCGCTCCACGCACGCCACATTGCCTTCGAGCATCCCGTAAGCCACCAGGCAATCGACGTCACCGCCGATTATCCCGACAACAAACTATGGTTGGCTTTGGGGGGCGGCAATAAGTAGGCAGCCGCCTGCCTGCTTGGCGTTTCAAGAGAAAATAATCAATAATAAATCAGAATACAAGTATGCGTTTATCATTTAAATCCTGCAGGAGCAAGTGTCTCATCACGCTTCTCGCCTGCTGTTTGGTATCGCTGACCGCCGTGGCCGGCGTTCCGTGGAAAGCCAATGTGATTTATCACATCGTCAGCAACAAAACGGGGTTGGCTCTGACCAATTCTGGCAGTACAGAAAAAAGTGCGCCTATCACGTTGGCTGCAAGTTCTGAGACCGACGAAGGCCAGGACTGGGTGGTCGTTCCAACCCCAGACGGCGACGGAAACAGTTTCGCCATTGTCAATCCACACTCAGGATTGTCAATGGACATGGGGCTCACTGGCGGCAAGAAACTCATTCAGTGGATGTATGAGGCTGCCAATGAAAATCAGAAATTCTATGCGCAGAAAATTGAAGGCAATGACGAGCTCTTCGCCTTGGTAAGCAGCGATGCCTCTTACGCCGTTACGCAATCGGGCACCGCCCTCACCATGAACGCCACCGCCGCCGGATTCTCCGACGATATGCAGTTTCGCTTCGTGGCAACGGAGAAACCCGTCCCTGCCGGCATCGTGGGCTACAACTACGTCATTGCGCGTCAGCAGTCGCCCAATCTCGTTCTCTCCAACCGTCAGAGCTACGACACCGACAGCCGCATCTTTGCCGACCAATATGAAGAAGGCAACTGGGGACAGGCCTGGCAGATTTCCATGGCGCCCAAGGCTTCAGCCCCTTCTCAGGTCATTCTTTTCAGTATGCGCGGCGGTTTGGCCATCGATGCAGCCCTCGGCGGCAAGCGTGTGCCGCTTCAGTGGACGGCTTCCAACAAAGAAAACCAGTTGGTGAGCATCCAGCCGGTTAATGGCCTGGACGACGTCTACCAGTTGGTCTACAAGCAGGGTAGTACCAAATTTTATCTCTCGGCACAGTCGTCGGGCACCACAACGATGACAACGAGCGCCAACGACCGCAACACTTATTTCACCCTCACCTACGTGGAGAACCCAGCTATGCCGCCTCGCAATCACTGGGAAGACGAGACCTTCTTCGAGGAAAACAAAGAGAAAGGCCATGCCTACTATATCCCGTATAGCACAACGGCTGCCATGCTCGCCGACGCTGCACACTATGCCAAACCTTGGGAGACGCCGCAGAGCGACCGTGTGATGAGCCTTAACGGCACGTGGAAACTCAATTATGTGAGTGCTCCCGGAAGCCGTCCGGGCGAAAAAGCCTTCTGGGGCGACGATGCCGACGTCTCTAAGTGGGACGACATCGAAGTACCTTCCTGTCTCGAAATGAAGGGCTACGGCCAGCCGCTCTATATCAATGTCAACTATCCCTTCCAAAACAATCCGCCCACCATTCAGATGAAGAGCGGACTGACCAACTCCGTAGCCTCCTACCGTCGCACCTTCACCCTGCCGGAGAACTGGAAAGACCAGCGCGTCTTGTTGCACTTCGACGGTATTTACAGTGCGGCCTTCGTTTGGGTAAACGGAAAATATGTCGGTTACACGCAAGGCAGCAACAACGATGCCGAGTTTGACCTGACCAGCGTGGTGCGCGAGGGCGAGAACAACGTCTCCGTACAGGTAATCCGATGGAGCGATGGTTCTTATCTCGAAGGACAAGACATGTGGCACATGAGCGGCATCCACCGCGATGTCTATCTCATGGCGGTGCCGAAGACCTACATCCGCGACCACTATATCACGGCTAATCTCAAACCGCTCAGCTACAACAGTGGCAGCATGCAGGTTGACTTCCTCGTGGCCAACCCGCAGGGAGAAAAATACAGCAAGACCATCAAGGCCACCCTCATCGCCCCCGACGGCCAGGAAGTTGCCAGCCAACAGACCAATGTGGCAGCGACGGGCACCGAAGAGGCACAGGCTTCCCTCACCTTCGAAGGTCTGAGCAATCTGCAATTATGGTCGGCCGAGACCCCAACGCTCTACACCGTCCAGGTGTCGCTTCTCGACGCGGAAAGCGGTGTTGAAGAAGAAGCCTTCTCAACGAAATATGGTTTCCGCCATGTTGCCATCCGCAGCAATAAAGTCTACGTCAACGGCAAGCCCGTTTTATTCAAAGGCGTCAACACGCAAGACACGCACCCCGTCTACGGCCGTTCCATTGACGTGCCGACCATGTTGAAAGACATCGAAATGATGAAACAGGCCAATGTCAACACCGTGCGCACCAGTCATTATCCGCGCCAGGCCAAGATGTATGCCATGTTTGACTATTATGGTCTCTACTGCATGGATGAGGCCGACGTTGAATGCCATTTCAACTGGGAAAACAGCGGAGCCTCTGGCATCACCTTCGCTCCTTCGTGGACCGCACAATATGTTGATCGCACAGTGCGCATGGTGCTTCGCGACCGCAACTTCCCCTCTGTCATCTTCTGGAGTTTGGGAAATGAGAGCAACTCTGGTTTGAACTTCCATGCCACCTACGAGGCCACCCGTGCCCTCGATCCGAGAATCATCCACTACGAAGGCGCCACGCGTGCCGGCGACACCGCTACCGACCTCTATAGTGTGATGTATCCCAACATCAGCACTGCGAAAAACCAGGCCAACAACAATTCCAAGAGACAGCCCTATTTCATGTGTGAATATGCCCATGCAATGGGCAACGCCGTTGGAAACCTCAAGGAATATTGGGACATCATCGAATCGAGCACCTACGGCATCGGCGGTTGCATTTGGGACTGGGTCGACCAGTCGATCTACGACGCTGCCGACATCAAGTCTGGCAAGACCACTGTCAACGGTTTCAACAAGTTTAGAAGCGGTTTCGACTATCCTGGCCCCCACCAGTTCAACTTTGTCAACAACGGCATCATCACTGCCGACCGCGCTTGGACATCGAAGCTCACCGAAGTCAAGAAGGTCTACCAGTATGTGAAGTTCAACAACTACAACGCAAGAACGAAGAGCCTCTCTGTGAAGAATGGCTATGCTTTCTTGACGCTCGACAACTTCCAGTTGAAGTACACCATTCTGAAGAACGGCCATGCTGTTGAAAACGGCACCCTTGACTTCCCGGCCATCGCTGCGGGCAAGTCCTCCGTGGTGAAACTGCCTTATACCTTCGAATCCGACGATGACGACGAAGTGCTGCTCTCCGTACAGGCTTGCCTGAAGGAAGCCACCCCGTGGGCGGAAGCAGGTTACGTTGTCGCCGACGCGCAATACACGCTCAAGACACGCGCCAAACTGGCCGCCGTTGACACGAAGAAGGGCGAGGCTCTCACCGTGACGAGCGGTGCTGGAACGCAGACCATCGAGAACAAGCACTTGAAGATGGTGTTCTCGGCCAACGGACAGTTGAAGAACTGGACGCTCGACGGCGTTGACCTCACCTCTTCGATGAGCGAAGGTCCTGAATATAGCGATTTCAGATGGGTGGAAAATGACGGTGCCGCCGAACCATATTATGGTGGAGGCTACGACAAGAGCAACGGCATCAGCAGCCGCACCCTCTCGGTCAGCAAGGCCGACGACGGCAGTCAGGTTGTGGTGACGGTCAACGGCACAGGAACGAAGTGCAACTATGTCTTCCTCTATACCATCTACAACACCGGTGTGGTAGACTTTAAAGCCACTTACATGCCGCAATCGGGCGATTTGCGCCGCTTGGGCATGGCCATGAAACTTCCTGCCAACCTCTCCGAGGTGAGCTACTATGGCCGTGGTCCTTGGGCCACTTATATTGACCGAAACAACGGAGCGTACATCGGCCGTTACACCACCACGGTCTCTGATATGTTTGAAGAATACAGCCATCCGCAGTCGTGTGGCAACCACATGGACCTCCGCGAACTCGTTGTGAAAGACCCTGAAACCGGCAACGGCGTCAAGGTGGAGACCGACGGACAGGTGGCCTTCTCCTTGTTGGAATACGACGACGAAACGCTCTACAACACGCGCCATCCTTGGGAGTTGAACGCGGGCAGCAAGCTCACCGCCCATTTCGACTATTTGCAGAAGGGCTTGGGCAACGGCAGCTGCGGACAGGGAACGGGCACGCTCTCTGAATACCAGATTCCTTCATCGGGCAGCTATTCCTATGTGCTCCGCTTCTCGGCCGTTGACAATACCACCGACGGCATCCATGCGGCCACCTCTGACGAACTCACTGCCTTGAAGGTGGCAAACGCTGGCAACGCTCTGACCGTGAGCGGACAGATACCTGCCGCCACCACCTTCACCGTTGTCAACCTCGGTGGCGTCACTTTGGTGAAAGACGCCGTGAAGCAAGCCGCTTCGCAGCATGTGCTTTCTCTCGGCAACTTGCCCTCTGGCACCTATCTGCTCGTCATCAACACGGGCAAGCAGCAGCGCGTCCACAAGTTCCGCAAGTAAGCGAGGAAAGTCTGCGGAAGGAGAGGGGAGACCTGTGTGCAGACGATGTGTCGCCTCTTGTAAGTGTCTCATGATGTGCAGCACGCCATCCTTCCTCCTTCCGCCCCTTTTCCCCCTTCCTGGGGAAACCGCATTGGCTACATTGCAGCAATAATAACATAGATGGTAAAACAAGCGCCACGTCATCTTGGCCCTTGTTTTACCATCTTTTTTTATGCGCGAATTGTCAGGGCATAACGAAGAAAGGCAGGACGATGTCGAATCAGGTTGTTGCCAGCCTCCTTCTAATACCTAAAAATCAAAAAAATGTCCCACATTTGTCGGGGCTGATTTCACCAATCAAAGAAATCCTCTTAACTTTGCATACCAACTGCAATAGGCCCTTGACGAAAGGGGTGTTGCGAGGGTGAAAAATAGAAACATTATCAAATATATCTATCAGAAAGTAATGAACAATACGACAGATTTGGTCAAATCAATCATCGAAGGTATTCAGGAAAAAAAAGGTCGCGACATCGCAGTCGCCAATCTCACGAAAATAGTGACGGCTCCTTGTGATTATTTCGTTATCTGCACCTGCGGTTCTCCGCAGCAGGTGGATGCCGTCACCGATTCCGTTGAAGAATTTACGGGAAAACAATACGGCGAGCATCCAACGCTCATTGCCGGACGCCAAAATGCCGTTTGGGTGGCAATGGACTATGGCACGGTGATGGTGCACATCTTTGTGCCAGAAACCCGCGAGCATTATGATTTGGAACATCTTTGGGAAGACGCGAAGCTCGAGCAGATTCCCAACATCGACTGACACAGGGCCGCTGATTCCTGCCGCTCAGAAAGGCCCTTCGGCCGCTTTCTCCTGGGCAAACTCCTGAGTCTCCGCGCTTCGTGTGGGCAACGGGTAGCCAGCAGGCGCTCTCCCTGTGGATAAACAACGGGATGAACCGTTTTCAGGACATCCCTAACGCGTATAAATCAAATGAACAATCAGAACAAGAAAAACAAAATGCCCCGCTTCAACCTCAATTGGCTCTACATTGCCATCATTGCTGGGTTGGTGTTTATGCTCTTCCAAGGCAAAGACAGTGTCGGCGGGGTGAATAAGGAGGTCAACCTCACGCAATTCCGTGCCTACATTCAGAATGGCTATGCCAAGAGCGTGGTCATCAACAAAACCGACGGAACGGCACGCCTCACGCTGAAAACGGATGCGGAAGTCATTCGCAAGGTGTTCAACCAAGGAATGGACCGCACGGGAAAGGCCCCGACCGTCTCGACAGAAGGCCCAGCCAATATCGACAAGTTGGGCGATTTCGTCGACTCGTGCAATGTGCCCCTGAGCTATGAGGAGTCGAGCAATTTCTTCATGAGCCTTTTGAGCAGTTTCCTGCCCATCATCCTGCTCGTGTTCCTCTGGTTCTATTTCATGCGCCGCATGAGCGGTGGCAGTTCGGGCGGAGCAGGTGGCGGTGCTGGCATTTTCGGTGTCGGCAAGAGCAAGGCCCGCCTCTTTGAAAAAGGCCAAGGCACCAACGTCACCTTCAAGGATGTGGCCGGACAGGAAGGTGCCAAACAGGAGGTGCAGGAAATCGTTGACTTCCTGAAAAACCCGAAGAAATATACCGAACTAGGCGGCAAGATTCCCAAGGGCGCATTGCTCGTGGGCCCTCCTGGAACCGGTAAGACCCTCTTGGCCAAGGCCGTTGCCGGCGAGGCCGACGTGCCTTTCTTCTCTTTGGCCGGTAGCGACTTCGTGGAAATGTTTGTCGGCGTCGGTGCCAGCCGCGTGCGCGACCTCTTCCGCCAGGCCAAGGAAAAAGCGCCCTGCATCATCTTCATCGACGAAATTGATGCCATCGGACGCTCCAGAGGCAAGAACCCCGCATTCGGCGGAAACGACGAGCGCGAAAACACCCTCAACCAGTTGCTCACAGAGATGGACGGCTTCGGCACCAACTCTGGCGTCATCATTCTGGCGGCGACCAACCGCGTTGAAATCCTCGACTCGGCCCTCTTGCGTGCTGGACGTTTCGATCGTCAAATCCATGTTGACCTTCCCGAATTGTCGGAGCGCGTCGCCATCTTCAATGTCCACTTGCGTCCGCTCAAGCTTGCAGACGACCTCGACGTGGACTTCCTGGCGCGTCAGACACCGGGATTCTCTGGCGCCGACATCGCCAACGTATGTAATGAAGCCGCTCTGATTGCTGCCCGTCGCAACCGTCAGGCCGTGTGCAAGCAAGATTTCCTCGATGCCGTTGACCGAATCATCGGCGGCCTTGAAAAGAAAACCAAGGTGATGACGCAGGGCGAAAAGCGTGCCATCTCCGTCCATGAGGCCGGCCATGCTTCTGTTTCATGGCTCTTGAAATATGCCAATCCTTTGGTGAAGGTGACGATTGTGCCCCGTGGCCAGTCGCTCGGTGCCGCTTGGTATCTGCCCGAGGAGCGTAGCATCACGACCAAGGAGCAGATGCTCGACGAAATCTGTGCAACTCTGGCCGGACGTGCCGCAGAGGAAGTGTTCCTCGGCCATGTCTCCAGCGGTGCGCTCAACGATTTGGAGCGCGTCACCAAGCGTGCTTACGGCATGGTGGCCTATTTGGGTATGAGCGATGAACTTTCCAACCTCTGCTATTACAACAATCAGGAATACAACTTCACCAAGCCCTATTCCGACAAGACGGCTGAGACCATCGACCAAGAGGTCAAGAATCTCATCTCGACGCAATACGAGCGTGCCAAGAAAATCTTGCAAGACAACGCTGAAAAGCATGGTCAGTTGGCTTCGCTTCTCATGGAGCGCGAAGTGATCTTCACGGAAGACGTTGAAAGAATCTTCGGCAAGCGTCCTTGGAAGAGCCGCGCCGATGAAATCCAGGAAGAGGAAGAAAAAGCCATGGCCGAAAGCGCTGAAAAGGCCGCCAACGAGCAGGCAACGGTTTCGCCTTCCCCGTCAACGGTTTCGCCTGCTCCGTCAACGGTTTCTTCCACGCAGCCCGTAGCGGTTCAGTCAGAAGAAGCTGAGGCCCAGGCAGCGCAGGACGCGCAAGCAACGGAGGCGCAAGGCGATGCTTCATCGAAGGCTTCAGACGAGGCTCCGAAAGCTTGAACGAAATCTATGCGTGATTTTAAAAGTGGTAATTTAGAACACGGCTAAAAGATAAGAATATGAAAAATTTAGTGTTACGAACCATAACAGGCGTACTCTTTGTTGCTCTGACAGTGTTTTGTCTCGTCCACAGTTTGGTCAGCTGCATCGTTTTCTCTTTGATTGTTGCAGTGTTGGCCAATTGGGAGTTTAGCTACAATTACGACCGACATGGCTATCTCAGCACGATGCGTTTCGCCAATCCTGTGGGCGCCTTCATCCTCTTTCTCGTCATTCTGATGTCGCAAAGCCTTCTGGCTCCCGGCATGAACTTGACCTTTGCTTTCATTCCATACATCTTCCTTCTCGTGGCGATGATGGTGAAAGTCATCATGACGTACGATGAAGATTCGGAGTCAGATTCCATCGTTGATCTCTCCGTTTCCGTTTTCTCCCACATCTACACGGCAGGCCCCTTTGCCTTGCTTTGCATCTTGGGAATGACAGGAGCGGAATGTGGCGAGGGATATTCCTACGTGTTGCCCCTCTCAGTCTTCATTTTCTTGTGGACGAACGACACTGGTGCCTATTGCACAGGCAGTTTGCTCCACAACTATTTCCCAAAGAAGATGTCGCCAAGGGTTTCTCCCAACAAGACCTGGGTGGGCACCATCGGCGGCGGCGTGCTCTGTCTCGTTGCAGCCTGCATCCTGTGGCATTTCTTCGCCACATACAGTCTGCCCGTTTGGTTGGGCTTTGCCGTGGTGGTCAGCTTTTTCGGCACCTTAGGCGATTTGTTTGAGAGCACCCTTAAGCGTTGTCTCAATATCAAAGACAGCGGAAAGATATTGCCCGGACACGGCGGCATTCTCGACCGCTTCGATTCCGCCATGATGGCCGTGCCTGCCACGTATGTTTATTTCATGGTGGTGGACATTGTCAACTCATTGTAAGACGAAAAGATTTTTGACCAATTGCTTATAGTCAAAATTTTGCAAGCAGATTCTAAATATGCGGCGTAACCTTCCCGATGTTATTTGGAATCTGCTTGTGTTTTAAGTAATGGTGTAAGAAAAAGTTGAGCTATTTTACCATTACTGAGACTCACCATACATTCCGCCCTCCTACTAATCAAAAAAACGCGTTATGATAAGTACTTTCAAATTTAAAAAACAGTGGACAGAACGCACCACGCGTACTACGCGGCGCGTTATCCTTGGTGTTGTGGTTGCCGTTGTTGGCATCTGCGCCTATTTCGGTTTTTTCCGTCCGGGGTTAAACGATTTTGAAATCGTTGACCAGCTCGGAGGCAATCTCTTTCCTTCGGCCATCCTCTCTGTGGCAACAACCGATGCCGAAATCATCAAACCGATGGATTCCACGTATGTTGGCAATCCCAAGTCGCTCTTCGCCGTCAAGATACGGAGCGGACGCCCCAACTCCTTGGTGCGCATTGAGTTGCAAGAGACACCTTTCTACGCCCGTTCCGTCTCCACATTCGTGCTGCCAGAGGGTAAGACGGAATATGTGGTCTATCCCGATGTGCTCTGGCGCTACGACGCTTTGAGGAGCAACACGCAGGCCGAACCAGTCAGCGTGGTGGCCAATGTCGAGATGAACGGCAAAGATTATGGACAGCGTATGCGCACGTTTTCCATGCGCAGCATCAACGAATGTCTTTTGGGCTATAACCAGCAGAAAGCCGATGGCTCAACCAACTTTGTCAGTACGCGTCTCTTCTTCGCTGCCTATGTCAACGAAGAGAATCCGCTGATCGACCAAGTGTTGCGCGAGGCATTGAGCACGCGCATCGTGCGCCGTTTCTTGGGCTATCAGTCGAAGGCCAAGGATGCCGTCGACAAGCAAGTGTATGCCTTGTGGAATGTGTTGCAGAAGCGGGGCTTCAAATATAGTTCTGTGTCCTATTCCAGTCTCTCGAGCAACGTGGTCTATGCCCAGCGTGTCCGCACGTTTGAAGATGCCCTCAATACGTCGCAAATCAACTGCGTGGATGGTTCCGTGCTCTTCGCTTCGCTCCTGCGTGCCATCAACATCACGCCCGTTCTCATCCAGATTCCCCGCCACATGTTTGTTGGTTATTACACCGATGCCTCGAAGAAGCATCTTGAGGTGCTTGAAACCACGATGATTGGCGATGTGGACCTCGACGACTACTTCCCAGAGGAACGTCTTGACTCCACCATGCAGGGACGCTCCCAAGGCGAGATGTCGCGCCTCACGTTTGAGAAGTCGAAGGAATATGCCGCCAAGGAGTATGCCAAATATGAAAAGCAGATTCATTCCAACAAGCCGAGCTTCATGTTCGTGGAAATTTCCAAGGGCGTGCGCCGCAGTGTGCAGTCCATCGGAAAGTGAAATGTGAATCATCGCACAGATTACCAAAACGTTGCAACATCTGGCGGTGGCTTGCGGAATATCTTCAGAAAAGGTACACTGTCACGCCAAACCTAATTCTTTGTCTGCTGCTCGCGGCCGCGAGTAGCATTACCTTCGGCCGCGAGTTGCGCTACCTTCGGCCGCGGGTAGAGCTACTTTCGGCCGAGGGTAGATTACTTCTAAGGCATCTCGGGAAAAGATTGAAGGGGGATGGATTTTTATGTTGGGAGGCCGTCTGTTTTTTCGCGGTCGCGGAAGAGGTGACAAAGAATTAGACCTCGCGGGTTAGGTGTTCAAAATTCTGAAAAATCAAGATTGGTAGAGAGGCGACAACTGCCCCTGTAAGGTAGGGTGTTCAAAATTTTCATAACTTTTATGTCCAAATTATCCCAAAAATAGATATCTAACTAACAGTAAATCAACAAACTGCAATTTTAAAATCGTGCAGGATTTCCATTCCGATACATTATGCATATAATTGTTGCAGAATATCAGTGAGTTATAGCGTTTATTTGGTCAAAAATCGTGCGGGATTTTTTCTGGATTTTGAACACCCTACCTGTAAGGGGCTCATATTTAGGGTAGGGGCTTGCCCCTACCTCTTGGGGCCGATTAATGAACCTTGCCCCTGTAAGGGGCTCATATCTCGAATCTTATTGCGGGGCAAGCCCCGCCAACGATATGCGCCCCTTACAGGGGTAGAAGCGAGAGTCGATGAGCACTGGCGGTAGATAGGGGCGAGCCCCTATCCTGGAATATGAGCCCCTTTCAGGGGCAGCGACGCAACTTTCGCCGCGAGCGCCCTGAAAGGGCAGCCAGTTCTTAGCCCAGGGCAACGCCCTGGGTATCAATGCATAAACGCCCACGCCCTGTAAGGGCAAAAGTATGGGCAAATGGTTGACTTTTACTTTTGCCCTTACAGGGCGTAGGGAATGGGGACATGGCACCCAGGGCGTTGCCCTGGGCTACGGACTTGCTGGGCTTTCAGCCCGTGCAGGGCCGCAGACAGGGCTTTTCCTGCACAATCTCCACCTCACAAAATATTTCAATTTTGAACCCCCTACCTCGCGGGTGGAGTGGTATATAAAATTGGAGCCAGTCATGTTCGCAACATGGCTGGCTCCATAATTTTTATGTTCGTCTTGTTGAAGATCAAAGTGTGGTTCCTCAAGGCGTGTACGGAACCCCATTTCAGCACAAACCTTCTGCACATCAATGCGTTGCCGTTGAATCGGCATGAGCTTGCTTCTTCTCGTGTGCAACCTTCTCTTCCTTGTGCTTGTTCTCTGCTGTGTGGGAAGAGACTGGGTGCATGGTGGTCGTGTCGGCAGGAAGAGCGTGGAGCGAATCATTGTTGAGACCCTCCTCCGAAGCCTCCTGGAGCGTGTCGACAGGCGTCGTTTCCTTGGCGGGCGGCAGCGGCATCAGTTCCTCGTCAATCAGTTCGCCTTCATCTTCAGCTTCCTCTATCGGTTCCGCCAGTGGCGCCTGCTCTGCGGGCATTGTCTCTTCCGGAATGTGGAAAATGTTGTGAGCCCCGACGGCGATCACGCCGAGCAGACCGATGGCCACCAGGAAGTTACACCATTTGTCTTGCAGCGTAGAGGGTTTTCCCGTCGGCCTGTTGTTGGCCTCCGTCTCTTCCTTCTCCGTGTTGTTGCGCGGCGTTTCGCTTGCCTTTTCGGCATTTGGCACTGCGTTTTCTTGGCTGTCAAGCGCCTTGTTGTCTTCGGCGTCGTTCAGCGGTTTGTTTTCGTCATTCATCTTCTTCCTCCTCTTCGTCAAAATCAAAGTCTTCGTCCAGGAAAATCGGTGCGCTGAAATCGTCGAGCGCACGGCGGTCTTTTTTCGTCGGACGTCCTGTGCCCTTTGCGCGTCCAACGAATCCGCTGATGCGGCTCATTTCGAGCACTTCATATTGTTCGGGCGCTGTGATGTTTTCCAGAATTTCCGGCAGAAGTTTGGCTCCCACGCGTTTCTCAATGGCCTGCTTCACTTTAAACGTATAAGTCACAGGCGATTTGCGCACCGCAACCTCGTCGCCTTCCTTGACGCTGCGGGAGGGTTTTGCTTGTGCGCCATTGATGGCCACGCGCCCGTTTTTGCAGGCGTCGGCAGCCAGGGAGCGTGTTTTGAAAATGCGTGCGGCCCAAAGCCATTTGTCGAGACGTGCTTCCATGTGGATTGTTTGTGAAAATATTAGGGGGATAAGTTGGTTGTCAACCTTCTTATGTGGTGGGCGTGCAGAGACTGTTGCTACGGTACGCCGCTTTAGAAAGCAGGGTGTGCTTGATATTCAAACACACCCTTTCCTTCCTGCTTGTTTTCGCTTCATTTCTTGTTGAAATGGTTCATCGTGAACTGAATGCCAGAGAGCGCGAAACTTTTAACCATTTCGCCGGCCAATTCCAGTCGTTCGTCCATGGTCTTGAGGTCTTCATCGGTAAACTCTCCCAATACGAAGTCAACCTGTCCGCCGCGTGGGAAATCGTTGCCGATGCCAAAGCGCAGGCGGGCGTATTGCTGCGTGCCGAGCACACTGCTGATGTGCTTCAGTCCGTTGTGTCCGGCCTCGCTGCCTCCCGGTCGCATTCTCAGTTGCCCGAAAGGCAACGAGAGATCGTCGACCACCACGAGAATATTTTCCAGGGGAATTTTCTTCTCGTTCATCCAGTAGCGCACCGCGTTGCCGGAGAGGTTCATGTAGGTGGAGGGTTTGAGCAGCGTGAGCGTCTGGTTTTTCACCTTCAGCGTGGTGACGGCGCCATATCGCTTGTCCTCAAATACAAGATTGGACGCCTTAGCCAAGGCGTCCAATACTCTAAATCCTATGTTGTGACGGGTTTGGGCATATTCGCTACCGATATTCCCCAGCCCGACAATCAGAAAATTCATCTGCTGATGATTTTTTTCAGTTTCGCTTTGCTCCTGCTTGCCTTCTTTCCCGTTGCCGTTTGATGTGGCAAAGAGTCTTTTCAGAAAATCAAACATGAGCCGTGGTTCAAATCATTATGCCTTGGCAGCTGCAGCGGCAGCACCCATAGCGGCACGGGTCATCTTCACGGTGCAAACGATAACTTCCTTCGGAGTGACGAGTTCGAGGTTTTCGAAGTGGAGGTCGCCAACCTTGATGCTCTTGCCGAGCTGCAAAGCAGTAACGTCGATGTTCAACTTCTCAGGAATTGCAGAGTAGAGAGCCTTCACATTCAACTTACGAACCATCGTGATCAAGCGACCACCGGCGCGTACACCTTCAGCCAAACCTTGAGGAGCGATGGGCACACCCATAACGATGGGCTTCTCAGCGTGAACTTCGAGGAAGTCAACGTGGAGCACGTTGTCCTTTACAGGGTGGAACTGAACTTCCTTCAAGATACCTTTGTGGTCTTCGCCGTCGATGTTGATGTCAACGAGGTAGATGTGAGGAGTATAGATGAGCTTGTTGATTTCCTTTTCGCTAACAGAGAAATGGATGGCTTCAGGCTGGCCGTTGGCATCCTTCTTTTCTCCGTAGAGAACGCATGGAACGTTACCGCTGTTGCGGATGGCTTTGACAGCTTTCTTGCCGAGCTCGGTACGTGCAGTACCATTGATTGAAATTTGCTTCATTGTGTAATAAAATTTTGTGTTACTCTAAATTAAGTATTTCGCTTAATTCGCCATCACACGCAGAGCCTATTCCTGACTCTGGGAGGACAAATCGGCTGCAAATTTAGTGATAATCTTTCAGTTGGGCAAACTTTTCTCCTGCGAAATCAATGTGCTTCTGCCATTTAATCGCAATTGGCCCGAAACAAATTTAGGCTTGCTTCCGCAAATGCAGATGCAAGCCTAAATGTCGGGGTGACTGGATTCGAACCAGCGACCACACGCCCCCCAGACGCGTACTCTAACCGGGCTGAGCTACACCCCGATGGTGTATCGGTCGTTAAGCGTTGTGCTTAATTCCCGTTAGCGTCTGCAAAATTAGTCCTTTTGTTTCTAACCGCCAAATTTTTTTTCGATTTTTTGTAAAAATAGATGCGTGGGGCGGATTTCTGCTCTGATGGATTTTATAAAATACGATGAATTTCATAACTTTGCACCCGAAAATATGAAACTCAAGCGGGAACAGGCGGTCGCTATGCTCTGCCAGATTGCCGTTGCAATCGCGTTCTGCTTCAGGGTTTCACAGTTTATATGATATTTGCAACAAAGAGACAACCAGCGTTTCAGACATTAAACAAGATTCATAGGTTCCATGATTGGGGCGTTTGTATGCAACGCTGATTTTGCGGGTATGGCGGGAAATCCTTGAGAGCATCCGTTTGTTATTTCCGGAAGTAGGATTTTTCTGTGCCCCTCTTTTCCGATTTCAGATTGTTCGCTGAAATCACATCCACACCTTTATTGCCATTCCTTCGTGAACATTGCGTCGGCTTTTCTGCCAGCATGGTGTCCGCCCGTTTTGCCGTGTCCTTTTCTTTGGATTCGGCGGGGAGGACTTATCTTTTGTTGCGCGATGGTTTGTCTGGTAAATTCTTTTTACACCACAACTATAATCCATGATTCAACCTCATTTTCTTAGAATGCGGATGGCACGCTTGGTGTTTTCCGCCTCTATCTGTGCTGTTTCTCAGGGCGCATGGGCGCAAAACCGCGTGGAGCCGCATCTGCAGCATCTTTTTGAAACTGCCGAGGCCCATAATGCGAGTCTGCAAAGCCTTGAGGCGGCTTCGCGCGAGGCGCAGGCCGCTGTTGAGACTGCTAAGGCCGAACGCTTGCCGGATGTTTCGGCGCAGGCATCGTATTGCTATTATGGCAACGCCCGCCTGTGGAACCGTCATTTCGGTGAGAGCACTTCCGCTCCTATGCCGCATTGGGGCAACAACTATGCCTTGAAGGCTTCGCAGGTGGTTTATTCCGGCGGGGCGGTGACGGCGAGTATTGAACTCTCGAAGCAGGGCGCACAAATGGCGCGGCTTGCCAAACGCGAGGTGCAGCAGAATGTGCGCTTTGCATTGGTGGGGCTTTACCTGCAACTCCATCATTTGCAAAACCGTGAGCGTGTTTACCAAGCGAATGCAGAACTTACCAGTCAACTGATTGACCAGACGCGTCAGCGTCGCAAGGAGGGAACGGTGTTGGCCAACGACATCACCCGTTATGAATTGCAGCAGGAACAGATGCGACTGGGACTGGTCCAGACTTCGGATGCCCGCGACATCGCACGCCACCAACTCCTCACGGCGCTTGGCGTGGACTCTCTGCCCGATGTGCTCGACGGCAGTGCTTTCAAAGAGCGCCCAATGGCGTCGTTGCCTGCCTGGGATGCGTGGCAACGTGTGGCCGATGGGGGACACGCCACCTTGGAAAAGGAGCGCTTGAATGTTTCGATGAGCCAGACCAAACTGAAACTGGAACGCGCGGCGCAACTGCCCAAACTGGCGCTCGTGGCTGAAGATCATCTCGACGGGCCAGTCACTATTGAAGTGCCGCCCCTCAACAAAAACCTCAATTATTGGTTTGTTGGGGTAGGGGTGAGCTACAATATCTCGTCGCTGTACAAGAACAACCGGCGCATCCGTCAGGCGAAGTTGGCCACCGCCACCTCGCAGGCGCAATTGGAGGATGCAAAATGCCGCATCAACGACGCGGTGCAGCAGGCGTGCGTGAATTATCGAACGGCCGAGAGTAATCTGCGAACGCAACAGAAAAGCGTGGAACTGGCGCGGCAGAACTATCAGGTGGTAAGCCATCGCTATGCCAATGGTTTGGCGCTCGTGACCGACATGACGGATGCCGCTTCCGTGAAACTCAATGCCGAATTGGCGCTGGCTGATGCCGAGATAAACCTCTATTATTGTTATTATGCCATCCGTTTCGCGGCTGGAAATTTATAATGACTGCAAGCGGGCGGCCAAACTGATGCTGACGCCTGCTTGAAACTCGACCATTGATTTGAAAATGAAAAGCAGAAAATTTCTTCGTTGGGGTTATAACACCCTTGTTGTTATCCTTTTATTGACAGGTATTTATTTCGTTGTGGCACATTTCGTTCACTTCGGCAACAGTGAAATCACCGATAATGCCACCATCTACCGTCACATCACGCCCGTCAACACGCGCGTGCAGGGCTTTATCCGCGAGATTCGTTTCGACGATTATCAGGAAGTCCACAAGGGCGACACGCTCGTTGTCATCGATGACAGCGAATTTTGCCTACGCCTGGCGCAGGCTGAAGCCGATTTGGCAAGCGCCACCGCTGGAGGCCGTGTGACGAGTAGCGGCGTGAACACGGCGCAGCGTCAGGTCAACGTGAGCATGGCGGGCATTGAAGAAGCCCGTGTGCATCTTGAAAATGCGGAGCGGGAGGAGAAGCGTTATGCCCAGCTTTTGAAAAACGATGCCGTTACGCCGCAGCAATATGATGCTGTTCACACGGCCTATCTCTCGGCCAAGGCGCGGTATGAACAGGCTCTGCGCCAAAGTAGTGCGCTGACGGCGGTGAAGACCGAGCAAAACCATCGCCTGGGGCAGACCGATGCCGCCATTCGCTTGGCGAAGGCGCAGGTTGATATGGCGCGGCTCAATCTTTCCTACACGGTCATTGTGGCAACGGCCGATGGCGTGGTGGGACGTAAGGACATCCATGTCGGACAGCTCGTGCAGCCGGGGCAGACCTTGGTGAGCCTGGTGGACAAGGCCGACGTCTGGGTCGTGGCCAATTACCGCGAGACGCAATTGCCAAATATCAAGATTGGCGCATCGGTGAAAGTGAAGGTGGATGCCGTTCCGGGCCGCGTGTTCGAAGGCACCGTTGAGCGCATCAGTGACGCCACGGGCGCCGCTTCCTCGCTCATTCCGCAGGACAACGCCACTGGCAATTTTGTCAAGGTGGAGCAGCGTGTGCCAGTGCGTATCCGCCTGAAGGCTTCCAAGGATTTGGAGATGCTTCGTGCCGGACTGAATGTTGAAACCTCTGTGGCTTATTAAGTAAGGTGATTAGGTGGTCAAAATATAGAACACCTGCTTAAACAACTGAACCGAAATATGTCAGATAATAATCATCATGCTCCTGCCGGCGGTCCGCCGACGGAGTTCTCCATGCCCATGTTCCGCAGCTTCGTTCCCGAAGTGGTGCGGCCGTGGCTTTATGTCTTGCTTGCCTTCTGCTTCCAGTTTTCTGGCGGTGTCTATTTGGGAGCCATGCCCGATGTGGTCGGCGAGCATGCCCTGATGCGTGAAGACGTGCAGATGAGTCTGTATGCCACGTTGGCCGGAATGGCGTTCTATTTCCCCGTGCTCTTCCGCATGAAATTCCATTTCAGCAGCAAATTCCTCCTGATGGTCTCTGCCTTCGTGATTCTTTGTTGCAATGCGTTGACCATGCTCAATTTGCCCTTGCCGCTGCTGTGGACCCTCTGCTTCCTCTGTGGTATGGCCAAGATTCAAGGAACGTTTGAATGTATGTCCTCCATCCAGCTCTGGATGACGCCCAAACGCGACATGGCCGTCTTTTTCCCTTTGCTCCATCTCGTGTTGCTCACCTCCATCGAAGGAGCCGGCTTCCTCGCCGCCGCCTTCGCCTTTCATGGTCATTGGACTTTGATGCACTGGTTCGTGATGGGCTTGATGCTCTTCGTGCTCGCCGTTCAGCATTTTCTTACGCGCCCCTTCCATGCCATGCCGAAAATCATTCCGCTGAAGGGTATCGACTGGCAGGGTGCGCTGCTTTGGGCGTTGCTGGCGTTGCAGGTGGCCTATGTGTTCAACTATGGTGACTGGCACGATTGGTGGAATTCTCCCGTGGTACGCCTACTCACTGGAACGTCACTTCTGACCCTCGTCATCGCACTGCGCCGTATGCACACCGCCACATCGCCCTATTTCGAGCCTGCCATGTGGCACTATCCCTATGTGCTGCCCATCATTCTCCTCATCGGTGTCTTTGAAGCCCTTTTTGCGGCCGAGCATAGTTTGGAGAGCGTTTATTATGCAGCGGTGATGCACTATAGCGACCTTACGCAGGAGACCCTTGCCCAATGGGCTTTGCCAGGACTGTGGGCGGGCTGCCTCTTTTCCTTAGGCTGGCTTGCCTTGATGCGCTGGACGCCTTATCGTCTGCTTGCCATTGCCCTGTTGGCCTTCATCGCCTATGCCGCCGGATTTTATTTCCTTCTCAATGCCAACCTCTCCATTGAGCAGTTGCGTTGGCCCCTCGTGTGTCGCGGCTTCAGTTATGCCGTCATCTCCGTCACGATGATGTGGTGCTTGGCAACCGTCATGTCCTTCCAGCATTTCTTTCAGGCCCTTTCCGTTTTCAACGTGCTTCACATGTTTGTCGGCGGCGTCATCGGCGGTGCTTGCTATGCCTATGGTCTGCGCTATTATGTGGCCGATGGTTTCTCCCGCTATTCCGGGGCCATAGATTCCGTTTCAACTTCCGCCCGTCCCTTCTCCTTTGGTGGCTTTATGGGGCATTTCGTTGAAGGCCTGACCGCCCAAGGCATCAAGACCCTTTACGGTTGGACACTCTATGCCGCCATTGTCATCACCCTGTTTCTCCTGCTTTGGGATTTGCCAGCGGTGCGGCGGCGTGTTCATCGCGTGCCGACCTGGTCCAGTCTCGGTATGCAGATGTGGCGTGGCTTCCAGCGCCAGCAGAAATTGAGACGCCTCCGCCGCATGAGATGGGCGAAGGCGCAATAGAAGTGTAGGCGCTTTGTTAAAAACTTTGCTTGCGAACCCGTCGTGGCGGGGAGGAGCAAAGCGTTTTATGATGAAAAATTAGGACACACATATATTATATATAGGACACCATCTATAATATATAGGACATCCTATATAATGTATAAGACAGATGGTCGGCACGGTTTTGTTATTGTCACAATTCGTGTCGACCATCTGTCTGTTTCAAGAAACCTTCTCCTTCGCCTCCTCTTCGTTACCTCCTCCCAGTCTTTTCTGTTCCAGGCGGTCAATGAGGCGTTTGATGTCGGCCTGTATCCTTTTATAAGGCTCCGACTCACGATACCCCGTGTGCTTCCTGAGCATCTCCTCAACGGGGGCCACGGCATGCTGATAGGCCGCCAGTTCATTTTGCATCTGAACGGCATGCTCGGCCAGGTGGCGTATCTCCCGTTCGCGGTCGCGCCGCAGTGCTTCGCAAACGCCCGTAAGCATCGGAGAAACGATACCATCGAAGAGGTCGTGGCCGCGCATATATAGATAAGTGGTCTGCGGTGTCAGTCCCAACGAAAGCAGACGCTTCATGAGCGGTTTGTAAGTGTCGCGTCCCTGTGGGAAAATCTTCTGCAGACGACTGATTTTCGCATTTACGCGGTGGCGCAACGCCTCCAGCGTCTGTTCGGGATGGTAGAAATTGAGGCGTTCGATGAGAACGATGTGGAAAAAATCGAGCATGGAGAATGTGGAGTAGCGCCCGTAGCGGTAAGCCCAGATGTTCCATACGAAAAGCGGCCAGATAATTTCAGAATACTGCTGGAGAAACGCTTCGAAATCGAAGATGCGGCGGTCGTTGAGCGTGGCCATCACACACACGTTTTGGAGCGTCGGGGCATAACACTGGAAGTTCTCAATGGCATAAACATAAGTGTGGAACACAAAAGGGTTTCGACACACCTGCCAAGAAGCTTCCGTCGTTTCGCCCTGCATCAAATAATCATAGTCGGCATCCACACAGGCAATCATGGACGTGCCGAGGCGGTCGCCCAGATCATTCATCAGTGCGATTTTCTTTCCCTTGCACAGCGAGGTGCGCGAAGGGAGCATCACTTCAAAATAATAGTGCGGCGTTTCCAGAGAGCGCAAGAGCGAGCTCCAGAAAAAAACATCGTCGTAGCTTTCCACGTAGGCCACGATTTTATGGCGTGCCTGCTTCGGTCGCAACCGGTTGGCGGCCGCGATGAAATCGGAATTGAGATTTTGTGAGAGACGTTTGGCCATGACATTCAAAGTTTTGGCAATGAAAGACAAGTGGATATTTCAGGACACCTCCGTCTGCTGGGCTTACGGCCGCACAGTGATGTCGCTCACGTCGGTCACCACGTCTTGCCATCCGTCAATGATGACAGCGGGCGAATGAGTGGTCAGGATGATTTGTGCATTGGGATTGAGGTCGCGAATCATTCCGATGAGGCGTTTCTGCCATTCGAAATGCAGGCTTGCTTCGGGTTCGTCCATGAAAAGCACGTAGGGCTGTCGGTCTTCAGTCAACACGGTGAGCAAGATGATGAGCATCTGCTTCTCGCCGCTCGAAAGCAGATAAGGCTGCAGCGGCTCGTCATATTGAATGAAATTCAGTTCGTTGCTCTTTCTGTCGATGCGTTTTCCCGTCTCCCCGAAGAGATCGTCCACCAAGTCTTGGAAATGCGTTTTAATCATGGCCGCTTCAGTGGCCTTAGCCCGCGTTTCCGGGTCGCCCGAAGAAAGCAGTTCAATCATGCGGTTCGCCACGTTGACCTGATAGTCGAGGTATCGGCGCTGAAGTTGATAGAGCTGCCAGTCGAGTTCCGTCGTGACGCGTCCGTCCGTCAGTTGGTCGAGCTTTTCGACATTGACGAGGCGTCGGTCGAAACTGCGTATGATGTCATAATGAATGCTCGTGGCATCAGCCGGCTCGAAGTCGATTCTCACGCCCAGGCGCATCCCTTCGATGATTTCTCCCGACGTTGGAACGTTGCGCAGATGCTGGATGAGGCGGTTGAGGATGGTGCTCTTTCCAGCGCCGTTGCCGCCGCTGAGCACGTTGACATCCGGACGCATGTGCCACACGATGTGCTTGTGGCCGCTCCATAGGCTTGAAATCTCAATGCGTGTGATGTATTTGGCTAATGTTGTCATAGTGCAGAAATTACTTGTTGAGCTTTTATGTAAACCGCAGGGCGTTTTTCCGGGCTGCGTCCCGCTTGCCCATGTCCCAAAGTTAGGCATTTCTCTCGAACGGGCAAACAAGAAACATGGGAAAATAATCGGGATTCATCCCCCAAAAACGCCCGAACGCTTAAAATCATTTTCTTTCCTTGACCACACCTATTTATTATCGTAACTTTGCATTCGAAATCAAATCTGATTTTGGATATAACAATTAACGAGGAACAATTCAATACATGCTTCCATGAGTTTCAAAAGATTAACCACTCTCTTGCTGATGGCCTTCTGTTTCCTGACGGGAACTTTCGCCCAGCGATTCATTGTGACTGGGACGGTTGAAAGCGGCAAGACAAACCGTGGCGTGGAATTTGTCACAGCGGCGCTGCTGAAATCCGACAGCACAGGCGTCACGAGCGCCATGACCAACGAGAAAGGCACGTTTCGCCTGCGGGCAAAAAGTGCCGGCAGCTACATCGTCAAGATTTCCTACGTCGGTTTCAAAACGGAATACCGCAACGTCGTTTTGACGCGCCAGACCGATTCCATCAACATCGGACGCATTCCGCTCGAAAACTCAGACAATCTCTTGAAGGAGGCTGTCGTGAGCGTCACCGCCGCGCGCGTGGAGCAGCAGGGCGACACCACCGTTTTCAATGCCTCGGCCTACCGCGTTCCCGAAGGCTCAACGCTCGAAGCTCTGGTTGAACAGTTGCCAGGCGTTGAAGTCGACGACAACGGCACCATCACGTGGAACGGCAAGGAGGTGAAGGAATTTTTGGTCAACGGAAAAGATTTTTTCAAGGGCGACACCCAAGTCGCCATGAAGAATCTTCCCACCGACCTCGTGAGCAAAATCAAGGCCTACGACAAGAAGAGCGACTATGCGGAGCAGACTGGCATCGACGATGGTGAGGAAACCACCGTGCTCGACATCACAACGAAACGCAAGCTCAAAGGCTCCTGGATTAGCAACGTCGACCTCGGCATCGGCACGAAAGACCGCTATACCGACCGCATTTTCATTTCGAACTTCACCGAGACCAGCCGCATCTCGGCTTACGGCTCTGCCAACAACGTGGCCGACCGCGGCTTCGGCAGCGGACGCCGTGGCTACGGCGGCGGCAACGGCCTGACGGCGTCGAAGTCGGCAGGTATGGACTTCTATTGGGAAAACGGCAAGGAGAAACGCGAAGCCGGTCGTCTGGAATTGGGGGGCAACGTGAGATACAGCCACAGCGGCACCGACGCGCTCTCGGCCACCTCGAGCCAGACGTTCCTCACGGCAAACAGCAAACCCTCGTTCAGCAACAGTCGTTCGTTCAACCGCTCAAGTAGCAACAGTTTCAATGGTTCTTTCCGTGTGCAATGGAGCCCCGACTCGTTGACGAAAATCACGTTCCGTCCTTCCTACAGTCATAGCGACAGTAAGAGCAGCGGCGAAAGCGCGTCGGCTACGTTTAATGGCGACCCCGACAGCATTCCCGGCATGTATTCGCCCATCGACAGCATCCTCTTGGACGACGTTGCAAACATCAATCCGAAGTTGGCCGCCATCGCCGTCAACAGCAACCTGCGCCACTCGCTTTCCGACAGCAAGAGCGACAATGTCAGCGGATCCTTGAACATTGTGCGCCGTCTTAATAGCGACGGACGCAACGTTTCTCTGCGTGCTTCGGCAGGCTACAGCGAGAGCGAATCCAGCTCCCATTCCATGTCAAGCATCCGCTACTACAATTCGGGCAAGCCCGCTTCAAATCTCCATCAGTATAGCTTCATGCCGTCGAAAAACTGGAATTACAACGTGCGCGTGGGCTATACAGAACCTTTGGGCAACAACTGGTTTGGAGAGGTGCGCTATGAATATGGCTACAAATACAACGATGCCAACCGCTCGCGCTACAACCTCGACAAAATCACCGACGACCCTCTGGGCCGCAATTGGGTGAACGACTACGCGCTCTTCGGAACGATTCCCTCGGATGCCGACCTCCTCAACGCGGTGCGTGATGAATACAACAGCCAGTATGCCACCTATAAATATTACGACCACACCGTCAATCTCGGCATTCGCTACAACGCTGGCGACATACGCTTTAATGCAGGCGTGAATTTCAACCCCGAAAAGACCGACATGGCCTATGAACGTCCGGGGCAGAACATCGACACGCTCATCACGCGCAAGGTCAACAAAGTTTCGCCAACGGTGCGTTTCCGCTATCGTTTCTCAAAGACTTCACAGTTGGAAGTGCGCTACAACGGTTCTTCTTCACAGCCCTCGATGACCAACCTCTTGGCCGTGGTTGACAATGCCGACCCGCTCAACATCTCGATGGGTAATCCTGGTTTGAAACCGTCGTGGAACAATAGTTTCGATGTGAACTACAACACCTACAACACCACCGCGCAGCGCGGCATCATGACGGGATTCAATTTCTCGCAGACCAGCAACTCCGTGAGCAACCGCATGGTCTATGACGAAACAACCGGTGTGCGCTACACACGCCCGGAAAACATCTCCGGCAATTGGAATGCGCGTGCCAACTTCATGCTCAACACGGGCATCGGCGCGAAGAAAACATTCACCGTCTCAACGGCCACCAACCTGAGCTACAGCAACTCGGTGGGCTACATCAGTAGCGTCAACAAGGGCAGCAGTCTGAGTTCTTACATCGACGGTACCTACAATGGCTACAACAACCTCCTCAACAACGCCACGTCTGAAAAGAACACCACGCGCTCACTGACCGTTTTTGAGCGCCTCAACGCCAACTATCGTCTCTCCATCTTCGACGTCGGCCTCAACGGAACGGTGCGCTATCAGCACGCCCGCGCCACATTGCTCGACAATGCCAACATGGACACGTGGAACTTCTCATACGGAGGCAACGCCAACCTCAACCTCGACTTTGGCCTGAGCCTCTCCACCGACATCCGCATGAGTTCACGTCGCGGTTACTCTTCAGCCTCGATGAACACCAACGAACTAATCTGGAACGCACAGATTTCGCAGTCCTTCCTCAAGGGCCGCGCAGCCACCATCAGTTTGCAGTTTTACGACATTCTCCACAATCAGAGCAATGTCTCACGTACACTCACGGCCACGATGCGTAGCGACTCTTGGAACAACTCCATCAATTCCTACGTCATGCTCCATTTCATCTACCGCCTCAACATCTTCAGCGGCAGCGGCAACAAACGCAGTGGCGGTGACGAACGTCGCGAACCGATGCGCATGATGGGCGCTCCGATGGGTCCTCCTCCCGGCGGCGGTCATTTCTGATAAGCAAATCATACGCTAAATTTTATATGAAGCCTGCGGCTCGGAATATCTTTCGATGTTCCTGCCGCAGGCTTTTTTGTAAACAGAAGCAAGGAAGTCTCCCCAGCGACTATGGCAAGTCATCGCTTAGCCGGCCCCGGTAGGCCGGCGCGCGGGCCCCGGGGGGGGGGATAGCGCCCCCGGGGGGGGGTTAACGCGGGCGCGCCACGCTGG
>UQCW01000009.1 GCA_900539625.1 uncultured Prevotella sp.
TTAGCAAAGGGTAAAACGAACTATTTTAGCTCGTTTTACCCTATTTTTTTACGCAATCCTTATCCCGAACTCGCGTAATAAACGAAAAGTTCCGCTGACTATTCCTCTTCATCGTCCGAGCAGAAGTGAACAAAAAAAGCATGGTACAATCACCTATTTCAGATGAGCGTACCATGCTCTTTATTCCTTCAGACAATCTTATTTTTTGTCCAAAAGTCCATCAAATGTTTTGATCAGCGCAAATGGGTCTGCATAGAAAGACTTTGAGTCAAGTTCCTTGATAACGGGTTTCATTACAGGAAAATCCTTGAAGACCAATTTGAGTTCTGCTCTCCAACCAACCGCCGCACTCATCCAAAAAGCGCGAGCTACATCTTCGTTCTTCAACTTGAAGTAGAGCATACCTCCCGTACCTGTCAGTTGAAGGGTCTTAGTGTTGGTCTGCGTGGAAATGTTGTGAACATATCCCGTGACGTTCTTACCTTCATAAACCACCTGCAAAAACACAGGGTCGCTATAAGGTTTCGGATTCTTGTTCCACACATTGGGTAACGCTTTTTGCGCTTTCAAAGCCTCAAAGGTGTACCATTTCTGGCTTTTGTCATCGTAAACACGAAGATTTTTTACCTCTGTGGATTTGTAGGTTTTCTTTTCCCCCTTGGCGTCTTTCACCTTAATAGAGTTTGCATCATCAACAGAGAACAAGGTTCTGGTAGTACCTTTCACGACCTTGCCACCTGTAAGTGTGACCTCTACCTTAGTCTGTGCTTGTGCAAAGACGCAAAACAAACAAGCAAGAAGCATGAATAGAATCTTTTTCATATCATAAAAATTAGGAGTTAAACATGCATTTGCAAATATATAGATATATTTCTACCCCCCCCAAAAAAAATAATGATATTTTTTATGCCACAGATTATTCCTCTTCATCGTCCGAGTCGCCAGTTACCAAGTTTATGCCGAACTGATCCACCAACTTCTGGTAGTCAAAATAATAGCTACTTGCCGATTGAGAGAGTTTAGCCTGGTTGCCATGCTTGTTCTGTTTGGCAGAGTCCAACACAGGGTAGCCATTGCGGAACACAATAAAGCGCACCACCTTTTGACCGAGATAAGCAGCACTGTTGGCAAGATAGTATTTGAGCGCATCAGTGGGCAAGGTTTTCTCGTCCGTCTTGCGTCCCTCCTTGCGATAAAGGTTGAAGATACGCGAAGTCTGCATATACAACACTGCCCGTTTATCCAGCCAAGAAGTGTCTACCATGTCCGTTTTAAGTTTGGTGAGATAGCGAATGACAAAATCGCCCGTATCATTGATGGTACCCTCACTTGCAAGATACTGCACCACATTCCAAAAGCTACCCAGCTCGCCATTCGTCTTACACTCCGCATTCTGTTTGAGAATACCTTCGATGACAATCTTGAAAAGGTCATCGTAAGCCAGCGTGGGAACTGCATCTTGCAGTACACGCAATGCCGCTAACGGCACACACCAGTTATTTACAATGCGGTCCTCGCATTGCTTGCCTTGCAAAGCGACCCCCACCTGCTTGCGTACCTCTTTGAGCGTACCCGTAAAACGCTCCTCAAACCGCTTGCGGTATTTGAGGAGCGCGATGGTGAGGTGTGTCAAACCACCCGAACGCATCTCCATAAGTCGCATATAATTCTTTTTCTCTTCTTGCGTGAACGTGGAACGTGGAACGCGGAAACTGCAAGAAAATCAATCGCGAGAAGAGCGCAATATCAGCCGTGGGCATCTCTTGTCCTGACAAGATGATGCCAGCATCTACGGCTGTCACCTCCTTCTTTTTGTCCAAATCCATGTTCATACTGCTACGTCCCGTGCCGTCCCACAGACCCTTCAAGAACTCAATGACCTTGGGGTCGAGGTCATTCTTATACTCATCAATGTGCGCTAAGGCATTTGCCGAAGCTGCTACCATGTCATTGAGAGCAGAGATTGTTGAGTTTTGGATATTCGGAGCTTTGTACGCTATCGTGAACAACGATAAAAGCGTATGTCCCAACTCCGACTTACCACTACCTTTCGGACCAAAGAGATTGAGTATCGGGAACCAATGCTCTGCTGAAGCATAGGTGACCACATCACGGAATAGGGTGGCGAGATAGAACGCGAAGCCTATCCGCCCATTATCGCCGAACTCGCGTGAATAGGAATATGGATTATCGCGTTGGGCAGGGTAGAGGCGCATGCTCCCCATTTGAACGTAGCTTATGTTTCGGCTCTGCCTTTATTCTATGAAATCTTTGTAAATTTGCACGTTATTAGTTAGAAATTACAATTTACGAAGATGCAAAATTTACGTGTTTCTATATTATTAAAGTCCATGCGTTTTTACGCTTACCATGGTGTGCTTCCACAGGAGCGCTGCGTGGGCGGTGACTATGAGGTTAATGTCAGACTGGAGGTTGAGAAGGCCGCTGCCGCGGTGTGGGCCGATTCTTTGGCACGCACCGTTAACTACGCAGACGTGTTTCGCCTGACGGAAGAAGAGATGATGCGCCCGGCGGGGTTGCTGGAGCATGTGGCGGGGAGAATTTTAAACCGGATTTTCCAATGCTGGCATCAAGTGGCGGCGGCAGAGGTTTGCGTTAGGAAATGCGTGCCTCCCGTGGAGGGAGCGATGATGAGCGCTGAGGTGTGTCTGCGGGCGGAAAATCCGTGGGGCACGGAGACGCGACTGCTGGTGCTGGATTTTGACGGCACGCTGGCCGATACGGCACAGGGTATCGTGGAGACGATGCAGGCGACTTTCAAGACGCACGGCTGCAAAATGGTGCCAGGGGAGAGGACGGTCAAGGAAACGATTGGACTGCCGCTACATGAGGCGATGAAACAACTGCTGCCTGAAGGGACGGCTGAGGAGACCGTGGCGCTCTACGTGGAAACCTACAGGGAGCGCTTTGAGGAAATCGGCGCGGCGGCAACGAAGGTCTATCCCAACGTGGCGAAGACGCTGGAGCGGATTAAGAGGGAAAGGGGCGAGAATGTGGGCATCGCGATTGCTACGAGCCGAAGCCATCGGTCGGTTGTGGACTTATGCGGCAAAATGGGACTTGCTCCTTATATTGACTGTTATGTGGCGGCAGACGACGTGACGCGGAACAAGCCAGATGCAGAGCCAGTTTTGAAACTGATGGAAATTTTCGGCGTGGAGGCGCAGGAGGTGCTCGTCGTGGGCGACACGACGTTTGACATGGAAATGGGGAAGGCCGCAGGATGCAGGACTTGCGGGGTTACTTATGGGAATCACGACGCAACGCGGTTGGCGGAAGCGGGTGCGACAGCACTGGCGGATGATTTCACGGTTGTGGCGGGCTTGATTCTATGAGAAACGGGAAGGTTCTAGCTGCTACGGCTTTGGCAATTCGGATGTATTGGGGTTTCTCGGCTAACGGCGCGTAATGACCTACACTTTTTAGATGGAGTGTTCAAAATCCAGAAAAATTTCTGCGCGGTTTTGAATCAAATAGCAAGCGACGAAGCATGCGCACATGATGTGGGAAGGGGGGAGTTAATAGACCACGCTGTCCATGAGAATGTCGTGTGGCTCGGTCGGAATGTGGCTGAATATCTGAAAGGGGAAGCAAATGCCCGATTTGTGGGCCGACATGACGCCAGGGAGGGCGAGAAAACGGTCGTAGAAACCTTTGCCGCGCCCGAGGCGTGCTCCTTGTGGTGTGAAAGCCATGCCGGGGACAATGATGAATTGAGGCGGAAGGAAATTCCCCCAAGGCTGCGAGGGGGAATGAGAGAGCGCGGAGGGTTCCATGATGCCAAACGCCCCAGCATGGAGGTTGTTTTCGCCGAGGTAACGTCCGAGGATGATGTGGTCGGCTTGAACGATAGGAAGGTATATTTCCTTGACAGCTGCATATTTTTGCAGGAAGGGCAGCGAAAAGGGTTCGTCTGGCAGTGGATGATAGGCCATGATGCGGCTGGCGCGTTGGAACTCTGGCATTTGCTCTATTCTGGCATAGAGGGCAGCAGAGCGATGCAAGCGTTCTTCGGCGGAGAGTTGGCGGAACTTTTGGCGCACTTGGAAGCGTATGGCTCGTTTTTCTTCTTGTGTGGTCATGGGCTGGGATTTGTTTCGCTTTTTTCTTAGGGGAGAAACTGGGTGGATTTTAGTAATGGTAAGTGGGATAAGTAGGTGTTCATAATTAGTTTATTGTGTTCATGCAGGTAGGGATAAACCAGTTTAATACTAATTTTGAACACCTACTTAAGAAAATGACTTGTACGACATATCTTTTCGCCGCCCCCCCGAAAAAAAGAACATGCCCAAAGCGGTGTGCTTCAGGCATTGTGCTTTACGTATGAGTGTGTGGAAAGGGGGTGTTACATTGTTTTGTATATCAGCGCAACGGCTTGAGCGGAGATGCCTTCTTTGCGTCCTTCAAATCCGAGACATTCGGTGGTGGTGGCTTTGATGTTGATGTCGTCGGAGCTTACGTTCATGATGGGTGCCAATTTTTCTCTCATGGCCTGGATGTGTGGTGAGAGTTTTGGCGCTTGGGCAACAATGATGGCATCAACATTGCCAACGGCATATCCTTTTTCGTTTAAAAGGGCGACAACGCGGTGCAAGAGTATGCAACTATCGATGCCGAGGAACTCAGAGGAGGTGTCGGGGAAATGGCGGCCGATGTCGCCCAAGGCGGCTGCACCGAGCAGGGCATCGCAAATGGCATGTATGAGGACGTCGGCGTCACTGTGGCCGAGGAGCCCGTGGGTGTGGGGAATGGTGATGCCGCCGAGCGTGAGGGGGCGGTTGGGAACAAGGCAGTGGACATCATAGCCAAGGCCTGTTCTGATGTTTGGCTTTTCCATGATTGTGATTGAGATTGATGGTGGGGTAGAGGGGCGTCAGCGACGACGGAAGAAATCGGTGATGCCATCGAAATCGAAGGAGAGCGAAACGCGGAGCGTCTGGTCGAGAGGATTGGAGGGGGCTGTTGAAATGACATAGCCTGCGTCGATGGTCATGACGTTCATGCGGAAGCCTGCTCCGACGGTGAAGTATTTTCTGTTGCCCTGCATCTCGCTTTCATGATGGTATCCAGCGCGTAGGGAGAATTTGTCGTTGTAGGTGTATTCCGCACCAAGGCTCCACTGGATTTCTTCGAGTTCTCCCTTGAAACCTCTTTCCGAATCTCCAAAGCTCTTGAAGATGCCCGAGATGGAGGATGTTTCGTAATACTGGTCGCGCACGCGCTGTTCGTAGGTTTCGTTGTCTTCGTCTTCGCGCTTCAGCGGTTTTGAGGGCACAAGGAGCTTGTTGGCATCAGCCGAGATGGAGAAGCGGTTGAACTCGTTGATGGGAACCATGAAACTGAATCCAAGGCGGAGGTTAGTCGGGATGAAATAAGAATAGTCGTCGCCATAATTGATTTTACTGCCGATGTTGCTGATGTTCATACCAAGGGACAACTGGCATTCGCGACTTCCCATCATGACGTAGTTGTTATAGAAACAGGCGATGTCGGCAGCGAAGGCTGAACCGGGGGTGGTGTTGTCGTCGTAGTGTCCAGAGAGGTCGGAATACATGTAGCGGAGCGCCACGGCAGCTGAAAATTTCTCAGAGAGCATTCGCGAATAGGCCACGTCAACGCCAAGTTCGTAGGGCTTGACTTGCATGGTGCCTGCCGTGACGTCACCCAAAGAGAAATAGCGCAGAGAACCGCTAATGGCCTGATAATCGCCGATGCGCATATATCCCGTTGCATTGAGGAGGGCGATGTCGTTGACAAGTTGGCGCAGCCAGGGCGTATAGTTCAAGGCGAGACCCGCACGCGAAATGGTGAAGGGATATTTTGCTGGGTTCCAGCTTTGAGAGTTGACATCGGGATCGGTGGCGGCACCGAGGTCGCCCATTGCGGCGGCGCGTGCGTCGGCAGCGATGGACTGCGAGGTGACGGCCGTGAGGATGGGATTGAATTTGTCTTTTATGTCGTCGTCACCAGCATAGGCGGAAACGGTTGACAATTGGCTGGCAGCGAGCGCTGCGATGAGATATTTGTTTGCTTTTGACATGATCTGTTAGTGGGTTTTATGAAAAGTGTCGGGGGAACACAAGTGGGGCTTATGTAAATGGTGAGAAAATAATTTGAGCATTTTTGACGGGTAAGGAGATAGTCGCTCTTTTCTTATACCCTATCAAAATTGATCACTTTACTCTTTCATCATTACTATGTTTCTGCCACCTGCCTATCTGATAATGAGTTTTTTGGTTGCTGTTTTCAATTTGCCTCCCTCTCCCGACATGGTGGCCCGAAAGAGATAGATGCCTGCGGGGAGCGGAGTTCCCGATGTGTCGCTGACGTTCCATTGTTTGGTGAGATACGACTTAGATGCTTGGGATTCGTGGCTCCAGACACGGCGTCCGTAAGCATCAAATATTTCGATGGTGGCTTGCGATGCCGCCTGATTGCTTCCCTCGGGGATGCGCAGAATGAAGGTCGTGGCGGTCTTGACGGGGTTTTCCGTGATGTTGACGTCGAAGGAATCCTCTGAAAGCTGGCCGACATAGAACGTGAGCGCTGCTGTCGTTGAATTATTGTTGACATCCCATGCCTTGAAAGAGAGGGTGTGTTTGCCTGGTTGCATTTCTGGCATTTGCCAACTAACGCTACCGGCATTGTAGGTGCCGAAGTCATACTTGAAATAAGGCGTCAGAGTATAGACCTGGGAGGGGTCGTTGTCAATACAGAGAGACATGTCGTGTCCGAGACTGACACCCGACGTATTAACCGCTACATCGTCTTTGACGCGTGCGAGGAAGAGGGGCGTGCTTGACACAATGCCTCCATCGGGGAAATCGTAGTTGTCGAGACTGACGAACACTTGGGGCGCGAGGGTATCGGCTGACGCTTCCTCGCTGGTGCCGTTCAGGCAGAATTGTTCGTTATGGCCTATCGCTGAGTGGTTGTTGCGGAGGTCGGAGGCAAAAAAAGTGATACGTGCAGAGGAAGAAGAATAGCTGATGTCGCGCGGAACGGACATGTTGATGACGAAGCGTCCGTTTCTCACCGAATCGTTGATTTCCATGAGCGTCTTTGTGCGGTCTTGGTAAACCTGTGCTTTTGTGGCGCCGGTGTTGTTGACACATGTGATGGTATCCATCTTGTCGGACAAGACGGCGTTGACAACGCCGCTGAAGGTGTTGGCGAAGACGGCATCTGGCGTTTCGATGTGTCCGCTAAAACGCGCCACAGAAGAAGCTTTCAGCGCCTGCATGGAAGTGGGTGTCAGGGGTTGGCCGTTGATGCTGTCGAGCACCACTGCGTGGCGCGGCAATGCAACAGGGAGAGCAGGGTCGCCCAAGAGGGCATATTTAAGTTTATTGATGGTGGCATCGGTATTGCTCGTGATGAGCGCCGTTTTTGCCTTAAGCAGGGCTTCTCCGAAGGTGGCAGGCTGACTGCCCTTTTTCAGCAGGAAGCGACAGAATCTGGTGTTCAGTTCAACATTTCTTTCGGCAAAAACAGAGCGCGAAGCACACAACACGGCTACTGCCCCGCCATTGGGGTTGAAGAGAGCGGTGCGGCCGATGTCGGATTGCGGCATGTCGTAAGGTGAGATTTTGCAGGAGGCTAAAATCCAAAGCGGCAAGGAGGACGTCTGGTTGTCAGAAAAGTCGTCCTTTACAAGCACCCTTGCGTGTGAAACCTGGTCGGGGCTCCCGTGACCGACATAGTCGAAGAGTAGCGCCCCCTCACGCATGGCACGCTGCAGATCACGTGTGGCCTGCGGATAGGAATATCCCGTTGCGGTGTAGGTGCGCTTGTAAGCATCCCAATATGACTTATGAAGCAGGAGGTTGCCGCCAGTTGTCGACGTAATGCTGTTGGCAACGTCTTCAGCGCCTCTCATGTGCAGGTTGTTGTCTTTATCGTCGCCCAACACATAGGCCCTGCTTTGCCATGTTCCTTGCTTGGCCCCCGTCAGATAGGCGATGGACTTGTTGACCATCACGGCGGCTTCCGCTGTGGTTGGGCAGGGGAAACGTCCGATGGAAATGTCGGGCTTGTTTGCACCATAATTAACGCCCTCACCATCATCGAGCCATGAGAAGAAATCGTCTGTCGTGTAGGAATAGAGGTCGCCGATTGAGAGCGAAGAGCTCAGGCTATTTGTAGCATTGTGGCTGACTTCAAAGATGAGGAGATAGTTGTCTGGATTTTTTCCTTGGAAGGAGGTCGTCAGCAAACGGTTGTCCCACACACTTGGCCCCATGAAGAGCAAATATTGCGGGGCATCAGCTGTTGTGGCGGCTCTGTCGTAGAGCATTTTGAGGTAACGACGATAGGCAGAGGCATCGGGCGTTCCAGAAGAAAACTCGTTGTAGAGCTGCATGGCCGTGACGACTCTTACGTTGAGATTCTGGTGTTTGCGATGGGCCTCTGCCAAACGGTTGGCTTCGCTAAGGAATTTCCCGTCGGAGGGGATGATGATGACCATCTGCACCAGGCTGTCGGCATGGAGGTTCTGATTGCCAACCACGCCCAAAAAAGCGGGAGAGGGGTATGTCTGGTTGTCGTTGAAGACAACAAAACGCTGTGTGCCATCGGCAACATTCGCCTCCAATGTGTCTGTCTTACTAAGCGTGGCCTGCATGCGCACCGTGTGGTTTTTCCCGTTGGCAATCTGCCACAATTGGCTGTGGCTGGTGGCGTCGGCAATTTTCAGTTTCAAACTGCCAGACATCTCGGGCGAGAAGGCGTAGGGAGCGTCAGTGGCTTTCAGTTGCCGCGGATAATGAATGCGGATGTAGTTGAGACGAGAGGTGGCAACTGGGCTGACGGTGAATTTGAAGGCGTTAGTTTCTGCAAAGCGCGACGTTGGTATGTCGTACGATTTTCTTGATTCACGTGCAGACTCGTCGCTTCCGTAAGCGCTGACACTTATGCTCGGAAGCTTATAAGCGTTGTTGAGAATGATGCCAACAGACGTGGTTGTCTTGCTGCTGGCAGCAAAGGCAATATCGACGTTTGCTGTGCCACTTGGCATGATACTTGGCGTGGCAAGTTTGAAGGTATGGGAATTGCCTTCCGCAAAATTATGACCGTCATAAAGTTCGCGCCCGCCTTCATAAAATCCCGCTTCGTCACTATCCAAGACGACATGGTGCGTGATGACAGCGCAGGAGACTGAAGACGAGGATGTTTGCTGAGAGGTCGCGATGCGGAGCGGCTGGTCGCCTTCGGTTACGAAATAACAGGAGACGGTGCTGTAGGGATTGTTTTCGTGTCGTGTTGACGTCCAGCGCGTGGTGCCCTCTGCGAAGAAAAACAGCTTGTCGTCAGATATATAGGTTGACATCTCACAGAGGTCGTCGGGCGTTTGATTGTCAGATGTGAAGTCCCACGTCTCTGGAATCATGCGTCCTCCATAGCCATAAATTTTGACGCGATTGATGTCGGCAAATCCGTTTTGCTTGAGCTGCTTTGCTGTCAGCTGATAAATGCCTTCTTCTTTCACACTGATTTTCACCCATTTCCCACTGGCCAATACTGACTTATTTTTCCAGCGTTTTGACATATCGGCCTGAGAGGAGCCTGTTGGCAAAAAGAGGGTCGTGGCATTTTTCTCTTTCCCGTTTGCCATGCTTTTAATTCTCTGCTCGCCACGGTTTGCTTCGAACGGCGTCAGAGAGATTTTGCAAGAGGTGAGGCGCATGAGCACACCGTTTTTCTTAAAAATCGGGCATAGGCTAATTTCCAGGATTCTTTTTTTGCGACTGATGCCGCAGACAACATGCGGTTTGATATTATCTGGAATGTGAAGTCCGCTTTTCTTCAAAAGCGCTGTTTCCTCCGATGTCAGTGGCTGGCATTCTGGATAGAGCACGCTGACCTTGACAGCGCTGCCAAGGAAGGCGTTTTCGCGGCTATCGACAAACGATTTGTTTTCCATACCAGACATATCTGCTCGCTCGCTGGACGCATCAATGTTTCTCTGCATTGTGAACACAGGAAGCTGGTTGGAGGTGACGGGATAATCTTTCGCAGACAATTGAATAAAGCCAGAAAGGGTGTCTTGGCTTTCCCTTTGCCCCGCGAAGATGTTTCCCTGAACAAATATCAGAGACGCAAGGAGAAAGAGGTATTTGCGTATATGTCGGAACATGCGGTTTTTTTTAACTGGGTGATACCTATACATTGGGAGATTATACAGGGAATTTAAAGTGGCGGCAGACGGCTATTTGATTGAGAATTGGAGCACGCGTTTGCCGTTTAAATACCCTTCTATACTATGATCTGTCTCGGCTTTTGTGGGAGGACAGGGGAAACCATAGTAAATGAGGTCGCCTTGGCGCAACATGAAAAACTGCGATACGTGGCTGACGATTTCAGCCAAACTAAAATTGGCATTCTCATTCGAGGATTGCTGGACCACCTGCCCATTGTCTTTCAGCATGAAGGAGGCGCAGGGGAGATTGAGGTCGGCAACAGGCTGAAACTGTCCCACGGCGGCGGCACCATCAAAGCCCTTGCTGATGTCCCAGGGCAGATGGTTTGATAGGCAATGTTCAAACAAATTGTCGGCCGTGAAGGCAATGCCCACTGTGGCTGTGTCGAAATATCTGTATGCATATTGGGGGGCTATGTAGCGTCCGAGCCGACTTATTCTGATGACAAGAGAACCCTGGTAACTGCATGGCTGGGCATAGTCTGGAATGAAAAACGGACGATGTTTCAGCAAGAGGGCCGTGTCCGGAAGTTCGTAAACGACTGGCGTGTTTGATATAAACGTCGGGGAAAGCGATTTATTGCACGCTGAAGGAGTGAAATTATTGTGTATTGCAAAAATATTCATTGTTGGCAGTTTTAAATTCTATGCCGTTGAGGTTGGTTTTTATAGGCTTATATCGAGACCGAACGATAGCATTTCCTTAAACTGGATATATGATTTGCCCTCTTTGCGTCTGACGCTGTCGTCAAATCGTGGGAAAATGAAGAGTTCTGTAGTCAAGTATTTGTTGAACTTCATCTTGAAAGTACTTTCCCATTCCAACTGGGCTTTGCTGTAGTCCGTGTAATAATATATTCGGCCGTTCCAACTGATGTTCTTGATGATGTTCCAGTTGTATTTGATCGTGATATTGGAACCATAGCCCAATTTCGAATGTTTGCCTTTGTCGACACCAAATGATGTGGCGAGATTTTTTCTGTCGACGTATTTAAAATTGGCAGCGATGGGGGAAATCGCTGCACTCATGTCGAAATTCTTGCAGTTGAATTTATAGTCCATACCGATTGAAAACAGGTTTTCAAAGGGCGACATGAAGTCGGAATAAACCTTGGTGTCGTTGCTGCGGTATCCGCGATAGAACTGGGTCCAGCTTTGCAGCATAAAGGTGTAATACCAATGCTTTGTTGCTCTCAAGCCGAGTTTATTTGTCATACGGATCATGTCGGCGTTGGTGCGGAACTTATGCTTTTCGTCGTTCTGAGTGGAAAGGAAGCCCAACTTGCTTTCAAGGGTGTTTGTGAAAACGACTTTCTGCTTGTTATTATACGTCGCTTCGAGATTCAGTTGCACAAGCCATGAATAATTGCTCTCTCCGCCTTTATACCAGTTGTCTGATATATGATTTTGCATCAGTTGCAATTTGGGATTGGCTTTAAATTTCCAGAAATTTGGTTTTCTGATCGTGACCTTCCAATCATTGGCAAAGGTATCATCTTCTGGCCTGTCGTCGTTCGATGTTTTGCCAGAGAGACTGACTTGAGGGCGCACTTCCTGCACCAGACTATGGGATGAGCCCACGGCCGTTTTCTCGTCGTCTTCTAAAAATCGGATGCACCAAGGCACACTGACATACGCATGTACCAGCACACTGTCCATGGCCGTTTGAACAAAGTCTTCACGAAGATGTTTGTCGCTTCCAGTTTGCAGAACGCCGACAAGACGGTGTATGGGCGCCTGGAAATAGGTGGATGAAGAGAAAAGCGGGAAATAATACGGCGCGGGAGCCGTCACTTCATACTGGCTCCTGTTTTCCCGGTACGACACTATCATGTTTTCAAGGGAATCAGCCTGTTCGGTGTACACTTTGGAGAGATGTTCCAAGATTTTCTGATTAATCTGATTCTTGGGCATTTCGTGAAGGTGCCTACTTTTTGTTTGAGCCTGAGCGCTCGTTGCCAAAACCATACCTGACGAAAGCGCTGCAGTGCATATAATTTTATGAAGCGTAGTGATGTTCATGTTGTTGCCAGTTGATAAAGAGCCATGATAATGATGTAGCCGTCTTTCATTATCATGGCGCAATGCTGTGATGATATATTGTTCCTGACGGGCCAAAAGAATGGTCGAAGTGAGAACAGAGAGATAATCTAAAGGGTAGGGGAGTGGACTGCTTTGGAAGCGGCGCCTGTGGGGCTACTTGTGGCGCTTGATGTCAATCAAATAAGTAAATTTGATGACAATTGTTCCATGGTTTGACCTTGAGAATACGTCCTTTTTGCTATTTGAAAATATATCAGACAATCCGTAATAATATCTACCGTCAATCATGAAATGCCCGATTTTTGTGTTGGCCTCTACGCCGAGACCACCCGTGATGCCATAATCGAATTTATGGTCGATATTCATGTCATATTGCGCAAACATGTTGTTCAGACGGTCGGGATTCCCTTCGGAATTGAGCGTCCACGTGTCACCATATTTGGAGCGGCTGTTTACGCAGAAGCCAACTTGCGGACCCGCCAAAAAGTAGGCCATAAGCCCTCTCTGCTCATGCCCCCAACCCAGACGTGCAAGCATGGGAATCTGCACGTAGTTCATCTGCCGGGAATAGGTATCGGTCAAGGGGACATCGCCGCTGCTATGGATGTTCTCTTTCCAACCAAGCTGTGCATAGTTGACTTCCATTTGCAGGGCACACAGCGTCTTGAAATATTTTTCGCTTGTCAAGCGCAACGTCATACCGAAGGTGGCGCCCTTGTGCATGTTTTGTTTTATGGTCGGATCAAAGGAGATGGAGTTTAATGCGGCACCAGCATTGAAGCCAATGGCAACGGCATCGCGAGCTTCGCCGATTTGTGCAGAAACATGCGTGTGTGCGCTAAACATAAGACCAAGGACCAAAGCGAGGTTGCGCAGATGATGTATCATATATCTAATTTATTTCACTGAGTAAAAGTTGGATGGTTCTATATGCCCAGACCACCTGGGCGCTTGGGAAGACTATTCGATGGAACATCCTATGAAAAATTTCACTTGTAATTCGCGTCAGAAATCAGGTCAATGACGCCTGTTGTTCGATAATGAATAAAGTACATGGAATTATTGACATATCCTGAATTTGGAGCGACCTGTATGAACGAAATATTGTGTTGCAAAGCTGTTGTCTTTATGATTTGCTGGGCATAATCCTTTCCGTAGTTCATCAGTCCAGTCATCAGTCGGATTCCTGCATCGTAGCCCAACAGGAACATGCGCGGAGAAGTTTCCAGCGGCCTAGTCTTAAACCACGTGCTGTATTCGTCCACCTTCTTTTGGGTGTCAACAGAGTAGGGGTTGTAGAAGTGGTTGTTGAACACATAGGTGTCAATGTCAAACAAATCACGCCGCGAGATGCTTGGGAGGTCAAGCCAATCGGGATACGCCATCAGGGCGAAACGGCCCTTTGGATATTCCTGTCGGAGCGATTTAATCTTGTCTATCATGTTCTTAACTCCATTTTCTTCGCTTGTTTCTGGAATGAAAACCACCATTTTTTTGCCGTTGGCCAGCGCCTTGAGTTGGTCTGCGGAATACCCGGCAGGCAAATCAACGATGTCAAAACCACCCTGCGACAAAGCATTTCTCATTGCCGCCGAGAATATGATTTCGTTGCCATTTCCTTCATGCAGGAAAACGGCTTTCGCTCCTTTGAAAGTCTTTGCAAACAAGGATGCGACAATCTGCGCCTTTTGCTCAATGGGAGCGTTCAGGAGGAATACATTGGAGGTAGTCTTCAAGTCCTCATATTTTGAAGAAAACGGGATGACCCACTTCACATCTGGCAACTGCTTTGAGAGCTGCGTCATATCGCCAAAATGCTGCGGATATAATGGGCCGATAATCATTTGCGGATTCGTGGCTTTGATTTTGGCGGCAACGTCGGCAAACGACTGTGCACTCTGTGGCTCGTCGAAAGCATTCACCTGAATGTCAATGTTCTTTTTCTTGATTTCATCAACGGCCATCAGGAAACCGCGATAAAATTCAACGCTACGTTCCCCCTCCAGCTTTTTATTGAGCAACGGGAGCACCAGTGTTACATTGAGTTTTTCGTACCCCTTCGCTTTCTCCTGCTGCACGGCAACAAGTTCCGAAGAAGCATAGGGAATGCACAAGAACATACCCTTCTTGATTTCCTTATTTTCAATATCGGGGTTTGCCTTGAGCAATTCCTCAACGGTCAGGCCATACTGCTTGGCAATGCCCCATAGCGTTTCTTTCTTTTTCACCTTGTGCATCAGTCGGCAGTTCGTACCCTTGATGCCGTCCTTATGTTCAACGACAGGAATCAACACAACCGTGTTCGACTGTAACCCCTTTTCCTTTAATGCAGGATTGGCCGACTGGATAGATTCAACGCTGACGCCATATTTGACCGACAACTGATAGAGCGTTTCTCCTGCTTGCACATGGTGTCTGTACATTTGCGTCTGTGCCGAAGCAGACAGTCCGCCGCTTATAAAAAAAATGGCTGCCAGGCCGACAGCAATCAATTTCTTAATTGTTTTATGCTTCATAAGAGTAGGTATTCAAAAATGATTTGTACTATCAAAGCAGGGGAAAAAAGTTTGATATTGCCTTGCCACACTCCATAAACTAATTTTGAACCCCTACCTGGAAAGTTTTTGTTTACCGCAAAAATACATAAATCTTGCCATCTATGCCACGCCATTGAAAAGAAATCCGTATTTTTGAACCAAAAAAAGAACGTAGACACAAACAATATATGAGCAAAAAGAGAAATTTCGAGCTGTTTTGCGCCATTGCCCTACTGCTTTGCGGAGGGTATCCGTCTGGCGTTTCCGCACAGAAAAAAGGGCGCAAGGTGAAGAAAGAAATAAAGAAAAGCACATCCAATGTGGCCAAACCGGCTTCGACATTGGTCAGCGAATACCGCTTTGACGAAGCCATTCAAGCATATACCAAGGAATTGAATGCAGCAAAACGCAATCGGGAGCTGACAGAGCCCATTGAAGAAGGAATGCAAAAAGCCCGGCTCGGCGCCGATATGCTGCGCGGAACGGAGCGGGTCATCATTGTCGACAGCATGGTCGTGTCGCGTGACAAGTTCATAGAGGCATACCGTCTGTCGAAAGGCAGCGGACACTTAGGCAAACTGGCCGAGTTCATTCCGGCATTTTCCTCATACAGGGCTGGCGAGACTGCCTTTATAAATGACTTCAAGGATTACGTTGTTTTTGCGATGCCAGACAAAAATGGATTGAAGAAATTGGTATCAAGCACGCGCTTGGGAAATAAATGGAGCAATCCGCAGCCGTTGAATGGGATGGGGCAGAGCAATGACGTCCAAGACTATCCCTATCTGATGGCAGACGGACTGACTTTGTATTTTGCAGCCCAGGGAAGTGAAAGTTTAGGGGGATATGACATTTTCGTGACGCGCCGTGGCAGTTCCACCTCCGATTTCGTGAAGGCAGAAAACGTTGGCATGCCGTTTAATTCCCCAGCCAACGACTATTTGATGGTCATTGACGAGAACGCCAACATCGGCTGGTTCGTGTCCGACAGAAACCAACCCGCCGACAAAGTGTGCATTTATCGTTTCATTCCTAACGACACGCGTGAGATATACGAGCTGAAGGGCGACAACGAAGATGAAATCCGCAATCTGGCCCAACTGACTTCCATCTCAGACACTCATTTTGACAAGAAGGCTGTTGCAGAGGCCCAAAAACGCATAGCCGAACTGATGTCGTCCGACGGCAACACGCGAAAGCGACATGCGTTTAGATTTGTGCTTGACGACCAGCATGTGATCACGCACCTGTCGCAATTCAGAAACGCCGAAGCCCGCACGCTTGCCCAAAAATGCTTTGAAATGGGGCAGCAGATTTCAGAAGCAATCGATCATCTGGATGCTTTGCGCGAACAATACGCCAAACGGAAAACCGTCACGCTCTCGAAACAAATTTTGGAAAGCGAGAAAGCCCTTGAAGAAGCCTGCGGCAAATTATCCTCAATGGAAAAGCGCGTCAGACAATTGGAATTGGGGAAATAATTCTGACAACCTACTTTAAAAATGACATACAAGCAAGAAACCATAAAGCCTTACAACGAGAAGGAAGAAAAGGGAGCACAGGTTGAACGCATGTTTGACGGCATTGCTCATTCATACGATTTACTCAACCACACGCTCTCCTTCGGAATCGACCGCCGCTGGCGGAAAGTAGCTGTGAAATGGCTCAAGCAGTTTTCGCCCGACAGCATTCTGGATGTTGCCACGGGAACTGGGGATTTCGCCATCTTAGGTGCCAAGGAAATCAAGCCGAAGCAGATGCTCGGCATTGACCTATCAGAAGGGATGCTATCTGTGGCCCGTGAAAAAATCAAGAAAGAAAAATTGGAAGACATTGTAAGCGTAAAGAAGGAGGATTGTATGAACCTGTCCTTCGAGGACAACGTCTTTGACGCCGTTATGGCAGCCTATGGCATCCGAAATTTTGCGGACTTAGACAGAGGCTTGTGCGAGATGTGCAGAGTGATGAAACCAGGCGGACACCTGGCCGTTATCGAACTGACTTCTCCTTCCCATTTTCCGATGAACATGCTCTTTAAAACATATTCCCATTGGGTGATGCCAACAATCGGACGCTTCATTTCAAAAGACAAAAAAGCATATCGCTATTTGCCCCAGACCATGGAGGCGTTCCCAAAGGAAAACAGGATGAAAGAAATACTTGAAAAAGCGGGATTTAAAGACGTAAAAATCAAGAGGTTCACATTTGGAATCAGCATGCTTTATATAGCCTCAAAATAAGCGAATATAGACATCACACTAACAGATAAAACAACATTACGCATGGAAAGGTACGGACTCATCGGCCGTCCGTTAGGACACTCGTTTTCTGCAAGTTTCTTCGCCGAAAAATTTGCAAGCGAAGGGATAGATGCCGTTTATGAAAACCATGAATTGCCGGAACTTGCAGGCCATTTCATGGAATTGGTGGATTCAACGCCGAATCTGAGAGGGCTGAATGTGACCATTCCATACAAGCAAGACGTCATCCCCCTGCTGAATGAGCTCAGCAACGACGCAAGGGCGATAGGGGCGGTCAATGTCATCAGCATCTCCCGTCTCGGCGACGACAGGCCCCACCTCAAAGGCTACAACTCCGATGTAATCGGCTTTACGGAATCCATCAAACCGCTTTTGCGCGAATGCCATAAAAAAGCACTCGTATTGGGAACGGGCGGTGCCTCGAAGGCTGTAGTCTACGGCTTGGAAAAACTGGGATTGGCAACGACCTATGTGAGCCGCACCCCCCGTTCTGGCATGCTGACGTATGAAGATTTGACGGCCGATATCATGAAGCAACACCTCGTTGTGGTCAACTGCACGCCTGTCGGTATGTTCCCACACACAGACGAATACCCCGCCATCCCCTATCAGTTGCTCTCGCCCGATCATCTTCTTTACGACTTGGTGTACAATCCGCTTGAAACCATGTTCCTAAAAAAAGGAAAGGAACGCGGTTGCATCATAAAGAACGGTTTGGAAATGCTACACCTTCAGGCCATCGCCAGTTGGGAATTTTGGCATGAACACCCGAACAAGTAGGGGGCAATATCCAACGTTAGTCCTGACACTTGGCAAACCAGATCAAGACGCTTAGCAAAGACGAAAGCCAGTTTTCATTGCCAAATGCTTTCCGCCGCATGATTTCCTGTATGTGCAACTTCAACAAAAGCTAAAGAAACAGATGTATAGATATTTCATTATCACCCTGTTGTTCATCCTGTCAGCTGCATCATCAAGCGCCAGGAAGTGGACACCAGAAACGCTTCCGATGGTGCATCTGAAGGATGCCACGAAATATGTCTGCAATCCAGATGGCATTCTGAAACCAGCAACCGTAGACTCTGCCGATGCACTTCTCTCAGCTTTGGAGCGCGACAAAGGTGTGCAAACGGTTGTTGTCGTTGTCAAGCAACTGGAGGGCGACGACCCGTACAGCTTCGGCATGGCCCTGGGAAAACGCTACGGAATTGGCGACGGCGAGCAGCGCACCGGCCTGATTCTCATTTTGGCCACAGAAGACAGAAGCTATCAGTTGCTGACAGGCAACGGTCTTGAAGGCACCATCCCAGATGCCATCTCCAGAAGAATTCAAAACCGCGTTATGGTGCCGGAACTGAAAAAGGGAGATTGGGACAAAGCCATTTCCAACACGCTAAAAAGCATCGACGGATATGTCAGAGGAGACGAAACACTTCGTGGCAACGACGACGAAGAAGACAATCCATTTGGCAGCATTCTGGCACTTGTCTTCACGTTCACCTTCATTGCGTTCATCTATCTCCTCAGCCTCCAGTCAAACCGACGCACCTGTCCCAAATGCGGCAAACACAAACTGACTTTGAAAAAGAAAACGGAAAAAATCTCTGGCAAGAGAATAATGATAGAAGAACACTGGCGCTGCAAAACATGTGGCTATGAAGAAACCCGCCATACGGACAAGCCCAACGATGAGCACAATGGCAACCGGTCAGGCGGCAGAGGCATCCCCCCCTTCATCTTTTTCCCACCGACGGGCGGCGGACATAGCGGCCCGACAGGCGGCAGTTTCGGAGGCGGTACATTCGGAGGCGGAGGTAGCGGCGGTCGTTTTTGACTTTCAGTCTCCCCGTTATTCCAACGCACACGCATAATCTAATCCACAAACCCTTATACATTAAAATTATGAACCAAAAATTCAGAATCTCAACGCCCCTGATTGTAACGGGCGTAATCATCCTTTGTCTGTTCATCGGCGGTTTTTCTTCCTACAACAGTCTGGTTGGTTTAGACGAGGAAACCAACACAGCCTGGGGTAATCTGCAATCGCAATACCAACGACGGGCCGACCTGATTCCTAACCTTGTAAACACAGTGAAGGGCTATGCCAAGCACGAGCAAGGCACACTGGAAAGCGTTGTGGAAGCCCGCGCAAAGGCAACGCAAGTAACGGTGGATTCCGACAATCTGACACCCGAGCGCATGAAGGAAATCCAAAAAGCACAGGGAGAACTCTCTACGGCGCTGGGAAAATTGCTCGCCATTTCAGAGAACTATCCCGACTTGAAAGCCAACGAAAATTTCTCAGAACTACAAGCCCAATTGGAAGGCACCGAAAACCGCATCAACGAAAGCAGACAACTTTACAACAAGGCCGTCAAGGATTTCAACGTCAAAGTGCGCCGTTTCCCTTCCAACATCATTGCTGGCATCTGCGGTTTCGAGAAAAAATCGCCGTTTGAAGCCGACGCCAAAGCCTCAGAAGTGCCAAGCGTCAACTTCTAAGCGGGTGTTCGCTCTCCATTTCGTAGATGCCTAAAACATCCCTAATATGTAATGGTAAAAGCAAAAAAAATGATCTTGAATTAGAAGCTAATCCCCAAAAAAATCACACAGACATGAAAGATAATAAATCCTCCATAACATCCCTTGGCCGCATGCCCCTTCTCTCAAGTTGCCTCGTGTTCTGCCTTGCAGTGACGGGGTGCGGCAGCGACGACGGTCCTGCGTTGCAGCCCATCAAACCGCAATTGCCGGCTGCCGAGTCAAATCCCGTCAAGCAAATCAGGCATCAAGGCGACGTCACAAGCTGCTACGACTGGAAATTCACCTACGATCAAGGTCGTCTCGTCAACGCCACGGGCCTCATGCGCAGTTCCGATGCGCAAACCGATGGCACCTACCAATACACCAGCAGTCTGGCCTTTTCCCCGTCAACCGTGCAGGTCTCAAATTCAAGCGGCGAAAAAACGCAGCTTCAGCTCAATGCTTTGGGACACATCAAACACATGTCGGTCAATAAAAATCAATACGACTTCGAATACATCGACGGCCGTCTCGTGAAGTGGGAAAAAACAGCCGTTGAAAGCAGCATGGGGCAGATTCTCTCCTACAAAAGTTCAGCAACCATTGAATACATGAACGGCAATTTCTCGAAAATCACCTACATGGGCCCCGATGGCGCGAAAATCACCGTCAGCTTCACAGCCTCCGACCTCCAAAACAGAAACGGCGTTCTTCCCGAACTCGTCGGAAAAGAATTGGGCTGTCTGGGCTTCGAGCACCTCTATTATGCAGGACTGCTCGGACGGTCGTCCAGCAATCTCGTCAAAAACATCAGTTACACAAACGACAAAGACGCCTCACAAAATTTCGACACCAGCTTTGAATACAGCATCAAAAACGGCAACGTGGTATTGTGCAACTACCATACGCCCACAGGTGGTGTAGCCTCTGTTTCCTATGAATATTAACGAGAAAAACATCCAAACAAACACATCCAGCCGGGAAACAGGAGCAACACTTTACGCTGCCATCACAAACAAACTAACCGTCAGGCAGTTTCTCTCAACCGCAGGCAACGAAAGCCGCCATTCTTCCAAACGCGATGAATGCTCATTTGTTTTCTACCGTCTTCCCGGCGAATCTGAATACATATTTATCTCCCAATGTGGCGACACATCGGAAATAAAATCATGGGACATCCCCGCCAAGACCCAGGGCGTGATCATCGCCCCCTATGAGCAAAGCGGCGAAACCCCCATGCTGATTGTCCGCCCCGACTTCATGGCAAAAGGACAAATCCCCAGCAGCGTTCCCCGCCATCAGCCGTCAGCCGTCTTGACAAGCACCGGCAACGACGAAAAAAACCAGCTGCGTTCCTACAAGGAGAGCTTTGAAAAATGCCTTGACACCCTGCGTGAAGGCACACTCAAGAAAGTGGTGCTTTCACGGCGGCTCAACATAAAGACAGACCACAACGCCGCCCTCATCGACCTTTTTCTCCTCACGTGCCAAAATATGCCCCAGAGCTACGTCACATTGTGGTACACTCCACACACCGGACTCTGGCTGGCGGCAACGCCCGAAAACCTCCTCCGACGCTCCTCATCCTCCCCCCTTTGGCACACCATGGCCTTGGCAGGCACCTGCGAATGGAAAGGCAGTCTCCCCGCCCTCGATGCTTGGAGCAAAAAAAACATCGAGGAACACCAGTATGTCGTTGACTTCATCACCAAGCACCTGACCCCATTCGCCGAAGGCAGCATCGCGAAATCCCCTTGCCACCCCACACGTGCAGGCAATGTGGTACATCTCCACACAGACATTTCGTTTCGCCCCAAAGCCACCCTCAGCATCGGGAGTCTCCTGCAATCCCTCCATCCGACACCCGCCGTGTGCGGAACGCCCACAGAAAGCGCCAAACGCCGCATCCTCACGTCGGAAACCACGCCGCGCAAATACTACGCAGGTTTCAGCGGTCCGATAAACATCAACGGACAGACAGCACTCTTCGTCTCGCTCCGCTGCATGGAAATGTCAGAAGGCCAGGCCACATTGTACGCTGGCGGAGGCATACTGAAAGAAAGCAAACTGGAAGAAGAGTGGCAGGAAACCTGTCGCAAACTGCACGCCATGCAGCAATTGTTTTCCGGGCAAAATGAGTAATCGTTAGAAACAGCGCCCTGAAAGGTAGCGTATTCAAAATCAAGAAAAGTCTCTGTGCGGTTTTGAGCCAAATAACATGGCAGTTGCGCCGCTGCCCCTGAAAGGGGCGCTGCCGCCTCTTTACCAACCTTGATTTTTATGGAATTTTGAACACCACACCTTACACCCTCAAAATTGTTCAAATTATTTTTAGGTAGGTGTTCTGAATTAGTTTATATTAAACTGGATAATCCCTGCATGGATAGTATAAACTAATTTTGAACACCTACTTACCATTACACAAACGCCCAAACCCATAATCTTGTAAAAGAAAATGTTTTGTGACAAGACCAACGTAAACATCCTTACATCCATCCTTCTTCAGAGCGGTATAACAGATGCCGTTGTCTGTCCGGGCTCGCGAAACGGCGTCATTGTCCACAATCTCCACGAGCTCACAAGGACAGCCTCCCCCGAGCATCCCTTCCGCATCCATGCCGTCACCGACGAGCGCAGTGCGGCCTTCGTTGCCCTGGGCATCTCGCTGGCGCAGGACCTCCGTCCCGTCGCCGTGTGTGTCACGTCGGGTTCCGCCCTCTTGAACACCATCCCCGCTGTCGCAGAAGCCTTCTATCGGCAGATTCCCCTGCTCGTCATCTCCGCCGACCGTCCTCCGCAACTCATCGGCCAGCTCGACGGGCAGACCATTCCGCAGACCTCCGCTCTTGCGCCCTACGCAAAGACCTACACGCTCGCCGAGGCCCACACCGAAGCCGAGGTCCACTGGTGCCGCAACGCCGCTTGTGAGGCATGTATCGCCCTGAAGCGGCGCGGCGGTGGCCCCGTCCACCTCAACATCCCCCTCTCGGAACCACTCTTCAGCTTCACCACGCCCCGTCTGCCCCTGGCCAGCCCGGTCGCCTTTTACGAGACGGAAGACGGTGCACCCCCCGCCGCCCTGGCCAGCAAAATCAACGAAGCCACCCTGCCCGTGGTCATCGTGGGGCAATGCGAGAGAAAGGCCGACATTCTGGAGAGGCTTGATGAGGAAAACAAACTGTTGGTGCTCCCTGAGCTCGTTTCCAACCAGGCAAACGCCAACCGCACGGCCCTGCTGGAAAGTAGCCCCGAATTGAGAGAACAATTGCGCCCCGACCTCCTCATCCACGTCGGCGGCAACCTCGTTGGCAAACAGCTAAAGCTCGCTCTGCGCCAGCGTCCCGCGCTCTCCGTTGTCCGCATCCAGCAAAACGCCGGTATGCCCGACACCTTCATGCACCTCGACATGCTTGTTGAAGCCCCCTGGCAAAACCTCCTTGCCCGCCTCCGCCCCCTGCTGAGGGAAAAGACCGCCGTGTGCCGCCTACGGCAGCAACTCGACAACGCCCCCTGCGCCATTCCTGCCGCCGACATCCAGCATACAGCCATGACAGCCATCAAGCGCCATCTCCAGCAACACCGCCTCCCGCTCTCCGCCATCCATCTTGCCAACAGCACCGTTGTCCGCTCCGCTGCCGCCGTCTTCAACGACGGCACCTTCACGCTGAGAGTCAACCGCGGTGTCAACGGCATCGAAGGCTCCCTCTCGGCCGCCGCTGGCAATGCCCTCGCCAGCCGCAAGACAGTCCTCGCCTTCATCGGCGACCTCAGTTTCTTCTACGACCAAAACGCCCTCTGGAACTCAGCGTTGCGCGGCAACCTCCGCATCGTCCTCTTCAACAATTCCGGTGGACGCATTTTTAAGCAGCTCCCCGGCCTCAATGATTCTCCCGCCAGCAACAACTACATCGCCGGTGCCCACCACACGTCGGCCCGTGGCGTTGCCGAAACCCACCGCCTCGAATATCTCTCGGCAGGCTCCCCCGACGACCTCCCAAGCGCCATCAACCGTCTCCTGACGCAAGAGACGGAGCGTCCCGTCCTTTTGGAAATATTCTGCTAAGTAATCGTACTATTACTAAAACATACAAACACAGAAACGGTGGGTGCCCCTCACCGAAACACACAACATTTATACTAAAACACCTATCAAAGAAATGGAACGCAACTGGAAAACAATCAAACAATACGAAGAAATCCTTTTTGAAGAATACGAAGGCATTGCCAAGATAACGATCAACCGTCCCCGCTATCGCAACGCCTTCACCCCGCAAACCGTCTCCGAAATCGGCGACGCCCTGCGTCATTGCCGTGAAGCCGCCGACATCGCCGTCGTCGTCCTGACCGGTGCCGGCAACGTCGCCTTCTGCTCCGGCGGCGACATGCACGTCAAAGGACGCGGCGGCTACGTTGGCGGTGACGGAGTGCCCCGCCTCAATGTGCTCGACGTGCAAAAGCAAATCCGCTCCCTTCCCAAGCCCGTCATCGCCATGGTCAACGGATACGCCATCGGCGGCGGCCATGTCCTCCATCTCATGTGCGACCTGACCATCGCCTCCACCAACGCCATCTTTGGCCAAACAGGCCCTCGCGTCGGCTCCTTCGATGCCGGCTTCGGTGCCTCCTATCTCGCCCGCATCGTCGGACAGAAAAAAGCGCGTGAGATATGGTTTATGTGCCGCCAATACAGCGCCGTCGAAGCCGAGCGCATGGGCATGGTCAACAAAGTGGTAGAACCCGAAGCGCTCGAAGACGAAGTCGTCAGTTGGGCACAGACCATGATGGAACATTCCCCCCTGGCCCTGCGCCTCATAAAAGCCGGACTCAATGCGGAGCTCGACGGACAAGCAGGCATACAGGAACTCGCCGGCGACTCCACCATGCTCTATTACATGCTCGACGAAGCACAAGAGGGCGGACGCGCCTTCCTCGAAAAGCGCAAGCCCAACTTCAAGAAATATCCCAAGCTCCCCTGATGCCTCCTCCGCCAGCCTCTCCCCACAAGTCCATAGGAATGGGGGAGAGGCTGCGACGCCTTAGGACACCGCTCCCCTCCACACAAACAACACACACAAACAACAATACAAAACGATGCCCCTCACAAACAATAGCCAGTTCGCCCTCAATCTCCCCATCCAAGTCCGCATCATCCCGCGCCTGCTCCATTTCAAGAACCCCGCAGGCACGTCGCGCGGCATCTATCTCCACCACCGTGTCTGGTACGTTCTCTTGACCTCCCCAACCAACCATTTCCTCTACGGCCTTGGCGAATGCGCCCCCCTTCACGACCTCTCCGCCGAATACGACGCCCATTACGAGACATTCCTCCATGCCGTCAGCCGCCGCGTCGAGCAGAGCCGCCGCCTCGACCGCGAAGCGCTGCGCAACCATCCCTCCGTGCTCTTCGGCTTCGAAACCGCCTTCCTTTCCGCCCGCGCCTCCCTCCGTGGCGAGTCGCATCTGACGCTCCTTCCAACGCCCTTCTCCCTCGGCCAGACCGGCATCCCCATCAACGGACTCGTCTGGATGGGCACCTACGAAGAAATGCGCTGCCGCATGCAGGAGAAACTCCGCGAAGGCTTCCGCTGCATAAAAATCAAGATCGGCGCCATCGACTTCAACGAAGAAATTCGTCTCCTGCGCCTCCTGCGCCAAGACTTCAGCCCCGCCGATCTCCAGCTCCGCGTTGACGCCAACGGCGCCTTCTCCCCCGAAGAAGCCCCCGCCCGGCTCCGCGAACTCTCGGCCTTCGGCATCCACAGCATCGAGCAGCCCATCCGCCCCCGCCAGTGGGACGCTATGGCCCGCCTCTGCCGCGAGTCGCCCATCCCCATCGCCCTCGACGAAGAACTCATCGGCGTCAACCATCTCCACGAGAAAGAGCGCCTCCTGCGCGAGCTGCGCCCCCAATACCTCGTTCTCAAACCCACCCTCCACGGCGGCATGGCTGGCACAGAAGAATGGATGCGCCTCTCAGCCCGCCACGGCATCCCCTATTGGGTCACGAGCGCCCTCGAGTCAAACGTCGGGCTCAACGCTGTCGCGCAGCTCACCGCCTACGCCGCCGAAAAAATATGGCGCGAAAACGCCCCAGAAAATGCCGCCCATCTTCCCGCCACCCACGGCCTCGGAACAGGCCAACTCTATCTCAAGAACTACACCGCCACCCGCCTCGTCATCAAGTCGGGCGTACTCCACGACCTCACCCTTCCGCAGAGCGCCTTTGCCCGCGAGGTAGAGGAGTTCAAGCGCGAATGGCACAGCCCCGCGCCCTTCCTGACCGTCCACACCTCCGGCTCCACAGGCACCCCGCGTCCCCTCCGCGTCCTGAAAGCCCACATGAGCGCCAGTGCGCAAAAAACGTGCCGCTTCCTCGGCCTGCAACCCGGCGACACCGCCCTTCTCTGCCTCCCCCTGCAATACATCGCAGGGAAAATGATGGTCGTGCGCAGCCTCGTCAGCCATCTGCGCCTCCTCGCCGTGTGCCCAACGGGGCGCCCCTTTGCCCAGCTCCACGCCTCCCCCGTCTTTGCCGCGCTCACCCCCTTCCAAGTCAGTCAAACACTCAAGAGCCCGCGCGAAACCACCCTCCTGCGCGGTGTTCGCCACCTCATCATCGGCGGCGGCCCCATCAGTCCCCAGCTCGAGAGCGCGTTGGCTGATTTCCCAAACAACGTGTGGAGCACCTACGGCATGACCGAAACCCTCTCCCACATCGCCCTGCGCCGCGTCAGCGGCCCCCATCGCAGCCAACGCTACACCGCCCTCCCTGGTGTCACCCTCCAGACCGACCAACGCCACTGCCTTGTCATCACCTCTCCCGACATCGGCGCCCACCGCCTCGCCACTAACGACATCGCGCAACTTAGCCCCGACGCCTCCACCTTCCTCATTCTCGGTCGCCGCGACAACGTCGTCTGCTCCGGCGGCCTCAAGCATCAAGTGGAAGAGCTTGAAGCCCGCCTACAAAGCTCTCTGCCTTGTCCCTTCTTCCTCACGGGCGTACCCGATGCCGTGCTCGGCGAGGCCCTGACCCTCGTGTGCCAGGCGCCGCCTACGCAAGAAGCCCTCCTGCGCGAACGCTGCCGTGCGAAACTCACGCGCCACGAAATGCCAAAACACATCGTTTTCCTACCCTGCCTACCCATGACGGAGACTGGCAAACCCGCACGCGCGAAAATCAAACGATGTGCGATGGAGGCGATGGAGGCAATGGAGAAGAATAAAGGAGGAGAGATAGGGTAGGCGGGAGACACAAAAAAAAACTTCCACATTCCTCTCCCTATGCAGGAATATAAAGGAGAAGAAATCCGTTTAATCCATTGTCGGAGACAAAACGACTACGGATTGAACGGATTTTATATTGTCCGCTAAAACTCAAAGCGAATGCCTCGCTGCATCCGAAGCTCGTTCTTATTGCACAAGTAAATGTTGTTCAGTAGAAATAAATAATGACTCTCAGCGAACGCGGGTCGATACACAAACGCATCTGGGTCGAGACACGAACGCACCTGGGACGTGACACGAACGCATCTGGGACGAGGCACGAACGCATCTGGTACGAGGCACACTTGTGCCTGCTCCCACGTTCGCCAACAAGTCGTAAGCAACAGGACGGTAGCAGTATGGGGAACGAAACTATACAAACTGTATGGATTCAAAGTTCATTCCACATGTCTCAAGCTATTGTGTAGATTTTACACAGAACATTTGGCTATAATAAAAAATCAAACTATATTTGCAGTGTAATTTCAACACAATACCTTTTTTAGCGAGATGAATAAGACATGAGAACATAAAGTCCGCTACAGATTCAAGTGTAAATACCGATGTCGTTTGCCAAGGACAAACGAAGCAGGCAAGGAAGTGTTGTTAGTGATAGTGAAAGAATAAGTTGACCACGAGGAGAATAGTATAAATATTAAAATAATGTATGAGTATGTTAGGAGCTATAATTGGCGACATCGTTGGCAGTACCCGCGAGTGGCACAACATTAAGACAGAAGAATTTGAGATGGTTCCGAGAGGAAGCCGATTCACAGACGATACGGTGATGACACTTGCTGTGGCCAAATGGCTGATGACAGATACAGAACATCGTCCTGAAACATTAGTTGCTTGTATGCAACAGTTGGGACGCAAATATCCCAATGCTGGTTATGGGAAAATGTTTGCAAGATGGCTGACAACTGATAATCCGCAGCCATACAACAGTTTTGGCAATGGTTCAGCCATGAGAGTAAGTCCCGTTGGACTGTATGCCAACACGCTTGAAGAAGCGATGGAATTGGCACGCATCACGGCTTCCGTCTCTCACAACCATCCCGAAGGCATCAGAGGAGCACAGGCCATTGCTGGCTGCGTGTTCCTAAAGAAAAACAACAGAACGGGAGCGGAAGATGCCATCAGAAATTTTGTCATAAAGAAAATTGGATATAATCTCAACTTTAATTTAAACGACATCCGAGACAAATATACGTTTGACGTAACCTGCCAGGGAAGTGTGCCTATTGCCATCAAGGCATATATTGAACGTAGCGGTTACTCCGCTCAGAAAGCATTGCAACTTGCCATATCTATGGGTGGAGATTCTGACACCATTGGTGCAATGACGGCTTCCATTGCCAGCGCTGAAGATTTCTATATCGTTGGCAGCGATTTCGATCGTGAAGTCGTCAGTCTCTGTCGTGACCTGCTTCCTGCAGATTTGCTTGACATCAACGACCGCTTTGAGGCATTTATCAGCCGTCCACTGCATCAGTCTTATTATTTGGGAAGCAAACTCTTCGCAGGCGAATACCCTGGCGACAAATGCAGAGAATTGGCGGAAATCAAATTGAAAAGAATGCATCATTTTGGCGTGCGGCATTTCATCGATTTGACAGAAGAGGGAGAACTGTCTCCTTATCAGCATATACTGCCGAAGGACACCAGTTATCTGCGATTTCCAATCAGGGATGTGAATGCTCCGGAGTCGGTAGAGGCAGTGCACCAACTCATTGATAAGATTGAATATTTAATGCAGCAAGATGGATACACCTATGTGCATTGTTGGGGCGGTGTTGGACGCACAGGAACGATCATGGCATGTTATGAAGCCCGACAAATGGAGAAACCGACCTTGACGGGTGCGCTCGACGCCATGCGCCGTCATTTTTGCAATATGCCGAAAGCGGCACATCGCAAGTCGCCAGAAACACAAGGACAAGTGGATTTTGTAAGTCGGTTTGCAAACAGTTGCAATGAAAAAAAAGATTCTTTGAAACAGAGAACACGCGACCGCATCCGCGGGTCGCTGATGGCAGGCGCGGCTGGCGATGCGTTAGGCTATACGGTGGAATTTATGAGCCGCAACAGCATTCTTGCACTATATGGCAACAGAGGAATCACAGAGTTCGACCTTGACAACGAGGGAAAGGCTTTGATTAGCGACGACACCCAGATGACACTCTTCACGGCCAACGGGATGCTGATGGGCGTTACGCGTGGTTGTATGCGTGGCATTGGCGGGAATCCTGAAGATTATGTGGAGGGAGCTTATCTTGACTGGTATTATACGCAGACTGGCAAGAAAAAAGAATCTCCTGACAAGGATTTCCACTATACATGGCTTCGCAATCTGCCCGAATTGGCTCATCGTCGTGCCCCAGGCACCACTTGCCTGTCGGCTTGCGAAAGTCTGTATCAAGGCGAAAAGGTACAAAACAACAGCAAGGGATGTGGCGGTATCATGCGCGTCGCTCCCATGGCTCTGCTCATGGCCGGTTATTGGAGTCGTGACATTTCTTTCTACAACATAACTCAAATGGACGAAGCTGGCGCCAAGGTGGCTGCTGCAACGCACAAGCATCCGTTGGCTTTTCTGCCTTCCGCCATGCTGACGCACCTCATATACGATTTGATAAGGCTGGATGAGAATGAGATAAAAACAAACATTGCAACCATCGCTCTTAGCACCCTCCAAACTCTCGACAGACTTTATAAAGGGAAATATGAGAAAGAGAAGCGTTTCCTTGCCAATCTCACCCGTACGTCTGTTGTACTTGCAGCCAACGACAAGAGTGATGCAGAGAACATCCAAACACTTGGCGAAGGATGGACAGGCGAAGAGGCTTGGGCCATTGCGCTCTATTGCGCCGTTCGGCATATCGACAGCATAGAGGATGCCATCATCAGCGCAGTTAATCATGACGGCGACAGCGATTCAACTGGCGCAGTATGCGGCAATATTATGGGAGCCGTATATGGCTACGAAGCCATTAAACGCATGAAATTATTTTGTCCGCAAGGGCACGAGTTGGAGCAGACCCTCGAACTCTCCAACATCATTCTAACCCTTGCTGACGATCTCTACACAAGCTGTATAATTAGTGAGTATGATGCCATTGACTCTCCCGCAAAACAACAATGGTATGAACGTTACTGCAACATGAGACCATTTGGATTAGACACGTCTTCCAACGGAGCACGTAGTAAACATCTCGCTTGGTGGCGAAAGTGATTTCTTTGGTTTTATGCCAAGGCCAACGCCCTGGCATAAATTCATCTCTACCTAATGTGGGGGCTTGTGATGCTCACTTATAATATAGGTGTCTGTGTAAGATTACAAAAATCTGCAGACACCTATATATTTTTATAATTTCAAAGAAAATGGATTCATTGGTGGTTCTCGTCCTGTCAGTAGCCTTCAATCTAACCAAATTGAAACTTCAAAACCTCATTATCAACTGCAAGTTTAAATCGCTTTTGGTTGAACTGTTGATGAGTTGGGTGCCAGAGGCTATACTGTCTCTATTAAAATAATGCAAGAGGCCGAAACGTGCAGAGACTTGCATGAAGTCAAATGGTTTCCAACGGCATTGACCAACAAGACGAAGACCGCGATGAAAAAAAGACGGGAATGCACCAGCATAGCTTAATTGCGGTTCGTAGGCATAGAAACGGTTGTCGGCTTTCGTGGAAAAGACAGCTGCAAAAGCGTCGAGCGAAAGCTGTTTTAATTTTTCCCATGAAAAACGGGATGACAACATATAACCTGATTGCATTTTCGATGTTTGCGAAACAGAAAGCAAAGCATCACCAGAAACCCAAAGCGTCATTCCGCTGAGAAAAGGGGATATGGTTGTCAGGGTCAGTTTGTGCAACTCTGCATATTGGAGCGTTCCCTTGTGACGAGGAATGTCTCGTTGCTTGGTTTTGTAACGATAGCGTATTTTATAGGTCAGCCGAGGACTGGGGCTATAGGTCGCCAACGTGCTAAATGCAAAACCTTGCGAGTTTTTTGCTGTGGCACTAAACGTTTCACGAGGAAATCTGAAATATTCGGCATAGGAAGTAAATTCCCAAGAAGAAGGCAGTTGCGCGTTCATGCCCAGCGTTATACCTGTTTCGTTTTGTATGCGGCTGCCCTCCTGCATGGCGTTTCCGTGTATGGAAATGAAACGAGGACTGAAATGGCGGATTTGTCCCGTCAGGAGAAGGCGGGAGGAAGGACTGTAACGCACGGTGTGGGTCATGGCAGCGTGTAATCTGCGGTCGATGGCCATTTCTCCAGAATGTATCCATTTCCTGTCGGCAGACCGAATATGGTAATCGCAACTGAAAGCACAGGCTGATTTGCCACGCATGAAATAGAGGTTATAGGGTTGTTTCTTTGGCCAAACAACATGGTCATAGTTGTCAAAGGCAAATGTGAAGGCCAATTTCAAGCGGTTTTTATTGTAGCCAAGTTGCATGGCAGCTGTCAGATTTCTCACGTTGTTTTTCCGTTCGAGTTCCGTTTGGGTGCGGTGGAACCCCGTTTTGCTGAAGGAGGTGACCGTGTCGTTTTCAAGCCGTGCATCGAGCTTTCTAAGAGAGAAGAAAGCGGCGGCATTCCAGACACGGCCTTGCCAAGCTAAGGCCAATCCGCGGAAAAAGTTAGTTTCGTCACACGAGGAGTGCGGTTTGATCTGCAGAGGTTTTGACGGAAATGGGCCATTGATTTGTGCCGTATTTTTAAAAAGGCCACTTGAAAAGATCAGACCATGATTTGATCGAACGTTGAAATCGCCCAGCCATGCCTGCCATTTGCCGTTTGTGGAGATGAGGTGTGCATAGGCAGAAACGTAGTCGTAGGGATAATTGCCGCAGCCCGCGAAGGGCTCTCCGGCGTCCTTCTGCAACGTGGTGCCGGCGCTGAACTGCTTTCCGTGGGAGAAACGATAGCGAACGGTGTTGGCAAGTGCGTTTCCCCAATACATGCAATTCGGATTTTTCTTATACTCTTCTTCTGTGTGTTGTCTGTTTCCAGCTCGCTTGTAAAAGGGAACGTCAAGATTGGTAATGAATAAGTGTCTGTTTTTCCCTTTCTGAGCGTAGGTGCGTCTGCTGTCGATTCTTTCTGCGTAGAAAAAAAGCGACAGCCATTTCCGTTGTACAGGCGTCAGACCACTGACGAATTGCAATTCTCCCAATGAGAAAAATTCCCGTTTCCGACTTCTATAGGACAAAATGGAGTCGGCCTGCGCCTCTGTCATGAACGCAAGACGGAGAATATCTTCTTTTGCGGCTGTGTTGATGTTTTGAGGACGGAGATGAAGGTCTTCCATGAATTGCAGGTCTTGCCGAAGGTCGGACTCTGCTTCGAGAGCGTCTTCATCGATATTCTGTTCAAGGTATTCGGTGACAAATTCGCTCCACGTTGTGTATGTATCATAATCTCCGTTGCCGCTTTGCGCATCGGCAGGACGCGACAGCAAACTTATGATGAGCAGGCTGAGCCACCTCAGAAAGGTTGTGTTTGCTGGATTAGCATTTCCCATAAGATTTGAAATTGTTTTGAAGAATCTGACGCGATATGAGTCTCGCTCATCCCTCCCCATTGTGAAAAGAATTAATAAAGGGGTGTCCTGAATACGTCTCACGACCCCGTGTGCGGTTTCGGTGGACTTCATTCAGAACACCCCTTTTCATTCAATTATTGGGGTGGGGTTATAGGGGCATTTCCGAGCTCGGTATGTCCCCGTGCCCCGTGCGGCTTCGCCCCGTACGGGTGTTTCTCCTGCGGGTTGTTTTCCTCCCCCTTCCGTTCCCTTTTTAGGGGAACAGGAGGGGAAGGTTTTTCTTATTTGAGCATCAGTTTGCAACTGGCCGTGTTGCCCTTCGCCGTCTCGATGTTGAGGATGAGAACTTTTTGATTGCCAGCGGAGAGGGCGGGGAGCTGCACTTGCTGTGCTCCGCCGGCGCGGAGCATGAGGAGACATTTGCCAAGGGGCGTAAAGACGCGGCAAGACGTGATGCCTTCTGCGCTGCTGACGCTGACGAAGCCTGCTTCAGTGGTGTGAACAGTGAGAGGGGCGTCGGGGGCGGCGATGCTGCCGATTTCAGAAACGATGGGGGCGTCGCCCTGCGTGAGGTCTTCACGGATTTCGTAGATGACGGGGGCGGCGTTGCCCTCCCAGCTGATGCGGATGCAAGAGGGGGTGCCTGCGGCGGCGAGGGAGATTTTCTGGTAGCCACCCGTCAGCGTGCCGAGGCTGCCCCATTCGCCATTCGTTGTCAGGGCGCTGACGACGGCATTTTGCGCGGGGGCGCCGGGAGCCTGGAAGAGGACGATGCTGGAGGCTGGGCTGGCATCGTAGAAATGGTAGGTGAGGCTGTTGCCAGAAGGCGTGTCGGTGGCGGGGATGCCCGTGTTGCCAGCTTTGTCGGTCAGGCTGAGGAGGGCGTTGCCCGAGGCATCGGCAGCGGGGTGCTTGAACTTGGCAGCGTGGGTGGCCTTGTTGACTTCAATGTCGTAGAGGCGCAACCACTTGGAGGTGTTGGCCGTAGAGACAAGGAGGCGTACGTATTGCGCAGTGTCGTTCGTGCCGCTGAAGTCGCAATAGGACATTTCGCTGGAATATTTGACGACCTGAGGGAGCGTCATGCGGAAGTCGGTCTGCGCGGTGCCTTTCACGCGGAGCGTTTTCCAGGTTTTGCCATCGAGAGAGGTCTGTACGCGGCCAACGGTCATGTAGTCGCCGTTCACTGTTCCCATGCAGATTCTGACGTCGCCAACGGGGACGGGAGCTGAGAGCTTGACAACGTAGGCATCGTTGGTTTTCTGGTTGCGGTTGAGACAGGTGTAGGTGGTGTAGTCGCCGTCGGTCATGAAGGAGGCGTTGTGGCCGCTATAGATGTCGCCAGAGGGGATGGTTGCGCTGGCGATGGCGGTGGGAGCGGGGAGCGTCAGTTTGAGGACGGCGCGGGCGAGCTTGAGGGAGCGGGGCTCTGGGTTTTCGTTTTCAACGACGAGGTATCTGACGTGGGCGGCGGGCTGGCTGCCTTTTTCGAGGACGCTCCAGTCTCTGCCGTTTTCAGAGGTGAGGAGAGTGAAGGCGGAGAAAAGGCTGTCCGCGGCAGTTATGCTTTCGAGTTTGACGGGCTGGGGGAGACTGAGCCCGATGTATTGGCCTTGCTGGAGGGTGTTGACGCAGTTGTTGACGAAGGTGACGCTATTTTTGCTTTTCGACACGGCGCCTTTGGCTTTCTCGAGGTTGGAGAAGAGGACGGGGACGGCGGAAACGGGGGCGCCGAGGAGGTTGCCGAGGGATTTCTCCTGGAGATAGCTGAGGAAGGGCCGGAGCGTTTCCTGCGAGGGATTGGTTTGCCGCGAGGAGAGCGAGAGCTGCGCACCGACGGATCCAGCGAGCTGGGGGGCCTGGTGGGCGGCGTCTGTGTCAATGCGGGAGAGGGGATTGATGGTCTGCGCGTAGGCGTTCCATTTGTCGGACTCTTCCGCGTTTTCTGCGGCTTCGATGAGCGTCAGTGTCTGGCGAGCCATGCTGTGGAGCTTTGTGAGCCAGGGGGAGAGATCGGCGAGGAGCAGGCGGTCGCTTTCGTTTTGGCTGTTTGCGAGGGCTTCGATTTTCTCTGCGGCCTTGAGGATGTTTTGCATGGTGGTTTTCAAGGCGCTACCGTCGGCCTGTCCTTGCTTGTTGAAGGCAGTTTTGTATGCGTTGACGAGGGAGGAAAGGGCGCCTGAGTCATAGTAGCGCAGATGGGCGGCGAGGAGCTGATAGGCCTCAGCTGTCTCTTTGTCGCGGATGATGGCGGGGAAGGCGGCGTTCCAGTTGGTCTTGTTGTTGAAAGCGGCGTTGTTCCAAGCATAGTCGGCGACGCCGAAGAGGGCGATTTTCGACACTTCTCCCTGCTGCATGGGGTTGCTGAGGACGGCGAGACAGTTTTTCAAGCTTTTGTCGACCGTTGCGGTGTTGGAGATTCTGCTTTCGTCGTGGAAGTTGGCGTACATGTCCATCGTGAAGAGCTTGTCGGCATCGTTGTCGTTGCAGGGATAGTTCCACCACCATGCGACGTCGCGGCCCAGGTATTGGCGCACGCTCTGCACGTCGGAGGAATTGGGCACGCTCCATACGCCCCAGCCGGTGGTATAGATGACGACGTTGGAGGGCGTTTTGCTGAGGGCGGTGAAGAAGGCTTTACGCTGTTCTTCGCCACCACCCGCGAAACTGCCGCAATAGATCTGGGGAACGAACTGGAGGGGCTTGACGGTGTCGGCGGGGGCGGCGCCGCTTTTGTTCCACTCTTTTTCAATGGCCTGCTGGAGGCTGGTGACGCGGGCGGCGTTGAGGTCGTACTGCGCCTGGGTGGAGGGGATGGCGACGTCATCGACGAACACGGCAAACTGGCGCACGCCGAGGGCGTACATGCGCTTGTATTTGTTCATGATGTCGGTGATGACGGTGGAACTGTTGAGGAAGTCGTTGCCCGGATGGATGGCCCAAATGAAGTTGACCTTGGTTTCGTGTGACACCTGCGTGAGGTCTCTGACCATGTCCTGCGAGAGATAGCCGAGGTTTTTCTGCTGCTCGGTGATGGTGGCGGGATAGGGCTGTTTCCAATAGGCGGAGTGGTAGTAGTCGCTCTTCGCGCCATACATATATGAGTTCATCTTATGGCGCATCATGAATCTCATGACGTCTTTCTTTACGTCAATGGAATAGGGTACGCCATAGTAGCCTTCGACGAGGCCACGGTTTTTCTGGTCGGCATAGTCGTAGATGATGCCGCAGGGAATGCTTTCTGGGGCGTTGTAGTCGAGAATCTGCTCTAGAGAGGCCATGCCGATGAAGGCGGCATCGGTGTTTTCGCCCAGGATGACGATTTCGGCAAGGCCGCCAGCGTCTTGCAGGCTGAGGAGGTGCTTGTCGTATTTGTTTTGCAACGTAAAGACATCGCGACTGAGTTTCAAGGCGGTGGCTTTTGCGTCGGCCTTGTCGCCCGAATTGTTGACGCCTACGAAGATGTGGACGAAGCCCTCTGAGGGGGCTGTGGCGAAGATTTCATCGCTGTTGCTGATGAGGTTGTGCTCGGAGAGGATGTTTTTCAGACGGGCTTTGGTGTAGCTGTCGATGTGGTCTCCACAGATGACTTGAATTTTTCCTGCGGGGATTTTGGTTGTGCCGCCCACCGCTTGCTGCTGATGGGGGATGGGGTGGATCTGATAGACGCTGTCGGCAAGGACGGTAAGGCTGCTGCACGTTCCAAGACAACAAAGGGCCAATCGTAGAATTGTTTTCTTCATGTTTTTTTATGGCTGTTTTTCCAAAGACGATGCGAGGCGCGGGCTTTGGATGTTAAACAATGATGTCCCTTGGCAAAAGAAATTGTTTCCCTTCGCCAAAGGACATGGATTCAGATGATTTCTATTTTAGGATGGTCTGCCATTATGCTCCCAAACTTTTGAGTGTTTCTTTCAAAACGGCAATCTTTGTTTCGGCATCTGCCTTTTTCTTTCTCTCGAGCTCTACGACGGCTGCGGGGGCGCCTTCAACGAAACGTTTGTTGCCGAGTTTCTTCTCGACGCCAGCGAGGAATCCCTCGAGATGCTTGAGTTCGGCCTGCGCCTTGGTGATTTCGGCTTCAGCGTCGATGAGGTTGCCGAGAAGCAGGGCGTATTCGGAGGTGCCGACCATGAATGTGGAGGCGCCTTCGCCCTTGACGGTGACGGCGGCGATTTCGGAGATGTTGGCGAGCTTAGAGATGATGCAGTTGTAGGCTTCAACGGGGTTTTCTCCAATCACCTGCAAGACCAGGGGCTCCTTCGGGGAGATGTTTTTGGAGGAACGGATTCCACGGATGTTGGTGATGACTTGCTTGACGGCGGCGAAATTATCGATTTGCCGTTTGTCGGCATCGAGGGGCGCCTGGATGGTCTGAGGACTTGTCATGATGCTTTCCCCATCGCGGCGCTCCGAGATGTTCTGCCAGAGTTCTTCCGTGATGAAGGGCATGAAGGGGTGGAGGAGATGGAGGAGGTCGTTGAAGAAGGAAAGCGTTGCCTGGTAGGTGGCGGCATCAATGGCCTGGCCGTAGGCGGGCTTGACGAGTTCGAGGAACCATGCCGAAAATTCATCCCAGAAGAGATGGTAGACTTCCATCAGGGCATCGCTCAAGCGATATTTTGAGAAATGGTCGGCGATGACTGCGGCGCTGCTGCGCATCTGTGCCCCAAACCAGTTGATGGCGAGGGCGGCGACATCGTTTTGGGGGAGTGTCTCGCTGACAGTCCATCCCTGTACGAGGCGGAAGGCGTTCCAGATTTTGTTGCAGAAATTTCTTCCCTGTTCGCAGAGGGATTCGTCGAAGAGAATGTCGTTGCCGGCAGGCGCTGAGAGCATCATTCCCATTCTCACACCATCGGCACCGTATTTGTCGATGAGGTCGAGGGGGTCGGGGGAGTTGCCGAGCGACTTCGACATTTTACGGCCGAGTTTGTCGCGCACAATGCCAGTGAAGTAGACGTCTTTGAAGGGGAATTTTCCCGTGTATTCATATCCAGCCATGATCATGCGTGCCACCCAGAAGAAGATGATGTCGGGGCCGGTCACGAGGACGCTGGTTGGGTAATAGTATTTGAATTCTTCGTTGTCGGGATCGAGGATGCCATTGAAGAGAGAGATGGGCCACAACCATGATGAGAACCACGTGTCGAGGGCATCTTCATCTTGCTTCAGATCGGAGAGCTGGAGAGCGGGGTTGCCTGATTTCTCACGTGCCAGGGCCAAGGCCTCTTGTTCTGTCTCTGCCACGACGTAACCGCCCGAGGGGAGATAGTAGGCGGGGATGCGGTGGCCCCACCAGAGCTGACGTGAGATACACCAGTCTTTGATGTTTTCGAGCCAATGGCGGTAGGTGTTTTTATACTTGACAGGATAAAACCTGATTTCGTCGTTCATAACCGGCGGCAACGCCAAGTCGGCAAAATGCTGCATCTTCAGGAACCACTGCGTGGAGAGCTTTGGTTCAATGGGAACACCGGTGCGCTCCGAGCAGCCGATCTTGTTGTCGTAATCTTCAATGCGATCCATCAGGCCAGCCGCTTCCAAATCTTTGGCAATCTGGCGGCGGACATCGAAGCGGTCTTGGCCAACGTACATGCCGGCAGCCTCGGAGATGGTTGCGTCGTCGTTGAAGATGTCGATGGTTTCGAGATTGTATTTTTCTCCAAGCATGTGGTCGTTGACATCATGGGCGGGGGTGACTTTCAGGCATCCTGTTCCAAATTCAATGTCAACATATTCGTCTTCGATGACGGGAATGACGCGTCCGACAAGAGGGACTATCACTTTCTTTCCCTTGAGCCAATGGTTTTTGGGGTCGTTGGGATTGATGCACATCGCGACGTCGCCCATAATGGTCTCGGGGCGTGTCGTTGCCACGACGGCATAGCGCCCTTCTGCGTCTTCATGAATGATTTCGCCTTCTTCGCCTGTTGCTCCGAGGCCGTCGTCGGATGCGACGCGATATTTCATATAATAGAGCTTCGTGTGCTCTTCTTTGTAAACCACTTCTTCGTCGGAGAGAGCCGTCTTGGCCTTGGGGTCCCAGTTGACCATGCGGACGCCACGATAGATGAGTCCTTTGCGGTATAGGTCAACAAAGACCTTGATGACGCTTTTTGAGCGGGTTTCGTCCATGGTGAACGACGTGCGGTCCCAGTCGCACGAAGCTCCCAGACGGCGCAACTGCTTGAGAATGATGCCGCCGTGCTCGTCGGTCCAATCCCAGGCATGCTTCAGGAAGTCTTCACGGCTGAGGTCTGATTTCTTAATGCCGCGCTCCGCCAGGCGTGCCACGACTTTTGCTTCTGTGGCGATTGAGGCATGGTCGGTGCCGGGCACCCAGCAGGCGTTTTTGCCTTCCATACGGGCACGTCTGACGAGGATGTCCTGGATTGTCTCGTTGAGCATGTGTCCCATGTGCAACACGCCGGTCACATTGGGAGGAGGTATTACAACCGTATATGGTTTTCGTCCGTCGGGCTTAGAATTGAACAGCTTGTGTTCCATCCAATATCTATACCATTTGCTTTCGACATTTTCAGAACTGTATTTACTTGCTAATTCCATGTTGATAGAGAGTATGTTATATCTTTTATTTCTGCTATTATATGTATAAGGGAAATGACGGGAGGTCACGAATTCATCGACAGGAGAAATTCTTCATTGTTTCTCGTTGTCTCCATTCTTTTCTTCACCTCGCTCATGGCCTCAATGGCGTTCATGTCTGCGATGTATTTGCGCAGAATCCACATGCGATTGAGCGTCTGCTGGTCTTGGAGCAGATCGTCACGACGCGTGCTTGAAACAACCAAATTGACGGCGGGGAAGATTCGCTTGTTTGACAATGAGCGGTCGAGCTGCAATTCCATATTGCCTGTTCCCTTGAATTCCTCGAAGATGACTTCGTCCATCTTCGATCCGGTGTCGATCAACGCTGTTGCGATGATGGTCAGCGAACCGCCACCTTCTATGTTGCGAGCCGCACCAAAGAAGCGCTTGGGCTTTTGCAACGCATTTGCATCGACACCACCAGTCAGCACTTTTCCCGAGGCTGGGGCAACCGTGTTGTAGGCACGCGCAAGACGGGTGATGGAATCGAGGAAAATGACCACGTCGTGGCCACACTCAACCATTCGCTTTGCTTTCTCCAAGACGATGTTGGCAATTTTTACATGTCTTGAAGCGGGCTCATCGAACGTTGACGCAATGACCTCTGCCTTGACTGTTCGGGCCATATCTGTGACTTCTTCCGGACGTTCGTCAATCAGTAGCATCATAAGATAGGTCTCAGGATGGTTTTCGGCGATGGCGTTGGCGATGTCCTTCATAAGCATGGTCTTACCTGTCTTGGGCTGCGCAACGATTAGCGCACGTTGCCCCTTCCCGATAGGCGTAAACAGGTCGATGACTCTGCGCGAGAGGCTGTCGTTTTTCCCGCTACACAGGTTGAATTTTTTATCGGGGAATAGGGGAGTGAGGTGCTCGAAAGACACGCGGTCGCGGATGTCCTTCGGGGCCAATCCGTTGATGTGTGCAATTTCCAAAAGGGTGAAGAATTTCTCTCCTTCACGCGGAATCTTCACCAGACCTTCAATGACATCTCCTGTTTTCAATCCGTATTGGTAAATCAGATTGGGGGCGACATAAATGTCGTCGGGGGAGGTCAGATAGTTATAGTCTGACGAACGCAGAAAACCATAGCCTTCATTCAAGATTTCAAGCACACCGCGAGAATCAAGGGTTTGCGGGATTGCCAGTTCTTCGTCGTTGTCTTGGGCGAACTGGTCGTTTTCCCCGTAATCCTGTCGTTCCTGTGACAGAAGACCCTGAACGCTGCGCGGCTCTTGTTCGTTATGAAAATCGTGGTTTCCACGGTAATCCGGAATATTCCGGAACCCCATATTTCTGGCATTTTCCCTTGCTTCGGCAAAACCTCTGTCGTGGGGTTTGATGCCTTCGAAAACGGGTGGAATGTCCTGCAATATGATAAAATCGTTTGCAACGACCTGTGCCGACCTTTGCTCTTCCAAAGAGATTTCCTTTCTCCAAATGTCTGATTCTGCATCATCGGCAGCAGATTTTTTTCTCAGTGCCTCCAAATCGGCATTGTTCGCAGAGACGTCAGTATGTGAGTCTTCGCTCTGACGGTTTTGCTGCTGGATTTGCTCCGTGATGAAATCGGGGACATCGGAATCTGACTGGAGATATTCGGGCTGCTCGTCCTTTCGGGTGCCGCTATCCGCTTGCTCTTGTGTAGACGGCTCCACGCTGTTTCCCGTTTTCACGACTTCAGCGGCGTCGCTGGCCAAACGTTCTTCATTCGTATTTTCCGCCGACATGCTGCCAGACACGGCAGCGAAGGAGGCTGGCTCATGAAGATGGTTTTCATCTGGCAGCACTCCATCTTGAGCGGACTTTGTTTGCGCAAGCTGATCTGTCACATCAGAGGCAGGAATGCTCCCAACAGGAGCAGAAGTTATGAGGGCGTTTTCCGCCTCTGCATTTTCTTCCTTCGACACGCGCGAGGTGCCGATCCTTTTTCTGCCCAGCTTTGCGTCCGAAGGGGACGCGTCAGAGGTCGGCTTGGCAGTTTTGCTGGCGCTCGTTTTGCTCCTGCTGGTGGCAACGCGCGGCTTTCTGCCCGTCGATTCCATTCTGTTCATTTCAGCACTTTTGATTTCAGCCTGAACGTCTAAGATGTCGTAAACGAGATCTTCCTTGTCATTGCTGTCTTTATGTTTCGTGCCTAACGCCGTAGCAACAGAACGCAACTCCTCAATATCCTTATTTAGTAATTGTTCCTTGGTGAAAAGTGGCATTGTATAACATTTATTTTGTGTATATCTCATTTAAACCCAGAGGGGCCTAAATGGATTTTCAATTCGTAAAAAATCTTTGATGGATGATCAACACAAGTCCTTGTGTTTCCTTGTATTTTAAAGTCTTAGTCAACATTAAAAAATGAGTAATGATTTTGCAACTTTCCTTTTGTGCGAAATAATCATTAACACCATATACCTATAAGAGATGACTATGCATATGCAAATTTAGTTACTTTGTTTCTTTTACCGAATATTAAATGCTCGGTTTGGTTTTTCTTACCACCTTTTAAACATAATAGTGATACATGCGTATTTTAATAATTCTTGCTAAAGTCTCTTCGAATCGGCAGACATACTGGCGAAGATGTATTTCTTTGAGCGCCTAGCATTTGTAACCCATTATTTTTGATTAATTTTGCATCAAATGCGCCCAGTCGACAATACATGCCTGATGACAGGCGGCATGATTTTGCGGTCAATAAAAAATTCCATACAATAATGACATATCAAGAAACTGTTCAATATCTCTTTGAAGCCACACCGCTTTTTCAACATATCGGTGGCAAAGCGTATAAACCAGGCTTGCAGACATCGCTTTGCCTTGATGAGCATTTCGGCCATCCTCACAAGAGTTACCCGATTGTTCACGTGGCGGGAACGAATGGAAAAGGATCTTGCTCGCACACTATTGCGGCGATTTTGCAACTGGCAGGTCTGCGTGTTGGATTGTTCACCTCGCCACATCTGCTGGATTTCAGAGAGCGCATACGGATTAACGGAAAAATGATTCCAGAGGATACGGTTGTTCAATTCGTTGAAAGCGAGAAAGGCTTTTTCGAACCGCTGCATCCGTCGTTCTTCGAATTGACAACGGCATTGGCCTTCAAATATTTCGAAGATGAGCACGTGGATGTGGCAGTTATTGAAGTGGGACTTGGAGGACGATTGGATTGCACGAATATCGTCACGCCGAAATTGTCTGTCATAACAAACATCAGTTTAGACCACACGCAATTCCTCGGCTCTACCCTCTCTGAAATCGCCTATGAAAAAGCAGGAATCATCAAGCCAGGGGTGCCTGTGGTCGTTGGAGAGGATTTGCCTGAGACGCGGCAGGTTTTTCTTGATAAAGCAAAAGAAAACAATTCGCAGATTATTTTTGCTGAAGACAAACCAGAAGTCGTCAACAGCACGATGACGGAGAATTATACGCGCCTTTATGAGACTGTCGGTTACGGCACATTTGAGGGGCAACTGGCCGGAGAATGCCAAATCAAAAACACGAACACCATCCTGCACGTGGTTCCGCTCTTGCTGAAACAAGGACTGCTGCCGCAGTCGTACAACGATAAAAAACGAATCACGGCGTTGGTTCGCGAGGCTTTTTCAGAGGTGAGTTCATTGACAGGGCTGATGGGGCGCTGGCAATATGCTGGTCATCGTCCGGACATTGTGCTCGATACGGGACACAACACGGGAGGATGGGCATACCTCGGGAAGGCGCTTCAAAGCGGAAACTACCCTCAGGTGCATGTCATTTTCGGCATTATGGCAGACAAGGACATCGACGGCGTACTCTCGTTCTTGCCACAAAAATTGCAATACTACTTCACAAAGGCTTCTGTGGCAAGGGCTTTGCCGCCGGTAGCGCTACGTGACAGAGCCGAAAAATTTGGCTTAAACGGAGGGGTTTTCAATTGCGTATCAGATGCGCTTGAAGCTGCTTTGAAGAACGCCAAACCAGAAGATCTGGTCTATGTTGGAGGCAGCAGTTTCATTGTTGCTGACTATTTGGCAATCAACGATAAAAACGAAAGCAAATAGGATTCAGACGTCAACTTAAATACTTAATAATTAGTAAGATATGACAAGATTAAAACATAAATACTTTAACTTATCGTTGGGCCTCTTGTGCGTTCTGACGATGTGCTTCGCATGCAAGGAAAGCAAGCACAAAGACTGGTCGGAGGCACGGACGAAAATGGAACAAAAGGGGCAGGCATATCTGATGCTTTCCAGGCAAGCCCTCTCTGAAAAGAATTTTACAACAGCGCGAGAAAAAGTCAATTTGCTGCGCAAGGAATGCGAATTGGCGCTCTCTGCCCGCGAAGAAGGTATCCTGCTGATGGATTCCATCAATCTCTTTGAAGCAGAGGAGCAATTCCGAACGGCGTGTGAGGATTCCACGGCAGCATCTGCGAGGGAATCTATAGAAGACCTGCAGCAGAAAATCTGCTTCTACCAAAGAAAGTTGGAACACGACAAAAAATCCAAGGAAGCGGGAAACCAAGAAATCAATAAATAAACGGCACTTCTAAAACTCCACACTCTACCATCTACGCATGTCGGCTATTAAAAAAGAACTAAACACGGCGCAATGGGATGCTGTTTCCTATTGTGAGGGACCATCGCTCATCATTGCAGGGGCCGGTTCCGGAAAAACCCGCGTATTGACCTATAAAATCGCATATCTCATCGAGCAAGGCATGGAGCCTTGGCGGATACTGGCGCTCACCTTCACCAATAAGGCCGCACGCGAGATGAGAGACCGCATAGCCAATGTCGTCGGTTTTGAATCTGCACAAAATATATGGAGCGGGACGTTCCATAGCATCTTCGCCAGAATCCTAAGACTGGAATCGGATTTCATCGGCTATCCGCACGACTTCACCATATACGACCAAACTGATTCCCGTTCGCTCATCAAGAACATCGTCAGGGAAATGGGTCTTGACGACAAAACATACAAGCCAAACATTGTGTCGGGCAGGATTTCAGAAGCTAAAAATGCCCTGGTGTTGCCAGGCGCATATCTGAATGACAGAAATGTGCGGGAGCGCGACCAGAGAGACGGCATCGGGAAAACGGGGGAGATTTACCGCACTTACATGCAGAGATGCTTCGCAGCAGGAGCTATGGATTTCGACGACCTCCTGCTCAACACCTTCCTCCTCTTCCAGGAACACCCAGAGGTGAGAGGTAAATACAGCGAACGTTTCTCATATATCCTTGTTGACGAATACCAGGACACGAATGTTGCACAACATCGCATCATCACGCAACTAACCTCCCCCACTTCGAAAATTTGCGTTGTCGGAGACGACGCACAGAGCATCTATTCCTTCCGAGGCGCACGCATCGACAATATATTGGGCTTTCAGGAGCAATACCCCACAGCAAAATTGTTTAAACTGGAGCGCAACTACCGTTCGACACAAAACATCGTCAATGCTGCCGACAGTCTGATCAAACACAATGCGGTTCAAATTCCCAAAAAAGTGTACAGCGAAGCGGAAGTCGGAGAACCTCTGAAAATCATAGAAGCCTACAGCGACAAAGAGGAAAGCATCAAGGTGGCGGGAGTCATACGAAATCTGCACAACGTGCACGACGTTCCCTACAATGAAATTGCGATTCTCTACCGCACAAATGCCCAAAGCCGCTCTTTTGAAGAGACCTTCCGCTCTGCTGTCATGCCATACAGAATCTATGGTGGGCTGTCGTTCTATCAGAGGAAAGAGGTGAAGGACCTGCTGGCCTACTTCAGATTGATATGCAACCCTTCTGATGAAGAGGCCTTCAAGCGCATTGTCAACTACCCCGCAAGGGGCATCGGGGCCACAACCATGTCAAAGATACAGATGGCAGCGGTGGAAAACGGGGAAACCCTGTGGAATGTAGCAGCCAACCCGCAAAAGTTCCAAGTGTCTCTCAGCAAAAGCACCCAAGGGAAGCTCTTGGCGTTTTTGGCGCTCATCGAAAAATTTCGCAATGACCTACACCGGAAAAACGGCTCCAGCCTCGCAACCGACATTCTGTATTCAGCAGGAATCAACGCCGATTTGCTTGCCGACACCAGCGCTGAAGGCATCAGCAAAAAAGAGAACATCGAGGAATTACTCGGCGCCATCAAAGCCAACGAAGATGAAGCGAGAGGCAGCAACGCCGCAATCGTGCCGCTGACCGACTATATCTCCAAAGTGTCCCTACTGACGGATGCCGACCAGAAAGACGACGGCTCGCCCCGCATCACCCTGATGACGGTGCATGCAGCCAAGGGACTGGAATTTGACGCCGTCTTCGTGACTGGGCTTGAAAACGACCTCTTCCCCAATTCAAACGCCCGTTTCTACCCTAAGGAAATGGAGGAAGAAAGACGCCTCTTCTACGTTGCCATCACACGCGCCAAAAGCCGCTGCTATCTGACATACGCCAAAAGCCGCTTCAGATTCGGCAATATGGAATTTGGAGAGCCAAGCATCTTCCTGCGGGAGATAAACCAGAAATACTTAGACAAAAGCCCCTTTGCCGCGTCTGTCAGCACCACGCCAGGCCGCATCCCCAACAAAAACGCATTCTCGAAGAGTACACCTTTATGGGACAATCCTCCGTCGGGCACCACCTGCCAAGAAGAGCGGCATCAGTCGAAGCCCCGCGCGTCATCGCGCGCAACAGCCGACGACAAGCGGTTCAAGAAAAGAATCTACAGCAACGGAAGAATCTTGCAACAGATAGGCTCAAGCTCCAAGGCAAACGATTCTGCTACGCCGCCAGAAATGCTCTCATCTGCCGTTGAATACGGCTCCACCACGTTGAAAGCGGGAGACAAAGTCGCCCACGAACGCTTCGGAACGGGAACGGTCATCTCTGTGGAAGGAAGCGGCAATGGTGCAAAAGCGCAAATTGATTTTGAAAAAGGAGTCGGAATAAAAAAACTATTGCTTAAATTTGCAAAGCTCAGCAAGATTGAGTGACCTCAGCAAAAAAGCCGAGACGCTCCGCCTCGCCGCAAGCCCCCGCGCCTCCCTGTCAAGTGCGCCTTCCCTGCTTTGATAATATAAAATAATTTTTGAATACCTATTTATGATACAATCAATGACCGGCTATGGCAAAGCCGAAATCCATTTCAACGGAAAGAAAATCCATGCAGAAATAAAATCCCTCAATTCAAAAACCCTCGACCTTTCAGCACGCATCGCCCCCATTTATCGGGAGAAGGAAATGGAGGTGAGAAAATTCATCGCCGCGCAACTTGAAAGGGGAAAAGTCGATTTCAATCTCTGGGTTGAAAAAGACCAGGCGTCTTCCTTCCTTCCAATCAACCAAGAAGCAGTCAAAGACTACACCCGCCAGATTCGCGCCATTTCTGAAAGCAACAACATTCCTTTTCCAGAACAAGGCATTTGGGAAGTACTCATAAAACTTCCAGAAACCATGCAGCCCAATGTCGTTGAAGACCTAACAGAGGAAGAATGGAACGTAGCGTCCCAAGCTGTCGCCGAAGCAGTTGGCCACCTCGTTGAATTCCGCACGCAAGAAGGACTGGCCCTGCAAAAGAAATTTTCAGAGAAAATCGACAACATTGAGCGTCTTCTCGGAGAAATCGAACCGTTTGAGAAATCGCGCGTTGAAAAAATCCGCCAGCGCCTGACAGAGCGTCTGGAAGAACTGAAAGGCGTGGACTACGACAAAAACCGCCTGGAACAAGAGCTCATCTACTATATTGAGAAACTCGACATCAGCGAAGAAAAACAAAGACTTGCCAACCATCTGAAATATTTCCGCGAAACAATGGAAACCAGCCACGGACAAGGCAAGAAATTAGGATTCATCGCCCAAGAAATGGGAAGGGAAATCAACACAACGGGCTCGAAGAGCAATCAGGCAGAGATGCAGAACATCGTTGTGAAAATGAAAGACGAGTTGGAACAAATCAAAGAACAGGTTCTTAATGCCCTATAATCAACACACATCATGGAAGATACCACTGTTACAAAGAAAGCCGACGGGCGCGTAATCATCATTTCCGCACCCAGCGGAACAGGAAAAAGCACCATCATTTCATATCTGATGACGCTGGGGCTCAATCTGCACTTTTCTGTGAGCGCAACGAGCCGCCCGCCACGCGGGAAGGAAGTAGATGGTGTTGACTATTTTTTTCTCACGCCAGAAGATTTCCGCCAACGAATTTCAAAGGGCGACTTCCTGGAATATGAGGAAGTCTATGAAAACCGCTATTACGGAACGCTCCGCACTGAGGTCGACAAACAGCTGGCAAAAGGCGATAATGTGGTCTGCGATATTGACGTCGTCGGCGCGCAAAACATAAAAAAAATATATGGTGGCCGCGCATTCAGCCTTTTCATAAAACCACCCTCAATTGACGCTCTACGCCAACGGCTTGAAAATCGCGGCACCGACTCGCAGGAAGTCATCCAGCAACGCATCAACCGTGCAGAATTTGAACTCTCACAAGCCCCCAACTTCGATGCCTGCATCGTCAACGACGTGTTGCAGAAAGCCCAGGAAGAGGCAGCCAACGCGATTAGGCAGTATCTCGAAACAACGGCGGAATAATCCCTCTCCCATTCACGAAGAAACATGCGCGTAACAATTTACGGAGGCTCCTTCAGCCCCATCCATAAGGGACACATTGCCTTAGCCAGCCAAGTCATCAAAGAAGGCATGGCCGATGAAGTGTGGCTGATGGTATCGCCACACAATCCGTTGAAGTCAACCGAAGACCTATGGCCTGTTGACCTCCGTCTGAAACTCTGTGAGAAAGCAGTTGAAGGGCAGGAGAAAATAAAAGTCTCCGATCTGGAGACGCGTTTGGAAAAACCGTCCTACACCTATAAAACCCTGCGCGAACTATCACGGCTCCACCCCGAAGTCCAGTTTTCAATACTCATCGGTTCCGACAACTGGGCATGCTTCGACCATTGGGCACACCACGAGGAAATCCTGACACACCACTCCCTCATCATCTATCCGCGCCAGGGTTTCCCCATCAACCCCCATCTCCTGCCGCCGCAAGCCAGCCTGCTCAACGCCCCTCTCCTGCCCTACAGTTCAACCGAGATAAGGCAGCGCTTGAAAGCAGGGCGCCCCGTCAACCACATGCTGCCTCCGAACGTAGCCGAAATGATTGCCACGACGCAGTATGCTGGAAAACGACAGACAAACCGATAGTTTCTGAAAATCCACTCAGCTTTACGCTGCTGACACGCGCGCCCCGCATTCACTCTGCTGCAAAAAACAGATAATCCCTCAACAATAAAAAAACAAACATACAATGGATAGAAAACAACTTGTAGACAACATCTTCAGAAAGAAATCCTTTCTCTGCGTCGGACTTGACACGGATTTGAAGAAAATCCCAAACCACCTTCTCAACGACCCCGACCCCATCTTCGCCTTCAACAAGGCAATCATTGACGCAACAGCGCCCCATTGCGTTGCCTATAAACCCAACTTGGCCTTCTACGAGTGCTACGGCATGATGGGATGGAAAGCTCTGGAAAAAACAATCGAGTACATCAGAACCAACTACCCCGACCAATTCATCATCGCCGACGCCAAGCGCGGCGACATCGGAAACACCTCAGCCATGTATGCTAGATGCTTCTTCGAAGAAATGGACGTCGACGCGCTGACGGTAGCCCCATACATGGGCAGCGACAGCGTTGTTCCCTTCTTGAAATACTCTGGAAAATGGGTGATCCTACTCGCCCTGACAAGCAACGCTGGTTCCCACGATTTCCAGTTGCTACGTGAAGAAGGCGGCAAGCGCCTGTTTGAGAAAGTGTTGGAGACATCGCAGGAATGGGCCAGCAACGAGCAGATGATGTATGTGGTTGGCGCAACGCAAGGCGAACGCTTTGCAGACATACGTAAAATCGTCCCCAACCACTTTCTCCTCGTCCCAGGCGTAGGCGCACAAGGCGGTTCGTTGCAAGATGTTTGCAAATACGGCATGACGAAGGAGTGCGGACTGCTCGTCAATTCCTCACGCGGCATCATCTATGCAGACCATACAGAAAACTTCGCTGCTGCCGCCGGAGCCGCCGCAAAGGAATTGCAGGCTGCGATGGCAGTGGAGCTAAACAAGGTGCAGGGGAAATAAGATAAAAAGACGAGAAACAGACCATCCCCTCTGCATAAACAATACGACCATTAATTGGTTACATGGCAAACGCCTTGGAAACATACAAATCGCCTTGCAAGGAAAATTAATGTTTGCCGGTACAGGGGGGCGCTCCAACAAGATTAAACAAATATATAAGGGAAAAGCTGCGATGCGCCGCGTCACAGCTTTTTCTGTTTTGTGGTTGCTCTAAGATTATCGCCCCTCATCAATCCCCTCCCCCTAAAATGTTTATTATAAACATCAACGATATTATCAGTTTTTTGTGTAAGTTTGCAAAATGAAGCTGTTGCCCCTCGTGGAAACGTTTTGTGGGGGATGAAGAGGACATCCCCCACAAAACGTTTTATCACGCAAGTCCATCCCGATGGGACACTTCCACATCCCTGACTTGCATCGGGCACGTGGAAACGGGCTTCAAATCACAAACCACACATCTACAAAAGACACTTTCTTCCAAATAGACATGACAGAAATAGAATTCAAAATAGAATATGCCACGCAGTGGGGGGAGATTCTCTGCCTATGCCACAAAACTGCAGGGAGCACCCTACAACAGACGATTATGCACACCAGCGACGGACAGATTTGGGAGTGCAGCATCGAGGTCGCCCCGTTTGCCTTGGTGGAATATCACTACACGGTGGCACGGCAAGAGGATATGAAAACGGTACGCACCATGAGGCAGGGGATTTTCAAACTACTGACGGGCAGAGAGAAGTGCATCGTCGCCCACGATCATTGGGCCGCTAACGACATTAACGATGTGTTTCTCCACACGGCTTTTTCAAAATGTGTGTTCAAGGCTGGAGGGGGGAACAAACGACAATGGTCCTCTAATGGGGCAAACACGCTCTGCCTGCACACGACACCCCCACCGGCAGGCTGCTGGTGGGGGATTGTCGGCAGCAGCGAGACGCTGGGAGAATGGCAGGAAGGCGGCGCAAAGCGTCTCACTCAAACTGGTCCTTATGAGTTCTGCACCATGCTGGAGGAGAAAGACGCCATTCGCGGACTGGAGTATAAATATGTGCTTGTCAACGACGATTCGTCGAAACCCTACGTATGGGAAACAGGAGAGAACAGGGTTTTGCCGCCTCTAAAGGAGGGGGGAAGAATGGTTGTTAACGACGGCGGCGTGCGCATCGCCTGCACCCCCTGGCGCGGGGCTGGTGTCGTGATTCCCGTTTTCTCGCTCAGAAGCGATGGCAGCCAGGGTATCGGCGACTTCGGCGACCTGAGGCAGTTTGTCTCATGGTCTGCCAGCGTGGGATTTAAATGCGTTCAGATTCTCCCCATCAACGACACGACATCATCTGGAACTTGGCACGACTCATATCCCTACAACGGCATCTCTGTCTTTGCGCTTCACCCCGTCTATCTCGACCTGAGGGAATGGAAGGACTGGAGCGGTTTTGCACCCTACAAGGAACAGGCTAAAGGAATTAACAGACTTCCGAAAGCTGACTATGAAGCGGCCTTCGCGCTAAAGATGGATTTTCTCTCAGCGCTTTATCTGGCCTTCGGGGAGGAAATCATGGAGACAAGCGCGTTTCATGCGTTTTTCGACACCAACGAGAAATGGCTCATCCCCTACGCCTGCTATTGCCGTGAGAAGGCGCAAGCGATTGGACTTGCAGGGGCTGACGACCTGGCGTTTTTTTACTTCACGCAATTCTTACTCCACAGGCAGATGATGGCAGCGCACGACACGGCGCGACAGTGTGGCGTGATTCTGAAGGGCGACATCCCCATCGGGGTATGCGCTGACAGCGTGCCTGCCACCGTTGATTGCCAGCTGTTTCACTTTGACGGTAGTGCGGGAGCGCCGCCCGATGATTTCGCCCGCGAAGGTCAAAACTGGGGCTTCCCAACTTATAACTGGGAAAACATGGGGAAGGATGGTTACAGATGGTGGAAGGAGCGTTTGAGGAGCATGGGGCAATTTTTCGACGCCTACCGCATTGACCATGTACTGGGCTTCTTCCGTATATGGGAAATTCCTTCATGCCAGGTGCAGGGGCTGATGGGGCATTTCCGTCCGGCTCTGCCTTTCAGCGAGAAGGAAATCCATGGATGGGGCTTCCATGCTGACATCGAACGCTACTGCCGTCCCTTTGTGACAAACGCAGAAAGAGAAAGGCTGAAGGAGCAGTTTCCGCATGCCGATCTCGACCATTTCTTGATACAGGCGGCCGACGATTCTTTCGAACTGCGTGAGCACGTTGACACTCAGCGAAAAATTGCGGGTCTTGACTGTGACGAAAAGTTTAAGAAAGCCTTGATGGAGATTGCGGCAGAGGTGCTCTTTATCAAGGATCCTGACGGAGTGGGCTATCACCCGCGCATCATGGGGCATGAAACGCGTGCGTTCCAGACGCTTGACAACCATTGCCGACAGGCGTTCAACGGCCTCTATGAGGATTTTTTCTACCGGCGCCACAACCAATTTTGGGCGCAAAAGGCGCTCGAGAAAATGGAGGAAATCATGGTGCCGAGCGGCGACGAAATCATGGATTCCATGCTGCCATGCGCGGAAGACCTCGGAATGGTGCCCAGCTCTGTAAAGGGCGTGCTGGAACGGCTGCAGATATTGTCGTTGGAAATACAACGCATGCCCAAGAAATTCGGCGTGCGATTTGACAACCTGAAGGAGAACCCTTACCTCTCTGTAAGCACCATTGCCACCCACGACATGCCGCCCTTCCGACTGTGGTGGCACGAGAACAGAGAAGAGGCGCAGGTTTTCTACCACGAGGTGCTCAAGCGCGAAGGAGATGCCCCTGAGGATGCCACACCGGAAATTTGCGAACAGGTTGTCAGCGAACACTTGAAATGCCCCTCTATGCTGTGTGCCAACAGCCTACAAGACTACATGGCGATTGACGGCGACTTGCGCAACCCATATTATGAAGAGGAACAAATTAATGTGCCCTCTAATCCTAACCAATACTGGAATTATCGTATGCATCTGACCATTGAGCAACTGGCTGGGGCTTCCTCTTTCAACGAAAAACTGCGTATGCTCATCAAAAGCAGTGGACGCTGACGCCACACACACGCGCCGTGTGTGCCGTAAAAATACGGCAACCCTGGAATGTTATTTTGAAGTGCAGCCGCTAGATGATTTCCCGTTCAGCGGCGAAAATCATAAAAACATATAAAAGGCTTTCGTTTTGTGCGGACACGAAGACGGGACTACTATGTTTTTAATATATTTGCATGATGAAGTTGTCTAAACTTTTATGAAATTCAAGATTTGCCTTTATTTTCGAGGCGTTTTGGAGCCTTGAAGAAGGAATGTAGCGGGCTACGTGACTGATGAAGGGTTAAAAAACGCCCCCAAAAAAAGTGAAGCTTGAATTTAGAAGAGATGAAACTCCAATTCAAATCTTCGTCAGATAAAATTAGACGACTTCAATATTTCAAACGCAACAAAGAAAAATACAATGAAAAAGATTTTATCTTTTCTGCTGGTGTTCATGACCAGCATGATCTCAGCCCATGCCCAATTTGAAAGGGGGGTGAAATACGTTGGCGCTTCAGCCTCTGGATTGGGATTTTCATACAGTTCGAACGAGAAATTCCGCCTCGGACTTGACGCGCATGCGGGCTATTTTATGGCCGACTGCCTCATGCTGAATGCAACGGCAGGCTACGAACACAAGCGCAATCTTGACGATGTGCGCATTGGTGCTGGCGCACGCTACTATTTCGACCAGTGTGGCATCTATCTCGGCGCTGGAGCTGAATACAACCATTTCACCAAGAAAAACAACGACTTGATGATACCGCTCAGTGTTGGATACGCTTTTTTCCTCAACCAGTTTATCACGCTGGAACCTTCCTTGTATTACAAGATGAGCCTGCACGACTTCGGAGGAAACTCCACGTTTGGCGCAAGCATCGGCTTGGGTGTCTATTTCTAAAAGACGATATGAAAGATGCTGGCGAAACGAAAATCATTACGACGGCAGCATCTACTAAATTACGTAAACAGGATTGTTAAGTAGGTGTTCAGAATTAGTTTAGGTTGAATTGTCGTATTATTTTGTTCCTACAGTTGCCTTGAAGAAGGAGCGTAGCGGGCTACGTGACTGATGAAAGACAGCTGTAGGGGCAAAAGAATACGGCAAGGCAATATCAGAAAGGTTCTCCCCTGCATGGATACTATAAAATAATTTTGAATACCTACTTAATAAAGCGCTACATATACACAAATCAAAACATGTCAAGAACTGAAATATCCACCCTCGGCGAATTTGGCCTTATTGAACATCTCACGAGAGGGCTGGCTTCCTCTAACGCTTCAACAAAGAAGGGCGTTGGCGACGACTGCGCCGTGCTCGACTATTCAAACTGCGGCAGCAAGTTGCGCACACTCATCACGAGCGACATGCTCATGGAAGGCATCCATTTTGACCTGGTGTACACCCCGCTCAAGCATCTGGGATATAAAGCCGCCATGGTTAATCTCTCCGACGTTTATGCTATGAACGGCACGCCCCGACAAATGACGGTCAATCTGGCCATTTCACGTCGGTTCTCCATCGAAGATATCGACGACCTATATGCCGGCATACGCATGGCCTGCAAGAAACACAATGTAGACATCGTCGGTGGCGACACAACATCATCATTGACGGGCTTGGCCATCAGCATCACCTGCATCGGAGAAGTGCAAGAGGACGACATCATATACAGAAACGGAGCGCACGACACTGACCTCATCTGCGTGAGCGGAAATCTGGGCGCCGCTTATATGGGACTGCAACTGATGGAGCGCGAGAAAGCCGTGTTTGAATCGCAGGTTGCAAAAAACAAAGAAGCTGCGATTCAACCTGATTTCAGCGGACGCGAATATCTCCTGGAAAGGTTGCTCAAGCCGGAAGCACGACGCGACATTGTTGAGAATATGCGCAATCAAGGCATACACCCGACAGCCATGATGGACATCAGCGACGGACTTTCATCGGAACTGAGACACATCTGCAAACAGTCGGGCACGGGGTGCAGAATATATGAAGAACGAATTCCTGTTGACTATCAAACGGCCGTCACTGCCGAAGAATTCAACATGAACGTAACGACATGTGCGTTAAACGGAGGGGACGATTACGAACTGCTCTTCACCGTGCCTTTGACCGAACACGAGCTGGTTGAATCCATGAACGACGTTAAAGTCATCGGATACGTCACCAAGGCGGAATTGGGATGCGCACTCGTTTCACGTGACGGACAAGAATTCGAACTGAAGGCACAGGGATGGAATCCGCTCAAGGAAGACAAATAACCAGGCAACCCAACAGGATTGGAAACACCCCACGTCTGCGATTTCACCGTGACGCGAAGGAACATCGAATAAAATCCTTGTGAAGTACAACAAAAATAGGTAACTTTGCAGTCAAACTGGTATCCCAGAAGAAATCTGAGAACCGAAAATCAACCCCCAAAAGATAATCAGAAATTAACACATGATAGAGAAAATCAATGATTTGCTTGCCGAAGTCGGTACTTTGACAGCGAACGATGAAAAGGAATTAGAAGCATTACGTATCAAATACCTCAGCAAAAAGGGTGTAATGAACGAGTTGATGACCGCCTTCCGCGATGTACCAGGCGACCAGAAACGCGAATTGGGACAGAAGCTCAACACGCTAAAAAATGCCTTACAGGACAAAATCAACGGATTGAGACTCGCATTGTCCACTAAAGACAACAACCACGATGACCTTGACTTGACACGCACGCCCTACCCCATAAAGGTGGGGACACGCCATCCGCTATCAATCGTGAAAAGCGAAATCATTGACATCTTCTCCCGCTTGGGATTTTCTCTTGCAGACGGACCAGAAATCGAAGATGACTGGCACGTGTTTTCTTCCATGAACTTCCCTGAAGACCATCCGGCACGCGACATGCAGGACACTTTCTTCGTTGAACAGCACCCCGACATTGTCCTCCGCACCCACACCAGTTCTATCCAGAGCCGTGTCATGGAAACAACCGAACCGCCCATCCGTGTGATTTGTCCGGGACGCGTTTACAGAAACGAAGCCATCTCGGCACGCGCCCATTGCTTCTTCCATCAGATTGAAGGTCTGTATATAGACAAGGACGTCTCGTTTACCGACCTGAAGCAAGTGTTGCTCACCTTCGCACGCGAAATGTTTGGAGCAGACACGAAAATCCGTCTTCGCCCCTCTTACTTCCCGTTTACAGAGCCAAGCGCAGAAATGGACATTTCCTGCAATATCTGCGGCGGGAAGGGCTGCGCATTCTGTAAGCAAACAGGATGGGTGGAAATTCTCGGTTGCGGCATGGTGGACCCCAATGTGCTTGAAGCCAATGGCATTGACAGCAAGAAATACAAGGGATATGCTTTCGGCATGGGCGTTGAGCGCATCACAAACCTGAAATATCAGGTCAAGGATTTACGACTGTTCTCTGAAAACGACATCCGCTTCCTGGATGAATTCATGGCAGCAAACTAAAATCGCATATTAGGAAACTGGACAGAAGCAAGCGTGCATTGACAAAAGGTATGCAAATGCGCAAAAAAGATATTGCAGCCTGCATTATGAAAATTAGAGAAGATGCTCCATCGTATCTATATATACCCTATCAGTTAATTACACGTAACATAAGCCGTTCCCACGAAATTTTCAAATAAACATAGCACCTTCGTTTTAGCCTGCCAAGCGGGGTAAACGGAGGTGTTTTCAATTTCTGGCATAAGCCACAGACAGACCACCACTATGGAGAAATTCAATCTACATGTGCTTGGATGCGGCAGCGCACAACCCACCTTGCGCCACCACCAGACATCGCAGGTGCTCAATATTCATGAAAAGCTTTTCATGATTGATTGCGGCGAGGGCACACAACAACAACTGAGAACCACACATCTGAGTTTCTCACGTCTGAACCATATTTTCATTTCGCATCTTCACGGCGACCATTGTTTCGGGCTCATCGGCTTGATTTCCACTTTTTCGCTGCTCGGACGCACAAAAAGTCTGCACGTGTATGCCCCTTCTGAATTGGAAGGACTTATGAGGCCGCAATTGCAGTTTTTCTGTAATGGCATCATGGCATTCGACGTCGTGTTCCATCCCTTCAGCACAAAGAAAGGGGCCGTTATCTATGAAGATAGGACCATATCGGTGGAAACCATACCGCTACGACACCGGATGCCCTGCTGCGGATTTATCTTCCGCGAGAAACCAGCACTGCCCCACATCAAGCGCGACATGATCGACTACCTGGGCATCCCCCACTTCGAAATCAATCGGATCAAACTGGGAGGTGATTGGACGAAAGCAGACGGTACCGTCGTTCCCCACCACATGCTGGTTACTCCTCCACGCGCCGCGCGAAGTTATGCCTACCTCTCAGACACGGCCTTCCTGCCGGAACGTGCTCCCTTGATTAAAAACGTATCGGTGCTGTTTCATGAAGCCACTTTCGCCACGTCTGCCGCCGCCCGCGCCACCCAAACAATGCACTCCACAGCAGCACAGGCAGCACAGATGGCAAAACTGGCCAACTGCGGTAAACTCATAATTGGGCATTTCTCGTCGCGCTACGAGAATGAGGACATCCTGCTGGAGGAAAGTCGCGAGATTTTTCCCAACACAATGCTTGCCTACGAGGGAATGCAACTTGAAATCGGCAACGAACAATAGGCACAACCGACAACATTTGAAACAAATAGTTCGTCATTTCCAACGATTTTCGTAACTTTGCGACAAATAAATAAAAGCAAATATGGCTAAAGAACTCAAAAATCTTACAAAAAGAAGCACAGACTATTCTAAATGGTATAACGAATTGGTTGTCAAGGCCGATTTGGCAGAACAGGCAGACGTTCGCGGCTGCATGGTAATTAAACCTTATGGTTATGCGATTTGGGAAACTATCCAGCAGGAATTAGACAAGCGATTCAAATCAACAGGCGTTCAAAACGTATATTTCCCTCTCCTCATCCCCAAAAGTTTTCTTTCCAAAGAAGCAGAACATGTGGAAGGATTTGCAAAAGAATGCGCCGTTGTCACCCACTATCGTTTGAAGGCCAATCCGGAAGGTGACGGCGTGGTGGTTGATCCAGCAGCAAAACTGGAAGAAGAACTGATTATTCGCCCGACATCAGAAACCACCATTTGGAACACTTACCGCAAATGGATTCACTCATGGAGAGACCTTCCCTTGTTGTGCAACCAATGGTGTAACGTGATGCGTTGGGAAATGCGCACCCGTTTGTTCTTGCGCACCAGCGAATTTTTGTGGCAGGAAGGACATACGGCACACGCCACTAAAGAAGAGGCTGAGGCACGTGCAAAACAGATGCTTGACGTTTACGCCGATTTTGCAAAAGACATTTTAGCCATTCCAGTAGTTCGCGGCGTCAAGAGCGCAACAGAGCGTTTTGCAGGCGCACTTGACACATACACAATTGAAGCCATGATGCAGGATGGCAAAGCGCTCCAAAGCGGAACAAGCCACTTCCTCGGTCAGAACTTCGGCCGCGCTTTCAACGTGCAGTTTGTTGACAAAAACAACAAGATGGACTATGCCTGGGCCACCAGCTGGGGCGTCAGCACCCGTTTGATGGGCGCGTTGATTATGACACACTCAGACGACAACGGTTTGGTACTTCCTCCACACGTCGCTCCAATACAGGTGGTCATTGTTCCCATTTATAAGGGAGAAGACGAATTGCAGGCACTTGATGAAAAACTGGGCGGTCTGAGAGACCGTTTGCAGGCGATGGGCATTCGTGTGAAATACGATAATGCAGACAACAAGCGCCCCGGATTTAAATTTGCCGACTACGAATTGAAGGGTGTTCCTGTCAGAGTCGTCATGGGAGGCAGAGACCTGGAAAACGGCACCGTTGAAATCATGCGTCGCGACACGCTCGAAAAGGAAACCGTTTCTTATGAAGGCATTGAAGACCACATAAAAAATCTGCTTGAGGAAATGCAACAAAACATCTTTAAGAAGGCTGAGACATTCCTCAACAACAATATCTTCCCTTGCGACAATTACGAAGAGTTTAAGGAGAGAGTCAAAAACGGCGGTTTCTATCTCTGTCCTTGGGATGGAACGCCTGAAACTGAAGCACAGATCAAGGCCGACACGCAAGCAACCATCCGCTGCGTGCCTTACGGATTCAGCCAGGAAAATCTGGGAAATGACATGGTCAGTGGAAAACCTGCCACATGCCGTGTCATTGTGGCCCGCAGCTATTAATCAATAAGAAGGCAGGTGGGCAGAACTCTTTTTGAAAAGAGTTCCGACACTTGCCTGCTCATTTAATGAAGAAGCTACCTCCTTAAAAAAAAGGTGGCGGCTAGCCTCCAATTTATCATCATCCTTATATGATTTCTGTTGAATCATTAAAAGTTGAATTTGGCACACGTCCTCTCTTTGAGGACGTGTCTTTTGTAATAAACAAGAAAGACCGCATCGCGCTTGTCGGGAAAAACGGAGCAGGCAAATCAACACTTTTAAAAATCCTCGCCGCACAGCAGCAACCCACCTCAGGGAGCGTTTCTGTGCAAAACGACATCAGCATTGGCTATCTGCCTCAAGTCATGGTGCTTTCAGACAACCACACGGTCATTGAGGAAACGGAAAAAGCCTTTAGCCACATTCAGGAGCTGAAAGAAAAAGTTGACACACTAAACGAAGAATTGCTCAACCGTACGGACTACGAAAGCGAAAGCTACATGGAATTGGTTGAACGGTTCACCCACGAAAACGAGCGTTTCCAAATCATCGGCGGCATGAACTATCGCGCGGAAATGGAGCGTACACTTCAAGGGCTCGGATTTGCAACGAGCGACTTCAACCGCCCGACAAAAGAATTTTCGGGAGGATGGCGCATGCGCATTGAACTGGCCAAACTTTTGCTTCAACGCCCCGACGTGCTTTTGCTCGACGAACCAACCAACCATTTGGACATAGAAAGCATCCGTTGGCTGGAATCGTTCTTAGCCCGCTGCGGCAGCGCAGTGGTATTGGTCAGCCACGACCGCGCATTCATCAACAACGTCACCAACCGCACATTGGAAATTTCCTGCGGCCGAATCACCGACTATAAGGTGAAATATGATGAATATGTCAAACTGCGTGCTGAGAGAAGAGAGCAACAACTCCGTGCCTACGAAAACCAGCAAAAGGAAATTGCAGACATCAAAGACTTTATAGAACGGTTCAGATACAAACCGACGAAGGCAACACAAGTTCAGAGCAGAATCAAACAACTTGAAAGAATCGTGCCGATAGAGGTTGATGAGGTCGACAATTCCTCGCTCCATCTCAAATTTCCGCCATGCTCAAGAAGCGGCGACTATCCCGTGATTTGCGACGGTGTCCGAAAAGACTATGGCGACCATTGCGTCTTCCACGATGTTGACCTCACCATCAAGCGCGGTGAGAAAGTGGCATTTGTTGGAAAAAACGGCGAAGGAAAGTCAACATTGGTGAAATGTATTATGGGAGAAATCCCCTTCACGGGAAATCTCAAAATCGGCCATAATGTTGAGATTGGCTACTATGCCCAAAACCAAGCCCAGTTGCTTGACGAGGAAATAACCGTGTTCGACACCATTGATCGCGTCGCGAAGGGCGACATCCGCCTCAAAATCAAAAACATCCTCGGCGCTTTCATGTTCGGCGGAGAAGCGTCTGAAAAGAAAGTGAAGGTGCTTTCAGGTGGCGAACGGAGCCGTCTGGCAATGATCAAACTGCTCTTGGAACCTGTCAACCTGCTCATCCTCGACGAACCAACAAACCATTTGGACATGCGCACGAAAGATGTGCTCAAAGAGGCCATCTTGGCCTTCGACGGTACGGTGATTCTCGTCAGCCATGACCGCGACTTTCTGGATGGCCTCGTTTCAAAGGTCTATGAATTTGGAGGCGGCCACGTCAGAGAGCATATCGGAGGCATCTACGATTTCCTTGAGAAAAAACAGATTGAAAACATCGATGACATCCAGCTAACGGCTTCTTCCCAGAAGAAAAATACGCCAGAGACTGAAACGGCGCAAGTGTCTGACAACAAACTTTCATACGAAGCAAGAAAAGAGAAGGCCAAGTTGCTGAGAAAGGCAGAAAAATCCGTCGAGGAAAAGGAAAAACAGGTTCTGGAACTCGAGCAGGAAATCAAGGAAATTGAAGCGATGTTGTCCACACCGGAAGGAGCGCAAGATGCCAAACTCTTCGCTCGGTATGACGAAGTGAAGAAGCAACTCAAGCAAGCCGAAAACGAATGGGAAGCAGTTATGGAAGAGGTTGAGACCCTCAATCAGTAATTGGAATCTAAAAGCAGGTGGTCAAAATGATTTTTATCGATGCTGACCACCCATCTAAGAAACAGAATAACAATATGACTTTAAAAACAATGCTACTGCAAATCCTGGCCTTCAGCGCCGCAACGGGTTTTGCACAGACAACAGCACAAACAGGCATTGACAAGGCCAATATGGACCTCAGCGTCAAGCCTGGAAACGACTTTTATCAGTATGCCGCTGGCGGCTGGATTAAAAGACATCCGCTCACCCCGGAATTTTCACGCTATTCCCAGTTTGACGAGCTCCAGGAAAACAACCAGAAGCAGCTGCGCGAAATGATAGAGCAGTTCGCAAACAACACCTATCCCCAAGGCTCTCTCCAGCAGAAAATCGGTAGCCTCTATCGCCTTTCCATGGACAGCGTCAGAAGAAACAGAGAGGGCTATACGCCCATCAAGGGAAAACTGGCAGAGATTGAAAAAATTGCCGACCGTAAATCGGTGCAATACCACGCCGCACGCCTTTCAAGCGAAGGCGTGTCAACATTTTTCGGCTTTGGCTGTGACGCCGACCTCAAAGACTCGCAATGGAACCTCATGCAGGTCAATCAAGGCGGCCTTTCCATGGGAGAACGCGACTACTATCTGAGCGACGAAGAAGCCACGAAAAAAGTACGTGAAGGATATAAGGCCTATGTCAAGAAACTGTTTCTCATGACGGGCTGCGACGAAGCGACAGCCCAAAAGAGAATGGAGGCCGTCCTCAACATCGAAACGCGCATTGCAAAAGCATCATACAGTGCCACAAAATTGCGCGACGTTGAAGGCAACTACCACAAAATGAGCTATCAGCAACTGCTTGCCGACTATCCAGGCATCGACTGGAGCACGCTTTTTCTCCTCAACGGCGTCCCTGCCTTTGAATCCATCTCTGTTAATCAGCCTGAGCCAATCCACGAAGTTGAAAAAATTTTAGCCGAGAGCTCAATTGAAGACTTGAAGGCATATCTGTATTTCAAACTGGTGGATGATGCCACTGGCGCGTTGAGTGACGATTTCCGCAAGGAATCCTTCAACTTCTACGGACACATCATGAGCGGAGCCGAGCAAGATCGTCCGCGTTGGAAGCGTGGCGTTTCCGCTGTCGAGTCTGTCCTGGGCATGGCCGTCGGAAAGATGTATGTTGAAAAATACTTCCCCGAAAGTTCCAAGAAGAGAATGACCGAACTTGTCAGAAACCTTCAAATCGCCCTCGGACAGCGCATCGACCAGCAAAAGTGGATGAGCGAAGCAACAAAGAAGCAGGCCCACGACAAGCTGGATGCGTTCTACGTGAAAATCGGATACCCCGACACATGGATGAGCTACGATGCGCTTGACATCAACGATTCACTCTCATACTATGAGAACCTCACCAAGGCCACCCAGTTTATGAGCCGCTACTACATCGAAAAGCGCGTCAACAAAAAGACCGACAAGACGGAATGGCTCATGACTCCGCAAACCATCAACGCCTACTACAATCCAACGACCAACGAAATCTGCTTCCCTGCCGGCATCCTGCAACCTCCCTTCTTCAATGCCGAAGCAGACGACGCTTGCAACTATGGAGCCATCGGCGTGGTCATCGGACACGAAATGACCCACGGCTTCGACGATCAGGGCAGTCAATTCGACAAGGAAGGCAACCTTCGCAATTGGTGGACCAAAGCCGACGGAGAGAACTTCAAAGCACGCACCAAGGTCATGGCCGATTTCTTCAACAAAATCGAAGTGCTTCCTGGCCTACATGCAAACGGCGAACTCACCCTGGGCGAGAACATCGCAGACCACGGCGGTTTAAACATCGCTTTCCAGGCATTCCAAAACGCCACGAAAGAAAACCCGCTTGGCACAAAAGACGGCTTTACGCCCGAGCAGCGCTTCTTCTTGAGCTACGCCCTGGTTTGGGGTGGAAACATCCGCGAAGCCATGCTCCGTCAGCTCAACAAAATCGACCCACACTCCCCAGGACGCTGGCATGTCAACGGTGCGTTGCCGCATATCGATGCTTGGTATAAGGCATTCAACATCACGAAGAAAGACGCCTTGTTCATTCCGAAAAACAAGCGCGTCGACATTTGGTAAATAAAACCAACCTGAAGCCATTGCATTGCTGTTCCCCTGCCCCAACGCAGGAACACTGATGCAATGGCTTCTCATTTTGAATACCTACTTACCATTACTAACACCCTAGGCTTCACCTCTGTCAGCCTTCAAACACCCCCATCCACCATGCTCTTTCTCCCACAAAGCATGCCTGCCATCAACATTCTCCGCAAGGAAGGCGCAGACATTGCCACCTTTGACAAAAACAATATCTCTGGATTTCCGCAAGAAACACTGCGAATCCTGTTTCTGAACCTCATGCCGCAGAAAGCAGTGACGGAACTCGACATCGCGCGCGTCATCTGCCGCCATCACCGCCCCGTCGCACTGCTCCCGATGAAAATCGCCAACCAGACCTACAAAACCACTCCGCCGGAACACATGGAAAGGTTTTACACGGATTTCGAATACTTCGAAAACGCCCCAAACCCGCATTTCGATGGTATGATTGTGACAGGCGCACCAGTGGAGCACCTCCCTTTTGAAAATGTCAGATATTGGACGCAGCTATGCCACATCATGAGCTGGGCAGAAGCCCACGTCCGTTCAACGCTGTATATCTGCTGGGGAGCACAAGCAGCCTTACAACATCTGTACGGCATCCCCAAGCACCAACTTCCCGCAAAGAAAATCGGCGTCTTCATCCAGAAAAAACTCGCCGGCGATGCCCCCATATTAAGGCATCTCCCTGAAAACTTCCCCATGCCCAATAGTCGGCACACGGAAGTTCAACGAAAAGACATAGAGCGCCATCCACTGCACATCGTTGCAGAAAGCGAGGAAAGCGGCGTCGGCATCGTCACTTCGGCCGACGGCACACAGCAAATTTTCATTGTAGGTCACCTGGAATACGAGCCCAAAACGCTGCACAATGAATACCAACGCGACCTCTCCAAAGGACTCCCCATCGCTCCCCCACTCCATTATTACCACCACGACAAACCGCAAGAAGGCATCGACTTCTCATGGCAAAAAACGGCCGCCACGTTCTATAGCAATTGGCTTGACATCTGCGGCAAAGAGACCATGCGCGAGCAGTGAAAACTGGAACCACCAGACGATGAACCCAAAAAACATCGCTGCCGGAAGAACACAAAAACAGATTCCGCCGCATTTTTATTACCGCCGAAACACGAAAATCCTCAATTTTATTCTTAACTTTGCGTAATGAGTAACTGGTAGGAACATTTTGCAGAGCAAACCCCAAGCACTGTCAAAATCGCCCCAACCGATTCCTTTGCCGTCACTCAAGCAGATGGAGAAATCCGTCACAAAGTGCCAGCGCGCCGGAACAAGGCAAAAAAATATTCCAGAAACAAACAGGAAAGGGACAGCTGGCCTCTGACGAGCAATTGCCATCCCGGCACAACAACGCCCGTACCCCCCTTCCCGTGTCATTCAATATCCCCACCAAAACCATGTCTTGCATCTTACATATAGAAACATCAACAGATGTCTGCTCCGTTGCATTAAGTCAGGACGGCGTCTGCCTACATGAAGAAATCGATACCAACGGTCGTCGCCACGCAGAAATCCTCGCGCCCTTCGTTGAAGAAGCCGTGTCTTTTGCCGACAGCCACGCCATACCGCTCGATGCCGTCTCAGTCAGCGCCGGCCCCGGTTCCTACACGGGCCTACGCATCGGCGTCTCAACAGCAAAAGGCCTGTGCTATGGCAGAGACTTGAAACTCATCAGCATCCCCACGCTCAAAGTGCTCTGCACCCCGATTCTGCTCTACAGAGAAGACATCCCCGACAACGCGCTGCTCTGCCCGATGATCGACGCCAGACGCATGGAAGTCTACACCGCGATTTACGACCGTGCCCTCCATGAAGTGGTGCCAACAGATGCCGTCATCGTCAACGAAAACTCCTTCGCCGAAATCCTTGACAAACAACCGGTTTTCTTTTTCGGCAATGGTGCCGACAAATGCCGCGACACACTCAAGCATCCCAACGCCCATTTCATAGAAGGAATCATGCCAAAGGCATCAAACATGCTGCCCTTGGCCGAATGCGCCCTGGCGCTGAACGAGACAGAAGACGTTGCCTACTACGAGCCCTTCTATCTGAAGCAATTCGTAGCCGGAAAAAGCAGAAACCTGCTCAACGGATAAAAAAACGCACCAGTTTCTGCACACACCATTTCCCCTCTTTGCCCCTCCCCCGCATCCGCAGGAAACAGCCCCACAAGAGGCCACAGGAGCAAAACCGCAAAACCCCACATCATCAACATGGCATTTGAATACAACACAACAGAAGAAAAACTGCGATTCCCCGCATACGGGCGCATGGTGCAAGAGATGATCGACCGCGCCACGGCCGAAAGCAATCCGCAAAGAAGACAACGGATGGCCGAACACATCATCACGGTCATGGCCGACCTCAACCCGCAGCTGCAGGCATCGCCAAACGCCTACGAAGTCCTGTGGAACCATTTGGCCTTCATCTCAAACTACCAACTCGACATCGAATACCCCGTTGAAATAGAACGGGCAGACAAATCCGCCCCCAAAAAACTCTCCTACCCGGGAAACGCCATACGCTTCCGGCAATACGGACACCTCATTGAAAACACACTCGACAAAATCCAGGAAATGCCCGCCGGCACACCGGGGCGCGAACACCTGTTGGCCGACATAGCCACGCGCATGAAGCGTTGCATCACCGAATGGAAAGGCGAAGAAGTCGAAAACGAAAAAGTCTGCCACGACATTGAGCACTACACCAACCAGGCCATCACGTATGAAGAAACGCTCAACGCCCTAAGCAACACCAAGCAAAGCATTTTCGCCCGCCAGCGCCAGCGTTTCGCCCCCCAACGGAGAAACGGCAGATATTACAACCCCAACAGATAAGTAAGTGGTCAGCATTATTTTCCCAAATGTAAAAATAATGCTATATTATAAAAACAATTTTGACCACCTACTCAAGCCCGCCAACCTGGCCTAAACCCGCCAGAGCGCAGCAGGCAGACACACACCGATTCAGGAAAAAAGTTCAAATTGCTTTTTTACCATCATCTAATATTTCAATTTCAAGCAACTAACCTATAACCCTAAACCCAAACACATTATGGCTTCATTTATAATAGAAGGCGGCCATCGCATCAGCGGCGAAATCAAACCGCAAGGTGCCAAAAACGAAGCGCTGCAAATCATCTGCGCCACCATCCTCACCCGCGAAGAAGTGCGCGTTGCCAACATACCCGACATCCTCGATGTCAACAACCTCATCCGTCTCCTTGAAGACATGAACGTGAAAACCGTGCGCCACCAGAAAGGCGACATCACCTTCTGCGCCAAAGACATCGACATCAACTATCTCAAGAGCCAGGAATTTCTCGAGCGCTGCTCGCGCCTGCGCGGCAGTGTGCTCCTCCTCGGCCCCCTCGTTGCCCGCTTTGGCCACGCCGTCATCTCCCGCCCAGGCGGCGACAAGATCGGTCGCCGCCGCCTCGACACGCATTTCTACGGGCTCCAGAAACTGGGTGCAGAATTCAAATACGACGAAGCGGCCGGCACCTTCAACATCCTCTCGAAAGGTAGGCTCGAAGGCTGCTACATGCTCCTCGACGAAGCCTCCATCACAGGAACGGCCAACATCATCATGGCCGCCGTGCTGGCACACGGAACAACCACCATCTACAACGCCGCCTGCGAGCCCTACATACAGCAGCTCTGCAAAATGCTCAACAGCATGGGAGCGAAAATCAGCGGCATCGCCTCCAACCTCCTCACCATCGAAGGCGTGGAAGAACTCCGAGGCACCACACACACCATTCTCCCCGACATGATTGAAGTGGGCAGCTTCATCGGCATGGCCGCCATGACGGGCAACGGACTCACCATCAAAGACACCTCCGTCCGCAACCTGGGCATCATCCCCTATTCCTTCACCCGCCTGGGCATCAACCTCGAAGTGAAAGGCGACGACATCCACATTCCGCGCCACGACCACTATCAAATCGACCGCTTCATCGACGGTTCCTTCATGACAGTGGCCGACGCCCCCTGGCCAGGACTCACCCCCGACCTCCTCAGCATACTCCTCGTCGTGGCCACACAGGCACGCGGCTCCGTGCTCTTCCATCAGAAAATGTTTGAAAGCCGCCTCTTCTTCGTCGACAAACTCATCGATATGGGCGCACAAATCATCCTCTGCGACCCACACCGCGCCGTCGTTGTCGGACACAACAACGAAATCAAGCTCAGAGGCTGCCGCATGGTGAGCCCCGACATCCGCGCCGGCATCGCGCTACTCATCGCCGCCATGAGTGCAGAAGGAACAAGCCGCATCGACAACGTTGAGCAAATCGACCGCGGATACGAAAACATCGAACAACGCCTCTGCTCATTAGGGGCCAAAATCAGAAGAGAAGAATGATCAGGCAAGAGGAAGTCTTCTATATAGGCAAAATCAGCAAATTCAGAGGCATCTGCGGAGAAACCGAACTGCTCTTCACCGACGACGTCTTCGACCGTGGCGAAGCCCCCTACCTCGTCATCGACATGAACGGCATCCTCGTGCCCTTCTTCTGGGAAGAATATCGCTTCAAAAACAACGACACCGCCATCTTCAAATTTGAAGACATCAACGACGAAAAAGCCGCCAAGCGTCTCGTTGGCCACAGCGTGTTCTATCCCAAGAAATTCAACGTCGAAGCAGACACGCCCGATGCCCACCTCAGCTCATGGAAAGCCTTCACGGGATTTGAGGTCTACGACACACGCCACGGCCACCTCGGCACCGTCGACACCGTCGACGACACCACCGACAACATCCTCATCTATCTCCAAACGCCCGATGGCGCCGAACTGGTGTTGCCGCTGCATGAAGATTTCATAGAACACTATTCCCTGACACAGCGAACAATCACCCTCGCCCTGCCAGAAGGACTGGTGTAAACGGGAAGAGGAACAAAACACACACACCGCAGCCTCCCCCGCCTGGCACACCCACAACGCCCCCACCATCCGAAACCACAATGAAGAAAAAAATAGCAATCCTTGGCTCAACAGGCTCCATCGGCACCCAAGCCCTGAGCGTCATACGCCAACACCCCGACCTCTTCGAAGCCAGCGTCTTGACCGCAGGCCGAAACGCCGACCTACTCATCAGTCAAGCCCGCGAATTCCTCCCCGACAGCGTCGTCATCGCCGATGAAAGCAAATACCGCCAAGTCTCCGATGCCCTCGCCGACCTCCCCGTGAAAGTCTATGCCGGAGAGCCCGCCATCGCCGAAATCGTTGAGAGCCAAGAAGTCAATATGGTGCTGACCGCCATGGTCGGCTTTGCAGGCCTCCGCCCAACGGTCCGCGCCATCAAAGCCGGAAAAGCCATCGCCCTGGCCAACAAAGAAACCCTCGTCGTGGCTGGAGCCTACATCACGCGCCTCGCCCTCGAAAAACGCGCCGCCATCCTCCCCGTCGACAGCGAACACTCGGCCATCTTCCAGTGTCTCGTCGGCGAAGACCAGTCGGAAGTGGAAAAACTCCTCCTGACAGCCTCCGGCGGCCCCTTCCGCACCTACACCAAGCGCCAGCTCGAAACCGTCACACCCCGTCAGGCCCTCTGCCACCCCAACTGGGCAATGGGCGCAAAGATAACCATCGACTCCGCAACCCTCATGAACAAAGGCTTCGAAATGATCGAAGCCAAATGGCTCTTCGGCATCGACCCCGAGAAAATAGAAATCGTGGTCCATCCCGAAAGCATCATCCATTCCGCCGTGCAATACACCGACGGAGCCGTCAAAGCCCAGCTCGGCGTGGCCGACATGCGCCTCCCCATCCAATACGCCTTCAGCCACCCCCGACGCCTCCCCCTCAAGTCGGAGCGCCTTGACCTCTTCAGCCTCGGCACCCTCCATTTCGAGAAACCAAACCCCGATGCCTTCCCCTGCCTCCGCCTCGCCTACGAGGCAACAGCCAAGGGCGGCAACATGCCCTGCGTTCTCAACGCCGCCAACGAAGTGGCCAACCTCGCCTTTCGCGAAGGCCGCATCTCCTTCCCCCGCATTGCCGACGTCATCGCCATCACCATGCAGAAAGCCCACTTCATCGCCGCCCCCACGCTCGACGACCTTTTCTCAACCGATGCCCACGCACGGCGCCTCGCCTCCGAAATGCTTTAAGCACGTAGACGCCCCGCCAATCTTAATATTCCAATTTTGAACACCCCCCCAGAGGGGAACACACATACCATACACACAAGAAAACCCACCACACAAACACCACGCCAATGGAAATATTCCTCATCAAAGCCCTCCAGCTCATCCTCTGCTTCGCCCTCCTCATCGTGCTCCATGAAGCAGGCCACTTCCTCTTTGCCAAACTCTTTAAAGTTCGCGTAGAGAAATTCTGCCTCTTCTTCGACCCCTGGAAGAGCTGGAAACTCTTCTCGTGGCGCGGCACCGACTACCACATCGGCTGGATACCCCTCGGAGGCTACGTTAAAATCTCCGGCATGATCGACGAATCGATGGACACAGAGCAGATGAAGCAGCCCGTCAAGCCCTGGGAGTTTCGCGCCAAACCCGCCTGGCAGCGCCTGCTCATCATGGTCGGAGGCGTCATGGTCAACTTCCTCCTCGCCTTCTTCATCTACGCCATGGTGCTCTTCGCCTGGGGCGACACCTACACCCCCATTGAGCGCATGTCGCAAGGCTTCAAGTTCAACGAGAGCGCCCAGTCGCTCGGCTTCCGCGACGGCGACATCCCCCTGCGTGCCGACGGCCAGCGCTTCACGCGCTTCAGCGCCGACCTCTTCCGCGACCTCTCGCAAGCCCATAGCGCCACCGTCCTGCGCCAGGGCAAAGAAGCCACAATCGCCCTCCCCGGCAACCTCAACCTCCTCGAGATGCTGCAAGCGCAACCGCCCTTCGCCGCCCCCCTCAGCGCCAGCCTCGTCGACAGCGTCTTCCGCGGTGGCCCCGCCGAGAAAGCAGGCATACGCCGCGGCGACCATCTGCTCGCCATCGGCAGCCACAGCATCACCACGTGGAACGAATACAACCTCCATCTCTCCGACCTCCAGTCGTCCATCGAAGCCAACCGCGCCCTGGGCGACACCGCAAAAGCGCAAGCGCTCAAGCGCGTCACGGTCGTCGTTCAACACCCCAACGCCACGCGTCCCGACACCCTGAGCCTCACGCTCAACGCCGAAAACCTCATGGGCATATACCCACACAACGCCCTCGCCGACTACCCCACAGTCACGCGCTCCTACACCTTCCTTGAGAGCTTCCCCGCCGGCATCGCCCACGGATGGGACGTCCTTTGCGGATACGTCAGCGACCTCAGATACGTCTTCACGGCCGACGGCGCACAAAGCATCGGCAGCTTCGGCACGATTGGTAGCCTCTTCCCCGGGCAATGGAACTGGATGCAATTTTGGCACCTAACGGCCTTCATCTCCCTCATGCTCGCCTTCGTCAACATCCTCCCCATCCCCGCCCTCGATGGCGGCCACGTGCTCTTCCTCCTCTACGAAGTTGCCACGCGGCGCAAGCCGAGCGAGAAATTCATGGAACGCGCCCAGATGCTGGGCATGATCCTCCTGCTCGCGCTCATGGCCTTCGCCATCTTCAACGATTGCCGGAGATTCATCTTCTGAGGGGAATCGAAATAGAGAACCGCAAAAAACAGAAAAAACAGCATCCCGCTTCAAGCCTTCCCCACATCGTGTTGCAAGGCTTGAAGCAGGAGAGAAAAACAACCCCGTGCGAACATTCAAGATGCACACCGCTCGGGGCAAGCTTTCGTAAGTCCACTGAAGAATCCTCTCTAAAAGTTATCCTGTTTCTCACGGAGCAAAAGGGCATTCTCCTTTGCTCCGTTTCATTTATTGATTTCTTTTCCACCTTCAAAAATATAACGTAAGCATCCCATGCAGGCCGTATTGGAAAGCCTCCAATAAAGTCCGAATTTTGCAGACAAAAAGTACTTATGTTTTGTCTGAACGAAAATAACATCTACCATCTCTATCCTCAAGGCATAGATATGCGAAAGGGTGTAGAAGGACTTTGCGGCATTATCCGTACGTATCAGTATAGTCCTACCAATCAAGAAGTCTATGTTTTTGCGAACAAATCACGTACTCTGGTAAAAATGCTTCATTGGGAACGTGGAGGGTTTGTAGTATATTACAAACGGCTTGAACAAGGCAGGCTCAGCCCTTCCATCTTTCATCATAAAAATGCAACTGCCTTTATAGATATAAGATGGGATGAAATGGTGCTGCTCATGGAAGGTATCAGGCTTGGAATAAAAAGGCGGAAACGATATAATATTATTAGAGAAACGCTCTGATTATCAAGGAAAAATTCGTAACTTTACTCTCATAATAAATGAGTCTTTTTTTATGAATACGATACAGGAATACATAGAATTACTTGCAGCTCGCAATGAACAGATTCGCGAGCTGCAAGAACGTATTTCTGGATTGGAAGCCGAATTGAACAACTTAAAACGCATGCATTTCGGGCAAAGCTCAGAAAAGATGAAAAAGCCCGAATCGTTGGAGCCAATGCCGTTGTTCCCCGAATACAACGAAGCAACAGTTGAGGCCATAGACAATACATTGCCTCCAATAGCGCCTTCGGATATCGTCGACGCGATAGAGGAAGAAACCAAGCAACGCAAGGCTAAGAAGAGAACTGAGCAAAAGTCGAAACAACAACACGAACGCAGGACTCTCAGACTTCCGGACAACCTGGAAAGAGAAGTTGTCACCTTATATCCTGAGGGCTATGATTCAGAGAAAATGGAAATCATAGGCAAGGATAGCACCATCACTTTGGAA
>UQCW01000010.1 GCA_900539625.1 uncultured Prevotella sp.
CTGGAATATGAGCCCCTTTCAGGGGCAGCGGCGCAACTGCCATGTTATTTGGCTCAAAACCGCACAGAGACTTTTCTTGATTTTGAACACCCTAGCTGACAGGGCTTTTTACGCACAATCTCCCCTCGCTTGATACTTTAAATTTGAACACCCTACCTTTCTGCCCAGTCGCTGCGGTCAAGATTTCTGTATCCGATGGCTTCAGCGATGTGTTGCGGCAGAATTGTTTCGCTGGCGTCGAGGTCGGCGATGGTGCGGGCCACTTTCAGGATGCGGCCGTAGGCACGGGCGGAGAGGTTGAGCGACTTCATGGCGAAGGCCAGACGGCGGGCGCCTTCGGCATCGGGCGTGGCGAAGGTTTCGAGTTGCGAAGCAGTCATTTGTGCGTTGCAGTGGATGCCTGGAATGTTTCGGAAACGTTCGGTCTGTATGTCACGCGCTTTGATGACGCGCTGACGGATGGTTTCACTCGTTTCGCCGCGCGGCGCCGTGGCCAGTTCTTCAACGGCCACAGGCATCACTTCCACCTGAATGTCAATGCGGTCGAGCAACGGACCAGAGATTTTGTTGAGGTAACGGTGGATTTGTCCTGGCGAGCAGACACATTCGTGGTGGGGATGATTATAGTAGCCACAGGGACAAGGGTTCATTGAAGCCACGAGCATGAAAGAGCAGGGGAGCGTGGCGGTGTATTTTGCGCGTGAGATGGTGATTTCGCGATCTTCAAGCGGTCCGCGCAACGTTTCGAGGGCAGAGCGGTTGAATTCTGGAAGTTCGTCAAGAAAGAGTACGCCGTTGTGTGCCAGTGATATTTCGCCCGGTTGCAGGTTGGCACCGCCGCCGATGAGTGCCACGTCGGAGATGGTGTGGTGGGGACTGCGGAAGGGGCGCTGCGAGATGAGCGACGTGTTGCCGTCAATTTTTCCGGCAATGGAGTGAATCTGCGTCGTTTCGAGGCTTTCCGCCAGTGTGAGCTGCGGCAGAATTGAGGGAATGCGCTTCGCCATCATGCTCTTGCCACATCCCGGACTTCCCACGAGAATCAGGTTGTGGCCGCCTGCCGCTGCCACCTCACAGGCACGTTTCACCTGCTCCTGTCCTTTCACGTCGGCAAAATCGTAGGGCGACTGGCTTTGGGCAGCGTAAAATTCGGCACGCGTGTCATATTCCACTGGTTGGATTGTGGGGTGTCCGTTCAGCAGGTCAACCACCTCCAGCAGATGGTTGGCACCATAGACTTTTATGCGGTTGACCACCGCTGCCTCGTGTACGTTTTGCTGTGGCACGACCAGAAAATCGTAGCCCATCTCGCGAGCTTTGATGGCGATTGGGAGGGCACCGCGAATGGGGCGCAGCGAACCGTCGAGACCCAATTCGCCAACGAGGCAGCATTTGTCGAGCAGGGTGGAGGTGATGTATTGGTTGCTGGCCAGAATGCCGACCGCCAATGGGAGGTCATAGCCCGTTCCTTCCTTGCGCACGTCGGCCGGTGCGAAGTTTGCCACAAACGCGCTGGAGCTTAGCCTGAGTTTGGAATTGAAGATGGCGTTTATCACGCGCGTTCGGCTCTCGCGCACAGCGTTGTCGGGGAGTCCGACCATGATGGAGGTATCGCCATTGTATGTGTTGACTTCAATGCTCACGGGCAAAGCCGTCAGACCATTGAGGGCTATGGTTTGTGTCTTGACGAGTGCATTCATGTGTTTGTGGCTTTGAGGAAATATAGATGTGGGAAGACCTAAGTTAATGGTAGACAATTGACCACCTACTTACTAAAAATAGTTGATGAGATGGTTCTCTTTGTTGAAGCGGGCTTCGAAACAGGCGATGCCGAAGTCGTGGAGGTCAAAGGAGACGCGCACGGCAGCGTCTTCCGTGAGGCGTTGCCAGGCAGCGAAATCGTTTTTGGAGCGGTGGATGCCGCGCACCACGAAGAAAGCTTTCTCTCCGCGTTTAGACAGCACCGCCTTCCATGCCGAAGGCCAGAGTTCCAAAGGAGCGTCGAGATAAAGGAAGTCAACTTTGACGGGATGTATCTTTAGGGCATTGCCTTGCGAAGTACGGAGGTCGGAAGTGGTAATTTCGCGGAAGAGGCAGGAGGGACGTCCGGCGCGGAGATAGGCTGTTTGCATTTGCAGGCCATCGCCGATCACAAGGGCTTCTTTGGCCATCGATGCGTTGATGAGGCGGAGAAGCAGGCGGTCGTCGCGCTCGCGCAGTTTTGAAGGGATGGTCTTCCGTAGGTTTCTCAGGTCGTCGTAGGCGTAATAGGCTCCGCGCTCGTAGATGACGCCCGTCACCAGATTGAAGGCAAAGGGCGAATGGATGTTATAGCCGCGGCGGTGGCGAAAACGTCGCATCCATCGCAGGCATCTGCGGGAGTTGTCGGTAAAGGACATGGTCAGTGAAGGTGAAAAGGGGATTTCAGTGGTGTTTTTACGGTAGCCGTAAGGAAAAAACTGAAATCCCCTCTGTTTTGTTTGGTACGTTATGTCATAATTTTTTACTTACCACGCTGCCGTTCGGAACGTTGAGGCCGGCAGACCAGCAGCGTTGACGAGATTGGCGCGGGTGAAGGGCTGCCAGCCATAGCGGGCCGCAGCGGGTTGTTTCACTTCTTTGCTGCGCACGATGACGGTGTTGTTCTTGATGGTGGCTTCGGCAGGATGATAGATGCCATCGGCGCCAGCCACTTCAAAACCGATGAGGCGCGTTCCCTTTCCAGCGTGCATACCGTTGGCATCGGAAAAACGGAGAACGATGGCATCGCCGTCAATCTTCATCGACTGATAGCGCGGACCGTTGGGCGTCACTTTATGGCCGTAGGTGCGGTTGAGCACAGAGAAGGCAAGGCGTTCGCCCACTTCGCGCTTGTGGCGAGGATGAACGTCGAGCGAGTCGCCGAGGTCGGAGCATACAGCCATATAGGTGTTGGGGAGCGTTTCCGCCATGCGGCGCTGGCTGTCGCGGAAATGCGGCCAGGATGGGCGCGTGCCGATGGAAGAGAGCTGCACGAAATGGAAGGGCAGATTGGGTTGGTTGAAGAACTCGCGCCAACTGCGCTCAAGCATTGGGAAGAGGCGCTCGTGGACTTCGATATTGTCGGCATTGGATTCCCCTTGATACCAGAGCACACCGCGCACGTCGTAGCCCTTAAGCGGCTGGATGGCGCTCTCGAAGAGATAGGCCGGTTCGTAGGGGTGGCGTTGGCGTTGCGAAGTGGCCTTCTGCGTGTTATAGGCGGCGCGTTCGCGGGCCCAGCGCATGATGAAATCGTTGTGTTTCCAGTTGCGGAGAATGGCTGGAAATTCCTTTTCGAGCGTTGCGCGGTCAATCCAGTTTTCCGTGCAAGAACCGCCCACTGCGTTGGAAATCAGTCCGACGTGGCAGCCCAGACTGTCGGCAAGTATGCGTCCGAAGTTGAAGGCAATAGCCGAGAAATGGGCTGCGGCCTTGGAGTTGGCGCGTTGCCAGTTGCCAGGGAGCACATATTGCAGATGGTTGATGGAATCGAGGCGTGCCGAATCCCACACCATAGCGTAGGTGGGCACGATGGAGGGCATGTCATAGAAATGCAGGCGCGAGCAGGTGTCGGCAGCGGCGATGTCTTCCTTGCCAGTCTGCACTTGCGAGAGTTTCAGTTCCATGTTCGACTGTCCGGAGCAAAGCCACACTTCGCCCACCCATACGTCGCTCAGCGTTTTTTCTCCGCTGCGGGCCTTCACTTGCAGTTTGTAGGGGCCGCCAGCTTCTTCAGCGGGGAAGGAAACGCTCCACTGGCCGAAGTTGTCGGTGACGGCATCTGCCTTGCGTCCGTGGAAATTCACACTCACTTTCTCGCCAGCGTTGGCTGTGCCTTGAATGCGGATGGGGCGCTGGCGTTGCAGCACCATGCTGTTTCCGTAAGTGGCCGGCAACTGAAGACCGCCATAGTTGCCAGTCAGTTCGCTAAACACCGTCTTCGCCAAAATCAGCGCCCCCTCCGGATTGGGGTGCAGGGCATCGGGGAAGAGGTCGGGATGGCTGTGGAGCGGCGTATAGAGGTCAATGAGTCCCACGTTGTCCGTGGCGGCAATCTGGCGGATACGTTGCTGAATGAGTCCGTGCCAGAGTCGCGTGCCGCTGTCGAAGCGTGGATGGTCGTGGAAGATAGGCGTCATGAGGCAAATCCATATTTTCGCCTTCGGGTTGGCCACGCGGAAGGAATCGATGAGTGCACGGTAGTTGGGGATGAACTCATCGGCGTGGTGCGGCCAGTTCCTCGGGTCGGTGTCGTTGAGGCCGAGGTGTATCACAACGAGGTCGGCCTTAAAGTCGAGCGCGGCGCGAAATTCCGGCAGTTTCACGTAGGGGTTGTGTCCCTGAGTGAGGAGCGTGGCACCGCTGTGTCCGAAGTTGCGTACTTCATATTTGTCGCCGAGCATGGCTTGCAGGCGCACCGGATAGGCATCGTGTGCCCGGTCTTTAAGTCCGTAGCCATAGGTGACACTATTGCCAACGCAGGCTACCTTAATTCTGTCGCGTCCAGTCATGGGAAGGCAGAGGGCGAGGCAGAAGAGAGAAAGGAGGATGTGTTTCATTGGTTATAGTTTTTGCTGTTGTATCATGTAATGAGTTTGTAGAGGCGTTGTCGGAATACCTTTCAGGGATTCCACACCATCTTCAAATTTACGATTTAATCTTCGTAACTCAGATATTTTGGCAGATTTTTCTGTGGCAAAGCCAAAAAGAGCCGGCAAACACAGGCGTTTGTCGGCTCTTTGAGTAAGTAATTATGAAAAAATTATCCGCGTGGGCTGGCGTGGTGCCAGAGTCGCAGGATGAAGTAGATGAAATGGGCGAAGCCGATGAGGATGGCCAAGACGAGCATCGTCTTGTCGGTGCCCCATCCTGCCGTTTGCTGATGCCAGAATCCCGTGATGACACAGAGCACGGAAAGCGCCAGTCCGAGAGCGTTGAGCACCGTGACGCCGCGGCGTGCCGTGCCGTTTTCGCCTGTCGGTTCCAGATGGCTGTGGCGTATGCCATAATGGCTGTAGATGTCAAGACCGATGAGCATCCAGAGCACGAGACGTATCCATGTGTCGGCAGGCAGGAATATCATGAGACAGAGACATGTGATGATGCCAGCCACAGGCACGAAGGGCACAAAAGGCGTGCGGAAAGTGCGTGGCACGTGGGGCATGGTCTTTCGCACAATCAGTACGCCGGCACATACCAGCGTAAACGCCAGGAGCGTGCCGATGCTCGTCATTTCGCCAGCCATGCCAGCAGGGACGAAGGCGGCGAGGGAGGCCACGGCCGTCATGCAGATGAGGTTGTTGACGGCCGGCGTTCGAAAGCGCCGGTGTATCTTCGAGAAGACGGGCGGCAGGAGTCCGTCGTGGCTCATGGACATAAACACGCGGCTTTGCGCCATGAGCAATACGAGAATCACGGAACAATAGCCGATGAGGATGGCCAGCACCACAGCTTTGTTGAGCCAAGGATAAGCCGGAATGATGGTGCCATCGGCGCCTGCTGTTCCCATGTGGTCGATGGCGATGGCCACGGGGGCGATGCCCTCTTGTCCGGCGAAGTCAGTATAGTGTGCCACGCCAGTCATGACGTGGCCGAAGCCCATGTAAAGCACAGTGCAGATGAGCAGGGAGAGAAGAATGCCGAGCGGCATGTTTCGCTTCGGATTGCGCGTCTCTTGTGCGGCGGTGCTGACGGCGTCGAAGCCGAGGAAGGCGAAAAACACGATGGCGGCACCGCGGAACACGCCGCTCCAGCCAAATTCGCCCAGTGTGCCAGTGTTTTGCGGGAGATAAGGACTATAGTTGTCGCTGTTGATGTATTGCCAGCCAATCACCACAAACACCACGATGACCGCCACTTTCAAGAACACGATGATGTTGTTGAGCAACGAACTCTCGCGCGTGCCGCGGATGAGGAAGAGACTCATAATCACCACGATGGCGGCAGCCGGGAGGTTGACGATGCCGCCGTCCCACGGACACGCCGTCAGTTCATGCGGCAGGTTGATGCCGACGGAGGAGAGGAAATGCGTGAAATATTGGCTCCACGAGATGCTCACAGTGATGGCCGCCACGGTGTATTCCAACACGAGGTCCCATCCGATAATCCAGGCGATGAGCTCGCCCATCGTGGCGTAGGAATAGGTGTAGGCACTTCCTGCCACGGGAATCATCGAGGCAAATTCGGCATAGCAGAGTCCGGCAAAGGCGCATCCGATGGCGGCGATGACGAACGAAAGCGTGATGGCTGGACCCGTGTAGCTTGCCGCTACGGTTCCGGTGATGGAGAAGAGTCCGGCGCCGATGATGACACCGACTCCGAAGGCCACGAGGCCGATGGGGCCGAGCACGCGGCGAAGCGTGCCCTGTCCGCTGGCGCTGGCTTCTGCTTGAAGCAGGCTGAATGGTTTTCTGATAAATAAGCCCATTGGCTGACAGTTGGTTGAGTAATGGTATTAGGGTGGTTCTAAAAATTCCACCCAGTGCTAATAGTTTGGTATGGCTTCACCCCAATAAAAAAGCGGGATATGAAAATCAATCAACGGGGAAGCAGAGTCGTGCTCCACTTCCCCGTTGTAAGGTTATTTTTCTTGCCATCTATAGACGTTCGTTTCCCTCAGCACGAAGCCTTCGCTGCGGTAGAGCGCGTTGGCCGCTTCGCGTTTGGGTTGCGACGTGAGATTGAGCGATTTCGCGCCGAGGCGTTGGCTTTCTGCAATGAGGAAGCGGATGATGGCGCGTCCGTAGCCGCGTCGGCGGCAATCGGGCATCACGGCCACATCTTCAATCCATGCTTTGCATCCCGTTGGCGAGCAGCAAAGAACGAGGGTGGCGCCAGCTTGCACCTTCCCCGACTCGTCGCGTCCCAGATAGATACGTGTGAGTCCGGTGGAGAGCATGCGTGCCACGTCGGCCGCTTTGAGTGCCGTGTAATTCTCTGTGAGCGAAGGCATGAGGCGGTTGAGCGCCGTGGCAGCCTCTTCACATTCTTCCGGCGAGTTGCCCACTGGCCTGATGCGCAGGGCGCTGAGATTCTTCAGCAGTTCGCTAACCGTTGGGCCGCCCTTCGCCAGAACCAGTTCAGGGGCAATTTCATGCAGCGGTTCCAACACGAAACGTCGCTCCGTCATGCGCGGATGTGGCAATGTGATTTCAGGCGTACACACGGCCGTATTTTCCAGCCATAGCAAGTCGATGTCAATTGTGCGGTCGCAATAGACCCCATTGATGCTCTTGCGTTTTCGTCCCAGTTTCTTCTCGATGTCTTGCGTCACCAGCAGGAGCTGTTCTGGAGAGAGCGTCGTGTCGAATTCAGCCACCGCATTGAGAAAGCGGTTGGGCGAAGAAAAGCCCACCGGCGCTGTCTCGTAGAGCGAAGAACAGGCCTTCACCGGTCCGATGCGTTCTCCGAGCTGGCGTATGGCCTCATAGATAGTGGCTGCGCGTTGGCCGATATTGGCTCCAAATCCGATGTATAGTTTCATGCCGCGGATTGTCTGAGATTAGTCGATGATGAGCATCACGTCGCCGTAAGGGCCAAACTTATAGTCTTCCTTGAGCGCTACGTTATAGGCGTGCATGGTGTAGTCATAGTCGCCAAAAGCGGCAGTGAGCATCAGCATGGTAGAGTAGGGGAGATGGAAGTTCGACAGCATGGCATCTGCCACGGTGAAGTTGTAGGGCGGGAAGATAAACTTGTTGGTCCATCCTTCGAAAGCCTTGATGCGTGCATTCGTTCCCACGCAGGCTTCCAGGGCGCGTTGCACGGTTGTGCCGACGGCCACCACCTTGTGTTCCTCCTCCTTCGTCTTGTTGACGATGTCGCAGCATTCCTGTTCCACAAACATCTGCTCAGAGTCCATCTTGTGCTTCGTGAGGTCTTCCACGTCAGTTTCGCGGAAGCATCCCATGCCGCAGTGGAGCGTGATGTAGGCAAAGTTGATGCCCTTGATTTCCATGCGCTTCATGAGTTCGCGTGAGAAGTGCAGACCCGTTGCCGGCGCAGTGACCGCACCTTCGTTTTTGGCGAAGATACACTGGAAGCGCTCGAGGTCTTCAGGTTCCGACGGACGGCCAATAAAGCGAGGAATAGGCGCTTCGCCGAGGGCATAGAGCTGTTTTTTAAATTCGTCGTGGTCGCCGTCGTAGAGGAAGCGCAGCGTGCGTCCGCGGCTGGTGGTGTTGTCAATCACCTCGGCCACGATGGAATTGTCTTCTCCAAAATAAAGTTTGTTTCCGATACGGATTTTGCGTGCAGGGTCAACCAGCACGTCCCAGAGGCGCAATTCCTGGTTGAGTTCGCGCAACAGGAACACCTCGATGCAGGCGCCGGTTTTTTCCTTGTTGCCGTAGAGGCGGGCAGGAAACACCTTGGTGTCATTGAAGACGAAAAGGTCGTTCTCATCGAAATAGGTGAGCAAGTCCTTAAACATTCTGTGTTCAATTTCACCCGTTTTGCGGTGAAGCACCATCATACGGCACTCGTCGCGGTGCGGCGCAGGATATTGTGCAATTTTATCCTGTGGAAGTTTAAACTTAAATTGGGATAACTTCATATCGTTGTATTGTTTTTATAGTCTCTGATAGTAATGGCGGGAGGGGTGATTTGCTCCTTTCCGGCCAGAAGGTTATGCGTTTTCTTCAGGAGGCAGGCAGTTCCGTTTCCACGTCCTGCTGAGCCAACCATTCCTCAAACGATTCCAGCGTGAAGCAGTCCTTTTCGCCGTATTCACCCACGCGTGTTCTTCTGAGCGCCGTGAGGTGCGCACCGCTATTGAGGGCTTCGCCGATGTCGCGTGCCAAGGCACGGATGTAGGTGCCTTTTGAACATACCACGCGGATGGTGATGCTGGGTGTCTCTCCCCCGAGGTCAGCTTCGAGGAGTTCGATTTCGTCAATGCGCAGCGGTTTGGCTTTAAGCTGCACCTCTTCTGCTTTCTGTCCCATGCGAGCCAGATCGTAGGCGCGTTTGCCTTCCACTTTGCAGGCCGAGAACACAGGTGGCACCTGCATGATTTCGCCCACGAAAGTGGTGAGAACGCGTTCCACGTCCTCACGTGTGATGTGTTCCGTGGGGTAAGTCTGGTCAATCTCGTGCTCGAGGTCGAAGCTGGGCGTTGTGGCGCCCAGGCGCAGTGTGGCGATGTATTCCTTCACGCCGCTCTGCAGCGCTTCGATGCGCTTCGTGGCGCGTCCCGTGCAGAGAATGAGCACACCGGTGGCCAGAGGGTCGAGCGTGCCGGCGTGTCCCACTTTTATTTTCTTGCCGCCCATAGCCTGCGAAATCAGCCAGCGCACTTTCGCCACGAGCTGAAACGACGTCATGTTGAGCGGCTTGTCGAAGGGCAGTATTTGTCCGGTTAAGAAATTCATTTGCCTAAGATGAGTGGGAGAACAATGGTGAGGACACCTGCGACGACACAATAGTAGGCGAAATAAATGAGCTTACCTTTGCTCACGATGTTGATCATCCATTTGCAGGCTGCCATGCCAGAGATGAAGGCGGCGAGGAAACCGACAATCATGGCGCTCACGGAGAGACCGTTGAAGGCCTCGCTTACGCCCTTTTCAAGTGCTTCTTTGAGGTCGAGAAGGGCTTCGCCGAGGATGGGCGGGATAACCATGAGGAAAGAAAATTGCGCCATGCTGCTTTTCTTGTTGCCGAGAATCAGACCAGTGGCGATGGTGCTGCCAGAGCGGCTCAGGCCGGGCAACACGGCAAATGCTTGCGAGATACCGATGATGAAGGCGTCGCGTAGCGAGATGGTTCCCTTCTGGCGTGGACGTGCATAATAGGAGAAAGCCAGCAGGGCCGCCGTCAGGAGCAGACAGCAGCCCACGATGAGCAAACCGTTGCCGAAGATGGCTTCCACCTGCTTTTTAAAGAAGAGGCCAACGATGCCGATGGGAATCATCGAAACGACGATGTTGAGCACGTAGCGCTGGTCTTCATTGAGATAAGCCAGGCCTTGGCCGCCTGCGGGAGCAGAGAACATGCCTTTGAGGATTTTCCAAATTTGGCCGCCGAGCACAACGAGGGTGCTCAACACGGTGGCAACGTGAACAAGCACGGTGAACATCATGTTTTTGTCGGGGTCAACGTCAAAGATGGCCGAGCCGATGGCGAGGTGGCCGCTACTGCTCACGGGAAGATATTCCGTGAGACCCTGGATGAGTCCGAGGACAAGGGCTTCAAGTGTATCCATTTTTTGTTCTGAGTATGAAAAGTAAGGCAGAGCGACACACATATTTTTCGTGTGTCGTGGTCCTTCCTTATGGGTGGTTATGCTTCTTTCGTCTCGTTGTTTTCAATCTGCTTGTCCTTGGGCTTGAACACGATGGCAAAGATCATGAAGAGATAGCCGAAGAGGCAGACGATGGGTGCTACCTTGATGCGGCGGGCATCAAAAATGGAGGGATCGAACTGCGTTTCGTCCGAACCGTTTCCCGACATCAGGATGAAGCCGAGAATCACAATGGCCATACCGATGGTGAGGAGGATGAAATTGGTGCGGCCGAAAGCAAATACTTTCTTGTTGTTCATATTGTTGATAGATATTTGTTTGCAGTGGATAATGGGCGGGGTGTATATAAGCCGCTTATTCTTTCACCATTACTAATAAGCTTATTTTATTTGGTGAAAAGTTTGTCGTCGGACATGCGCAAGTGGCGGTTGACCGATACGAACGTGCAGAACAGCGTGAGCAGGAGTGAGGCGGCTCCCACGCTGCCCAGCGTGAGCCACATCACTGTCGGGGTGACGATTTCAAACTGGCTGTTGTCGTTAAACTGCACCAACATTTGCATGGCTCCCATCAGGGCACCTCCCGCCACGAGGGCCGAAACAATGGCGATGCGTAGGCCGCGCAGCATGAACGGACGGCGGATGAAGCTCCATTTGGCCCCCACGAGTTTCATGGTGCGGATGGAGAAGCGCCGTGTGTGGATGAGCAGTCCCATCGTGTTGCTGATGAGCACAAACGACACGAAGATGAAGAGGCCGGCCACGATAAGTAGGGCGGTCGACGTCACGCGGATGGTGTTGGTCATCGTGTTCATCAGGTCAACGGGATAGACCACTTCCTTCACGCATTTCTTCTTCTCCAATGCTGGCATGAAGCGGGCGAGGCTGTCGGGGTTGGTGTAGTCGGCTTTGAGGAACACCTCATATTCTGCTGGAATCGGACTTGCGCCGAGCATATCTTCGGGCGAGCTGCCAAGGTCGGCCATCATTTCTTTCGTGCCCTGCTCCTTGGAGATGTAATTCACCTGCTTGGTATAGGGCATGCGCTGAAGTTCCGTCTTCAGCTGGGCCAGTTCTTGGTTGGAGATACTGTCGTCGAGCAACACTTCCACCGTGAAATTCTCACGCACCGACTGACTGAAATTTCTTGCCATCGTGACAAACATCACGACGGTGCCGAGCAAAATGAGCACCATTGTCAAACTGATGCAGGCGGAGATGGTGCCGAGCAGTCCGCTGCGTTTCCTAATATTCTTTGCCATGTTGTTGATTATGTGGTGCTTCTTCCCTTCCGTTCCCCTCCTTCTCTGCGTTCGCGAGAAAGGGCAGGCTTCAAAAGAGCAGAATACGCCTTAAATTCGTACAAAATTACAACATTTGTATTGTTTAACGCCCCAAATAATTAGGGTTTAACGAATATTATTGGTTGCACAGGGCTGCTGGTGGCAGGTATGGGTGGTCTCACATTGTAAGTAATATTGAAAAATCCCTACCCGCATGGTAATACACGGGTAGGGATGACTATGTTATGAAGAAAACTGTGGTTATTTCTTGACTACATCCTTGAAGAGCAGGAAGGCTTCGTCTTGATTGAGCGCTTTTCCGTACATGCGGGCGATGACCACATCGCCAGAGAGGTTGTATTGGGCGTTTTCGCTCGTGTGGGCATCACCGCCGACGGCAATCCACCAGGCTTCCTTTTTGGGAGGGAAACCGTAGCTGCCTTCTGCGGCTATTTCTCCGGCAGGTTCGCCGTCGATATAGATGCGTGTTTGGGCCTTATCCTTGTCGTAGACGGCCACCACATGGTAGTAGTGGTTGGCTTTGGCCTTTACGTTGCTCTTGAGCACCTTGTAGCTTCCGCCGATGTGGCAATAGAACTGGATGAGACCGCCTGAAGCCTGCTCGATGCCGCAGCCGCCGCTTTCCTGGGCGCTCATGGGGCAGACATTGTTCGTGTTGGTCGGCTTGTAGAGCACTTCGAAACTGAAACCATTGTTGAAGGCTTTTTGCATGGTTTCGTCGTTGGCATAGTCCACGCGGTAGAAACTCTGTCTGCTGCCGGCAAAAGTGGCCTGTGTGCGGTTGTAGGTTTCGTTGAGCGAAGTTTTGGGCGCTTCGGTGCCAGTCTTCACGCTGATGTGGCGGCTGGAGACGTCGGAAACGTTGCCGTTGTCGCCAAATTCAAGGTTGAAGAGGTCGGCCGTCGGCTTCTTGGCGTCGGCCGACGGGTGGTAGTTGGCGCCAGTGGCATCTTCGTAGAGGAGGTAAGCTTCGTCGCGGCTGAGCGCACTGGTGTACATGCGGGCTACGGAAATCTCACCTTCGAGGGCATATTGGCAATTGCTGCTGGTGTGGGCATCGCCACCGATGGCAAACCAGTGGGCTGCTTCATTAGATGGGAAATCGAAGTCGCCTTTGGCATCCATTTCGCCGGCGGGAGAACCGTTGACGAAGATGCGGGTCTTCTGGGCTTTCTTGTCATATACGGCCACGACGTGGTATGACTTGCCGGCTTCGGCCGTCACGGTGCTCTTGAGCACTTTATAGCCGCCGCCAACGTGGCAGTAGAACTGGATGAGGCCGCCCGAGGCTTGTTCGATGCCACAGCCGCCGCCTTCCTGGGCGCTCAGCGGGCAGACATTGCCAGTGGTGTTTGGCTTATAGTTTACTTCGATTGAGAAGCCATTCTTCAAGGCGTTCTTGATTTTCTCGTTGTCGTTGTAGTTCACGCGGTAGAAACACTGGTTGCTGCCCGTGAAAGAGGCCACGTAGCGGTTTGTCGTTTCGTTGAGCGAAGTGTTGGGGAGGGAGTTGCCATGAAGCACCTTCACGCCGTTGGCAGAAGCGTCGGTGGCAGTGCCGTTTTTGCCAAACTGGATGTCGAATAGGTCGGCTGTCGGCATTTTGGCATCTGGCGAAGGCACATATTTCGTGGTGGTGAAGGCCTCGCTGACGATGTATTCAGAGACGTTCTTGTAGGAGTCGAGTGCTTTGACGCGGGCTGTGAGGGTCTTGCCGTTGGGAATGCCCTCCAAGCGAACGGTGAAAGACTTCGGTGCGCGGCTATTGAGATAGTAGCCCGAGAAGATGCCGTGGTTGGCAAGCACTTCATCGCTGCCCTTCTCAACGAGTTCGATGACATAGTGGTGAACGTTTTCATCATCGGTGGCTTGCGGGAAGCTGACGGTGCAGCCTTCGTTTTCAACCTTCGTCACCTCCACTTTACTGTCGGCGGCCCACTTCGGAGCGTCGCCGCCTTTACGGGCCTTCGTGTAAACAAACTGGCTACCATCGTGTGGCGCGTTGATATACCAGCGTGGCAGGATTTCTTCGTTGGTGTAAGTGTCCCATCGTTCAACTTCCACGTTGGAGGCCTTGTCGACATTCACGATACACCCCTCAGTGACGTAGTCGTATTTTGCTGGGTGGATACCTTCGTTGACAACGCCCGGTTCTATTTCGCTGTAAGTGCAGCTGCCATCGTTGATGGTGGTGTAGTTGGTCTGGTCGATGGAGCGTGGGTCTGCCAAGGGGAAGTGAGAGTGTCCGGCGAAGAGAACGACTTGCGGATATTTCTTCAGCACATTGTCGTAGACGTTGGTGCCCCAGCCGCCTTCACCTTGACAAGAACCATAGACCGTGTTGGTCGGCGGAACGTGGGTGAACACGAAGATGGGTTTGCCAGGATAGTTCTTGGCGGCGCGGGCCAGGTTGTCGGCCAAGGCCTGGATTTCCTCGGGAGCATAGTCGCTCCAACTTCCGCCGTCCATGCTCGTCGTGATGAAAGGATAGCCCTTGATGTCAATGAGCTGATGGTAGGGCTGGTTGAGAACGAGGTAGTTCTTCAAGGCGTTGTCGGCATAGTTGTCGTGGTTGCCCATCATGACATAGACGGGGAGGTCGGCCGGCATGATGGAGCGGTCGTCAAACACCTTTTTGAACTTGACATACTGGTCGGGATTTCCCCAGTCGGTCAAGTCGCCGCAGATGAAGATGGCGTCGAGCTTTTCGCCGCAGTTCTGAAGGTTTTTCAAAGCCTTCGGCACTTTAACCATCGGGCCTTCGCCGACGTTGTTTCCGAAATGGGTGTCGGAGATGACGGCAAAGCGGGGATAGCCGCGAAACGACTGCTCTACGCTGATGGTCAGGCTCTTTGCCTTTCCGGCTTTGTCGCTGACGGTGATGTTGTCAGTGCGGCTGGTGCCGGCTTGTGCCAGTTGGGTGGCCTTGAAACTGTAAGTGACGGTGTAGTCGCCGTCTTTATTCGACGAACTGGTGGTGATCCATTCCGGTGTCTTCACGTCAACCTCCGTGTTGGTGGTCAGGGTGACGGTGAAGTCGGTGGCGTTGTCAGAGAGCGTAATCTTTTGGGCGTTGCTCAGAATGGCGGGAGCCGAACCGAGCTGGCTTATTTCATAGGTGTGGCTGTTGTTGTCGCGTGCCACGAGGTTGAGTGTGGCTTGACGGGCTTCCTTTCCCGCGTTGGCTTCCACCTTTACGGCGAAACTGCCATCGGGATTGATGGTGGTGGTGCACCATTGGGCCTTTCCTGTGTTGAGAGCGTATTTCAAATTGGTGTTGACCGATACGGTTTTTTGGCCTTCGGCTGAGGTGAACTGCAAATTGTTGGCCGATTGGTCAACCGCCAAGTGTGAGGCACCCTCACGAGGGGCCGACGTGACGAGCACCACTTGCGCGGAAGCAGCGACCGCCATCGCGCAGCCTATGATGGTAGAATAGATTCTATTCATTCTTTTATCAAAATGTTTGAATTTTTAAAATGGCTATGTCCCACATGAAATTTATCAGGTTCCTTCGCTGGGGACATTTAGGAAAAATCAATGACTATTTGACGAGAACCTTTGTGGTTGTGCCGCCTATGGTGACGAGGTAAACCCCAGGCATGAGTTTTTCTCCGGCCTTAGCTTGCTTGCCGCTCATGGTGTGGATGGTGTAGGGGGCCTTTCCGCTCACGCGGATGACACCGTTTTTGACGCTCACCGCCGGTTTCTCTTGAGATGTGGCATCGTCAACGCCAGTGGCAATCGTTTCCACCTTCTTCAAGGTCCAGGCAAAGGCAGAGCCAACGAGGTCTTCGTCTTTGGGCGCTTTCTCTGGCGCGGTGTTGTCGGTGTTGGCACCAAGATAGCGTGTCACGTTGTCGTCGGTGGCAGTGGCTGAGAAGCAGTATTGTCCGTTGCCGAGATAAATGGCTGTCCAGGCATTGCCTTTAGCCACGATGGTGCCAGTGCGCAGGATATTGAAAGCACCGAACACTTCGGGGAGCGTTTGCAACTGGTGTTGGGTGGCACGGTTGACAAACTGTACGCCTTCTTTGGTTTCCACGGCACGCCATTGGGTGCTGGCATCGCTTTCGTCTGCCGCTTCGAGCACCACGCTGGCAGTAGCGTCGTCGCTGTCTTCGTTGGAGGTCTGTTCTTTGATGACCTGTCCGTTGAAATCCTTGGAGGCGTTGGTGAGTTGGTAATAGGTTTCCGTCTTGTCGTCGGAATATTCAATGCTATAATCAACAAATGGTTTGAAGCTGAATTTGCTGTTGTCTCCGCTTCCCCAGGTCGTGTCAACCGTGATGATAAGGAAGTCATATCCAGCGTTTCCTTGATGAAGATATAACTCGGCGGCGGGAGTGCTTGGAGCAGATTTGCTGCTTTCAAACTGATAGTAATCGCCGATTTTGTTGAGCTTGAAAGTCACGCTGGCGGTTTTGGCAAGCGCAGCGTGTCCAGTTTCCTGGGAGGCATCGTAGTCCAAGTCAAGTTGTAGGCCTGTGCTCTTGTTGACGACGACGTAGCTGCCATTGGCGTTCTTTTCGAAACGCCAAAGCTGTTTGCTTGTCACGTCGGGGTCAATGGACGCGGAGATTTCGCGGCCATACACTTTGCTTCCTTCAGCGGTGAAGACACGTCCGACACGGGTGTCGCTGCCAAGAACCTGGATGTAATACCATTTGGGGTTGTCGGCCGTACTGACTTCTGGCAATTGGGCTGCGAGCTGCATAGAGGCCGTGAACCCTAATGCCACGAGAAGAATTAATCGTTTTTTACGCATACGGTAATTAGATAGGTTTGAAGATTGGTTAGAAAAATTGGTTAGTTATAATCTTGCGCGGTCATGGATTACCGCCAAGTCTAGTTTTTGAAGTACGTGAAAACCCAATAAGGGGGGCTTAACCCCTGGCAACTGTTTGCGAAATATATGGGCCGACACGTTTCAGTCATACGCAAAAGCATGGCTAAACGGCTCGCCTGAACAGCAGTTTTTTAGGTGAATTTAAGAAGACAGCCCGTATGCGTCTTTAATGGTGGTGGAAGCAATATTCCGCCGGATGATTTGTATCCTGCCAAATCATCCGACAGAATCATGTGAAGTCCTAACTTATTCTTTCACCATTACTAAAATGGAAATTTAGGACTTTCAAAAGAGCTTGCATCGGCAGCAATGATTGGGTTGTATTTCTCATGGTGAAAACGGTCGCGTTGTCCTTGGCGGCGGCACGAAGTTTTGTTTGCGATGCCATATAGGCAGCATACTTTTACGGGGTATCGCGCCCTTGCCGGAACAATCGACAATCGCTCTCGTCTTTGTTAGGCTATTGTACTTGTATTGATTAATGATTAGGCGTAAAATAAATTAGCACAAAATTAATTATTTTGTTTTATTCGATTGCGCAACGTGATTTTAAATAAGGATAAGCAGTTTTAAAAAAGTTCTTAAAAAAAGTGGAATTCTATAGCTTTTTACTACGTTTGAAGGAGGGTGTTGCGGAACAAACTGCAACGCGGCCTCGGTTGGTAGAGAGGTGCCCTTGAAAGGTAGGGTGTTCAAAATCTTGAAAAATCTCTGCATGGTATTTGACCAAATAGCATGACGATTGCGATGCTGCCTCTTCATCTGTATCTTCCCGAAACCGCAGATGTCGGTAGCAGAAGCGTGTTTCTCGCTTCAGTCCCTATACTTTTTAGCGAACGCGGGACGAGGCACGACCGAACGCAGGACGAGACGCAATCGAACGTAGGGCGAAACGCAATCGAACGCAGGAGGGCGTTCGCTAAAAAGTAGTAAGATCGCAGGCCGACGCATTACTTTAGGGTGTTCAAGATAGAATATAAATATTGTCAGCAGCGCCCTCGCAGTGGAGATTTGCGCTGGCCCGCATAATCGTCTGTTGCGGCGCCAGCATTGTAGCTCACTTTGCTCGCAAAGTGAGGGCCACGAACACGTAGCGAATATAGCCAGCGTTTTAGGGCATATCTTCGTTGGATTTTTAGCCGTGTTTGGCCGCCATAATATTCGTCCCCCTCACTTTGCGAGCAAAGTGAGCTACAGTGCTTCGCCTCAGACCTTCACCAACTTAATATTTCAATTTTGAACACCCTTGTTTTATGGGATGGTTTGTGCGTGGCGTTTTGCAAAAAACGCCCGGAAGCAAGGTCGCTTCCAGGCGTTTTTATATTTTTTCTTAATCGGGCAGCCGTTTGAGGTAAACAAAGAAAATGGCGGTTGCACTTTACATTGAAAGTACAACCGCCTAAGTGGTATTAACCGCCTGCTCGTGAGCAGGTTCAGAGAAATTACGCCTCTGCGAGTTTCGTTTTAAACGCCAGCGCGTACATGCGCATCTGCTTAATCATGGCCAGCAGACCGTTGCTGCGCGTGGGGGAGAGGTGTTCCGTCAGACCGATTTCGCGGATGAAATAAAGGTCGGCGTCGAGAATTTCCTGCGGCGTATGGCCGCTCACCACGCGGATGAGCAGCGACACGATGCCTTTCACGATTAGGGCATCGCTTTCGGCGCGGAAAGTGAGGATGCCGTTGTTCTCGTCACACACCAGCCACACGCGGCTTTGGCATCCGTCGATGAGGTTTTGTTCCGTCTTTTCGTTGTCGGGCAGCGGTTCCTGTTCTTCTCCCAGGTCAATCAAGAGCTGGTAGCGGTCCATCCAGTCATCGAGTTCAGAAAACTCTTCGATGACTTCGTCTTGTTGTTCGTTGATTGTCATATTCAAAATTGCGTATTATTGTTCCTCCGAAATCAGTTGCACGAGCGTCTGTCCCACCAGACGAAGGGTCTCTGAAGAGATGTTTTCTGGCGTGTCGTGGCTCGTGTGCCATGTGCTGCCGAAGGAATGTTCCGAAGAAGCGATGTAGGGGATGATGTCAACCGTTGGCACGGCAGCGATTTGGTTGATGTTGACGTGGTCGTCTGTGGCATAGGCGCCGTCTTGTTTCAGGAACAAGTTTCCCGCGCCGATGCGTGATGCCGTGTCCCAAATGCGGTGCATGACAGGTTCGGCATATTGTGTGGAGAAGCCCTCAAAGCAGAATCGCGCGTCGCGGCCGCCCACCATGTCGAGCAAAATGCCATAGCGTGCGCGATAGCCCGCCGTTGACGCCTGTTCGGCCCAGTGGCGCGAGCCCAAACACCAGTCGCGTCCTTCGTCGTCGCCCGTTCCCCAATAGGGGGCGCCGCAGTCTTCCAGGTCGAAGCAGACGAAGTCGATGCCAACGGCCGGTTTCAATTCCTTCAAGAGGCGTGCCAGTTCGATGATGACCGCCACACCGCTTGCTCCGTCGTTGGCCGCCATTACCGGCGTGTTGCGGTGGAGCGTGGAGTCGGGGTCGGCGTCACACCACGGGCGGCTGTCCCAGTGGCTCGTGATGAGAATGCGCTCCGAGGCATCGGGGTTATAGGCCGCGATGATGTTGCGTCCGTGCAGCATCTGTCCGTCCCAGCGTTTGGCGGTGACAGGTTGTTCCGTCACCTCAAGTCCGTAGCCTTTCAGTTTTTCCACGATATAGTCAGCGCAGCGTCGATGGGCTTCCGTTCCCGGTACGCGTGCGCCGAAGTCACATTGCGTTTTGATGCTCGCCAATGCCGAGTCGGCCGAGAATTTCACGGCGCAGAGCGGTTCGTCGGCGTTGTTTTCGTTGGCCGCCGTTCCGTTGTTTTTGCAGGCGCCCAGTGCCAGGGACATTGAAAGGCCGATGGCGCAGAGGGCAAAATGTTTGAAGATGGTCATGTGCGTTTCTTATAATTTCAAAAATCCGTTGTATTGCACCTGGCTCATGACGCGAAGGAAGTTGCCAGCCCAGAGTTTGCGCAGGTGTTTTTGCGTGAGTCCTTCGGCCATGAGGCGTTGCGTCAGCACGAGATAATCGGCTGCTGAGGCGAGTCCGCGCACGCCACCGTCGCCGTCGAAGTCAGAGCCGATGCCGACGTGGTCAATGCCAGCCACTTCAATCATATACATGATGTGGCGCACGGCGTCGATGAGCGTTGCCTCGCCGTTTTCGCGTAGGAATCCGTGGTAGAAGGTGGCCTGTGCGACACCGTTGCGGGCAGCGATGGTGCGCAGCTGGTCGTCGGTGAGGTTTCGCGGACTGTTGCAGAGCACGCGTGAGGAAGAATGCGAGCAGATGATGGGCTGCGAACTCAGGGCGACGGTGTCGTAGAACGTCTCTTCGGAGGCGTGTGAGAGGTCGACCATCATTCCGATGCGGTTCATTTCCTTCACCACTTCGCGGCCGAAGTCGCTCAGTCCGCCGTGTTCGCGTTCCGATTTCCTTGCCGAATCGCAGATGTCGTTGTCGCCGTTGTGGCAAAGCGTCATATAGATGACGCCGAGACGGCGGTAGCGTTCCAGATTGGAGAGGTCGCGTCCGATGGCATATCCGTTTTCGATGCCGAGGAGGATGGATTTCTGTCCGGCGGCCTTGTTTCCGAAAATCATTTTCGGCGTGTATGCCAGGCGTGCGCCGTAGCTGTGTTCCACCATGTGTTTCACCTGCTGGATGATGCCGTCGGTCTTGAGCGTTGCCGCCGCCAGTCCCTCCACGGAGCGTTCGCCCTGCGGGATATAGGCTGCCATGACCACCGCGTCGAGGCCCCCTTCCGTCATGCGGTGGAGGTCAACGAGCACGTCATCGCGTCGCACCGCGATGTTGGCGCCGCGTTCGAAAGTCATCGGCGTGTCGCAGTGCGAGTCGATGGTGACGATGTCGTGGTGCAGGCTCTTCGCCTGACGGAAGTTTTCAGCGTTGTTGACAAAATGGCGGAAGAGCGGCGCCATGCAGCGGTCGGAAGCGTTGGCATAGCATTCTGGATGCCATTGCACGCCGATGATGGGTTTCCATTCGTTGCTTTCCACCGCCTCGATGATGCCATCGGCAGAGCGTGCCGTCACGTGCAGGTGCGGTCCTGCCTCGCTGACAGCCTGGTGGTGGAAAGAGTTGACGGCCAGTTTTTCGCCCAGCAGACTGCGCAGCGTTGAGCGTTCCTCCGTGGTGATGAAGTGCGTGGAGAGTCCGCGTGGTGCCTTTTGCGAATGCTTGATGAGCGGTGTGTCGGCCAGTGGGGCGCTCTTGATGTCTTGGAACACCTTTCCGCCGAGCGCCACTGCCAGCACTTGGATGCCGCGGCAGATGCCCAGAATGGGGATGTTGCGGTCGTAGGCGAGACGAGCCAACAGCAGTTCAGAATAGTCGCGCACCGGACTGATTTCTCCCAGTTCTTCCTGCGGGTCTTCGCCCCAGCAGAGCGGGTTGATGTCGGCTCCGCCAGAAAGGAGGAGGCCATCGATGCGGTCGAGCAGGGTGGTGAGCAGTACGCGGTTTTCCGTTGCCGGGATAATCATGGGTATGCCGCCCGCCTGTTCCACGCTACGAAAATATCCCTCAGCCAGAGAGCATCCCCCCTGTGCGTCCATGTTTCCCGTGATGCCGATGACGGGACGCGCCGTGTGGTTGGGATAATGGTTCGTCACGGCGCGGTATTCGTTGATAAAGTCAAAATGATTCATGGCTGTTGCTTAGATTCAAACAGATGTTCAAGCAGATTCACATCAACTGCTTGCCATTGCTGAGTTACTGTTTCTTCCTCCGTTTCGGATTTTCGGGAAACCATCCCTTTTTGACGCGCTCTTCCTGTTCGAAGAGTTCCTTGATGGTCCAGAGCGAAGAGAAACCGACGATGCCGCAGAGGGCGCTCCAAAAGATGCTCGCGATGAAGAGCGCCGCCACGGCGCATCCTATGCCAAGGAGCAGGAATACCCACCACGGGCGGGTGCCGAAATAATAATGCGTCTTGATGACGATGGGGTGGAAGATGCCGATGACCACAAAAGTGGCCACGCCGAGCAGGAGTCCTTCGTAGTTCATAACTGTTGCTTTATCGTGGGTTACTAAGTAATGGTAAGTAGGTGGTCGAAACTATTTTATCGTATCACCATTACTAAGTGATGGTGAAAGAATAAGTTGACCTATTTTGACAGGGCATAAGAAATAAATCCTTACTCCACAAAATTGGTCAAGTTATTTTTTTACCATCACTAAAACAAAGCGCAAGCCCTGCAGAGATTACGAGGGGAGTGTTTGCCACCCCTTATATTCTGTGCGGGCTTGCACCTCAGCAGGTGATGGAGTCCATCACAAGATATTCCAATTATTTGGGTTATTCCGATTTTGCGGCGCGTCCGCGTCGTTTCGTTTCCGGCACGCTGACCGTTTCGTCCATGTCATCGCGCACCTTTCCTCTCAGTTCTTCAGCGAAGTCGAGCGCCGCTTTCATGTCGTCATCGGTGTCGGCTGTTGGCACGATGATGGGCACTTGTCGTGAGAAGCTTTCTTCGAGCGAGATGAGGGTTTCGGTCGACACCACGCCGGGAATTTCTTGAATGCGGTTGTTGAGCAATTCCATGAGATGTTCATTGTCGCGCGAGAAGAGCTTGATGAGCATGGTGTAGTTGCCAGTGGTGTAGTGGCATTCCACGATTTCAGGAATCTTCACCAGTTCGGCTGCCGCTTCCTTGTACATCGAACCGCGTTCGAGCGTGATGCCCACATAAGTGCAGGTGCTGTAGCCAATGTGTTTGGCGTTGACCGTATAGCCAGAGCCAGTGATGACACCGGCTTCACACAGGCGCGAAACGCGCTGATGGATGGCTGCGCGGCTGACACCGCATACTTCTGCCACGTCTTTGAAGGGTACGCGGGCGTCAAGAGAGATTATTTGAAGTATCTTCAAATCCAGTTTATCAACTTTCTTCATGTGTTGTTCTTTTAGATGGGGGCAAAGATACGGAATATTATGCAAATTGACGCTATATGCATAAAAAAAAGAGCAAAGCGACATGCTATGCTCTCTTTTTAGAAGTTGATAGTCACCAATTACTCATCTGGCGAGCCAGGGTAACGGATTGATGTGGTTGGCTGAGGCACCGCTGCGTTGGCGCAGTTGGAAGTGGAGCGTGGCGTTTCCTGTGCCGTCACTGGCAACAGTGCCGATGGTCTGTCGGGTGGTCACGTTCTGTCCGTTGCGCACGCTGACGCTTGCGAGGTTGCTGTAAACGGAATAAAATTCGCCGTGGCGCACGATGACGATGTATGAGCCGCCGATGTTGGCCACTGTGCTTACCTCTCCGTTGTAGACGCAGCGTGCTTGCGCCCCGCGTTTTCCCGTGAGGTTGATGCCCTTGTTGTCGAGCGTTACGCCAGAGAGCCCTTCCACGTTGTATTGCCCATAGCGACTTGTCACGGCATACGAGCCAGTGATTGGCATGGGCAGGCGTCCCTTGTTGGCGCGGAATCCCGAAGAAACCGTGCGGTCGACACGGTCTTCCTCGTAATAGTGCGGCGTTTCCGTGCGAGTGCTTCCTCGTCGTGTGGAGGCGCTACTTGAGGAACTCCGTTTGTTTTTTCCAGCTGGCGTCTTCTTGTTGCGTGCCCTTCTGGCCGCTTCAGCCTTAGCCCTGGCTGCCGCTTCGCGCTTGCGGCGGGCCTCCGCTGCTTTTCTGGCCGCTTCTTCGCGTTTGCGGCGTGCTTCAGCGGCGGCGATTTCTTGTTTGATGAGGCGGTCGATTTGCGCATCGAGTCTCTGTTGCTTCTTGCGTTGCTGTGCGATGGTCGATTGCAGGGCCGACTGCTTCTTGTTTAGTTCGTTGACCACCATTTGCCGTTGCGCCTTCTGTCCCTCCAATTGCTGATGGTGTGAGCGGGCATCGCCCAGCAACGCATCTTTGTCGCGTTTCGCCGTTTGCAGTTCGTTGCTCTTCGCCGTCACCGCTTCCTGCTTTTTGCGTATGATTTCAGCCTGCGCCCTCAAGAACTTCGTATATTCCGAGGCGTAGCGCATGCGGCGGTACATCTGTCGGAAGTTTTTCGACATGAGCACAAACGTCCACCGGTTTTGCAGCAGGCGGTTGCGGTTCATATACAACACCACTTTGCGGTATTTGTGCTTACACGTTGAGAGGTCAGTTTGCAGCGAATCCAGTTCCTTTTGCAACACCGCGATGTTTCCTTGCAGCGTTGTCACCTCCGCTTGGTATCCTTCAACAACCTTCTGTTGCTCATGAATTTGCGAATTGATCACAGCGAGGTTGTTGAGTTGCGTTTTCACGTCGCGCTTCGTGGTGTGGAGCAGTTGTTCAGAATTAGCAATCTGTTTTTTCAGTGCTGTGCTCTGTTGCTGCAAACTTTTAATGCGCTTGCTGCTCTGAGCTGAAGCCGTGGCGGAGAAGAGACACAGCAGACAGGCGGCGATGCAGAATAGATGGATTTTATGAAACATTCCTTTCGAGATTTGATGGGGCGTTCTATATGGAGCATTCTATATGGAGCATATATATAGCTGTTCCATTATAGAGCCCTCCTTATGTAAGACAGGCGTCTTTATTTCATGTTGATGAGTTTGCCCAGCAAGTCATCTGCCTTCATGGGCGTATATTTCGACGACACGCTGGTGTGTCCTTCCCATCCCGTTGCGTGGTCGATGCGGCTGAGCGTGAGGGAAAATCCGAAGTTTTTGCCCAGTCCCGTGACGGCACACTTCATGGTCGTCGGGAAGGGACGGTTGTTGAGCGTTGTGAAGTCGGCATACTTCCATTCCAGTTTGCCGTTGCGCGTTGTGTTTTTGTTTTGCGCCGTCATGCCGTCAATAACGGCCTGCTCCGTCAGCGTGGAGAACACGTATTTCAGTTGCGGCGTGTTGTTGAGCGAGAGCAACGTGTGGCTGCCAGATGATGCCAGTTGGAAATCGCTGCCGTTTCCAACGCTCTCATGTCCTGGGCGAAAGAGTTCGCCCCAGAAGAGCGCCTGCAAAGCGTTGAAATCCAAGCCTGCCTGCTGAAGGAACTTCATGTCGGAATATTTGGCGCGGACATAGCGTTTGTTGTAGCGGTCGATGAGCAGCACGTCATTGGGCGAAAACTCCATGCGGGCCACTTCAAAGCCTAAGAAAGTGAGCGAGAGCTGCACCACGTCGTCGCGCTTCATGCGCAGCGTGCCGCCCGCCGAAATGTCCTTGCCGCCGGCGTTGAGCGACATTTTGATGCGTGCCGTGATGGTCTTTTCGGTCTGTGCGTTGGCGCAAACCCGTTTCACATAATGCTCGGCCTTCGTTTTCGTTTCGCTGGTGTGCTCCGGTGTGGAAGACGGCGTCTTGCTCAAATCGCGTGAAGAACGGCAGGCTGCGAGCGACAGCACTGCGAGAATGACAAAGAGATATTTCATCATGGCTGTATGCTTGGGGGGAAATCAAATAGACTCCCGTTGTTTGTTGTCTGAAGAAAAAGAAGGGAAGAGCGTCATTATAGGGGTGTTCTATAAATTAGTTTTAATGGAGATTCTTTATTTAGGATTGACTTGGCCGCTTTTACAGTTCTCACTCGCATCTTGCTGTATTTCAAAGACTCACATAGCTCGCTATGCTCGTCTTTGAAATACAACAATCTGCTTCGCGATAAATGTAAAATCGGCTCAAGCTAATTTATAGAACACCCCTATAGTCTCCGGCGTTCCACCTTCCGCTTGATTTTGGCGCGTTCTTTCGTGTCGGTGACACTTCCGAGCGCCTTGATCCAGAATCTCAGCGCCTCCCGTGTGCGCTTCATGCGGAACGAGATGTCTCCCGCGTGGTCGTAGATGCTGGCGTTTTCCTCCGTTTCGTCGAGGTGTTCCAGTGCCTGCGAGATATAGATGTGTGCCTGCGTGTATTGCTTTTGCAGGAAAAGAATCCAGGCATACGTGTCGAGAAACGTGGCGTTGGTTGGTTCCGCGTTGATGGTGCGCCGGCTCATGGCCGCCGCATAGTCAAGGCGTTGGCCGTCGAGCGAGAGGAAGTAAGCATAGTTGTTGAGACACATGAGGTTGTTCGGATTAAACGAAAGCGCCTGTTCATAAGCCTCATACGATGCCTGCTTGTCGTTCATCTCGTGGTTCACGTCGCCCAGTGTCGTCCAGAGTTCCGATGCCGTCTGCGTGTCGGTCTCCGGCGTGATTTGCTGCGTGCCCTTCAAGAGAATCTGCCGCGCCGTTGCGTTGTGGTTGAGCTGCAGTTCGGCCAGGCCGCCATAATAGTAATAAATCACTTCAGAGGGCGAATAGTCGTTGCCGCTACGGCAGAGTTCCGCCACCTCCTTCATGTTTCTCTCCCTCAAGAAAATGTCGAGCAGTTGCAGGCGTGCGCGGTTATAGTCGGGTTCGATGGTCAGGATTTTCTCCATCACCGGTTTCAGGCTTGCCGACGGCATCCCCACCGCCACCATATAATAGGCGCAGAGTTCCGCCAGTGCGCGGTCGTCCTGCGGTTGCCGCAGAGCGCGGCGGAAGAGCGAGAGCACCTCCGTGGAATCCTGTTGCGTCTGCATGGCTTCACCCACAAATCCGCGCATGGCTTCCACCTTCGCTTCGCTTTTCGTCTCTGGATTAAGCACCACGTCTTCAACCATGCAGCGATAGAGCGAATCCTTGTTCATCTTCTTATAGTAGGCCAGGAGCGAAATCTGCGCATAACTGTTGTCGGGCTCCAGCGTCAGCACGTCCTTATAGATGGCCTGTGCCATTTCGTGGTAGCCGTTTTGCATATAGAGGTCGCCGAGAAGCACGCGGTAGCGCAAATCGTGGGGAAACTGCTCACAGAGCGCTTCTATGGAGGCATAGGCGTGCTCGTTGTCGCCCAGTTCGTTGTAGAGGCGGAACTTCTCAATGCTGAGGCGTTCGCTCTTTCCCTCAATTTGTTCCAGGCGCGTGATGCTCTCAATGGCCCCTTCGAAGTCGGCCGACTCCTCTTGCAGACCCACCAAGACCGTGAGACGGTCAACGTCGGGCCTCTTGCCAATCATCTCCTTATAGAGCTTGATGGCCTCTTTGTATTTCCCTTCGCGTGCCAACTGGTTGGCCAGCGTCTCCTTCAAGTCGATGTTTTGCGGTGCGAGGGCTATGGCGCGTCGCAGGAGCGAATCGCCCTCCACGCGGCTCAGCGTGTCGACCATGCTCCCGAAGGCCAGCTTGAGTTGCGCCATTTCGAAAAGCGCCTCTGGCGCGTCGGGGTTGAGTTGGAGCGCCGCGTTTAAGAGTTCAAATTCAGCGTCGTATTTCTCCTTCTCCTTCTGGCGGACAGCTTCCAGGAAGAGCATGTCAAACTTGCGCTGCTCCTCCGCATTGAGATGTTTGCCAGGCAGCGGTTTCACGACCAGCGATTCTTCTTCAGCCTGTGCGTCCTTTTTGTGGGACGCGCAGCCCGCCAGTGTCGCCACAACCATGCACAACACCACAACCCCGCAGCATTTTGCCGCGAGGTGTGCCATAAGTATCAAATCAATGTGACGTTTCATACGTTAATACAATACCCTAAAGAGAACATGCCAATCAGCGTCCCGTATGCCCGAAACCGCCTTCGCCGCGTTCCGTTTCATCGAGCACCTCCACGGGCGCCCATTCCACCACTTCGTGGCGTGCCACCACGAGTTGCGCGATGCGCTCCCCGTCGTTCACCGTGAAGGGCTCGTTGGAGAGGTTCACGAGAATCACGCCCAGTTCGCCGCGATAGTCGGCATCGATGGTGCCCGGCGTGTTGAGCAACGTGATACCCTTCTTCAGAGCCAGTCCGGAGCGTGGGCGCACCTGTGCCTCATAGCCCGCCGGAATCGCCATGAAGAGTCCCGTTGGGATCAGGGCACGGCCCAGAGGCGGCAAGACAACAGGGCTGTCGAGGTTGGCGCGGAGGTCCATGCCGGCGCTGAGCGCGGTGGCGTAAGCAGGAAGCGGATGGTGAGAGTGGTTGACTATTTTGATGTTCAGCATGATTCAATTGGATGTGTTGAGATATGTTGTCTGGTGGAAACGAATCTTGAACTGCCAGTGTCTGGCGTTGCTCCCTCAGAGAAGAGGAAAGACCATTGCCCTCAAGAGGGGTTTCATTGCTCTCAAGAGCCGTTCGTTGCCCCATTGAAGGGCAAAAATACTCAATTCCACCCACATATATTTAGTTTTCAGAAAAAAAAGGAGACAGCCCCATTTTTTTAGGCTAATTTTGCAAGAGCAAACTAACACGCGCCCCTACTTATGATGAATTGGAAACAGCTAATATCCGACAAGCGCTTCGGCAAAGAAGACACCCATCGTAATGCGACCGAACAGCGCACAGAATTTCAGCGCGATTTCGACCGTCTCATCTTCTCCGCGCCCTTCCGCCGGATGCAAAACAAGACCCAGGTGTTCCCGTTGCCGGGCAGCATTTTCGTCCATAACCGACTGACACACAGTCTGGAGGTGTCGAGCGTTGGCCGCTCGTTGGGCGTCGACGTGATGCGCCATCTCCTTTCGCGCCATGCCGAACTCGGCGAGGCCGACATCGCCTCCGTTGGCTCCATCGTTTCTGCCGCCTGTTTGGCCCACGACATGGGCAACCCGCCCTTCGGCCACAGCGGTGAGCGGGCCATCCGCAGTTATTTCACCGAGGGAAAGGGGCGCGACCTGCAAACTTACGTCAGTGTGGAGGGCGAACAGCTCACTGAAGCCCAGTGGGCCGACATCACGCACTTCGACGGCAACGCCAACACCTTCCGCCTCCTCACCCACCAGTTTGGCGGGCGTCGCCGTGGCGGTTTCGTTATGACCTATACCACGCTTGCCGCCATCGTCAAATATCCCTTCGCCTCCCGCCAGGCCGTCAGGAAACCCAAATTCGGCTTTTTCGAAAGCGAGGCCGAAGATTTCGCCCGCATTGCCCGTGAACTCGGCATGCCAGTGGAGGAAACGGCAGCCGGCTACCGTTCCGTGCGCCATCCGCTGGTGTATCTCGTTGAGGCGGCCGACGACATCTGCTACGAGGTGATGGACATCGAAGACGCCTACAAGCTCCGTCTTCTCTCGCCCGAAGAGACGCGCCAGCTCTTCCTGGCCTTCTTTGAAGTCGCAGAACGGGAAAACCTCCTCAGCGCCTATCCCGATGCCACAGACGAGAGCGACCGCATTGCCTATCTGCGCTCCTGCGTGATCAACGCCTTGGAGCGTGCTTGCGTTCAGACCTTCCTCGACCACGAAGAAGAAATCCTCGAAGGGCGCTTCCGCGGTTCGCTCATTGACCACCTTCCCGACCATCTTCTGCAGGCCTACCGCCATTGCGAGGACGTGGCCCGCCGCCGCATCTATTCCTGCCGTGAGGTGCTCGACGTGGATTTGGCCGGTTACCGCATCATCTACACCCTTCTCGAACTCATGATGGACGCCGTTCTCGAGCCGAAGAAGGCCTACAGCGAATTGCTCCTCGCCCAGGTGTCGAGCCAATACCAACTTTCGGCGCCGCATCTCTACGACCGCGTCATGGCCGTGCTTGACTATCTTTCGGGGATGACCGACGTCTATGCGCTCGACCTCTACCGCAAAATCAACGGACACTCCCTGCCGGGGGTGTAAGGCGAGTGCAATAAGGCAATTGCTAATTGCCGATATTTTTTTATTGAAAGCGCAGTATAAGCTAATAAAGACAAGACCACATGGAGCCATTAGATATATTATACAAGAAGTGGAAAAGCATACAGCCACTCAACGAGCGTAAGCAATACCTGTTGAGCCAAAGGTTTACAGTGGAATACAATTACAACAGTAATCACATCGAAGGGAATACACTGACCTACGGCCAAACAGAACTCTTGTTGTTGTTTGGCAAGGTGAGCGGTGGAGGCGATTTGAAGGACTTTGTAGACATGAAAGCCAGTCAGGTCGGTTTGAAGATGATGGAAGAAGAAGCCGTGACACTGAACGAGCCGCTAACACAAAACTTTATCCGTCAGCTCCACAAAACCATCATTCGCGAGGACTACACCGTATACAGGCAGTTGCCAGGCGGTCAGCAAACAAGCTACACCATACACGCTGGAATGTATAAGACCCGCCCAAACAGCGTGATTACACGTTACGGAGACCGTTTCGACTATGCTTCCCCCGAAGAAACGCCAGCTCTGATGACCGACCTTGTGGACTGGTACAATGAAGCCGAGGCATCAGGTAAGTACACGCCTGTGGAACTTGCAGCACTGTTTCACTATCGCTATATTCGTATTCACCCGTTTGAGGACGGCAACGGACGAATAGCCAGACTCATGGTGAACTATATCCTTGTACGCCACGGTTGGCCGATGATAGTGGTGCGTAACCGAATTAAAAACGAATACATTGATGCGTTGCACCAATCTGATGTGGAAGTAGGTCCGACTCCATCAGCAGGTGCGCATGCTACACTCATACAGATTCGGCATTTCTTCAAGTATTTTTCGGCGCTTGTGGCAGACGAATTAAAGTATGATATAGGTTTTGCTGAAGAGCAGTCGCCCAATGTTTGGTGGTACGATGGCCAGCGCATTGCGTTTCGCAGCAAGTCAACTGCCGTTTTACTGAAAGCCATGCAGGCAAATCCTGATATAACTATCGAAGGACTGAGCCAAGAAGCCGGTATCGTGACCGCGGCCGTGAAGAAGCAGTTGCAACAGATGATAAATAAAGGCTACATACAACGTCAGGAAAAAGATGGAAGTTGGTATGTTTTTGCCGCATCATCCATATAAAGAAATATGTTAAAATCAAGTTTAAAGGTGGCCACTGGCCACCTTTAAACGTCAAATTAACATTCTGCAACACAAAATCCGCCCCATCCGTTTAACCACAGGCTTTCGGAAAAACGCTGGCAATACACCGTTCTGGCAAGACGCAGGGAAGATGGCGGGAAGGCCCTCTTGATGAGGCTCTCCCAATGCCTGCCAATACTTCCCCTATGCCTGATGGCGAATACCGTCCCGTGTGCGAATGCGTCTGGCGGCAGATGCATTCGCGTCTGGGAGCAGAGACGAACGTGTCTGGGAGCAGAGACGGATGCGTCTGGGAGCAGAGGCGGATGCGTCTGGGAGCAGAGGCGCTGACAGGAATAGGGAACGGAGGGCGAAGCACAGTCGTTCGCTTGGCAGGCAGAGTGAGGGGCGGATTATGCAGCGTTCTTCGCGGCACCAACATCATTGCGTTCTTCGCGAAATATCTGTCCTCTTTCACTTTGCGTAAGGTGAGCTACAGTGTTTTGTTTTTTCGGCAGTCTGGAAATTCGTCAGTTCGTCCTTACTTATATGCCAAAAGCGTTTCAAATATCAAAATAATTTTGACTGCCTACTTATTATTTGTAAATTTGCAGGCAATCCTATGGAAAGTTATGGTGGGGAAGCGTTTTCCGCTTGCAAGCAGAAGCCGTTTCCCACCACACCGCAAGGCCGAGACCGCGAGGATTGGGGCATACCTTGACCGCCCTGTTGTAAAGCACTCCCACAGCCCCGACCAGATAACGTTAAAAACATCCTTTATAAGAACAGATACTCCAATCATGGTCTCCTGGCTAAACACATTCTTTCAATCCATGCCCGCCATTTGGGCCGTCATCATCATCAGTTTGATATGCGCCGTTGGTCTCGCCGTCGGCAAGATACGCATCTTCGGTGTTTCCTTGGGCGTCACCTACGTGTTCTTTTTCGGCATCCTTGTCGGTGCGCTCGGCCTGACGGTTGACAGCCAAATGCTGAGCTATGCCGAAAGCTTCGGACTCATCCTCTTCGTGTATATCCTCGGATTGCAGGTCGGCCCAGGCTTCATGAGCGCCTTCAAGCAGGGCGGCACCAAGCTCAATCTCCTCGGCGTTTTGCTCACGCTCATCGGCACCTTCATGGCCCTGGGCATCGTTTGGGCAGGATGGGTGCCACTTCCCGACATGATGGGCGTGTTGTGTGGTTCAACCACCAATACCCCCGCGCTCGGTGCGGCGCAGCAGACCTTCAAGGAATTTGGCGATGCGGCCGCCAGTTCAACAGCGGCCCTCGGATGCGCCGTGACCTATCCCTTGGGAATGGTTGGCGTCATCATTGCCCTCATCATCATGCGCGGATGGCTTACGCGGCGTGAGCGTTCGGCAGAAAACGATGGCGAAGACGACCAGGCCTTCATCGCCTCTTTCCTCGTGTGCAACCCCGCCATCTTCCATCAGAAACTCAATGAGGTGGCCGGCATCAGCGAGAAGGGGGCCCAGTTTGTCGTTTCGCGACTCTGGCGCGACGGAAAGGTGATTCTCCCAACGGCCGAAACCCTGCTTGAGGAAAACGATCGCATCCTCGTCATCACGAAGCGCAAGCATGTCAAGCAGCTCACCGTGTTTTTCGGACGACGCGACGAGACCGACTGGAACCAGAAGAACATCGACTGGAATGCGCTCGACTCCAAACTCATCTCGCAGCGCATTCTCATCACACGCTCTGAAATCAACGGACGACACCTCGGCGCATTGCAGCTCCGCAACCGCTATGGCGTCAATGTCAGCCGCGTGCAGCGTGCTGGCATACAACTCGTGGCCACCCCCGACCTCGTGCTCCGCATGGGCGACCGCATCACCGTCATCGGTGAGGCTGACAGCATCAAAAAAGTGGCCAACGAGCTCGGCAACGCCGTCAAGCATCTCGACGAGCCAAACATGGTCACCATCTTCGTGGGCATCGTGCTTGGTCTGCTCCTGGGCTGCATCCCCGTCAGTCTTGGGCTCAGCACGCCAGTGCGCCTCGGCCTCGCCGGCGGCCCCATCGTGATGGGCATCCTCATTGGCGCTTACGGTCCGCGTTTCCACATGGTGGCCTACACCACCACCAGTGCCAACCTCATGCTGCGAAGCCTCGGCCTCTCCATGTATCTGGCCTGCCTCGGTCTTGATGCTGGACGCAACTTCATCGCCACCGTCATGCAGCCTGCCGCCTTGGCGTGGATTGGATTCAGCATGCTCATCACCATGCTCCCCGTCATCATCGTCAGCATCATCACCGTGAAGTGGTGTCGCAAGAGTTTCGCCACGACGGCTGGTATGCTCTGTGGCGCTATGGCCAACCCCATCGCCCTCGACTATGTCAACGACACTTTGCCGAGCAACAAACCCTCCGTTGCCTACGCCACGGTCTATCCTCTCTGCATGTTCTTGCGCGTCATCATTGCCCAGATTATCGTCATGTTGTCTATGGGATAGCGCGGAATGCCTGTGGAAAAACATAAAAAGCGCCCCAGAATCCAGCGATTCTGGGGCGCTTGCGTTTATTTATTTAGCAATGAATCGTGATTACTTCACCTCAATGGCGCGGTGTTGTGGTTTCGGTTCTTCCAATTGCTTAGGCAATTCGACATTCAAGATGCCGTCCTTCACGTTGGCCGAGATTTGATCTCTTACCACATTGTCTGGCAAGGCCAACGTCTGCTGGAATTTGGTGTAAGAAAACTCGCGGCGCAGATATTTCTTGCCTTTCTTGTCCTCTTCCTTGTTTTCAACCTTCTTTTCCATGTTGATAACCAAGTCGTTGTTCTCGTCGATGTGGATTTCAAAGTCCTCTTTCGTCATACCAGGAACGGCCAGTTCAACCATGTATTTCTTGTCGTCTTCGCTGACATTGATGGAAGGCGCTGTGGCGTTGGCTTTCACCATCCAGTCGTTGTCGAAAAAGTCGTTGAAAGCGTTGGGCAACCAATTCTGATTATAATTTCTAACAGGTACCATAATAATAATAATAAATATCTCCTATGTTTTTTTGTTTGTTCGTTGAATGTTTGTTTCTGAAGTCCTTCCGTCGTCCTTGCCTCCTCGGCCTTCCGACTTCCAAGCTTCACTGGAGTATGTGCAAAGCGCGTGCCCGTTGCGCCTCGGCGAGCTGGAGAAAAGCAGGATTTTAACACGGCGGAAACATCCTTAAACCTTCAGCGACTGGATTTAAACATGTTGAACGCCGCGTTAAGTTTTCCCGACGGTTTGTCATCTCCAGTGGCTGACAAATCGTCGGTTTGGCACCCGTTTCCATGACATTTTGCGCCCTCCCGTTCCCGCAGCCCCCTATTTATCGGGAAAACGCTTGTGGATTTATGGCTTTTTACGTAGTTTTGCATCCGAAGTAGCCAATGAAAAGCGCCGCGAGCGCCCCTGTATAGGGCCTGCAAATCGTGTGGCTGCTCCTGAAATGCTCTAAAAGAAAAATACAAAACCCTAATATTCATACGGCACTCCCGACAAGGAGATGTCGCGTGCAAAAAGATAAACACAATTATGAGAAAGACCATCTTTGCAGCGATGCTGCTGGCCGGAGCCACCATGATGACGGCAACGGCACAAGAAAAAGACCGCACACCTCAGCCTTACAACTTCGTAACGCTTCAGGGCGGCGGACAGGTGACATTCACAAACAATGCTTTCGACAAACTGGCCACGTCTATCGGCGCCTTCTCTGTGGGACGCTTCTGGACACCTGCTGTCGGTACGCGACTCAGTGTGCAGGGCTACAACAACAAGGCCGGATATAAAATCAGCGGGGCCGACCACACGTTTGACTTCAAATATGTGACCAGCGACCTCGACGTGATGTTCAACCTCTCGAACATCTTCGCGCCCAGCAAGGTGCATCCCGTCAACGTCTACTTCCTCGGCGGTATGGGTCTCTCTTATGCCTGGGACAACGACGGACAGAAGGATTTGCTCAAGAAGGGCGGCATCACTGAGTCGATGGCCTGGAACGACGACCGCCTGGTGCATAATTTCCGCATGGGCTTGCAACTGGAAGCCAATATCGCCCGCCACTGGGGCATCAACCTCGAAGTAGCTGCCAACAACCTCCACGACCGTTTCAACTCAAAGACCAACGGCAATGGCGACTGGCAGTTGACTGGTATGCTCGGTGTCACCTTCAAGTTTGGCTTGCCAAAGGCACAGTCTGCCCCGAAGGAACCAGTTCACGAACCAGTGGGATTGCCTGAAGAGCAGGAGGAAAAGCCTGTGGTTGACAACACGCCAGCTCCCCTTCCCGCCCCTGTGTTGACGCAGGAAAAGACAAAGCGCATTGAAGTGTTCTTCGACATCAACAGTGCCAGCATCAAGGCATCGGAAGAACGCAAGGTGTCTGAACTCGCTGCCTGGATGAAGCGCCGCCCACAGGCCAAGGTGTCTCTCACGGCTTATGCAGATGCCGGAACGGGTACGCCCGAAATCAACCGCGCCATTTCTGAAAAGCGCGTCAATGCCGTTGCCAAATTGCTCAAGGAGCGCCACGGCATCGATGTGGCCCGCATTCAGACCGACTTCAAGGGCGATACCGTTCAGCCGTTCACTAACAACGACATGAACCGCGTCACTATCGGCGTGGCTGAGGTTGAATAATATTATTCTTGACCATCTGCTTATGTAAAAGAGCGGTGGAGCATCTTTGTTGGTGCTCCACCGCTCTTGTCATATATTAATAAGTAATAAAGCGTGTGGCCTTGTGGCGTAAAATATGGGCGTCGGCTTGTGGCCCCAATCATCCGCGCATCTGTCTTTCAAATTCCCACATGACGATGCCGGCGGTGACGGAGACATTCATGGAATGCTTCGTGCCGTATTGCGGGATTTCGAGGGCGGCATCGGCGGCATCGACCACATCTTGGCGAACACCTTTCACTTCGTTGCCGAGAATGAGGGCATAGCGCTTGGCGGGGTCGATGCGGAAGGTGTTGAGCTTCAGGCTACCTTCCACTTGCTCAACGGCCAGCACTTCGTAGCCTTCGCGTTGCAGGCGCTCAACAGCGTCGAGTGTGTCTTCAAAATATTCCCAACTGACACTGTCTTCAGCGCCGAGGGCGGTTTTGTGGATTTCTGCGGCAGGCGGACAGGCCGTGATGCCGCAGAGCCATACGCCCTGAAGGCGGAAAGCATCGGCGGTGCGGAACACGCTGCCTACGTTGTGCAGGCTGCGGATATTGTCGAGGACGATGACGAGGGGGAGTTTCTCCGACTGGTGAAACGCCTCGATGTCCATGCGGTTGAGTTCTTCAACGGTGAGTTTGCGCATAATGGTTATGGGATTCTGGGGGGATGAAGTAATGGTGCTTGTGATTTTAAACAGGTTTCTGGAAACAGGGTGTTGGCCGTTGGCTGCTCATTCCAGCAATTTCAGATAGAGCGCGATGCCTTCTTCAATTTCCTGCAAACCGATGTATTCTCCTGCGGTGTGTGAGCGTGACGACTCTCCAGGTCCCATCTTCAGTGAGGGCCAGGGCATGAGTGCCTGGTCGCTGAGCGTTGGCGAGCCGAAGGGTCGGCGGCCGAGAGTTTCGGCGCGGAGCACGAGCGGATGGGTGGGGGAAATTGACGACGAGCTGAGGCGCGTTGAACGCGCTTTGACGTCGCTTTGCAGATGGGCGGAGATTTCTTCGAGGAGCATTTGGTTGGTGTAGCACTCATTAGAGCGCACATCAATGGTGAAAGTACAGGCATCTGGCACCACGTTGTGTTGCGTGCCAGCTTGCACGATGGTCACGCTCATTTTCACTGGACCGAGCAGTGGCGACACATCGGGAAACTGGAAAGTGCGCACCCATTGTATGTCGTCGATGGCGTGGTAGATGGCGTTGTCTCCTTCGTTGCGGGCGGCGTGTCCGGCACGTCCGTGGGCTGTGCAGTCGAGCACCATCAATCCTTTTTCGGCAATGGCTGGCTGCATGCCTGTCGGTTCGCCAACGATGGCGCAGTCGATGTGGGGTAGGAGCGGAATGACACTCTCAATGCCGTTCTTTCCCGACACCTCCTCTTCTGCAGAAGCCAGAAAAACGAGATTCCAAGGAATGTCGGTGCGCTTTTCCAGTTGGGTGAAAACGGCGAGCAGGCTCACCAATCCACCGCCGCAGTCGTTGCTGCCAAGGCCGTAGAGACGTTCCCCTTCAATCTGCGGCGTGAAGGGGTCGGACAGCCAGCCAGCGGCGGGCTTCACTGTGTCGATGTGCGCATTGAGCAGCAGGGTGGGGCGGTTGGGGAGTTGCGCCCGTCCGACACACCAAAGATTGTTGTGGTGGCGCATCGGGAACAGTTGCAGCTGCTTGAGGTGTTCCTCCAGAAAATCGGCCGCGGCCTTTTCATCGCGGCTCACGCTCGGAATGGCGATGAGGCTTTTCAGAAGTTCGGTGGCGTCGGTGTGGGTTATCATAAGTTTGGTGTGGGGAGATGGATGTGAAAAATAGTGGGCGACTAAAAAAACGGGTGTTCTGTTCTCCGTATTTACATTGAAAGGAATACGGAGAACAGAACACCCTGGATTTTTTTGCTGTTTATCCCTTGATGGCTTTAACAGCCTCCTCGATGGTGAGGCTCTGCTGCTCGCCTGTGGTCATGTTTTTGAGCGTGATGCGTCCTTCGGCCATTTCCGTTTCGCCAACGAGGGCCACGAACGGCACGTTGTGGGCGTTGGCATAGCTCATCTGCTTCTTCATCTTCACGCTGTCGGGGTAAACCTCCGTGGCGATGCCGGCGAGGCGGGCCTGTGCGGCGAGGCGCAGGCAGTGGGCCGCTTCAGCGGCGCCGAAGTTGATGAAGAGCAGTTGTACGCCGCTTTGAGTTTCCTGCGGATAGAGGTCGAGTTGGCCGAGCACGTCGTAGATGCGGTCGGCACCGAAGGAGATGCCCACGCCGCTGAGGCCCGGCATACCAAAGATGCCCGTCAGGTTGTCATAGCGTCCGCCGCCCGTGATAGAGCCGATTTGCACGTCGAGCGCCTTGACTTCGAAGATGCAGCCCGTGTAGTAGTTGAGGCCGCGGGCCAGGGTGAGGTCGAGTTCGATTTCGTTGTGCAACTGGCTGTTTTTAAGCGTCTCGAGCACGAAGGCCACTTCCTCAACGCCCTTCAGTCCCGTCTCGCTTTCAGCAAGCACGCGGCGCATGGTTTCGAGCTTTTCCTCGTTGCTTCCAGAGAGAGCGATGATGGGCTGCAGTTTTTCCACGGCCTCTTCGCTGAGCCCCACGGCACGCAGTTCGTCGTTGACCTTGTCGAGGCCAATCTTGTCGAGCTTGTCGATGGCCACCGTGATGTCGACAATCTTGTCGGCTTCACCGATGATTTCGGCAATGCCCGTAAGAATCTTTCGGTTGTTGATTTTAATGCAGACGCGAATGCCGAAACGGGTGAACACCTCATCAACAATCTGCATCAGTTCGACTTCATTCAATAGCGAGTCGGAGCCGACTACGTCAGCGTCACACTGATAGAACTCGCGGTAGCGTCCCTTCTGCGGACGGTCGGCACGCCAAACCGGCTGAATCTGGAAACGCTTGAAAGGCATCTGGAGTTCGTCGCGGTGTTGCACCACATAGCGTGCGAAAGGCACGGTGAGGTCGTAGCGCAAGCCCTTTTCGCAGAAGCGTGCGGCGAGGCGGGCGGCAGAGTCGCTGCTATAGTCTTCAGCGCTGATGCCGCTGCGGAAATCTCCCGAGTTGAGAATCTTGAAGAGCAGCTTGTCGCCTTCTTCTCCATATTTACCCATCAGCGTGGAGAGGTTCTCCATAGCTGGTGTTTCGATTTGGCGGAAGCCGTAGAGGGCGTACACTTCGCGGATGGTGTTGAATATATAGTTGCGCTTGGCCATTTCAACGGGGCCGAAGTCGCGTGTTCCCTTTGGGATACTTGGTTTTTGTGCCATTTTTATATGATTGATTGAAAGCAGGTTCCCGAAATAGTGTTTTCTACATTCAAGATACTATCTCCGGGAACCTGCTTTATGCGTTTGTATTACTAAGACTAAGTGGGCGTTTGACATCTGTTGGCCGTTGCTCTCAGAAAAGTCTGATAAGAAAGCCTTAGCAAAGTCTGTTGCTCTCATATAAGAAAAGCCATCCTTGTGCCAAGTCAAGCGCCCCTGTGTTGTTTGCTTAATCCGTGGTTATCCCACCTGTGAACCAGGCTTGACGTTGCCGAGGACGGAGGTCACGTTGAGTGTTCCGTCGAAGTTGACAGCCGAGAGAATCATGCCCTGGCTCTCGATGCCCATCATCTTGCGTGGTGCAAAATTGGCAACGAAGAGCACATCCTTGCCGATGAGCTGTTCTGGTTCGTAGTAGGCCGCGATGCCGCTGAGGATGGTGCGGTCAACGCCGGAACCGTCATCGATGGTGAACTGGAGGAGTTTCTTCGACTTCTTCACCTTCTGGCAGTCCTTGATGTGGCCAACGCGGATATCCATCTTTTCAAACGTTTCAAAGTCAACGTTTTCCTTTAATGGCGCGGCAACATAATTGGCAGCCTCGTTGGCCTTCTTGGCATCGTCAAGTTTCTTGAGCTGAGCCTCGATGGCTTCGTCTTCAATCTTTTCGAAGAGCAACGACGGTGTGCCGAGTTGGTGTCCCGGCTTGAGAAGTTCGGTTGAGCCGAGCTGTTCCCATTCCGTTTCCTTGACGCCCAGCATCTCGCGGAGCTTGGCCGAGCTGAAAGGCAGGAAGGGCTCGAAGGCGATTTCGAGGTTGGCAACCAATTGCAGGGAGATGTAGAGGATGGTTTTCACACGCTCCATGTCGGTCTTGGCCACATGCCAGGGTTCGCAGTCGGTGATATACTTATTGCCGAGGCGGGCAAGGTTCATGGCCTCTTTTTGTGCATCGCGGAACTTGAAGACATCGAGGAGGGCTTCCACCTTCTGTTTCACGTCCTTGAATTCCTCAATGGCATTGCGGTCGATGTCAAGCAGTTCGCCACATTCAGGAACAACACCATTGAAATATTTCTTCGTGAGCTGGAGCGCACGGTTGACGAAGTTGCCGTAAACAGCCACCAGTTCGTTGTTGTTGCGGTCTTGGAAATCCTTCCAGGTGAAGTTGTTGTCTTTCGTTTCTGGAGCGTTGGCCGTGAGCACATAGCGCAAAACGTCTTGCTTGCCGGGGAAGTCTTCCAGATATTCGTGAAGCCAGACGGCCCAATTGCGTGATGTGGAAATCTTGTCGTTCTCCAAATTGAGGAATTCATTGGAAGGCACGTTGTCGGGCAGGATATAGCCGCCGTGGGCCTTGAGCATCGTTGGGAACACGATGCAGTGGAACACGATGTTGTCCTTTCCGATGAAATGCACGAGGCGCGTTGAAGGGTCTTGCCACCATTTCTGCCATGTGCCCCATTTCTCCGTTTGTGCGTCGCAGAGTTCCTTGGTGTTGGAGATATAGCCGATGGGGGCATCAAACCATACGTAGAGCACCTTGCCCTCAGCTCCCTCAACGGGAACGGGGATGCCCCAATCAAGGTCGCGCGTCATGGCGCGTGGCTGGAGATCCATGTCGAGCCATGATTTACACTGGCCATAGACGTTTGGACGCCATTCCTTGTGCTCTTCGAGAATCCACTGTTTGAGCCAGTCTTGATAGTCGTTGAGCGGCAGGTACCAGTTTTTCGTGGCCTTCTTCACCAGTCCGTGTCCCGGATTGTTTTTGTTGGTCGGGTTGATGAGTTCTTCAGGCGAGAGCGTTGCGCCGCATTTCTCACATTGGTCGCCGTATGCGCCTTCCGCGCCGCAGCGCGGGCAGGTGCCGACGATGTTGCGGTCGGTGAGAAATTCGCCCGTTACTTCATCGCAGAATTGCTCCTCGGTTTTCTCCACGAGCTTGTTGTTGTCGTAAAGCGTGCGGAAGAAATCAGAGGCAAACTTGTTGTGGATCTTCGAGGTCGTTCGGCTGTAGATGTCGAATGATATGCCGAAGTCCTCAAACGATTTTTTGATGAGGTTGTGGTAGCGGTCGACCACCTCCTGGGTGGTGATGCCTTCCTTGCGGGCACGGATGGTGACAGGCACGCCGTGCTCGTCGCTTCCGCCGATGAATAGCACTTCCTGCTTTTTCAGGCGCAGATAGCGCACATAGATGTCAGCCGGCACGTAAACGCCAGCCAAGTGTCCTATATGTACACCTCCGTTGGCATAGGGTAGGGCGGAGGTGACGAGGGTGCGGTTGAATTTCTTTTCCATGGGAAATATGTCTTGCTTTTGTTGTCTGATAGGTGGGTGTGGCTGAGCATGTGCAGTTTGCAGATGTTGGTCGGCACGGCATCATTTGAAACTATTCCTTCGGCTCCTCGTAGAAAGTGCCATCGGCATGTCGTTGTCTTTTCCATCGTCTGTGGCTCCACAGCCAGAGATGTGGTTGTCGCTGGATGATTTCTTCCAGTTCTGCCATGTAGCGTTCCGTCAGCTCATAGTTGGGGATGTCTTTGACGTGGTCGGTCATGAGGCGCAATCGCAGGCGGTATTGTCCGCGTCGTTCGCGCTTCACGTCGGCGAAAAATACGGCGGCATCCACTTTCTTTGCAATGCGTTCCGTTCCAGTGAAGACCGGCGTGTCTTGGTGCAGGAAGTCCACCCAGTCGTGGATGCTGTTCCATCCCGGAGCCTGGTCGGCGATGAATCCGATGATGGTGCGCTCCCCCTTCTGTTTGAGTTGGAGAATGTGTCTCATCGACTCGTATTTCGAGATATTGTCGGCCCCAAAGCGGGTTCGCATCTGATAGAAGAACGAGTCGAACGCTTTGTTTTTGAGCGGGCGGTACAATTGGGCGCAGTGGGTGGTCTCACGCGTGCTCCAAAGCGGCATGGAGGAAATCCATTCCCAGTTGCAGTAGTGCCCCAAATAGATAAACACGAACGGGTGCGTTTCCAGTTCGCGTTCCATTTCTTCCATGCCCTCCACAATCATTCGCCGCTTCATTTCCTCGGGCGAGATGGAGAGCAGTTTGATGGTTTCAACCACATAGTCGCAAAACCATCGGTAGAAACGTTTTTCAATCTGTCTTCTCTCGCTCATGGAGCGCTCAGGAAAAGAGCGGTCAATGTTCTTGCGTACCACCTTTCGCCGATACCCCATCACATAATAGATGACGGGGTAACAAATATCGGCCAGTGCATAAAGCACACGCAAAGGCAGATGTGAAAGCAAGCGTAAAAAGGCAATAGCTATCTTCATGACTGCAAAGTTAGAAAAAATCGTTGACAATCAATGCTGACAAGGCAGGATAAGTGGTTGCTTGGCGCTTATTTTGTGGGAGTGATCAAAAAAAATGGATGCGATATCTTGGAGATCCCCCACTGCTGGATGTTTCACGACGCATCAGGTCGCTCCGCGACAGATTTTTCCGAAGGCCGCTTTTACCATAACTTAACCATCCTGAAACAATAGTTATGCCTTGGGGATGGATGCTTTTCGATGAAAAAACTTACCTTTGCAGTTTCATACCAGACAAACAATTCTGACCACCTACTTAGAAGGAATCATCTTATGGAAGAGAATAACAAATTGCAACAGAACCATAGCGGCAACACGCCGCCCCCTGTCCCACAGCCGGCCTCGCCGCCCCCTTTCGTGGCGCCCGATGGCGACGATGAGACGTGTGGGCAGAATGTTCAGAAATCTCAGGAAGAATCGACTCCTCAGGAAGAATCGAGTTCTCAGGAAGAAGCCCCTGCCGCCCCCACGATGCCCGAGGGAGCCATGCCTTCGCCTGCACAGATGGAACGTCTCATGGAAGAGGCCGACCGCGAACTTGAGGCCTTCGATGCCAAACCCCTGCCCAATGCGGGGCTTCTCGTGCGTGCCTTCTCTTTCAAGGGACGTATCACGCGGGCAGAATACCTCATCTCTCATGCCCTCATTCCTTTCCATTTCATGCTTGTGGCGTATGTGGCCAACGTCGCTTCAGAGATAGCCTCTTTCTCTATCGGCGAGGACGCTGCTGGCAGTCTTTACAATCGCCTCATGCTCTTCTCCGGCCTCTTCATGTTCTGCTGGTTTTATACGGCACAAGGCGTGAAGCGTTGCCATGATGTCGGCTGGAGCGGCTGGTGGTTTTATGTGCCTTTCATCAACATCCCCTTGTTTTTCAAGAAAACCCGTCGGGAGACCAACCGCTATGGCCTTCCCGCCACTCTGCGTGCCACAAACGCCGAAGATGCGGCTGCCGCCACATTGGTGCGCCGCCGTGGCATTTGGTGTGCCGCCACTTGGCTCCTCTGTTCGCCCGTTTACTTGTTCCTAACCTGGCGCTGGAAAATCCAGCGGCTCTTTGCTCGCCTTCTTATGCTGTTGGTGTCGCCCTTCATCATCAGTGTGGGATACACATCGCAGGTGGCCTACAAGCAGGCCAAGATTGCCCGCACCCACGAAGCGCGGGCCATCGGATTCCTTTCGGAGGGCAACCTCGGTGTGGCGCTTCCTGTTGATGAGGCAGAATGGCGCGGCCGCGAGCGTTTCTCGGGAGCTGATACTTACGACATTTCCTTCTCGAAAACCTTGACGGACAGCGACTATAAGCGCATTGCGGCGCTTGTCGAGAAGAAGGAAAGCGGATGGACGGCCCATCAGAATGAAGCAGAAGCCGACACCGATGACGACTATGGTTATTACCTGGAAGACTATGGCAAGCCAGCCACAGATGCGAAAGCAGAGGCGCCGACATGTTTCCGCTTTGCCAAGACGCTGACGGGCAGAAAGAAAAAGGAATTCAATGTGACGCTGACCATTCTCAAACAGGAGAAGGAAGCCAAACTGACAGTTCAGGCTGCGAAGTGACAGACATTTCAGGGGTGCTCCGTATAGGAGCGCCACCTGTTTTCACGACCATCTTATCTTGTAACATCAAATGACATTCCCACATCCCGTTTCCCTCATCGCCCTCTTCTGTCTGCTGCTCGCATCCCCCTGCCGCGCCGCCCGTTCGGCCGAGGGGCCAGAGAAACCGCAACTCGTCGGCAAGAAAGTCCATTTGAATGACGACGAACAAGAGAAACTGCGCCGCTGGAAAGCTGGTGAGACTGTGTCGCCGCAGGCTGTGCGCCGCTATGGTGAATGGCGCTGCTTTTCGGCCGACACCATCTCCAATGCCGTATTTGCACGCATGTGGGGAAAGAGCTACAAGAAAGGGTGTAGCATTCCACGCAGCAAATTGCGTTACGTCAAAGTGTTGCACATCAACGGCGCGGGGGAGATACAGTTGGGCGAACTGGTCTGCCACGCCGACATCGCAGCCGACCTCGTCAGCATTTTCCGCGACCTCTACCGTGCTTCCTATCCCATCGCACGCATGGTGCTGATTGACAACTATGGGGCGCAAGACCGCCCGTCGATGGAGGCCAACAACACCTCGTGCTTTAATTACCGAACCGTTGCCGGCACCCGCAAACTATCGGCCCATAGCCGTGGCCGTGCCATTGATATCAATCCGCTCCACAATCCCTGCGTGAAAAGTCGCGCCGACGGCACGCTCCGCGTAGACCCCGAGAAAGGACGCCGCTATGCCGACCGCACCAAGTCCTTCAAATATAAAATCTCACACAGCGACCTCTGCTATCGTCTCTTCAAGCGCCACGGCTTCGTCTGGGGCGGAGATTGGCGCAGTCTGAAAGACTATCAGCATTTCGAAAAGCCCTAAGGCCTAACAAACCGCAGTCCGCAGATTCCATGCGAAGCTTGTTCAAAGGCAAGGAAATAAGTCCCACACAAAACAGGTGGACTTGTTTCCTTGCCTTTTATTCTTCATAGGGTGGCAATAAATTCGAACTTAATATCTAATAATTCGAGATTTATATCTAACAACATACGTTAAATCTAATGTTTCATAAGCAGTTTTTGTTCGAATCCGCAACCAACGAATATACATTTAGGGTATCTTTGTCAGTAGAAAATCTAAAACATTAGATAATTTCCTCAACCATCTAAAACATGAAAGAATTCAATACCTTGACACGTGCCGAAATGCAGATAATGAATATTCTGTGGGATAAGGGTTGTGGTATGACTACGCACGAGATTATCGACGCATATCCCGAGCCACATCCCGCTTACTCCACTATCGCCACGTTTATGAAGATACTCACCCACAAGCAATACGTTAGTTCGTACAAGCGTGAAGGGGGTGGCAAGACATACGTGTTTTCTCCTCTCATAACAAGGGCCGAATACACACGTCATGCAATGAAGGAGGTAAAGAAATCGTTCTTTGGCGGCAGTCTTCATTCGCTCATTTCGTTCTTTGTGAAAGAAGAGAATATCTCGGATGAGGAACTGGAGGAGATACTTAGTCTGATAGACAAGGGTACGGAGAAAAGAGACGTTTCAAAACAATGAGAACCAAGATACAACCTTATTAAGAACCATGATGCTACCTTATATTATAAAATCAGCCATGGCATTGGCGCTGCTATATGCTTGCATTATACCATTGCTTGAAAAGGAGACCTTTCATCGGCTCAATCGAATCGTAATCCTTGGATGTTTGGTTATATCGTTTGCTATTCCATTGGTTCACCTCACTGGTGATACAAATCCAATAGTAGATAAGGTTCGTCAGGCGGTTCTATTGCCGGAGGTACTGGTAAACGGTAATGCAAAAGAACCATCTGTATGGAGTTGGTCTGACATTATAGTCTGTATATACACAATTGGAGTCGTGGCTATATTCTCGATGACAGTCGTTCAAACCGTGCGTCTGATAAAGCAACTGCGCCAGTGCGAGCATACCACCGACAACAAAGGCAACACCATAATTCTAACCGATGATGCAACGAGTCCGTTCTGTCTCTTTCACTACATCGTGATGAGCCGTGACGACTATGCCAACAACCGCAGTTTCATACTAACACATGAGCAAGAGCATATACGCTTAAAACACTGCATAGACCTCGTCCTTCTTCAGATAGCCACAATCATGCAGTGGTTCAATCCTTTCGTGTGGCTGATGGGCAAGAATCTGAAAGCCATACACGAATTTGAGGTGGATGAAGCAGTATTAAACAAGGGCATTAATGCAACACAATATCAAAAATTTCTTGTAGTCAAGGCGGTCGGCAATCGTCTGCAGCCATTTGCCAACAACCTTAACAATGAGTCACTAAAACGAAGAATCATTATGATGAATCAGAAGAAATCAAACAGATTGATGATGCTCAAGACATTGTTCATTATCCCAGTGGCAACACTGGCAATCAGTGTATTTGCCAGCAACACAAACGTGAGCACTATGGCAAAAGCAACCACCCTCACTGCAACCACCCTATCAACAATCGATATGCAGACACAACAGCCTGACACAAAAGTCTATAAAAACGTTGAGGTGAAGCCACAATTTAAAGGCGGAGAATCTGCAATGATGGAATTTATCGCTAAGAATGTGAAATACCCTCAAGCTGCTATCGATGCAACACTGCAAGGCAAGACGATCGTAGGTTTTGTTGTAAGAAAAGACGGAACTGTAAGCGACGTGCACATCAAAAAGTCATCAGGCCATGCTGTGCTCGACAAAGAGGCTATGCGTGTGGTGAAGACTATGCCAGCGTGGAAGCCAGGAAAACAAAAGGGCAAGCTTGTAAACGTGAAATGCAATGTGCCGATAAATTTCAGAATCCAATAATTGAGAGGAGGGAATGTAAAAGTGCATGAACTGTATTATTGCTATTTGGTAAGATGACGATCTTTGTATAAGATAAGCTTCGCCTCGGCATAGCGTCCAAGCAAGCTTGACGCTATGCTCTCGACTTGCATTACCTTTGTATAAGATAATTCTAAGGGCTGATACCTCGTGTGGGGAGTGTCAGCCCTAATTTTTTTGTTTAAAAAATTTTTACTGCACAGCAATAATAAAAATGTTGGTTTATATTTGCGTATCACAACATAAATATTTAAATTTGCAAACATAGGGGTGGCAAATGTTTATCGTTTGTTTTAAAAACTCAATATGAGCAGGCGGAAAAAACATCCCGTAAAGACAGATCATAGTGTTGAACCTATATAGAAACATCGTTGGAAATCAATTATTTAATTTCAATTGCCCCATCCGTTACCAGTCTCTTTCAACCATTCTCTCGAAAAAGAGATTTAACATTCAACACAGATGTCAACCTCTGCGGAGCCGCCACTGGTTTAAATAGCACTTATTTAACATCATTCAAAGATAAAATCAATAACTTCAAAATTTTATCCTATGAAAAAGCAATCTTTCCAAATGAAACAATGGGCAAAGGTTTGTCTTGCCCTCTCGTTGGGACTGCCCCTCACGGCTTGTGTCGACGACAGCTACGATGCCAGCAAGGACATTGACATGACGATGGGTCTCGGTTCTCAAGGACTGCAGCTCAAACTTGGTAACACCGAAAATATCATGCTTGCCGACCTCCTCGAGGAGGACGAGAACTTGAAAACGGACGCACAACACACTTATTACCTCATCGAAAGCGGACGCACAAACGTTAATTTCAGTGTCGACAGAATGAATGCCTACATTGACAACGCAGTGCTCACGCCGTCATTGGAAGTGCTCAACTATTCCAAGTTGCAGGAATTGATTCCAGCAGTGGCAGGAAGTCTGAACGTTCCAGAAGGATTTGTTTATCAGATCAACAACCTGACGGTCGATAACAGCATGAATTTCAAGTTCGACAACATCAGCAGTGTTGTCAAGCAAGTGAAGTCAATCACCCCTGCTGCGGGAACGAAACTCAAGATTAGCATGGCTTTGGAGCAAAACGGCATGTATTTCGCCATTCGCGACATCGACAATCTGAAAATCAAGCTACCGAAATACTTGCAGGTGGCCAATCCAACCAATGCCACCATCGCCGGACAGGTCGTTTCGGTCAATCCGCGTCACAATGTCAACTCAACGAAAATCGACCTCGCTGAGATGGACATCGCCAAGATTGTCCTTGACGGCAACGACGGCAAGGTCAACGGCGGAACGCTCAGTATTCCAAAAACCGAAGTTTCGCTCTCTGGCGATTTCAAGGTCTCCGCTTCACGCGCCTTCACTCCGACCACAGGCAGCAAACTCACGCTCCACGTTTATCTCCACATGGGTAACACCCTCGTCGGACAAAACGAAGTGGTCTTCGACAATGTGACGGGACGTTTCGACCCAGACATCGCTCCAACCATCGAAAGCATCAATATCAAGGACAATTTGCCCGACTTCCTCGACAGCGACGATGTGACCATCCAGGTGGCCAACCCGACGCTCAAGTTCATGGCCGACCTCTCAAACGTGCCAGCCTCCATCGAGTTTAATGCCGGACTGAAGGCCAACAAGAAAGACGGCACAGTGGCTGCCAGCGTCAACCTTCCTGCATCGGGCAATGCCACGCTCTTGAAAGAGAAGAAAAACCATGTCTACTTCTATGAAGATGCCGCCGCAGGTCCTTACTCTCCTGCTGCCATCGAAGCAACGGCCATGAAATTCCAGGTCGACGGCATCAGCAGCCTCATCACCAAGTTGCCCGACAACATCTCTGTCGATCTCAAGGGAAACCGCCGCGTGAAGCTCGTTGACGAAGATGTGACCATCCAATTGGGTCGCACCTACAATTCCGACATGTCTTACGACCTCTACGTGCCGTTCACCTTCAACAACGGTTTGAACATCGTTTACAACGACTCTGTGACGGGCATGAACAAAGACCTCAAGGATTATGAAGCCGATGGCTTGGTCGTAACGGCCAACATCTTCAATGCCGTTCCGCTCGACCTCACCGCAACTGTCATCCCTGTTGACGTCAACGGACGTGTTATCAACGAAATCGTTGTCTCAGAAGCCAACGTCGCTCCCGCACAGCCCAAGTCGGTGCTCGCCAACGAAGCCGAAGTGACTGCCACTGGTGTGGAAACTCCCGTGCAGATTACCATGAAACTCACCGACCCGAAGGCCCTCAAGCGTCTCGATGTGCTGCGTCTCCGCATTCAGGCCGCTGGCACACAGACTGCCGGACAGAAAGCCGTGCTTTCATCGCTGCAATACATCAAAGTCAAGGACATCCGACTGAAACTCAAAGGTCAAATCGTTGCTGATTTCAACTGATGAACTGATTCGTTTTTAGTCACGTAAAAAAATCTCACGTATGAAAACTATATTCAAAAAAATAGCAGCCGGACTTGTTCTTTCTTCAGCATTGCTTCCGGCACAGGCCCAGGAATTCCGCACGTCTTATTTTATGCAGACGAGCAATTTCCGCCATCAAATGAACCCGGCGCTCATCGATGCCCCCTACGTCTCTTTCCCCTTCATGGGCAACATCAACGTTGGTGCAACGGGTAATGTGGGTTACAAAAACTTCATCTACAAGCTTGAAGGCAACCCGCTCTACGACCAGACCACCTTCATGAGCCCAACCGTTTCGGCTTCTGACTTCCTTGGCGGTTTGCACGATAAAAACCGTGCCGACATCTATGTCAACTATAACCTCTTCTCCGTGGGCTTCCGTGGCTTCAAGGGAATGAACGTCGTTGAGCTCAACCTGCGTTCCAACACCAACATCACCTTGCCCTACGAACTCTTTGAATTTATGAAGACCACAGGCGAGAAGGAATTCTATCAGCTCCACGACATCGGTGCCCGTTCGCAAAATTATATGGAGCTCGCCTTGGGACACAGCCACCGCATCAACGACCGCCTCACCGTCGGAGCTAAGGCGAAATTTCTCTTCGGCGTGGCTTATGCCGACTTCAAAGTCAATCAGCTCAACCTCACCATGAACGGCGACGAATGGCGCGTTCAGGGCGATGCACGCCTCAAGGCATCCGTCTTGAAGAGCGAGTTCGACTATGAAGGCCCTGAAAAGAACGCTCCCGACGGCCGCCGCCGCGTGAAAGGGCTCGATGACGTCAGCTTCGGAATGCCTGGCTTCGGTATGGCATTCGACCTCGGCGCCTCCTATAAGGTGATGGACGACCTCACCGTTTCAGCCGGTCTCACCGACCTCGGCTTCATCAGTTGGGGAAAGACCAAGCAGGCATCTTCTGCTGGCGACTACACCTTCAGTGGTTTCAACAACATCTATGCCGGTTCAAACAACACGGGCAACAACAAGCTCGGCGACCAGTTTGAAGATCTCGGCGACGACCTCGAAGAGATGTTCTCCGTTTATGATGACGGCGAAACGAGCACAACGCAGGCCCTGGCCGCCACGCTCAACGTCGGTGCTGAATACACGTTGCCGATGTATCGTCGCCTCCATTTCGGCTTCCTCTACACCGGCCGCATTCATGGTCTCTATTCTTACCACTGGGCCATGCTCTCAGCCACCGTCCGCCCGGTCAACCCCATCGAAATTTCGGTCAATACCACGGCTGGCGGAACAGGATGCTCTCTTGGCGCCGCCCTCAGCCTGAAGGCAAAACACTTCAACTTCTATGTTGGTTCCGACCGCATTCTCGGCAAGGTCAACAAGCAGTTCATTCCGCTCAACAACCTCAATGCCAACGTCAACTTCGGTATGACCTTCCCGCTCTGATAAACACAGTCTCTCCTTACAGGGGATGATTTAGTAATGTTGAAAGAATAAGTTCTGCAATTTTGCACCTGCATTTTTGAGCTATTTTTGAGCTTATTCGAAGGAGCAATGCGAGCATTGTGACTGAGAATAAGTTCGAAAATAGCCGAAAAGGCAGGGGAGTATATAAATATTACTTGCCAACGGCAAAATTGCGGAAGTTATTTTTTCAACATTACTTACATACAAGAAACGCATAAGACCCGGAACAACTTCTGGTTCTTATGCGTTTTTTTTCTTTCCTGGGTGGCTCCCTTAGCCGCGGAGATTATTCTTCACGCTTGAACTTCATCATGTCCTTCTTCAGATGCTTGCGCAAATAGCCTCCCATCGTGAAGCGCACACGGACACGCTTGATATTGCCAATGCCCACGTCTTCCTTCTTTTCAACAGGGTTGCTCACAATCGTCGGACGGAACGAGCCCAGATAGCCGAACCTCACGGAGCGCCCCTTCTTCAACACGTTCTCCACCTCCTCCTGCGTGGCAGAGAGCACCGACACGATGTCGGGCAACGACAAGGTGCACATCACGGAAATCTCCTTGGCAATCTCTTCCAGGTCCGTGGCTTTTTGCTTGCCGATTTGGGGATAGAATTTAACACTGGCGTCAACTGGATTCTTTTTGGCTTTTACGGTGTAGTTAATCATGGTAAATTGATGAATTTTAATGGTTGATAATTGTGTTTTTGAGATAAGTAATGGTAAAAAATTGACTACCTAAGTAGGAATTAAAACAAATTTTGAACACCCACTTACAGAAAGCGCAGACAGGAGGTCGGGGCAGACTTGACAATGCCCCTTCCGTTTCCAGCCCCCTGCATGCCATGAGCCACCTTATGCCTTGTCGCTCACCTTTTCAAATTTGAGACCGCTCACGTCGCTGTTGAAAATCTGCGACAGGCGTCCGCTCTGGGTGTATGCCACGCGCAATCGCTCGATGTTTGCAACGCCAGCCTTTTCCTTGGTGTCTGCTGGCGTACCCTTGATGGTCAGTCGAAACGATCCGAGGTCTCCGAAGCGCACGCTGCTTCCGTCAGTGATGTGCTTGGCAATGCTCATCTGCAACGCCGACAAAACGGCCTTCACGTCGTGTTCCGTCACCGTACACTTCTCAGAGATACTGCTGGTGATGCTCAACAATTCCACGTGGTCAACGGGAGCCACCTGGGCATAATACTTCACTTCCTTGGTAATGGGGTTCTTCTTAGCTTTTGCAATAAATGGAATCATGGTTTTGATAATTTTTTAAGGTGAATAATTAGTGGTTTGTCTTGATCAGCCTGAAGAGGAGTGTTGGGCGCCCTTCCGGTGTGGCTCCTCATCCAGCGCTGAATGACAATGCAAAGTTACGACGTCCTCAATGCCCGCTTCCACTTTATGCACTTTAACTCCCCCAAAAAACCACACTTTTTTCAGCCCCGAACCCGTTAGTTTCTAACCCATTGCAACTTTTTTGCACGGAAAAATAAAAAAGAACGGGCAGAGGGGTGGAAGAAGAGGGATTTCTGCCCTTCAGAAATATAAAGGGATGTTCTATAAATTAGTTTTAATGGAGATTCTTTATTTAGGATTGACTTGGCCGCTTTTACAGTTCTCACTCGCATCTTGCTGTATTTCAAAGACTCACATAGCTCGCTATGCTCGTCTTTGAAATACAACAATCTGCTTCGCGATAAATGTAAAATCGGCTCAAGCTAATTTATAGAACACCCCTAAAACAATTCCCTTCCTTGCCCTTCGTCACATTGACGGAAAATCATTAATTTTGTATGAAGAGGGCTGAAGCGCTTGGCATGGCCACACAGGTTTCAGCAATGCCAAGCAGAAAACCGATTCTGGTTGCCTCTCCAAAACAGGAAAGTTCATCCTCCCATAGGAACGCAAGCCCGATGCTGTGTCCCTTCAATATCATGCGGAGGAAATCTATATCATGTGATTATGCAAGACCCGAATATTCCGACAGGTGTTTACGAGCAAATTATCAACCGCCTCTTCAATCTGAAATTAAGCAAAATGGACGCTGAGCGTTTCTACATCGGAAAGAAACAGATTTCAAAGGACGACGCGGTTCACATCTTGAGCAAATATCTGCAACGTCTCATCGAAGTTGCATTCGTTGGCGTGCCCGATGACCAGGAAGTTGGAAAATACACGGATTTTGTCAATTCCGTCATCAAGACCTTAGGCAGGGAGTTTGATGTTGACGACACGGAACTTGATTTGATTGATGCCCAAAAGAGCATTCTGACGGCTGTCATCGACCGCACAAACTGCGAATACCCCGACATAGAGAAACACTTGCAGGCCATTATGCCCGTCACCTCGCTGAGCCGCAGTGCCTTGTTTTTCGGAGGCAGGGGGCCTGCCGACATGGAGAGCGAATTAAACCGCGAGATTCTTTGCTCTGACGAGATATGTTGGGTGGTGTCTTTCATCAAGACGAGCGGTTTAAACTTGCTGTGGAACAGTTTGAAGAAATTCACAAGCGAAGGAAAAAAACTCCGCGTCATTACAACCACCTATACGGGGGCAACGGATTACGATGCCGTTGCCCGTTTGTCCATGCTGCCCAACACGGAGGTGAAAATCTCATACGACGGCACGCAAGACCGTCTGCACGCCAAATCCTATATCTTTCTCAGAAATTCGGGGTTCCACACGGCCTACATCGGTTCCAGTAACCTCTCTCGCTACGCTTTGAAAGATGGCAAAGAATGGAACTTTAAAGCCACGCAGTTTGAATTGCCGCAGGTGATAGAAGAGGTGCGCAACTCGTTTGAAACCTATTGGTGTGATGAAACATTTGAGACGTTCATTCCTGGTGTGAGCGACGAACGGCTGAAAAAGGCGCTGGGCACAGACTGGGAGACCCCGTTGCTTGATTTCTCAGCGCTCGACCTGATGCGTGCGAAGGATTATCAGCAGGAAATATTGGAAAAACTTGACGTGGAACGCCACGTGCACGGACATTTCCGCAACCTTGTGGTGGCTGCTACGGGTACGGGAAAAACCGTCATAGCGGCTTTCGACTTCAAACGCTATCGTGAAGCGCATCCCGACTGTCATTTTCTTTTCATTGCCCATCGTCAGGAAATTTTGCGACAGGCCATGCAGACCTTCCGCATTGTCCTTGACGACCCCAATTTTGGCAGTCTGTGGGACGGCGACCACGAGCCGTCCAGTTATCAACATGTTTTCGCGAGCAAGGACACATTGCGTAATCGCTTGGATGGTTTGCAACTCACGGCAGATTATTACCAATATATGGTGGTGGATGAAGTGCACCACATTGTGGCTCCGACATACGTCAAACTGATGACATGCTTCAAGCCCCAAATCCTTCTCGGTTTGACAGCCACGCCTGAGCGTACTAATGAACAAGAAGATATTACGGTTTTCTTTGATGGGCACATTTCTGCGGAAATCCGTCTGCCGGCAGCCCTCAACGCCGGCCTCCTTGCGCCTTTCCATTATTATGGCATACCCGACAATGTGGATTTGTCGGAAGTGAAATGGAGCGGACATGGTTACGATATAGCCGAATTGTCGCGCATTTACACGCAGAACGATTTTCGAACGGGGCTCATTCTGAAGAAGATGCAGGAATATATTGGAAACAGCCACCTGCACCGCGTGCGGGCGCTTTGCTTCTGTGTCGACAAGGAGCATGCCAAATTCATGAATGCGAAGTTCACGTTGGCAGGACTGAAAACGGCGGTGCTGACGAGCGACGATAGCGACCGCCATCGCCTTCTCGTGAAAAAGCAGCTTCAGGCTGGCACCATCAATTACCTCTTCGTCGTCGACCTCTTTAATGAAGGTGTGGACATTCCTGAAATCGACACGATTCTCTTCCTCCGTCCAACGGAGAGCGTCACGGTGTTCCTTCAGCAGTTTGGCCGAGGCCTGCGTCTGCATAAAGGCAAAGACCACCTCACTGTGCTCGACTTTGTGGGCCATTCGCGTGCGGAGTTTAGCTATAAAGACCGCTTTGAGGCGTTGATAGGCCGTCATTCGCGCAACATCAAAGACGAGATAGAGGGCGGTTTCACAAATGCCCCCTTCGGATGCAAAATCATATTGGAAGACAAGGCAAAAGAAGAAATCCTTGCCAACATCGAGGGGTATCTTCGAAGCTTGAATAAAAACCGAATAATCAAGGAGATAGCGGCTTATCATAAAGTTTGCAAAAACACGTTTTCTTTGAAGGGCTTCTTGGCTTATAGTCATGTGCCGTTCCATAAGCTCTATGGCAGCCAGACGTGGGGCGAACTGTGTCAGTTGGCAGGTGTCAAGAAAGAAGTGTCTGCCCATTCAGCCCAGATAAGATACGCGGTCAGAACCAAGTGGCTGGCAACAGATTCGTTTTCCTATCTCACTCAGCTGCTGCGCTTTGCCGAATGCGGATTCAGATGCGATGTGGCCGCTTTTTCCGAAAAGGAGAGGCGGTGTGCTGTGATGCTCTACTACGATTTGTTTGACAAGGCAGGCTTTTACCCCAATCTTGAAAGCATGTTTTCCGACCTGGCCTCCGATCATTTGTTCATTCAGGAGTTCAAGGAAGTCATCTCTTATTTGAGGGAAAAATGTTCTGCGCCAAAGAAAGAAGATAATTCTGTTTATCGGGAATGGAACCCGCTCCATTTGCATGGCGTGTACACCAAAGCACAAATACAGGCGGCACTTGGCCTTTCAACCATTGAGCGCAAGTCGTCTTCGCGCGAAGGTTTCGAACGCTTGAAGGATATTAAACTGGAAGCCATGTATGTCGACATCATTAAGCAACGTGAGGAGGGCTCTATGACGGCATATAAAGACTACGCCCAAAATCGCGAGTTCTTCCATTGGGAAACGCAAAACCGTGTGCGCGAAGGCAGTCGTGAGGCTGAGGCTTACCGAAACGGCGAAAACAACATGCTCTTGTTCGTCCGACAGCAGGTGGAACATCCCGAATATGGTTGCAGAATGGGATTCACCTATCTCGGACAGGTAACAATGAAGAGCATAGAGGGGTCGAAGCCGATGCAAATCGTGTGGCATTTAAATACGCCGATGCCTGAGGCAACCTATGCTTTCGCAAGCCAGTATAAGGCCATCGGGTGAATATGCAGGAGGAGATTTTGTAAGATATTTACAATCAGCGAATTGCGCAAGATTAAAAAAGAATGAAGCAGATAGGAACAAAACTCTTTTCGCAGCGTGATAATCATAAAGAAAAGGAGGTATGTGACATGAATGAGCCAAAGAAACATATTATGGAGGACGGTATCGTCCATACAAATTCCGATTACCAACACTTGGTGAGTGACATCTCACAATTGTGGTGTCAAGCCAAGGAAAACGCCTATACTGCCGTAAATACGGAGTTGCTGACGTCAAACTGGCTAACAGGTAAGTATATCGTTGAGTTTGAGCAGGGAGGAAAAGAAAGAGCTGAGTACGGAAAGCAGTTGCTCACAAATCTTGCAAAGGACTTGACCATAAGAAATGGTAAGGGATTTAATCGTAGTAACTTGACTTATATGAGGAAGTTGTATCTTGCATTCCCAAAAAGTGGGACGCTGTCCCACAAATTGACGTGGAGCCATTATTACGAATTGTTGAAATGCGATGACCCTATGGAGCGGCAGTTCTATATGAAGCAATGCATCAATGAGGGTTGGAAGGTAAGGGAGCTGAAACGCCAAATGAAGAGCTGTTTGTTTCAGCGTTTGGCTTTGAGCACCGACAAGGAGGGCGTATTGGCTTTGGCAAATGAGGGGCATCAGGTGATGACCGCCGAAGATATCATCCGCGACCCATTCGTGTTGGAGTTTACTGGACTTCCTAAGAAAAAACGCTACAAAGAGAGTGAATTAGAGAATGCGCTGAAAACCAATATGGAACAGTTCCTTCTTGAACTCGGACGAGGTTTTGCTTTTATTGGCAGACAGTATGTGATACCAGTTGGTGGCAGACAGCTAAAGGTGGACTTGGTGTTTTACCACTGCATCTTGAAATGCTATGTGCTGATAGACCTCAAGCGGGCAGAGATTAAGCATGGCGACATTGGGCAGATGAACCTATATCTCAATTATTTCAAGACTGAGATATGTCAGCCCGACGATAATCCCCCTATAGGTATCGTGCTTGGCGCACGCAAGGATGAGCTGCTGATGGAATATGCGCTGCAAGGTATTACTAACCAACTCTTTGCCGCTCGCTATCAACTCTACTTGCCTAAGAGGGAGGAACTGCAAGCCGAGTTAGACAAATTGTTGAATCAAACGAAAGAGGACCGAGTATGAATGAACCAAAAATAAGATTCAAAGGATTTGAGGGGAGTGGGAGAAAGTGAAAGCTGATGCGATTTTCAAAACTGTAAATGAAAGGAACAGACCTGATTTACCAGTATTATTTTAGCTTATCATCTAACCCCGAAATTTAAGAAAATAAATGAATCAGAGAAAGACAATTGAAGTCGTGGCGGCCGTCATCTGTGACGGCGAAAGGGTGTTTGCCACACAGAGAGGCTACGGCGAATGGAAGGACTGGTGGGAGTTCCCTGGCGGAAAAATGGAGCCAGGAGAGACGCCAGAGGAGGCGCTGGTGAGAGAAATCAGGGAGGAACTGGCAACGGAGATTGTAGTCGGACCGCTGCTCACAACGGTGGAGCACGACTATCCGAAGTTCCATCTCATCATGCATTGCTACCTCTGTCGGGTGGGCAGCGGAAAACTCACGCTGTTGGAACATGAGGCGGCGCGGTGGCTGTTGCGCAGCGAATTGGATTCTGTGGAGTGGCTACCGGCCGACGAGCCTGTGGTAAGGATGGTGGCTGGGATGCAGAAGGCGGTTGGGAACGCTTGATGATGGTGGCGGAAATATGGTTGTTGATTCAATCCCTATACTTTTTAGCGAACGCGGGACGGGGTACGACCGAACGCAGGACGAGACGCAATCGAACGTAGGGCGAGACGCAATCGAACGCAGGACGGCGTTCGCTAAAAAGTATAGGGACTGGATTTTCCTGCCTTCCGTCTGTTGTTGTTGAACCGCGAGGTGAAGTCAGATTGTGCGCCGATGTGCGCTTTCAAAAAAACGACCGGCCACAAGCGCCTTTAGATGGCGTGTGGCCGGTCGGTTGATGAATATGTAGTTCCGTCGGCGGGGTGGCCGGGGAACAGGCACGGAGGGTTAGAAATAAATCGTGGCCTGTGCGGTGAAGGTGTTGGCACGAATGTCGTTGTTCGTTGAGCCGCCGATCATGCTGCCGTTGCCGGAATATTCTAAGAGCGTTTTGCCAGTGTCGCTCAGCGCGAAGTTGTAGCCCACGCCGATTTCCAGGTGGCCCAATACCTTGACGCCGCCGCCCACGTTCCATGTGGTGGCCATATTCTCGCGTTCAAACATGCCGTTGCCAAAGGTGTAGTCCTTGTTGCCGATGTTGAAGTCAAACTGCGGACCCGTGGTGAGGAACACAGAGGCGATGCTGCCAAGGCCGATGCTGTAGCGCAGATTGACGGGGACAGAGATGCTGCGGCTCGTTTCGTAGGTCGTGCTTTCGAGCGCACACAACTGGTATTTCTGCTGCGAATAAAGCAGCGCACCGTCGAGGCCGAAGCCCATGGCGAGGTTGAGGTGAGCCTTCGGGCCGATAAACCATCCAGCTTGGTTGTCGGAGCTGAAGATGTTTTTCTTTTCTCCCTTCACTTTCAGTTTCGTCAAGTTCAAACCGCCAGTCACGCCCCAGTCAAAACCGAAGGCCGAAGCCGGTGTGGCCCATGCCATAGAGAGCAAAAGGGCCAGTGTCATCATGATTTTCTTCATTGTCTTTTAGTATTTATTTGGTTGTTATTTGGTAATGGTGAAAGAATAAGTTGACCTATTTTGACCTGTATTTTTGTTGCTTTTGGTATTTGGAAGAGGGAGCATAGCGGGCTATGTGACCGATGACAAATACCAAAAACGGCAAAAAGACAGGGCATAAGAAATAACTCCTTACTCCACAAAATTGGTCAAGTTATTTTTTTACCATTACTTAGGATTACATGCCAAGCATTTTCTCAACGGCATAGGCACCAATGCCGGCTAAATAGCCAACGAAGGCAATCCACGTGATGTGGCGCATATACCATCCGAAGGTGATTTTCTCCAGTCCCATCACCACCACGCCGGCAGCCGAACCGATGATGAGCATAGAGCCTCCCACGCCGGCACAGTAGGCGAGCAACTGCCAGAAGATGCCGTCAACGGCGAAGTCGGTGCCTGGAAGAATGTCATACATGCCCATGCAGCCAGCCACAAGGGGCACGTTGTCGACAATGCTGGAAACGACACCGATGACGCCCGTCACGATGTAGTGGTTGCCGCCAGAGGCTTCGTTGAGCGCCTGTCCGAAGGTTCTCAGAACGCCCGTTTCCTGCAGGGTGGCCACAGCCATCAGGATGCCGAGGAAGAAGAGGATGGTGCTCATGTCGATGCGTTTGAGCAACTGCGTCACGCGCATCTGCATGTTCTCGTCAACATGGCCCTTAGAGCGGTAGAAAAATTCCGTGATGCTCCAGAGCAGACCCAGCACGAGCAGGATGCCCATGAAAGGAGGCAGACCCGTGAGGAAACGGAAGATGGGCACGAAGATGAGGCCGCCCACACCGATGAAGAACACCATGTTGCGTTCCAAACGTGAGAAATGGAGCGCATCGCCAGCTTCTGCCGTGTGGTTCGTTTCCAACTGTCCTTTGAGCTTGAACTGCAGCAGGAATGTCGGCACCACCACTGAGACGATGGAAGGAATGAGGAGTTCCGTGATGACGCCACCCGTCGTGATGTTGCCCTTGATCCAGAGCATGATGGTCGTGACGTCGCCGATGGGCGAGAATGCGCCGCCTGCGTTGGCCGAGAGAATGATGCAGGAGGCATAGATGAGTCGGTCTTTATGGTCTTTCACCAGCTTGCGCAACACCATGATCATCACGATGCTTGTTGTGAGGTTGTCGAGCACGGCTGAGAGCACAAACGTCATAAACGTCACGCGCCATAGCAGCGTGTGCTTGTGTTTGGTTTGCAAACGGTCGCGAACAAAGTTGAAACCGCCGTTGGCGTCCACGATTTCCACGATGGTCATAGCGCCCATGAGGAAGAACAGGATTTCGCAGGTGTCGCCAAGGTGTGAGAGCAGGATGTGCTCGTTGACCCACTGGGACACGTCGGCAGCGGCAACGTTCACGCCGCGGAAACTTTGGATGAAGGAGCCGGCATCAAGCATGTAGAGCACCCAGCATCCAACACACATCAGCAGGGCGGGGGCCGCCTTGTTGATCTTCAAAACGCTCTCAAGAGCTATGCAGAGATAGCCGATGACAAACAGAGCAACGATAAATGTAATCATGTAGTGTTTAGTATTTTGGTTTTGGTGATTATTTCTCTCGAGGAATCGCCAAGGGGCTGTCGGCGCGTAATTTTTCAGTGACAAACCTCCAGCGGGGTGTTTTCCGCCTATTCTGTGGTGCAAAGAACGGCAAAAAAATCGAGGAAGCCAAAGATTTTCAGTGTCAATCTCGTTACAGGATGATAAAAGCCGTGTCGGGAGCCGTTGTATTCGAAAAAAATGATGTAATTTTGTCTGTGCAGAAGCGCTCTTGTAGTTCAATGGATAGAACAATGCTCTCCTAAAGCGTAGATTTGGGTTCGATTCCCAACAGGAGTACCAGATTGAACAGCGGCGTACGTTCCACGCTCAAAAGAAATGGCGCCGCATCTGATTTTTCAATATCAAAAGACAGAAGGCATGTTAAGATTGAATTGCTTTTTCAGCGCACACGAGGGCAAATATGAAGAGGCTCTCGACGCAGCTTTGGCTCTGACGGCTTGCTCACGCAAGGACGAGGGCAATGTGGCTTACGACACTTTTGAAAGTGCCACGAATCCCGATGTGTTCATGATTTGTGAGACATGGGAGAACGAGGAAGTTTTGAAAAAACACATGGAGGCCGAGCATTTCAAGCTCTATGTGGGTCAACTCGAGCAACTCGGCACGCTGAAGCTTGAGCAGTTTGATTTCCCCAAGAAATAGTCTTTTCCAAGAAAAGTTTTATGTCATGATATCAGGGCGGAGGAGCATCCATTGCGATGTGGCCTCCGCCTTGTCTTTTTGTGGCAAGGTGAAATTAGCCTCAGCCGAAGTATTGTGGGGATGGAATTGGATGGCAACAGTGGGGGATGATGAATCAGTGAACTTGTATATACCTCAAGTTTCAGATTTAGATTTCAGGCAGTCATAGCGTAGGCTCTAAGTGCCGCAAGCCTTTGATCCTTCACATCAAGCACAAAGAATCATACGATGAACTCATATCTCGGGCAAAGGATCATGGGTAGTGTTAAATCGTATAATCCTTGTTAAATAAATCATATATCACGTCATATGTTAATACTTTTGTGCGCAAATCCAGAATCAAAAGCATAGCATTTATGAAAGAAAGCACAGAAATTTCAGCAGCCTGCAACCATAACAAGGTAAGCCTTTGGGGATTACTCATCACCTTAGGCATCGTGTTTGGAGACATCGGCACATCCCCCCTTTATGTGATGAAGGCTGTCCTACATACAGGGGAAACCATCGACCAGCGTACCATTTTGGGCGCATTATCCTGCATCATCTGGACACTCACCCTACAGACCACCATCAAATATGTCTGTGTAGCTCTACGTGCCGACAACAATGGCGAAGGAGGCATCCTCGCCCTCTACGCTCTTCTGCGCCGCCTCAAAAGTAAATGGATTTACATATTGGCCATCATTGGTGCCAGCACATTACTGGCTGACGGAATCATCACCCCCGCCATCACGGTTACAACAGCCATCGAAGGACTCGAAAGCATCAGTCCCCATCTGCCTGTCATTCCCATCACGCTTGCCATCATAACCATCATCTTCTTCGTCCAACGCTTTGGCACAGAGAGCATAGGCAAGTCGTTTGGAGTATTCATGCTGCTATGGTTCATGCTGTTGGGCATAGTGGGAATCATCAGCATCACATCTTATCCTCTGATACTGAAGGCCTTCAATCCCTATTATGCTGCCTTGCTACTGGCAAAATCCCCACAATGGTTTTTAATCCTAGGTGCTGTATTTCTCTGCACCACCGGTGCAGAGGCTCTGTATTCTGACTTGGGACATTGCGGCAGGAAAAACATCACCATCAGCTGGGCATTTGTAAAGACCATGCTCATTCTCAACTATCTGGGACAAGGAGCATGGGTGCTGTCCCATGTACAAACGGCCTCCACCGTCAATCCATTCTTCTCCATCATGCCGCAGAGCATGCTTTTCTTCGCCATCATCATGGCCACAGGTGCGGCTATCGTTGCAAGTCAGGCACTTATCAGCGGAACCTTCTCCATTTTGAGCGAAGCCATGAACCTGCACTTCTGGCCTCGTATGCGAATTAAGCATCCCACTCAGGTAAAGGGACAGCTCTACATCCCTGTGATCAACCTTGCCATGTACATCGGTGTAGTTCTCATCATCCTGCTGTTTCGCGACTCCTCGCATATGGAGGCTGCCTACGGACTTGCCATCACCATCACCATGCTGATGACCACATTGTTGCTTGGTTCCTACCTACACACAAAAGGGGTATCGCGACTCATCATGATATTGTTTATCGGCGCATATTGCACCATCGAGGGGATTTTTCTCGCAGCCAATCTGTCAAAGTTCCTTGCAGGAGGATGGTGTACGATGCTTATTGGCGGTATTTTGTTCCTGATGATGTACGTGTGGATTCGTGCCATAAAGATACGCGCCCACTACATCAGCTCCAAACCACTGGATGACTATTATCAGATTATCTCCGACATCAAAGCCGACATGAGCATTCCGAAATATGCATCCAATCTTGTCTATATCAACCATGCCAGCAAGGAAGGAACCGTTGATGACAAGTTGGTCTATTCAATCATCAACAAGCAGCCGAAACGTGCTGACCATTACTGGCTTATCAATATGGACTTTGTGGATACTCCTGACACGTTGGAGTACGACTGTAAGGTCTTAATTCCCAACACACTATACAATATAACCATGCACATAGGATTCCGCATAGAACCTCGAGTAAGCCTCTATTTGAGACAAGTTGTGGAAGACCTCGTTGCCAACAAGAAGGTAGATCTGACCAGCAACTACCCTTCACTCCGCAAAAACGGCATTTCGGGCGATTTTCGTTTCATCATCATTCATCGCGTGTACTACCCTGAGAATTCCGTCAATCGCCAACAGAACCTATTGATGAACTTCTATGCTCTCATCAGTAAAATAGGCATTGACGAACCGAAGGCATTGGGACTCGACACCTCTATGGTGATGGTTGAACGTGTGCCGCTGATCATCGATCATCGTATGGACAATATCAGACGCATCGTAACCGTAGAAAAATGAATTGCGCAGTGTTCCCTTAAGGCCTGCTTCCTTATGCGTCGAAAAGAAAGTGGCATTGGTAAACACAAAACGACTTTCATCTTTCAGCAAATCATCCATATGATCTGTATGACCATAATCAAGGATGGAAACCAACCGTCTTACGATGAGCCATTCACAGATAGGGAAATGAGGATTACCCTCTTTCTTGAAATCACAATTTCCGCGCAACAAATCTTCGGGTTTTGCAAAGCGGTCTTTCTGATAATGTCCGGGGGGGGCGGGGGGGGGGGGGGGCGGGGGCGGGGGGGGGGGGGGGGGTGGGCGGCGGGGGGGGGGGGGGGGGGAGCGGGGGGGGGGGGGGGGGGTGGAGGGGGGGG
>UQCW01000011.1 GCA_900539625.1 uncultured Prevotella sp.
TCAACTATTGGTCAATATGCAAGCGTATGGGAAAGATGATAAAGGAATGCGGCATCACCAAGAAAATCAGCTTTCACACTCTAAGGCACGGATTTGCGACTCTGGCCCTCAGCAAAGGGATGCCAATAGAGAGTGTCAGCCGTATTTTGGGGCATACAAACATTGAAACCACGCAAATCTATGCGAAGATAACCGTACAGAAATTGGATAGTGACCTCACAATGCTGGGCGACAAACTGAGTAAATCATTCGGAAACGTAAAATTGGCAAAGATATGAAACAGGAAATAATCACAACAGGCAGCGATGGTAGAATTACCAAACCATCCGATACAGGTAATATATAGATGAATGAAATGGAGCTGGTAGAGCTGTTCGTGGTAATCGCCCCGACGCTCCGTGCCGCCATCCGTGCCGTGTACAAGTGTGGAGTTTTGAATCCTCTTGAAGCAGAAAAACGTATCAAGCTGCCCAACGGCTATTATGCGGACATGTATGCCCTGCCGATGGTAGTGGCACTCGCTTTTCGCATTGGCACGTCAAGTACCGCAATGATTCGTAATGCCCTGTTGGAAAGATTGTGCCGGCGAAAAGAAAAACAAGTCCTGCTGGTGTCAATGAATAGCAGGATGACGTATGAATGTTAGCATGAACTTTTAATGTTCAGCCATTTGATGATTAACGGTTTAATCTGACGTAGTGACGACAAGAAGTCATTGAATCTGTAAATCAGTATGTCAGTCAATCTGTAATTATCTGCAACAATCAGTCCCCGAAGAAGTGCATATTCCACGACTTCGGTTTTTTTATCTCCTTTTACCTGAAAGAGCCACCCGTTTATACTGCATTTTCTTGTTGCAAGATCAATTTTGCACCGTTCCACATAGATTTGCGTATCAAGGTTTTACCGACACTTTCGTAGCTTTGCAAGCATGTTTAACCCGTTGCCGACAGGACGTAAGCAGCACTTTAAGACTGATGGCTCAGTTTGTTCGCTTAAAGAAAACTCAGATGGGAAATTTGACCTCAAAATAGATGGCGTTTCACATGTAAACTGGTTCAGACGCAAGAAATACGAGTTTATGGAAGCATTGGGATTACCAACAAAAAGACAAAATAGAGGTATTAAGTTGTAAATCAAAATAAAGTCCGTGATAATGGAATGCCGTATCACGGATTTTTTTTACTTTTGTACTCAAATAAATGTAACTGCATGAGAACTTTATCACTTATCATCTTTTTTCTTATTGCCACAATACCAGTTTCAGCTCAGCAATGGGTATTGGATGAAATCGCAGAGGAACATGACTCTTCGGAAAGTATTCCAACATGCCTTGTTGGCGTTTTGTTAATTATCGGCTTTTTGGTTTATAAGCATTTGCAACGTAAAGATAAGGAAGAACAAGAAAGATGCATCAAGGAGCAAAAATATGAAGAGGAACAACAACTTGAAGAGCAACTTCAAAAATATAGAGAGCAACATGACGATGACATAGACTTTTGCGAAGATGATGACAACCTCATTATCCCCGATATATCTTCTGCTCGTATAATAAATAAAGAACCGTCAGCAACAAAATCTGTAAGTGATGAATCCACCATTCAATCAACACCAATTGAAACGGATTTTTACACTATTTCCGCTGATAGAAAGACTTTTATAAAGGCGAAAGATACGGATTCTATCATAATTCCAGATGGAGTTGAAGTTATCAAGTTTGAAGCTTTTGTGATGAGAAAAATAAAAAGCATTGTCATTCCAAAATCTGTAAAAAAAATAGAGGATTTAGCTTTTTCGGGTTGCAGCATAGAAAAATTGGTTATTCCCAATTCTCTTGGTGATTTCGGTGAATTCACTTTCAATGGATGTGATAGTTTAACGGATGTTATTATTGAAGAGGGTATAACCAAACTTGGCATAGGTATGTTTCAGAACTGCATGTCACTGAAATCAGTTTTATTACCTCAATCGCTTCTATCTATTCCCGATTCTGCGTTCGAGGGTTGTATTTCTCTTGATAATGTAACATTACCACCTAATATCAAATATATTGGTGATGATGCGTTTTGTAATTGTCAATCTCTAACAGAATTATTTATCCCCCCATCCATTTCAAATCTTGGTTTTTCTGCATTTCGAGGATGTGGTTTGAAAAGCATCAATATTCCTGAGACTCTTTTTGGTATTTCTGAATATATGTTTTATGACGCATATGATTTAAAAAAAGTGGAATTGCCCAATACAATTACTTGCATAATGTCACACGCATTCTACGGATGCAAGTACTTACATATTATTATTCCACCCAGTGTATCCTATATTGCGCCAGACGCTTTTGACCAATGTAATGAATACAGTTATGAAAATTTATGCATTGAAGTTCCTAAAGGGAAAAAAGAAAAATTGGAACAATTGAATGAACACTTAAAAGGTAAAATTTTAGAATATGATGTAACAGCAGATATGGCTATATCATCAGACTTACAAGAGCACAAAACACGATTTATCGATTTTCATATTTTTAAGGAAAAAGAAAACCTACGAAACCAAGAACCCATGTTTTACAACGGAGTTCAGGTTGCACTTAGATACGAAAACAAATGTACTTATGACAATTTCGAGTAGTGCGAAATAACTGTTTACGCGAATTCGGGATAAGGCCTCGCGTTATTATGTGTTCATTAAAAAGCAAGTTATGGCAGTATTGTTTGACCAATTTAGTTATAGGATGAACAAAACATCCGAGGGCGTTTATTATGATCGCTGGCATGGGCATATGTTTCCAGAAATATCAATACCCGAAAAACTATACTTTTTGTATCGAATTATTTCGGCACTTTTGACGCACGATAAACTTTTCATCAGAACAGACTCAATAGAAGAAATGATTGAGTGTATTGGATTTGATGCTTTCAGAATGCTTTATAATAAATAGTGATTTTAGATAATTGGTGGGTTCCTGCTTTTATATGTAACGGAAATTCCGTATTATATATGAATATGCATGAAACGCAATATCAAGATAAAATGTGCTCTCGCCTATTAGAACGCAAAGGACTAGAAGCGTCACGTTTTATGAATTCAATTTTAAAAAAGGTGTGTAATACATCTGATTCCGATACATATGACTTTTGGGACAATATTTCACAAGAAAATATGTATGAAGATTTTTCTTACAATGATAGAATTCGAGCTCTTTTGAATATTCAATCTGAAAGTATCATGTCCATTTCAAATGAGGATGATACTTGGTCAGCTGTAAGACTTTGCTTGTTTGAACGAAGTATAGAATGGTCTAAACAGCTTAAAACAGATGAGATTTTACTTGAAGATGAAGCAAAAAAGTACTTGTTATACAAAAGCGATGTTCAATCAGATAGCATTATCCAATATTTCAAACAGGTTCTTTACGCCAAAGGTATACCAAATCTATCGATTTTATACTATAATGGTGTGATTTCAATGAAAGATATTATCAGAGTTAGAGATAAGGTCGCTTTTGGAGAATTTACTTCTTGGCTTAAAAGTCACAATTATAGTGTTAAGGAATTGGAATTAGCTTTATTAAATGGACGTTCAAACAATAGTGTAATTGAAAAATGGTCAAGATGGGCTATTGTTTGTGCCGCACCATTATTTCTGCCAGCAGGGATAGTGCAGACACTTACTGGTATTGGACTAAGTTTTTTGGAACAACTTTTACCACAATTTTCTAGGCAAAAAATTCCTGTTCTGTATTTTGACAATATTTTATCAAAGCAATTTGACTCAAGTAAGATGAACAGGAAATTGCAATCAAAGTTTGGCTTTTAGCTGATATGGATTATCGGAATAGGTTAAAAATAACAAGACCTATTTTCATGTTCATAAAAATAGTTACTCTTGTATCTGAAAGAGTTATTTGAACGCAAATCATAGCAGAACGCTGCAAATAGCACGGTTGCCAAGTCATTACCTCAAAATCGGGTAATTCTCCCAAAGTCCTTATTGTAAGGAACTAAGAAAGTTATTCCAAAGTTACATAAAATATTTGATTAATCGTGCTGCCAAACGAAAAAGAATTCAGAGAGCATTCCTATATAGTGAAAATACAGTGCAGATATAGTGTCGATGAAACATTTACAAGCAGAGGAATCCGCTTACCTATTCTTGCAAATGCATCAAACATCAAATAAAAATGCTGTCTGGGTAAACCACATTTACAAGCGAAAGAGCTTTTCCAGGGACAGACTCCCCTGCTGCACAACGGTCTTTCCGACGGATGATTTCTTGGAATTCGCTGAGCGTGATTTTATGTCGGCCAACATCCAGAAGGGTGCCTACAACGGCACGAACCATATTACGCAGAAAGCGGTTTGCCGTTATTTCAAAGCGCCAGAGATTGTCGTCAACCTGCACCCAGTGAGCGCGAGTGACATGGCAAATATTTGTTTTCACGTCTGTGCCGAGTTTGCTGAAACTCGTAAAATCATCAACCGTCAGCAGCATGGCCGCTGCCTCGTTCATGAGTTTGAAATCAGGGATGAAATGCAACTGCACAGCGTAATGGCGAAGAAATGGATTCTTCTGTGTGTAGACATGATAGTGATACGTTCGTGAAATAGCATCAAAACGAGCATTCGCCGTTTCAGATACCTTTCTGATTTCTTTCACACTGATATCGGGAGGAAGAATGCGGCAAAGCTTTGCGGACAGGTTCTGCAAGTTCTCGATTTCCAGAAAATCAAAATGAGCTACCATGGTGGAAGCATGCACACCAGTATCGGTCCTTCCCGCTCCGACGGTTTCGATTTCAGAACGAAGGATGGTGCTGAGTGCCCAATTCAATTTTTTCTGAACACTGACAGCGTTAGGTTGAATCTGCCAACCATGATAGTTGGTGCCGTCGTAAGAAAAATAGATAAAATATCGCATACAAATAAATGCTGTAGAATTACTTTTACGAAAATAACGCACTTGCCATTTTTCAGTTCTCAACCATCAGGCATAGCCGTCTTCTCTCTGAGAAAAAAAGAAAGTCTGCTGAACCACCCCTAGAGTGAAACAACAGACTTTATGTTTTTTGTATTTTCAAACGGCAGAAAAACCTGCCATACAATTATGCTTCTTCAGCGACAACCTCAAACGGAATTTCAACAGAAACTTCCTTGTGAAGTTTAACAACTGCATGATAAGCACCAACTTCCTTTACGTCCTTCAAGACGATTGTCTTGCGATCGATTTCGAAACCACGCTTAGCGAGTTCCTCAGAAATCTGCAAACCGTTGACAGAACCATAGATAGAACCAGTGGCACTAACTTTGGCTGCAATTTTGATAGGTTCGATAGCCTTCAACTTTTCAGCCAATTCAAGAGCATCATTCTTAATTTTTTCCAACTTGTGAGCACGCTGCTTCAACTCTTCTGCCAAGCATTTCTTTGCAGAAGCAGATGCGATGACGGCTTTGCCTGTAGGAATAAGGAAGTTGCGACCGTAGCCGTCTTTCACTTTCACGACATCGTCCTTATAGCCCAAGCCGTGTACATTTTCTTTCAAAATGAGTTCCATATCTTATTACCTCCAGTTTTTATTTCATCAAATCGGTTACGAAGGGGAGAAGAGCCAAGTGGCGAGCACGCTTAACGGCCTGTGCCACGCGACGCTGATACTTTAAAGAAGTACCCGTGATGCGACGAGGCAAAATTTTACCCTGCTCATTCAGGAACTTCTTGAGGAATTCAGGATCCTTGTAGTCAATATACTTGATACCGCTCTTTTTGAAACGGCAATACTTCTTTTTCTTAACGTCAACAGTAGGCGGCGTTAAATAACGAATTTCAGACTGTGCTTGTGCCATTGCTTAATCCTCCTTTTTTGATTTGATGTTACGACGTTTTTCTGCATACTGTGCAGCGTACTTTTCGAGTTTAACCGTGAGGTAGCGAAGAACGCGTTCGTCACGACGGAAAGCTACTTCCAACTTCTCGATTACTTGAGGTTCAGCCTTGAACTCTACCAATTCGTAGAAACCAGTTGATTTTTTCTGAATTGGATAAGCCATCTTTTTGAGGCCCCAGCATTCGTCATTGATAATCTCAGCGCCTTGTGCGGTAAGAATACCCTTGAACTTTTCAACCGCCTCCTTCATCTGTTGGTCAGACAAAACGGGAGTCATTATGAAGACGGTTTCGTACTGATTCATCATAATAGTGAATGAATTAATATGTTGTTATTGCAAAATTGCGGTGCAAATTTACATTAAATATTTGGATTGACAAAATCCCCCAACATTTCTTTGATGGGGATGACTGAAATTCCGACGGATTTTCCCCAGATTACTGGCGTTAACCACTCCCAAAGGACAATGTATAGACAAAACGAGAGGGCATACCACTCGGGGACGCCCTCTCTCAGTTTTCAATAACCAAAAAAAATTAAGCTTCAGCAGGAGCTTCTTCGCCTTCAGCCTGCTCTTCGCTTTCTTTTGCAGCAGCTTCAGCTTGAGCCTGTGCGGCAGCAGCTTTCTTTTCAGCCACCTTTTCAGCGATCTTTTCGTTCACTTTTTTCTCAGCCTCAAGGCGAGCAGCGGCGTCAGCCTTCTTTGACTCGGCGTTCTTGCTTGCAGCAGCAGCGGCCTTAGAGTCTTTTTCCTGCTTCCATGCCTCGAACTTTGCCTGTGCAGCAGCTTCGTCGAATGCGCCTTTACGAACACCACCATTGAGGTGCTTCATGAGCATAACGCCTTCTGATGAGAGAATGTTGCGAACGGTGTCTGTTGGCTGTGCACCACACTCTACCCAGTGGAGAGCGCGTTCAAAATTCAAATCGATTGTGGCAGGATTGGTATTAGGATTGTAGGTACCAATCTTTTCAGTGTACTTACCATCACGTGGTGCTCTAACGTCAGCAATAACAATGCTGTAAAAAGCATAGCCCTTACGGCCATGACGCTGCAATCTGATTCTTGTTGCCATTTTGTTTTTTTGTTGTTTTAGATATTGAACATAGCGCTGCTATCTCGTAACAGCGCTGCAAAGTTACGTCTTTTTCTGATATGACAGGCCATCCTTACCACATTTTTTTGCGTAAGACACTAAATTATAGGTCAATGTCATATTTTTCAGGAACACCTCATTAAAAAAAACGCTGTACCAACACTATCATTCAAAAAAATCGTAACTTTGCCGACTGATAGAATGGTCTGTCAAGGCTGGCTTGATAGAATAGTGCATGCGGTCGCGTCAAACAATGTGTTGGTGTGGGGCAGATAGATGCTCTCATCACGCGAGTAGTTAAGGATGTCAAGGCTCAGATTTTATTATGGTGCTCTGGCTGTTTTGCAAACGGCTTGAAAGGAGAAACATGGCTAAGGTTTACACGCTACGTGCTTAACCGTAAGCGCTCTTCTTTTGTTAAGGCATTGCATTGTGCTTGTGAAATGGTCCATTCCGAAACGCTGTATGTGTATCAATGACAAACGATTAACAATTAAATATATGTGTCATGTCAGAAACTAAGTACATTTTTGTTACTGGCGGTGTTGCGTCATCGCTTGGAAAGGGAATCATCTCGTCTTCAATTGGCAAATTGCTGCAAGCCAGAGGATACAACATCACTATCCAAAAGTTTGACCCTTACATCAATATAGACCCAGGAACCCTGAACCCCTATGAACATGGGGAATGCTACGTAACAGACGACGGCCAGGAAACAGACTTGGACTTAGGACACTATGAACGCTTCACGGGTATTCACACGACGCGCAACAACAATGTCACAACGGGTCGAATCTATCAAAGCGTGATTGAGAAAGAGCGCAAAGGAGACTACCTGGGAAAAACTATACAAGTGATTCCTCACATCACTGACGAAATCAAGCGCGACATGCTCTTCCTCGGGAAAAAGCATCATTACGACTTTGTCATCACTGAAATTGGTGGTACCGTCGGCGACATTGAAGGTTTGCCTTTTTTGGAGACAATCCGACAAATGAAATGGGAATTGGGAAACAACGCCGTTTGCATCCATCTAACATACGTGCCCTATCTCGCTGCGGCTGGCGAACTGAAAACGAAGCCGACGCAGCATTCTGTAAAGGAACTGCAGAGCCTGGGTATCCAGCCAGATATCTTGGTATTACGAACAGAGCACGAATTGGATGCAGGACTGAGAAGGAAGGTTGCCAATTTCTGCAACGTCTCTCCGGAGGCAGTGGTTCAAAGCATCGACCAACCAACCATTTATGAAGTGCCACTACGCATGCAAGAGCAGGGGCTTGACGCCACCATTCTGCGAAAGTTGAACATGCCTGTTGGCGACATCCCGGAATTGGGACCTTGGCGTGCTTTTCTGGAACGCAGACATAAAGCAACAAAAACCGTAAATATTGGTCTTGTGGGAAAATACGACTTGCAGGATGCCTACAAAAGTATCCTTGAATCCCTTTCGCAAGCTGGCACATATAACGACTATAAGGTCAAAACACATTTCATCAACAGCGAAAAACTGACTGAGGAAAATGTGGCAGAGCAACTGGACCGCATGTCGGGCATTATCATTTGTCCAGGATTCGGCCAACGCGGCACTGATGGGAAGTTAATCGCTGCAAAATATTGTCGTGAAAAAGACAAACCCACTTTCGGCATTTGTCTGGGCATGCAGATGATGGTCATTGAATTTGCACGCAATGTCTTGGGCTATGCCGATGCAAACAGCGTTGAGATGGACGCCAAGACGCAACACAACGTCATAGACATCATGGAAGACCAAAAGAATCTCACCAATATGGGAGGCACCATGCGCTTGGGCGGCTACGAATGCCAGCTCAAAAAAAGCAGCAAGGTACGCGAGATTTATGGTAAAGAAATTATCCGTGAACGCCATCGCCATCGCTATGAATTCAACAATGAATACCGCGAGGAATATGAGAAAAACGGCATGATATGTGTCGGTGTCAATTCCGAATGTAACCTGGTTGAAATCGTTGAAATACCCGCGCTCAAATGGTATATCGGAACGCAATTCCATCCAGAATACTCCAGCACAGTGTTGAATCCGCATCCGCTTTTTGTTGATTTTGTCAAGACGGCCATTTCAACATTGGAAACGGGAAAAGCATGACACCTCCTTCAAGATAACACAAACAAAAAAACATACATTACCAAGTAGGTGGTCATCTTGGCATATATTTTATAAAAATATTTTGACCACCTACTTATATATCGACTAAAATAACACTTTAGGAACGAACAAATTAACCAATAAATTACTCACTGAATAATAATGGACAAAAACACTATTATCGGATTACTTCTAATTGTTGCCGTGATGTTTGGATACGGGTACTACAACAGCAGTCAGCGCCCCCAAGAAACTCTGGCAAACACAACGCAAAGCGTTGCTAAGGAAAACACACAAACTGCTACGGCGGCACAGAAGCAAAAGGAGGAACCCACCATCGACTCCACAAAAATTTTTGCCGCTCATGCTGTTGAAAGAGACAGCATCATCGGCAAAGAGCCGCAGTACGTCACCCTCAAGAATAAAAACATCACTGTCAGCATTAACCGCGTCGGCGGAATGATTTACGGTGTCAAACTCAACAATTACCGCAGCTACAGTGATTTCCACGAGAATCGCGATATTCCGTTGCAACTCTACGACAAGAATTATGCGCATCTTGACATCGCTCTGCCTTTGCAGGAAGGCGTTTTAAACACAAAGGATTATGTATTTACGCCTGTTGACATAAAAGATTCCACAAGCGTAACTATGCAAATGGTTGGCCGCGACAGTAGTTTTTTTGCAATCAGATACAATCTGTTGCCAGGCGACAACTACATGATGAATGTTGAAATCATCACGTCTGGCATCAAAAAGCATCTGGCCGTAAACGCTTCAAACGCTATTGTTCTTGACTGGAAGCAGAAGATTCAGCAATATGAGAAGGGCGAATATTTTGAAAATCAATATTCAACCATCACGTACAAGCTCCATAACGATGATACAAAGAAGATCAGTGAACATGGAACGGAAAGAGAGACGGCGGAAAGCGCTGTCGATTGGGTGGCATTCAAAAATCAGTATTTCAGTAGCGTCTTGATTGCACCAAAGAGCGAGTTTACAAATGTAAACATGGAGAGCGTTGAACTTAAAGACGAACCAGGATTCTTAAAGGATTATCACGCCACCATGAATTTGCCCATTGCTTCAGACAATGCACAGGCAACGACCTTGCAATTCTATTTCGGACCAAACAGTTTCAACCTGCTGAAGTCGATGGACAAGAACAAACTGGGAGAAAAGGACTATGACCTTGAAGACCTGGTTTATCTTGGATGGCCCCTTTTTAAATGGATCAACCGCTTCTTCACCATCTATGTGTTTGACTTCCTGACCAGTCTCGGCCTGCCAATGGGCATTGTGTTGCTCCTCATCACCATCTTGCTCAGAGTCATCGTGTACGTCCCGACCAAGAAGAGCTTCTTGAGCAGCGCGAAGATGCGTGTGCTTCGTCCGAAGATTGATGAGATTAGCAAGAAATATCCCAACAAGAACGATGCCATGAAGAAGCAGCAGGAAACCATGGCATTGTATTCCCAGTATGGCGTCAGTCCGATGGGTGGATGTTTACCGGCATTGATTCAGATGCCTATTTGGATTGCGATGTTCAACTTTGTGCCAAATGCCATTGAGCTTCGCCAGCAAGGTTTCCTCTGGGCTGATGATTTGTCAACCTACGACAGTGTATGGGACTTCGGGACAAACGTATGGGGCATCGGCGACCACCTCAGCTTGTTCTGCCTCCTTTTCTGTGCAACCAACTTCATTTACAGTTTCATGACCATTCGCCAGCAGCGCGAGTCGATGTCGGGAGAACAAGCGCAACAGATGAAGATGATGCAATGGATGATGTATCTCATGCCCGTCATGTTCTTCTTCATGTTCAACCGTTATTCAGCTGGTCTGAACTATTATTACTTCATTTCTCTTTTGGCCAGTTCCTTGACCATGTGGTACCTGCGCAAACGCACCGACGATGCCAAACTGCTGGAAAAACTGGAAGCTAATTATCAGGCCAACAAAAACAACCCTAACAAAAAGGCAAAGGGATTGGCTGCAAGATTTGAAAACATGCAGAAACTGGCGGAACAGATGAACGCTGAGCGCAACAACGCCGCCAACAAGCATTAAGTAATGCCCAAATAAATAAATTCCATAATTTTGATAGTTCGTAAAGCTTCATTTACATGCTCCTCAAAATTGCGGAAGTTATTTTTTTCAAGAGAGCGCTAAGGTAGAATCCCATACGCACATACAAAAAGGATTCATCTCCCACCATCCACAAAACCGTCCTCCCCAACAGAAAAATAATTGATAACTTAACCATACAATGAATTTTAAAATCATGCTTATGTCTGCCGCGCTAATGACGGGCACCATGCAAATCCATGCACAAGGCAGCGATGCTGCTACGGTTGTGGTTGAAAAGCCCCGTGCAGACTTCTCCTCTGGACGACTGACCCCTGAATCCTTATGGAGCATGGGGCGTATCGGAAATGTCTCTTCTACGACTGACGGTAAAGTGATAACGTATGCCGTTACTTACTACGACATCAAGTCGAATAAAGGCAACAGCGTTATTTACGTAAAAGACCTTCAAACCGACAAAACCCATGCAATCTTTAATGGAGGCAATTCGCCGGTATTCATCAAGAACGGAAAAGAAATAGCCTTCTTGTCTTCACGCAACGGATCATCACAAGTATGGTCAGTCGGTATCGACGGAAAAAATGCACGCCAGATTTCCCACGCGCAAAAAGACGTTGAAGGATTCTTATTCTCGCCCGATGAGAAAAAAGTCATCTTGATCCACAGCGTCGACAACAATACTGTCATCGAAAAAAAGAAAATGACCTACCATTGGCAACAGGCATGGTCATCAACGATTTGATGTACAAGCATTGGGATCAATACAACACCTCCTCCCCCCACCCATTCATCGCCGATTTCGATGGCGCCTCTAACATCTCTGAAGGCACCGATATGCTGGAGGGAGAACCCTTTGAATGCCCGATGCTCCCATTTGGCGGTGTTGAACAACTGGCGTGGAGCCCAGATTCAAAAAGCATTGCATACACTTGCCGAAAGAAGGTTGGAAAGGAATACGCAACAAGCACAGACAGCGACATCTTCCTTTACTATTTATCTAACAAAACAACAAAAAATCTTTGTAAGCCAAGCAATTATGCAGCACCTTCTGTCATTTACACCAAGACATTACAAGACCAAAGCGTCAACAAGACAGAGACAGACTGCAATGTAGGATACGACCAAAATCCTCAGTTCTCGCCCAACGGACGCTACATTGCCTGGACAAGCATGGAACGCGATGGATACGAAAGCGACCGCACACGCCTCTGTGTCTATGACTTCAAGACAGGAACAAAGTCATACGTAACGGAAGTATTTGAAAGTGGCGTCAACGAATTCGGATGGGACGCCGACAACAACCACATTTTCTTCAGCGGCGTATGGCATGGCCAAACCCAATTATATCGCACGGATCTTAAGGGGCATGTCAAGCAACTGACCAACGACACCTGCGATTATTCATTGGTTCAAGTCATTTCGAGCAAGCTCCTGTTGGCAAAGCGCCAAAGCATGCAACGCGCTGACGAAGTCTATCTGGTTAATGTCAGAAAAGACAAGGGATTTGCACATCAGGTAACTTTTGAAAACAAGAATTTCTACGACAACTTGGAATGGGGCGATGTCAAGGCACGCTGGGTGAAAACTGTCGATGGGAAGCAAGAGCTTTGCTGGGTGATTTATCCTCCCAAATTCGACGCATCAAAGAAATATCCAGCCTTGCTGTTCTGCGAAGGCGGCCCGCAGTCGCCTGTAAGCCAGTTCTGGAGCTTCAGATGGAACATGCAAATCATGGCGGCAAACGATTACATCGTCATTGCCCCCAACCGCCGCGGCCTCCCCGGCTTTGGCATGGAATGGCTGGAAGAGATTTCTGGTGACTACACAGGACTTTGCATGCAAGACTATCTCTCGGCCATCGATGACCTTTGCAAGGAAACATACGTAGACAAAGAACGACTGGGAGCCGTTGGCGCCAGCTTCGGCGGATTCAGTGTCTATTGGCTGGCCGGCAACCATAACAAGCGTTTTAAGGCATTCATCGCACACGACGGCATCTACAACACGCAACAGCAATATGTTGAAACCGAGGAACTGTGGTTCCCCAACTGGGATTTAAAATCAGCCCCTTGGGAAAAAACAGCCGCCGGCGAAATGCAGAAAGCCTATGCCACCTCTCCGCATCTTTATGTAGACAAATGGGACACCCCCATTTTGTGCATCCACGGTCAGAAAGATTTCAGAATCGAATACACACAAGCCGAAAGCGCCTTCACGGCTGCACGCATGAGAGGAATAGACGCACAAATGCTGCTTTTCCCTGATGAAAACCATTGGGTGTTGAAGCCGCAAAACGGCATCCTCTGGCAGCGCACCTTCTTCCGCTGGCTCAACAAATATCTCAAGAAGTAAACAACAATCAGAAAGCAGGCGGCAAGGGAGACTGGAATCAGTTGCCATTGAAGCATTTCTGCGCTCAGCCATTTGTCCCTACCAACAAGAGCAAATGGCACTGAGCGCTCCCCACAAAGCACTCAAGGCGCACTCGTTTTCCGCAACAGCCTCACCCCGATAGTCCACTTAGTAATAGTGAAACAATAAGTAGATCAATATTGACAGGGTATAAGAATACACCTCCTTATCCCTCAAAATTGTTCAACTCATTCTTTACCCATTACATAATTTATAGTATAACAACAATGACACAAACTCTTCAAAACAAACTGAGCAATTCAAAAAAAGCCCGCTGGACAGCGCTTATCTTAGTCAGCGTCACCATGATGTTGGGCTATTTCTTCACCGACGTCATGTCTCCGTTGGAACCATTGCTGACAGAAGCCCGCGGACTGACAGAAGCCCAGGGAGGAACAGGCTTCGGTTTGGGATGGACATCCGACGAATATGGCTTCTTCTCCGGAGCCTATGGTTATTTCAACGTATTTCTTCTCCTCCTCTTCTTGGGCGGAGTCATTCTTGACAAATTCGGCATACGCTTCACCGGCATCATGTCAACCATCTTGATGTTCCTCGGCGCAATCCTCAAATGGTATGCCGTCTCACACAACTTTGAAGGAACTATCAATGTCCCGTTCTTTGGCGAATATCAAACCCAAGTTGTGTTGGCGGCCACAGGATTCGCCATTTACGGTGTCGGATGTGAAATCGCAGGTGTCACCGTGACAAAAATTCTTGTGAAGTGGTTCACAGGTCACGAACTGGCATTGGCTATGGGACTTCAAGTTGCCTTGGCACGTATCGGAACAGCCTGTACATTGGCCTACTCTTTGCCATTCGCCATGGGAAAACACATTGAATACGTGGACACACACTCCGTGGGAGACTTCTTTGCCAACATCAATGCCGGCATCATCAATGGTTTGACGTCCTTAAAGGATTTTTTAGGGCTTTCCTCTGGTGTTCAGGCATCAGTGGCCTTGGGCGCCGCCATGTTGTGTATCGGCATGATTGCCTATCTTGTTTATTGCGTTATGGACAAGAAGGAAGATGCCTCCGCAGCAGCAATCCAAGCAGAAAATGAAGAAGGATTCAAATTCTCCGACCTAAAAATTCTCTTTTACAACAGAGGATTTTGGTACATCGCTGTGCTCTGTCTGATGTTCTATGCGGGCGTATATCCCTTCTTGAAATTCGCAACCAAACTCATGGTCATGAAATACAGCGTTCCCGAAAGTACGGCAGGCCTGATTCCTGCCATGTTGCCGTTTGGAACAATCTTCCTGACGCCGATTTTCGGAAGCATCTACGACAAGTTCGGTAAAGGCGCAACCCTCATGCTCATCGGCAGCGTACTGCTCACCATTGTCCACGTGACACTTGCCCTGCCGCTCAACTCATGGATCATTGCCATCATCGCCATGACCGTGCTGGGCATCGCCTTCGGCTTGGTCCCTTCTGCGATGTGGCCGTCCGTGCCCAAGATCATCCCGATGGAATACCTCGGCACAGCCTATGCGCTCATTTTCTATATCCAAAACATCGGCCTTGCCCTTGTTCCCGTCTGGATTGGAAAAGTCAATCAGGCCAACACAATGACCGACGGGAAAACCATTGACTATACGGAATCCATGACCATTTTTGCCATCTTCGGCGTGGTGGCCATCATCATTTCCCTTCTTCTGATTTTTGAAGACAAACGCAAAAAATACGGGTTGGAAAAACCTAATATCGAAAGAAACTGACAGGGGTTGCCAATCCTCAAGGCCTGAGTCAATAAGATGTCATAAACGAAGGGAGGGGCGTTCTGAAACGACAACAGAACGTCCCTTTTCATATATAAAGACTTCTGCGAAAGTAATTTGTTTACCCTCCCCCGCCCCAATCTCTGCCTATTATCTCTGCCTATTAAAAGGCTCGTCTATATTTAGAGATTTAAAATTCGGAGAATCCAATAAAAATTCTTATATTTGCGTGGTTTTAGTGGAATCAGTTCCGACACGGTCTAAAGATAGACTCGTCCATGATATTTCAAGATTCTATTTTGTTGTTTCAGACGGTGCTACCAGATACCGGAAATCGGAATACTCAAAAACCTATAAAGAAAATTATCAAGAAATGAATCCAATATTTATAGCCGGTCCGTGTGTGATTGAATCAGCAAGCCTGTTGGATGAAGTGGCGAAACAACTCGTCTGCATCAAAAACAAGTTCAATGTTGAGGTGTATTTTAAGGCATCGTTTGACAAGGCCAACCGCACTTCCATCCATTCATTCCGCGGACCTGGCCTTGAAAAAGGCCTGCAAATGCTGGCCGACATCAAAGAACGCTACGCCCTCCCCCTGCTGACAGATATCCATGAAAGCTATCAGGCCGCCGTAGCTGGCGAGGTTGTCGATGTGTTGCAAATCCCCGCTTTCCTCTGTCGGCAGACTGATCTTCTCGTGGAAGCCGCCAAGACGGGGCGCATTGTAAACATCAAAAAGGCGCAGTTTCTCTCGGGTGAAGACATGAAATATCCCGTTGAAAAATGCCGCGAGGCAGGAGCGAATGAAGTTTGGCTGACGGAACGCGGTAACGTCTATGGCTACAACAATCTTGTTGTTGACTTCCGCAATATTCCGATAATGAAGCCTTTGGCCGACCGCGTCATCATGGACTGCACGCATAGCGTGCAACGTCCCGGCGGCGGAAATGGAAGCACAAGCGGCGACCGCCAATTTGTGCCAGCCATGGCCATGGCTGCAAAGGCTTTTGGCGCAGAGGGCTATTTTCTGGAAACGCATCCCGACCCAGACAGGGCTTTGAGCGACGGCCCTAACATGCTGCCGCTTGAAAATCTCCCCGCCTTGGTGGGCGACTTGCTGAAATAACCTCCGAAACGACGACGTTTATCACCATGCGGGAAACGCGGGCGGTTCATGCAGGAAAGGCGAATTGAAAGATGTTGTTTTTGAACGCCCCCGAATGAATCATCCAGAAAACCGTTTTCTTCAGAGTTCTATCCCCCACGCGCGAAGACGAAGGGGGCTAATGTGGGGTTGCTTCGCTAGCAGCTTCTGCACGAATAGCTACGCTCCACAACAGCAAGACCCGCATAGAATCGTTTCGAACATATATATGACCACACATGCTTAATTTTGAATTATGAGTAAATGGACTGAAACAGCCATCAAATGCTTGCGCGATGAAAGCGAAGCATTGTTGGAACTGATACCTTACATTGATGAAAGTTTTGACAAGACCATTGAACTGATACTGAAATGCAAGGGCAAACTTATTGTCACTGGCGTCGGGAAAAGTGGACACATCGGTGCCAAAATTGCCGCTACATTGTCGAGCACGGGCACTCCGAGTTTTTTCATCAACCCCTTGGACGCATTTCATGGTGACTTGGGCGTCATCATGAAAGACGATGTGGTTTTGGCCATTTCAAATTCAGGACAGACAGACGAGCTGCTCCGCTTCCTGCCCTATCTTCTCGAACGGCAAATCCCTGTAATCGGGATGAGCGGTAATCCAGAATCTTTGTTGGCAAAATATTCCACGACACATTTGAATACCGCCGTAACGCACGAGGCATGTCCCCTCGGTCTAGCTCCCACCTCCTCAACCACTGCGGCTCTTGCAATGGGCGATGCCTTGGCTTGCGCCTTGATTGTGGCCAGAGGATTCAAAGCGTCTGATTTTGCACAATTCCATCCAGGAGGAACCCTCGGACGCCGTTTGCTGACTAAGGCAAAAGACGTGATGCGAACAGATGACCTTCCTGTCATATCTCCCGACATGAAATTGGGCGAAGCCGTGATTCATGTGAGCCGCGGACGTCTGGGCTTATGTGTGGCTGTGAGCAACGAAAAAATCTGCGGTCTTGTGACAGACGGCGACATTCGTCGCGCCATGGAGAAATCGCAAGATGTGTTCTTCAAACGAACCGTGGCCGACATCATGTCGGTACACCCAAAATGTGTCGGACCTGAAACGAAAATCACGGAAATCGAACGCATTTTCCAGCAGTTTAAAATCCATTCTGTATTAGTGGTTGACGCCGACAACCATCTGCTCGGCATTGTCGACTCGTTCCGGGCAATGATCTGATTTCGGTGCCAATGGGATGGCTGGATTTGCAACCAGTGTGCCCCCAAACGCGCTCTACATTGAAACACCCCTAAACGTAATTCAGATCATTTACCCATGACGAATGGCAGAAAAAAAAATCTCAACAGAGGACATCACAACAAATCTCTTTCCGTTGGGTGCCCTGCGAATATAAGCGAAAACTTTTTGCGGCATACACTTCTCGTGGTATTAGTATCCGCAGCAATGTTCCTCCCCTCCTTGCTGCATGCCTCGCCGGCAGAAGACGAACGGCCTTCTGTCTCCTTTCCGCATCCAGAATGGCTGGACTCCACATGTGAGAGGGAACAACGGGTTGACTCAATGGTTGCCCTCTATCTCTCAAAAGAATGGCACGTTAATTTTTCATCAAACAACCGCATAACGGTTTTCAAGCGCGGTCAAGAAAAATTCGACGACCTCTTTGAGGCCATCAGGCAGGCACGGAGTAGCATACATTTAGAATACTTCAATTTTCGAAACGATTCTATATCTCAGCAATTGTTCACGCTATTGGCTGAATGCGCATCGAGGGGCGTAAAGGTACGGGCGCTTTTCGATGGATTTGGCAACAGTTCGAATAACCGTCCTTTAAAACAGAAGCACCTTGAAATGCTGCGTGAACACGGCATCGAAATTTATGAGTTCGATCGCGTCCGCTTTCCCTGGATTAACCATGCACTCCACCGCGACCACCGCAAAATCGTTGTGATAGATGGTCTCGTTGCCTATACCGGCGGCATGAATGTGGCTGATTATTACATCAACGGAAAGGCCGAATTCGGAGAATGGCGTGACATACATGCACGCATAGAAGGCGACGCTGTTGCTGATTTGCAGAGCGTTTTTTTGGACTTTTGGAACAAGGTGACAAAGCAGAATATTCATGGAACCGAATACTATCCAGGTGAACGTGATGCACGCCGCTTTTTCGCGAATCTGAAAGCCGACACGTCGGTTTCCTCAGGAGGGAAAGTCATTGGCGTTGTCAATCGCGACGTTAAAGAAACACCGCGTATCATACACGACACCTTCCTGAAAATCATCAACAATTCAAAAAAACAGATTCAGATTATCAACCCTTACTTCACCCTCTGCGGACATATCAAAAGAGCTTTGAAGCGGGCTTGCAAAAGAGGTGTTGACGTGCAGATAATGGTGTCTGAAAAAAGCGACATCCCCATAACGCCACGCATCGTTGAACACAACGTACGCCAACTGATGAAAGCTGGGGCGAAGGTCTATTTTTTTCAGGGCGGTTTCCATCACAGCAAAATCATGATGGCCGACAGCGCATGCAGCTTTATCGGTTCGGCCAATCTCAACAGCCGCAGTTTGTCGTTCGACTATGAGTGTAACCTTTTTATAGCCGACAAGGCGACAACGGCGGAATTACAGAAGATTTTCGAGACAGATAAGGAGCAACGTTGTTTCCTTCTGACGCCGCAACGCTGGAAATCCTTTTCCCGTTGGCACCGTCTGCAAGGACACCTATTCCGCGTGCTTGCGCCAGTCGTAGACAACAATTGATTATGCTTTTGTTTCAGATGTCACCCTTGAAGATGAGATGCGCCTTCTCCGACAAGGACGCTTTTGGGGTCTCTCCATAGAGAAAAATCAAGACACCTACTACGCATAGACTTTCTTGTCTTGATTTTCTGTATATATTTATAAGTAATGGTAAAACAGCTCCTTACTCCAAAAATTGGTCAAATTATGTTTTCACCATTACTTACTGACCATCTTCAGAAGGGTGAACATTCTATATAATACATCCTGCTTAAAAATTAGTTCAACAACAAATGGGCGAACAGTCATTAACAATAACAAAAGGGGTTGCAGCCGTTTTCATCGTTCTGTCCCTGTCGGGGGCTCCCGTGTTTCTTCGCGATTCCCTCTCCCAATTCTCCCTGCCCCTTCTGATGCTTTGTACGGGGTATTCCTTAAGCAACAGCAAACATGAAAACGCAGATACGTTCCTCGGTGCAAGCGTGAGAACGATCTATTGGCCGTTTTGGTGTTGGAGTCTATTTTTCCTTGTGACACACAATTTATTTTCATGGTTGCACATTGTCAATGCTCCCGCATATAGCGGCCATGATCTCTTCCAGAGACTTTGGAACATCACGTTTTGTATGTCGGACTTCGACGGGGAACTCGCAATGTTATTTTGGATTTTCAGGGCCCTCCTCGTTGCAAGCGTGTTCCAATTCTTCTGCTTCAAACTATTTAGGCACATCCGTCCGGCAGATTCCATAGAAAAAACCGCCTACATTGTTGCCGCAGGTGCTTTCGTTTTGACATTTTGGCAGCAACTTTCAGGACTCAGTATCGCGATTCTTCCCGATGGCGGGTGGCGCGAAATGCTCTCTGCCATTCTCGTTGGTATCGGTTTTTCCTTCGGATTGACTTCACACCGCCTACGCCTCAATATCCCGATTCTGGCCGCCTGTTTTCTTGTATCAATGCTGGGAGCCATTTATTGCCCCTGGAACATGACAAACGGCGTTAATGCAACGCATCTGTTTATCCTCCTTCCTTCCTGGCTCTGCGCTTTCGTGCTCATACGCGCGCTTTCAAATGCGCTCTGTCGCAAGCCCAACTTGCTTGCCTCAGGTTTGACTGTCATCGGCAAACATGCACTCAGCATCATCGCCTTCACTCCTCTCTCCTTCAAGTTTGTCGCAGCCATAGGGGCAGCGTGCTGCGGCCTTCCCTGGAGCACCGTCGGCGGAGTAGTTTCCCTCCCAGTTCCCTCCGCAGGCGTCATCCTTTGGCCCTTCACCTTTATAGCAGGCATCTGCCTCCCCATTATCGTGACATATACTTATCGACGCATCGACAAAAGAGTGGATATGTCCTTCGGCAACATCCTGCGCATGCTGCTGACTCTAACCATCACGCTCGCAGTCTTCGCAGCAAAAACAGTCAGATATGTCGCAAGGAAAATCTATGACGTCATTCTCGCCACAGCCACCGCTCTCAAAGACATCGTCAAGGCTTCAAGTCCGAAAGAAGAATAAACGCATTCCACGCGAAGAGCACATTTCAAACCGCAACAAGAATGAGACCAACGAGAAAAAATACACTTGGGCAAACACCAAAGCTCAGTTATGCTCCCTGCGACAAACCGCTTTCTTCGCAGGCCTCCCTGCGCGTTTTGTTTCCAGAGAGTATTCTTGGCGTCTTTCTGCTATTTGTTGTGGTCGTCATGTACAAACGCATAGGCATGAGCAACGAATCGATTCTGCATACCACGTCAGCCGCTCTCTTGCCACTGCTTTTTAAGCCTTTTGCGGTATCAATGGCCGGCCGTCTGCACATCAGCCACACAGCAACTCGCCTTGGCTTCTTCCTGGCCTTTGTCTTTCTGCTCACAATGGCCCACGGCATCAAAAACGCCGCTTCAAATATCCAATATTTCTCGCTTTTTTCATTGGCAATTTCCTTCTGTTTCATCAGCAACACGAGACCCCTCTGCGCCTTCAACGTCCCAGCTACCGCAACTGACGCTCCATGGCGAAAATGCGCTATCTCCTACGAAATTGCTATACTCGCCCTTATGGGCGGCCTTGTTATGTTCGCGGGCGTTCTGGAGGTCTACACTCGACAACCCAGAACATCATGGGCCGTATCGTGCGTCGTCATGGCCATTTTCCTGCTTTCTCTTTCCCTGTACCGTCACTTCAGCACCATACGCCACGGGAGCGCCAAGGCATGCAACAAGTACTCATTTTTCTCCGCAGAACCTTCTTCTGCGCCTATGGCCGACAAACTGAAACACCTATGGCACACGACATGCATCATCGTTTGTTTTCTCCCTCTCTTCTTCTCGCTCCGTCTTCTCCCTCTTTTCCTCTTAGACCGTGAAAGTGTTGGCGGACTTGGTTTTTCCACATCCGACACAGGGCTGCTACAAGGCTGCATTGCTGTTGCCGGCCTTTTGGTTGGCGCTGCCATCGGGAGAAAAGTCATTCAGCGTTATGGCCAAAGGAACACCTTGGCCCCCATGTCTCTGCTGCTCTCACTTGTCAATGCCGTGAGCATCCTCCTTGCCTACCAACAGTTCAGCTCACTTCCGCTTGTTGGCATCTGCCTGTTTGTCGCCTGCTGTGGCGTGGGAGCATCGTCCATCAGTCTTCTGAAATGGCAAATCATGGTTTCCAACAATAATACACAAAACTATACCTGCCATGCTGACACAACGACAGCCGCCGCTGGAATGATTCTCTCAGGCCTCATTTCCGCATACCTGCTGCCACTTGGATATTTAAACGCCTTCATCCTGCTCACCGGCCTCCTAGCTCCTCTTTCGTTTCTTGCAGCCTCCTTCATGCGCACGCGTTTGCCGAAAGGAACAGAAAGGGAAACGACGATAACTGACCCGTGACGATGAAAGACTAATTGCCATTTTGCAACTGATATTCAAAGCGAATACCTGAGCGCAAAATGGCAATTATTTTTTTCAATCAGTGAACCCCACTCACAATATGAGTCCCTTACAGGTAGGAAATGGGGGATTTGTACCCTGGGTGTTACCCTGTGGGCTGCTGGGCCCCGCGTAGGGCCGCAGACAAGGCTTTTTCCGCACAATCTCAATCAACTTAATACTCCACCTTGTCCGTTTTCTTCCGCCAACTATCAAAAATGCCCATCGCTTCATCGCGCATCATCTCTGTAGTGTTCAAACGCCTGTCGGCAGGCTTCAAGTCGAGTTCTTTGTAGATGAAGTCATCGTCGAAGCCGGCATCTGCGGCATCTTTTTTAGTACAAGCAAAGTAAAGACGGTCTAAATGTGCCCAATATATAGCTCCCAAACACATGGGGCAGGGTTCGCACGAAGAGTAAATTTCACATCCTTCCAAAGAAAACGTGCCAAGCTTATCGCAGGCTGTGCGTATGGCCGATACTTCGGCATGTGCAGTCGGGTCGTGATTGACGGTCACGCGGTTGACACCTGTTGCAAGAACCTTCCCGTTCTTTGCAATGACAGCACCAAACGGGCCACCGCCATTTTCCACATTCTCAATTGCCAGGCGAATGGCCATGGCCATCAATTCTTGTTTGTCCATAGTTTTATTGTTTTGAAACCACCATTGTATCAGTGATCAATTGCATCAGGATTTTCCATATCGGAACAAATTTACTCAAGAGTTTCGGATTTACCAACGACAGCATGCAAAAAAATCAAAAGACTATATGGCATGCCTTTGCTTTTGGCCTTTTCATTGTTTACGGCCGGTTCTGCCTGTAGAGGTATTTTTGACACCAATACTCCCTGTCTGCCTCGCTTTTTTTATGTCTGAGGCTGGACTTTCCAGGAAAAATGAATAACTTTGCGATAAACGAACTATTAACTCATTTGGAACAATGGATATAATTGAAAGATTCTTGAAGTACGTCAGCATAGACACACAGTCGGCTGAAGACACAGGGAAAACGCCAAGCACCAACAAGCAATGGGACTTGGCACATTATTTGAAGGACGAACTGGAAAGCATCGGACTTGAAGATGTTGAGCTTGACGAACTGGGTTATCTCTATGCAACGCTGCCTGCCAATACGGAGAAAGAAATACCGACCATCGGATTCATCTCACACATGGACACCAGTCCTGATTGCTCCGGCAATGAAGTCAAACCACGAATTGTTGAAAAATACGATGGCAGGGACATCGTTCTTGATGGAGAAAACAACATTGTCACGTCGCCACAGAAATTCCCAGAACTTCTGGACCACGTTGGAGAAGACATCATCGTCACCGACGGACACACCCTGCTGGGAGCAGACGACAAGGCTGGCATTGCGGAAATAGTTCAAGCCATGGTTTACCTGCTGGAACATCCAGAGATTAAACACGGCAAAATTCGTGTGGCCTTCAATCCCGACGAAGAAATCGGTTTGGGAGCACATCATTTCGATGTCAAAAAATTTGGATGCGACTGGGGCTATACCATGGACGGTGGTGAAATCGGAGAATTGGAATATGAGAATTTCAACGCTGCCTCTGCAAAAATCTGTGTTTCCGGCGTCAGCGTCCATCCTGGCTATGCCAAAGGAAAAATGATCAATGCCGCCCGCGTTGCAACAGAATTTGCTTCTCTGCTTCCCATGACAGAAACGCCAGAAGCCACTGTTGAATTTGAGGGCTTTTACCACCTGCTCGGAATGGAAGGAAACGTGGAACACGCAACACTATCATACATTATTCGCGACCACAACCGGCAAAAATTTGAAGCCCGCAAACAAACCATGATAAAAGCGGCTGAATGGTTGAATGAAAAATACGACAGCCAAATTGTTGAAGTGGAAATCAATGACCAATACTATAACATGCGCGAAAAAATCGAACCAGTTATGCACGTCATTGATATTGCAATGGATGCCATGAAGGAAGCGGGAGTCACTCCAAAAGTTCGTGCCATACGCGGAGGAACCGATGGTGCGCAACTTTCTTTCATGGGGTTGCCTTGTCCCAATATTTTCGCCGGCGGACTTAACTTCCACGGCCCGCACGAATTTCTGCCAATTCCATCGCTGAAGAAGGCAAGCGAGGTCGTCGTAAAGATTTGCGAACTGACTGCCAAACGCAAATTTTGAAGTAATTCATTAATGGCGAAAGAACAAGTTGACCATTATTTGAAAACGCACTCTTTGGCGGAGTGCGTTTTCATTTAGTAATGATGAAAGAATAAGTTGAGAAATTTTGACCTGTATTTTTGCCTCTTTTGAAATTTGAAAGAGGGAAAATAGCTAGTAGCTATATGACCGATGACAAATGCCCAAAGCGGCTAAAAGACAGGGCATAAGAAAAAACGCCTTTCTCCTCACAATTGGTCAAGTTATTTTTTTCACTATTATAGTAATAATGAAAGAATGGCGAGATGATTTAAAGGGGCATAACGCCTCTGGGCATGAATAAAAATGCTTTCACCTGCCTGCTTACTTTTTTAAAAAAACGTAATTTCCCAAAGGCTTTATGTCGCATCTTCCGGAAATAATTTCAGACCTCGCGTTGATTCTCATTTCAGCCGGGCTTGTCACTCTGATATTTAAACGTCTTGGACAACCACTTGTTTTGGGATATATCGTGGCCGGTTTCATGGCTGGCCCACACATGCCCTACACTCCCTCTGTCACAGACACAAGCAGCATCCAATCATGGGCCGACATCGGTGTGATTTTTCTCATGTTCACCCTCGGACTCGACTTCTCCTTCAAAAAGATTCTGAAAATGGGCCCGAAGCCGATTTTCGCTGCCTGCATGATTGTTTTTTGCATGATGAGCGTCGGCAATGTTGCAGGTTTTTTATTCGGCTGGAACAGTATGGACCGACTTTTTCTCGGCGGCATGCTTGCAATGTCTTCAACCACCATTATTTACAAAGCATTTGACGATTTGGGGCTTCGCAGCCAAAAATTCTCAAGCGAAGTGCTCAGCGTGTTAGTTCTCGAAGATATCTTGGGCATTCTTTTGATGGTTGTGCTTTCCGCCATGGCCGTTTCGCGCACATTCGAAGGCGCTCAGCTTTTAGGTAGTTTGCTCCAGCTGAGTTTTTTCCTTATAATATGGTTCATCGTCGGCGTATATGTCGTACCGACTTTCCTTCGAAAAAGCGGTAAATGGATAAACGATGAAACCTTGCTGATTGTGGCAATCGGCCTCTGCTTCATGCTCGTAGTCATGGCCTCAAAAGCTGGATATAGCTCAGCCTTCGGCGCGTTCATGATGGGTAGTATTCTGGCGGAAACCACAGAGGCTGAAAACGTTGAGCGCGTTGTAAAACCATTGAAGAACCTCTTCGGTGCTATTTTTTTCGTATCAGTCGGCATGTTGGTCAATCCGCAGATACTGATGCAATACTGGTGGCCCATCCTGGCGCTCACACTGGCCATCATTGTAGGTCAGGCCATTTTCGGTTCCATCAGTTTTCTGCTTTCCGGCCAGTCGCTACGTGTGTCTATGCAATGCGGCTTTTCGTTGACACAGATTGGAGAATTTGCCTTCATCATTGCCTCTCTCGGAACAGCCCTAAACGTGACAAGCCAATTCCTCTATCCCGTTGTGGTTGCTGTTTCCATCGTCACCACCTTCTTAACGCCTTACATGATCAAGGCGGCAGTTCCTTCCTACAATGCCATCTGTCGTCTTATACCAGAACGCATACACGGGAAAACAAGCAGCAACAAAAATCTCTTGCAAGACGCGCAGCCCCCTCGCCCTTGGCGCACGCTGATAGGCTCACTTCTCAGCGGTGTCAGCATTTATCTGGCGCTCAGTGTGGCTGTCGTTCTGATTGCATTCGGTTTTCTGCTCCCCTTCTGTAGAACAATCTTTGGACATTGGCCAGGAAACACCATTTGCGCTGTGCTCACCATATCGCTCGTCTCGCCCTTTTTGCGTGCCATCGTCATGCGCAAAAACCATTCCGAACCATGGAAAATTTTAAGAAAGAAAGGCAGAGGCAACCAGTGCGGCCTGTTGCTGACCATCGGCATCAGATATGCCTTGGCCACATTTGTCGTTGCATACGTCATCAATTTCCTCTCACCTCTACCCTCTCCGTGGCGCCTGCCCGCCCATATTTCCATTTCTGCCTTTCTCGTAGGGGCGATGGTGGCATCGCGAAGAATCAAATATCTGAGTATATTGATGGAGCGGAATTTTGTCAAAAACCTTCGCTCGCGCGACACAAAAAAACAGCTCGAGGCCAATGGGAAACGGCCTGCCTATGCCGGCCGACTGCTGAGCCATGACATCCATCTCTCCCAACTTCAAATCCCCGCCAACTCCAACTGGTGCGGCAAAAACCTGCGTGAACTCCAATTTGGAGAAAACTGCGGAGTCCTCATTGCCGCCATCATACGCGGTCCATATCGAATCAACATCCCCGACGGTGGAGCAACGCTTTATCCCGGCGACCGCATCGAAGCGATAGGCGACGACGACAGCTTGCAGCATTTTTCCGAACGTATAGGTTCCGAAATCACACCGCTAACTGAAAACAGCAGCAAGCACCAACTAATGCTACACCGACTCAACATCACAAGAAACAGTCCGATGATTGGAGGTACGCTAAAAAGCAGCCACCTAAAAGAAAAATACCATTGCATGGCTGTTGGCTTTGAAGCCGATGACGGCACGATAGACACAGCAGATTCTTCACGTGTTATCAACAGCAACGACACGCTTTGGCTCGTTGGAGAGGAGCAAAGCCTGAAAAGAGTTGAGGCGGCCGTCAGGCCAGATGCCTAATGGTTTGTCCCCAGCCTAAGTGCGCAAAGACCCGCCTGTCGGCATTCGTTGCTACAGAAAATAACCATGAAAATATTTCCCAGCACATAGTTAAAATCGTATTTTTGCACCAGAATAACGTAAAGTTTTTTTTATGAGAATAGACATCATCACAGTATTGCCCGAAATGCTTGAAGGCTTTGTGAACACCTCAATTCTGGCCCGTGCACAAAAAAAAGGGCTGGTTGAAATCCACGTGCATAATCTGAGAGACTATACGACAGACAAACACCGGAGAGTGGACGACTATCCGTTTGGCGGGTTTGCGGGTATGGTGATGCAGTGCCAGCCCATTGATGCCTGCATCTCAGCACTCAAGGCGCAGCGCGATTACGACGAGATTATTTTTACGACACCCGATGGAGAGCAGTTTGACCAGCCAATGGCCAACCAACTCTCTATGAAGGAAAATATCATCATCCTCTGCGGACACTATAAAGGCATTGACTACAGGATAAGAGAACACCTCATCACGAAGGAAGTTTCCATCGGCGATTATGTGCTAACAGGAGGGGAACTCGCTGCCGGCGTGATGGCCGATGCTGTCGTAAGACTCGTTCCTGGCGTGCTCAGCGACGAACAGAGTGCGTTGTCGGATTCTTTTCAGGACAACTTGCTGGCAGCACCTGTCTATACGCGCCCAGCTGACTACAAAGGATGGAAGGTGCCAGAAATCCTGCTTTCAGGACATGACGCAAAAATCAAGGAGTGGGAACTCACTCAGAGCCTTGAGCGAACGAAACGGTTGCGACCAGACCTTTTAGAGAAGTAAGAGGGGAAATAAAGGAATGGGCATTCTGAACAGAATTCAGAATGCCCATTCCTTTACATATATTTTTTAGTAATCGGGAAACTAGTTCCCTTTCTTCCAGTTGTCTTTCAGTCCGACAGTCTTGTTGAACACCAAATGCTGCATCGAAGAATCTTTGTCGTAGGTAAAATAACCAATTCTCTGGAATTGCAGATAACGATTCTCCTGCTGTTCGGCGGCATACTGCTCGACGAAGCAGTTTTTCAACACCTTAAGAGAATCTGGATTCAGCAATTCTCTGAAATCTTTGTCGCTGGCTGACGGATTCTCAACGGCAAAGAGTCGGTCGTAGATTCTCACCTCTGCTGGGAGGCAGTGGTCGACACTCAACCAGTGTAGCGTTCCCTTGACTTTTCGGTTGGCACCTTCCAAGCCGCTTTTGCTGAGGGGGTCGTATTCACAATAGATTTCCTCGATTTCTCCGTCGGCATTTTTCTTGCATCCCGTACATTTCACGATGTAAGCGTTCTTGAGTCGTACTTCTTTTCCTGGCACCATGCGGAAAAATTTCTTGGGAGCTTCTTCCATGAAATCGTCACGCTCAATCCAAAGGTGCTTGCTGAAGGTGATGGTGTGTGTGCCCTCTTCCGGATTTTCGGGATTGTTGACGGTAGTGAGTTCCTCCACCTGGTTGTCTGGATAGTTTGTGACTATCAGTTTTACGGGGTTAATCACGGCCGACACTCTGAGCGCACGACGGTTGAGGTCTTCGCGTGCCGCCGCTTCCAGCATTTCGTAATCGTTGAGTGCGTCGAACTTCGTATAGCCAATCATGTCAATAAATTTGCGCACAGCTTGTGGAGAATAACCACGACGGCGCAAGCCGCAGATGGTTGGCATGCGGGGGTCGTCCCATCCAGCCACAAGGTTCTCCTTGACTAATGCCAGGAGTTTGCGCTTGCTCATAACTGTGTATGTCAGATTCAAACGATTGAACTCATACTGGCGGGGGCGATGGTCTTGAAGGTCCTTGCCTTCTTTTAGTTCGTCAACGAAATAATCGTAGAGAGGACGGTGAGGCACAAATTCGAGGGTGCAGATGGAGTGTGTGACACCTTCGAAATAATCGCTCTGTCCGTGTGCAAAATCATACATAGGATAGGCTTTCCATTTGTTGCCTGTGATGTGGTGTTCCTTGTTGATGATGCGGTAGATCACTGGGTCGCGAAAGTGCATGTTAGGGTTTGCCATGTCTATCTTGGCGCGGAGCACCATCGCACCTTCAGCCACCTTGCCGCTATTCATTTCTTCAAACAGACGGAGATTTTCTTCTATTGGTCTGTTTCTGTAGGGGCTGTCGGTGCCTGCTTGTGTCGGCGTGCCCTTCTGAGCGGCAATCTCTTCGCTTGTCTGCTCGTCAACGTAGGCCTTTCCTTCCTTTATGAGGCGTACAGCGAAATCCCACAATTGCTGAAAATAGTCAGAGGCATGATAAATATTGCCCCACTTGAATCCAAGCCACTGGATGTCTTCTTTGATGGCTTCAACGTATTCGGTGTCTTCCTTTTGCGGATTGGTGTCGTCCAAACGCAGGTTGCACACACCGCCAAATTTCTCGGCGATGCCAAAGTCCATACATATAGCTTTCGCATGTCCGATGTGTAGATACCCGTTTGGTTCTGGCGGAAAACGCGTTTGCAGCCGTCCGTCATTTTTTCCTTCTTTCAAATCTGAAGAAACAATCTGCTCAATGAAGTTCAGACCCTTTCTTTCGTTATTCTCTGGTTCTTTATTAACTGTCATATTCTATATTTTTTCTATTGAAAATCGCTTTCAACTTAGCGGCTAAACAGATGTCATGAAACAAACGGCAGCCGCTATCTGCCGCCTTAAAAGATCACATGGCTGTGGCCCCCTTGTTAATTGGCCATTTCCGAGATAAACTTTATGCGGACAAGGCGGATTTCCTCGTCGGTGTAGTCGTCGCCCAATTCCTCAATGGCCGTCTCCAGGTTGTCTGTTTCCGAATCTCTGAAATACTGGTATATCTCCGCGATATGATCATCGTCCATCACGTCGTTAATGAAATAATCGATGTTTAGCTTCGTTCCCGAATAAACGATGGCTTCTATCTCATCAAGGAGTTCGTCAAATTCGATTCCTTTGGCAACGGCAATATCATCAAGCGCAACCTTTCGATCTATACTCTGAATGATGCTTACCTTGATTTTCGACTTATTGGCAACGGTTCTGATGCGCAGGTCCTCCGGGCGCTCAATATCGTTTTCTTCACAATGTTGCTTGATAAGCCGGCAGAACTCTGCACCATATCTTTTTGCTTTTCCTGCGCCGACACCTGGAATGTTTTGCAGTTCGTCGAGCGTATGGGGATAAATGGTTGCCATCGCTTCCAGAGAAGCATCTTGGAAAATGACGTAAGGCGGCACATCCAAGTCTTTGCTCATGCGCTTTCTCAAGTCTTTCAGCATCTGATAGAGCAGAGGATCAACTGTGCATGCCTCCCCACCCTGCAAGGGGATGTTGGGCTCGGCATTCTCATAATCCCTGTCTTCGACTATCTTGAACGAACATGGATTTTCTAAAAAATCCATACCTTTGTCTGTGACCTTCAAAACGCCATAGTTGTCTACGTCTTTTTCGAGGTATCCGGCAACGACTGCTTGTCTGATAACAACGTACCATACCTTATCGCTCACATCGTCGCCACATCCAAATTCTTCTATCTTATTATGTTTGTGCGCACAGACCTCATCTGTTGCACGCCCGATCAATACGTCTTTTAGATAATCTTCCTTGAAATTCTCCTTAGTTGCTAAAACCGTGTTGAGAACTTTGCATAAATTTTCTTTTGCTTCCACTTTCTTTTGAGGGTTTAGGCAATTGTCACAATTTCCGCAATTTTCCTTCTGAAAATTTTCACCGAAATAATGGAGGAGGAGTTTGCGACGGCACAGGGAACTCTCTGCATAAGCGGCTGTCTCCTTGAGTAGCTGTCGACCAATTTCCTGTTCAGAGACCGATTTTCCCTCCATGAATTTCTCTAATTTCTGAAGGTCTTTGCGTGAATAAAAGGCAATGCATTTTCCTTCTCCACCGTCACGTCCGGCACGCCCCGTCTCTTGATAATATCCCTCGAGACTTTTGGGCATGTCATAGTGAATTACAAACCGGACATCGGGCTTGTCGATGCCCATTCCGAAGGCTATCGTCGCGACTATGACATCAATTTTTTCCATCAGGAAATCGTCTTGCGTCGCTGACCTTGTGGCTGGGTCCATTCCAGCATGATAGGCTTCCGCCTTTATATTATTGGAACGTAACACCTCTGCCAGCTCTTCCACGCGTTTTCGGCTGAGACAATAGATAATGCCGCTTTTATCCGGATTTTGCCTTATAAATTTTATTATGTCCTTGTCTATGTTTTCTGTCTTTGGGCGAATCTCATAATAAAGGTTGGGCCTATTGAAGGAACTTTTGAATTCCGTTGCATCCAGGATGCCCAGACTCTTCTTGATGTCGATACGCACTTTGTCGGTTGCTGTTGCTGTCAGTGCAATTACTGGCGCATTGCCGATTTTGTCTATGATTGGGCGGATTTTCCTGTATTCTGGCCGGAAATCATGGCCCCATTCCGATATACAATGTGCCTCATCTACGGCATAAAAAGAAATCGTTATATGTTGCAAAAAAGAAACGTTGTCGTCTTTGGTTAGGGATTCGGGAGCCACATAGAGCAGTTTCGTTTTCCCCGAGAGAATGTCTTCCTTCACCTTGTCGATGGCAGACTTGCTGAGCGACGAATTGATGAAATGCGCCACTCCATCGTTTTCACTGGTGTGTCTGATGGCATCAACCTGATTTTTCATTAAGGCGATGAGTGGTGAAATGACAACGGCCGTTCCCTCCATCATCAAAGCTGGAAGTTGGTAGCAGAGTGACTTTCCACCACCCGTCGGCATCAAGACGAAAACATCTTTGCCCGCCAAAAGATGGGTTATGATAGCCTCTTGATTAGACTTAAAGCTATCAAAACCAAAGTATTTCTTTAATGCTTCATGTAGATTCTTTTTCACGCTCATAAAATATCAGGTTAGTAATCGCACGACGAACCATTCCATGTGTGAACATTCCAAACGGACCATTCCACATGTCATGACTCAAATGCTAAACAAAGATATAAACAAGTTTTGGATTTAGGCATAGTCTGACCCAAAAAAATTACATCAGCATTTGTTTTTGCAGATGTTCTGAAATTTCCGACAGAATCCATTTTAGTAATGATGGAAGTATAAGCTGATCCATTTTGACCTGTATTTTTGTTGGTTTTGAAATTTGAGAAGGTCACATAGCCTATGTGACCGATGACAAGCACCAAAAACGGCAAAAAGACAGGGCATAAGAAATAACTCCTTACTTCACAAAATTGGTCAAGTTATTTTTTACCATTACTTAATTCCAAAGCAGAATTTAGGGGTGTCCTGAAAATTCTACTTGAGACAGAATTTTAGCACACCCCTTTTAGTAATGGTAAAAGAATAAGTTGAGCAATTTTGCCCTGTAATATAGGGCGTAAGAAATAACTCTTTACTCCACGAAATTGGTCAAGTTATTTTTTACCATTACTTAGTATTACTTAAAATAGAACTTTCAGAATTCCCAAACATTATGCACCTGCCAGATTGTTTTTTGAGAGCTGCTTTTCAACGAAATCCTTTGTCACCACAAACTTCTTTTCGTTCGACGAAGGAATTTCAAACATAACATCCATCATGATGCTCTCTACGATGGACCTCAGTCCTCTTGCGCCCAACTTCCTTTCGATGGTTTTGTCAACGATTAATCCGAGAGCGTCGCCTTCAAACGAAAGTTCTACGCCATCCATTTCAAACAATTTCTTGTATTGCTTTGTAATGGCATTTTTTGGCTGAGTTAGGATTCGCAAAAGGGCTGACTTGTCGAGCGGGTTCAAATAAGTCAGCACAGGCAGACGACCTATGATTTCAGGAATCAATCCAAACGACTTGAGATCTTGCGGTTCGACGTAAGCCATCAAATTGCTTGGGTCAATCTTCAAAGCATTCTGCACAGAGTTGTAGCCAACAGTGTGGGTGTTCAGACGCTGCGCTATCTTTTTCTCAATGCCATCAAAGGCACCGCCGCAAATGAAGAGAATATTTCGCGTGTCGACATGCACATAGTCTTGGTCTGGATGCTTGCGTCCACCTTTAGGGGGAACGTTAACCATTGAACCCTCCAGCAGTTTCAGCAAACCCTGCTGCACGCCTTCGCCACTCACGTCTCGCGTGATGGAAGGATTGTCGTTCTTGCGAGCAATCTTGTCAATCTCGTCTATAAAGACTATGCCGCGCTCCGCAAGTTGCACATTGTAGTCTGCGACCTGAAGTAGCCTGGAAAGAATGCTTTCAACATCCTCTCCGACATAACCAGCTTCAGTGAAAACCGTTGCATCCACAATGGTGAAAGGCACCTGCAGCAATTTGGCAATCGTGCGTGCCAGAAGCGTCTTGCCCGTACCTGTCGAGCCGACCATAATGATATTTGATTTTTCAATCTCAACGTCATCATCGTCATGTGCCTGCATGAGTCTTTTGTAGTGGTTGTACACCGACACTGCAAGATGCTGTTTGGCTACATCCTGCCCAATGACATACTGGTCCAGATAGTCCTTAATCTCCTTGGGCTTCGGAATTTCCTTTAAATCTATGTTCTGGATTTTAGCGCCTTCATTCTGCTGTTCTATCTGCTGAACATACTCGTATGCGCGTTCGGCACATTCATCACAGATATTGCCGTTAAGCCCGGTCAGCAGGAAACCCACTTCCGACTCGTCACGTCCGCAAAAAGAACATTTTTTCTTATCTTTCATTTGGTTTGCGACATAAAATTTGATCAATCATGCCATATTCCTTCGCCTCTTCCGATGTCATCCAATAGTCTCTATCTGAGTCGGCCCATACTTTTTCAAAGTCCGTATGGGAATGATGGGCGATGATTGTATACAATTCTTTTTTGAGTTTCTGAATCTCGCGTGCCGTGATTTCTATGTCTGAAGCCTGTCCCTGAGCGCCACCCATTGGCTGATGAATCATAACACGGCTGTGTTCCAATCCAGAGCGCTTGCCTTCTTTTCCCGCAACAAGCAAAACAGCGGCCATGGATGCAGCCATGCCCGTGCAAATCGTTGCAACGTCGCTTTGGATGAATTGCATTGTGTCGTAAATACCCAAACCGGCATAGACCGAACCGCCCGGTGAATTAATATATATGGAAATGTCCTTTCCTGGGTCGCACGAATCCAGATACAGAAGTTGGGCCTGCAATGTGTTTGCCGTATAGTCGTCAATTTGCGTTCCGAGGAAAATGATTCTGTCCATCATCAATCTCGAAAAGACGTCCATCTGTGTGACATTGAGCTGGCGCTCTTCCAATATATAGGGATTCAAGTATTGATTTTGCATTTTCACCACATCATCAAAGACCATAGAGTTGATGCCCATGTGTCTCGTGGCAAACTTTTTAAAATCGTTCATATCATTTGTGTATTAAGATAAGAATCTCCTTCTCTCCCACTGCAGCTTGTTCTTTTACACGAGAAAAACAAGAATCAAAGGGCGAGAAAGAGACTCTATAAGAAAGCTGACTATGGTAATGGTAAAAAAACAACTTGAGCAATACCATTACATAAAGATGGCCGAATGCCGACCGCATTTGCATGCGGCAGCCATGTTTTCCTTGGGTTAGCAGATGCGCGTCAGACAACGACAGAGCACACCAACTCACCTCATACGCAGCAATTTTTAGTTAAACATTTTCGAGAAATCCTCGACAGAAATGCTTTTGTGATCAAGCGTAACAACTGACTTCACGGCTTCAACTAACTTCGTGTCAATGCAACGTTCAACCAGTGCGTTAACCTGCTCTCTCTTCTTCAACATTTCTGTTGCATACTGTTCCAGATACTCTTCAGGAATATCCGTCATGCCATATTGGGCAAACTGGAAGCGGGCAGCCTGAACGGCCGTTTCCTTCAATTCTTTGTCGTCTACTTTGATGCCATTCTTTTCTACGAGCTGTTCCTTAATGAGGTGCCACTTCAATTCCTCGATACTCTTGTCGAAGTTCTTCTCAACGAATTCCTCGCCCTTATCCTTGTTGTTGGCCTTCATGATTTTCTTGAGCAATTCCGTTGGGAATTCCAATTCACCCACCTTCTGCTCCATATATGCACGAAGATCCAAGAGGAACTTATAGTCGCTGTCTGCAACATGCTGCTTCTCGATGTTCTCCTTGATTTTGCCGCGGAATTCTTCTTCGCTCTTCACATTGTCTTTTCCGAACACATTGTCAAAGAGTTCCTGATTTACTTCTGCAGCCACAAAGCGGCTGATTTCGTCAACCTGGAACGAGAAGTCGCCAGAATATGCGCCAACCTCTTCCTTCTTCACCTTCAAGAGAGAAGCCACTTCTGTTTCGCTGCCCTCGTATGCCATTGAAGGATTGAACGTCAAGACATCATTCTTTTTCGCACCTTCGAAAATTTTCTTCTGGTCGTCGTTCTTGAAATAAGTAGGCATCAGAGAAACCTTCTCTACGACCAAGCCACCTTCCTTGGGCTGGCCATTTTCATCCAATTCAGCCAAAACGCCACGGAGGATGTCATTGTTTTCGTAGCTGTCAACATTTTCAGAATGGCCTGCACGCTGTGCGATATTCTTAACCTGCTCGTTGATCTGCTCGTCAGTGGTTTCGATATCATAGAAATCGACGTGGTCGTCAGCCGACAAATCAACGGTAAATTCTGGAGCCAAAGCAATGTCGAAAATAAATTCGAAATCATCCTGCTTCTCAATATCCTGCATCGTCTGCTGTTCGCTTGACAACGGTTCGCCGAGCATATTGACCTTATTTTCCTTTATATAATTGAAAAGTGAATCGTTCAGCAACTTGTTGACCTCCTCAGCTTTTGCTTGTGCGCCATACATTTTCTGGATCAAACCGAAAGGCACTTTTCCCGGACGGAAGCCTGGCATTTGAGCTTTGCGGCTGTAGGTTTTAAGAGTGTCCTTTACTTTGCTTTCGTAGTCAGACTTCTCCATCTTGAGTGTGAGGACGGCGCTAACATTGCCTGTCTTTTCAAATGAAATATTCATCGTTTGATTTATGTGAATTATATATATTGTTTATTCTTGTGGTATCAAGCCCTCTTGTTCCACGTGGGCTTTGGATATGCAAAGTTAACACAAGGGAGGAAATAAACCAAATTTTCCATTATTAAAAATCACGTTGTTCATTTCAACACGACACCCAAAGCATGCCTTCCGTCCATTTTGATTACAAACGGCGCGTCGCGGTGGACATGCCTGATGAAGTCTGTTTCATGCTCGGCCGGCAGCGCGTCAAGCCACGCCTCGTCAAACACCCCCTCGTTTATATACGGGTTAATCGTGAAATAGCCCACGCCAAACGACGTCAGATTTTGGAAGAAATGGGTGCCTTGGCTCGGATCGACACGGTAGCTTTCAAGTCCGCACTCAACAATCACGCGTGCCCCTGAGATGTGTGGCCATTTCACGGGGATGCCCAGCCAGGCATCACTGCTCCCCCATCTTCCTGGGCCGACCAGCACGTACTGTCGGTCTTCCGCCGTCAACTGGGCATTCAGCTTTTCGATCTCCCGTGCAATCAGCGGATTGTTTTGCGCATTGAACCCCTTAGTCTTTACGTATACAACATCACACACGTCTGTCACGATGCCGTTGCCCAACACCATTTTCGAACTCAAGAGGCAGGACTCATCGGGGATTACAGACAAATCCTCGTCAACCGTCTCCTTGTTGTCAACGATGGGACGTATCTGCAAGAGGTAGAAGCTGGCGGTTCCGGCATCAAGATTCATGGCGAACTCAATCTCCACTGGGCGTCCCATTTCGCAACGCCCAATTTCAAGCAGCCGCGAAATCGTTTTTGCCAGCGGATACTGGTGGTGCTGGAGTATATTTGCGAATGAAACAATCTTCCTGCCGCCGGGATAATACCCCTCGCGAATCACTTGGTCAACCGGGTCAAACGTCGAGGCAACATAACGCAATGACCCGTGAGGCTCCGCATCGCGTATCCTGAGTTTCGAGAGATTGAAGGCATCGTCCGTCTTGAACTCCTGCGCCATGTTCTTCAGGTCGAGCGCATAAAAGTTACGCTGCGTCTCACGTAAAGCCAAATCCGTTGTCGACAACTGAAGGATATGGTGCGGGTGTTTGGGAGAAAAGCGCAACGTCTGTCCGCCGTCAACGATATATTTTCCGAGTCCGAAAGCAACGTTGGCAATCCCGTCCTCCGCCCTTTCGTCGCCAATGGGATAGAAATTCAAAGAACGAGCAACCCCAGAGAGCGTTGGATAGAAATAAGACAAAGCATTCCCGTTAGCATCCACCGTGTCATACCTCGCGCCAATAACCTCCTGCAGAACGATGGCCATCTTCTCTTGGTCAATCAAGTTCTGGGTCGCCGTCAGATAGGCCTTGCTGTCGCTATAAAACACAGAAGCGTAAACAGCTTTGATGGCCGAACGGAGCAACCTCAGCATCACACTCTTATCGGGCACTTTCGGAATCATGTAGGTCTTATACACGCCAGCGAACGGCTGATAGTGGGAATCCTCCAACAGACTCGAAGAGCGCACCGCCAACGGTCCTTCAACAACTTCAAACAGCGCCAGCAAGTCATCAAGCAGACGTGTCGGCAGCGATGCGTCTTCAAACGCATCAAGGATGTCAGCATCGGGGATGTCACTTAAAGCCGTTGGATAGAGATTGTTCGTCTCCATAAATTCGTCGAAGATATCAGTGCAGATGACAACCGTCTTGGGAATATCCACAGAGAAATGCTCTTCTGAGAGCTTTGGATAGCGCTTTACCATGGTTCCCATAAAGGCCAGGCCACGCCCCTTTCCCCCAAGCGAACCGTTGCCAATGCGAGCGAAATTGCTGTACTGGTCAAAACGTTCCTTCTGGTAAATAGCCACAACCCCCTGGTTCTTCATTCTGCGGTAGCCAACGATCAAGTCGCTGATCAACTGCCGAGCTTCGTCCATGTGCGTATATTCACTGACATCCACCTTTTTAAGTATGACTGCAGGCGGAAACATGGCACGCGAGAAGAAGAAACGCGAAAAATGGTTCTGGCTTAAATGGTAGCGCAGCGACTCGTCGGGGATTTCCGGCAATTTGCGTTGCAGATCCTTCAAATCCTTGATTGTCATAATCGGCGCCATCGTTTCCGGATTAACGATGATGAAAGGACCAAACCCGAAATGCTCCATTACTTCGGCTCTGAGGTCTTGCGGATAATGCTTAGAGTTTTTCACGATAAACGACGCCTTCAACTCCTCCGCATAGCGCTCATTATCCGCCTCGCTCGATTCAAGAATGATCGGGATATGCGGCTCCCTGCTTTTGATTTCTCGGCACAAGGCATACCCCGCCAGCGGATCTTTTTCCCCGTTTCTGGAGAAACTCATGTCCGAGACAATACCGAGGATATTTTCGCTATAATCCGAGTAGATATCCATGGCCTCTTCATACGTACGCGCCAACATAATTTTCGGCCGCCCTCTCATGCGCATGGTCTTCAGGTGGTCGTTGAGGGCCTCCTTCGAAAACTCCTGACTCTGTTCCAGCACGATGCGGTAAAGATGTGGGAGGGCAGAAGAATAAAAACGAATGGAGTCCTCCACCAGAAGGATGATTTGTACGCCGACCGACGCTGAATCGTTAGGGGCGTTCAGTTTGTCCTCAATGAGTTTTATGATGGCCAGCAGCAGTTCAGCGTTCCCCAGCCACGAAAAGATATAGTCAATGCTGGAAAGGTCGGCCATGGCGACACGCTTACTCACCTCACGCGAAAACGGCGTCAGCACCACGATGGGCGTATGTGGGTATTTCTGTTTGATTTCCTTCGCGCCGACGAAAATGTCGCGGTTGTCCATATTGGGCATCACGATAACCAGTTCGAAATTTCTGTCGGCCAGTTCGCGCATGGCCTCCTCCTCGGTGGTCACCTGGGTGAAGCGCGGCGGATAACGCAGCGAAAGGGCCGTATATTCATTGAATATCTGCTCATCCACGCGTCCGTCGTCTTCCAACATAAACGCATCATACTTGGTGGCTATGAGCAACACGTTGTATATACGCTTGTTCATCAATTCCGCAAAGGGCGTATCGCGCAAAACGATGTCTTTTAACTTGGGAATTTTGCTCATAATTTATATAAAAATTTAATGATTCTGAGGAAATGCCCTCTCCTATTTTCCGTAACATAGCAACCGGTAGTTGCAGTTCTCACACCTTTGCAAAACGCTCGTCGGTTTGAATGGCGTTGCCTCGTCCAACATCTCGCTCAGGAGTTTTTCGAGGCGGAACTTGAAATCTTTGGCAAGAGGGGCGAAATCCGTAAGCGGTTCGTTGGCATACTTGATGTATGGCAAAAAAGTCTTGTCACCATATTTATTGACAAAAAACAGAGTTGGCATCAGGGGCATGCTATTCACATCTGGAGCAACCATCAGGGCGTAGAGGAAGGTCTGCAAGACATAGTGCGGATGTTTTTCGCCAGGCGTAAAAAGAGCATCCATTGAAAGGGCTTGCTCCATGCTCCCATTGGTCTTATAGTCAACAATGCGAAGCGTCTCAGTCCCATCGTTGATGGTGGAATCCGACACGATGTCCATCCTATCAATGATGCCGCAAAGCTCCACCTGCCGCACCGCGCCATTGACCAACACGTTGAATGTCAAAGAACGCGGTGTTTCCAATCCCTTGATTTTAAAGGTTTCCAATTTGCTGTCATTTCGCAGCAACTGCTTGAAAAAGGACTTAACAATTTGCTCAACGAGGACGTTTTCGCCGACCTGCTCTTCCGCCATGGCACGACGAACGTAAAACACAAGGGAGGCATCGGCTACCGGTTCCAGAAAGGGGGCCAGCCGGGCGGGCGTGATAACGGGATTTCCATGCTCCACAAAATCCAGATAAAATAGTTCAGCAGTTTTGTGAAAAACGCTTCCCAACACGTTCGGTTCTATAATCACCGCCTGTTTTTGAGGGGCCTTTATTTTCGCAACGCGATTGTAGAAAAACAGCAGTTGGCAGCGCATATACTCATTAATGGCAGAAGGGGAAAACCTGCGCATGCCCTCTGCCCATGCTACAGGCTTGGCAATAGGTTGTGGAAATATCTGCCTGCTTTGGAGATCGAAGTCCATGGAATGATGGGTAACGACCAATGGTGACTCCACCAGCAGTTGCGTCATGAACCGCGACATCTCTCCAGCACCGCCCACTGAAGGAGAGGCGTTGTAGACGAGGCAGATTTTTTCCGCCCGCTGGAGGAGTCTGTAAAAATAATAGGCATACACCGCCACTTTGTGACGCGTAGTAGTGAGACCAAATTCAAGACGCAGATTATAGGGGATGAAGGAATTGTCTTTCATCGTTCCAGGGAGAAAGCCTTCACTGACCGAGAGCATGATGACATTTTTGAAGTCGAGGCAACGCGTCTCCAACACGCCCATAATCTGGAGTCCAGCAGCAGGTTCCCCATGAAAAGGAACAGACAGGGGGGCGACGGCCTGCCTTACCAGTCTGAAGAGCGTTGCACGTTCCAAGTCGAGCCAACCTTCACTGATAAGGCGGCGGAAACGGTTGAGCGCAGTGTAGACCAGGAAGAAGGCTTCTGTGTTGAGTGTGCGCTCAAGGGGCGTTTCTCCTTGTCGCTGCTCCGACGCCATTTTATGCAGCAGATCCATGGTTTCTTCCAGCCAGCCGATATTGGATTTTGCACCGTCGGTGGCCTCCTCCATGCTTTTCTCGAGAACCTGATGAGCTACAGTGTGTCTCACAGGGTAACCTTTTGTGATGTTTGCTTCTTTGATCAATGGGGGTATGGCATGCAATACTGGCTCAATAAGCGCCTCGTTGCACAACACCACTGCCGTCTCCTTCTCATCGGTGCTCAAATTTTGCTCCAGCCAGGGGGCAAGCGCATGCACCTGAGCGTTTTCCGTTGACGCAGCGAGAAATTCAACCTGCTTTGTATGTCTGAAGTTATCGAAATATTCCCGGGGCAATTGGTTGGGAAACAATTTCAGATTTGAACGGAGAAACGTTCCTGCCTCGAATCCCTGGTTTTGCTCGGTGTAAAACACATCGTAGTCCCAATAAAACCAGGCACGCCCCTGCTTGCCCAGCAAAGAGAACAAGGCACTTTCAACTTTGTCGAGGACATTGAAGCCCACAAAGGCATATTGCTTCGCAGCAAGGGGTTCTGGCAGCCCCTTTTCTTGCAACATCTCAACGACACTCCGGAACTGGGCACCTTCATAGGCCAGGCAACTTTCCTTCATCTGCTGGTTTAATTTATGATAGATGGCGCCAAGTGCGTTCCACAGTTCCAAATACTTCCCTTTGAGTTTTGAATTTGCGTCTACAGAAAAATCCGAAAAGAATTTGCTCAGAGCCTGCTCCTGGGCATCGCCCAAAAGCGAACCAATTTCGTCAATTTTCTTGATGTCGCGGATGTTGCGAAAAAGTTTGTCGGCATCGGCCATATTCTTATCGATGTCGTCGAAGTCCGCCAACAGGCGTTCGCCCCAACCGTAGAAGAAATCGAGCGTTTCAGAGCTCCCCGTTTCTTCGAGGTATATCTTGTGGATTCGGCAGATCGTTTCGATTTTGTCGGCCACCGTGAGCGGAGACATACTTGCGAAAAGCTCATTGATAGTTTGATACTGAGGAATCCAAATGGGCGTTGCTTCGCTGCATGCGCAGCAGGAGGCGATGTATTCATTCAAAAAGAGGCTTGCCCTCTTGTTGGGGAACACCACGACAAGCTGACTCATATCGCGGCCAAGCTTGTCGAAGAGGTCTTGCGCTACGTATTTAAGAAATGGGGTCATTTAGTACGAGTTATTTTTATACAGGCAACCGTTTTTTTTCTTATCATCTATTTAGTAATGGTAAAAAAACAACTTTAACAATGTTCAAGGGTAGGAAGTTTATCTTTATACCCTTGAACATTGATCAACTTGTCTTTCACCATTACTTAACAGGAGAATTTAGGCATTTTCAGACTGCAGGAGCCCCTCTGCCGTGTGCATCACGACTCTTCAGAGAGCAGATTTTCCTCCTTGCTGGAGACAACTTCATCGGGATAGAGATACCATAGGAAGCCTTTGACGTTTTTGTGGCCCATAGACCTGAGAAAATCGCAATATTCATTGACCTGCCGCTTGTGGTCGTCCTTTTTCTTCCCGCATTTGTAATCAATCACCAGCGTAGTCTCCCCGTCGGTGATAACCCTGTCGGGCCGATGCGTTTTCAGATTGCCATCCTTGTCGCGCACCAATATGCTGCATTCGTTATACACGCGCCATTGTCTTGTAAACCATTCCCGGGCCTCGGAATTCTCCAGCCTGTTCCTAACAAAGTTCTTGAGTTCCTCAAAATGCCCCTCCCCAGCAATCAGTCCCTGGGCCTGTACGTTCAGGAGGGCAGAAGAGGCATCCTCGGCATAGCGGATTTTTGAAAACAGATAATGGATGACCTTGCCCTTGTCGATATAGCCGTTCTGCTGGGCATCACTGTCATCAGACACAAAATCAGCGGCAGAATTAGACTGCTTGAAAGTGGCGCTCAAGGGAAAACTGTTCATCTGGAAAGATTTTGTGGCATTGGAAATCTTAAGCGGATTACTGGATGATGCGCCCTCCGCCACAGGGGATACGGAAACGACTCTGGCGTCATTTCCAAGGCGGGGCGGAACACCGCACACGTATTTTTCGCGTCTGTCCGTTCCGGAAAAACGATCTTTAGACGCCTGATAGAGCGCCTCACCAATCGTCAGGTCGTGTTGTGAAACGGAAACGTCTTCCCGCACTTTGGCCCATACGTACAAAAACTCTTCAGCCCGCGTGAAAGCCACATAAGCCAAGTTCAGGTTCTCCACCCTGCGGTCAAAATGCTCAGCTTCATAGGCATCGGCATAAATGCTGTTTTTCATTTTCGAGGTTGGCGACGAGGGGATGACTGGCAGACAATTATAAGGATCTTCCTTTGGCAAAACCCACATTATGTCGTCGGCCCTGTCTTTCTCCACAGCCCAGTCCAAATAGGGCAGAAACACGGCACGGAAGGCCAAGCCTTTCGACTTGTGGATGGTCAGCACGCGCACCCCCAGCTTGTCGCAAGAAGGTATAGGCTTTTTCTTCATCGACTCATCCCAATAGGTCATGAAACTCTTCAAGTCGCTCTTTCCGCCGTCCAAGTATTCCATGACGCCGTCCAGAAAGGCCAGCAGATAGGGTGCCTCCCCTTCCCAACTATTCAATTTGAAGACATCTATGACATGTTCGCAAAGTTCAAGCAGAGGCGTATGGCGCGTTTCTTCGAAAATGCCGATTAAATCACGGGGCATTCTTTCCAACATTTCCTCCTTGCAGACAGGACCTAAGGCGGAAGGCGAGACAGTCTCATGCTCCCCGCCTTCTATGAGCCGATAGATATATGTCAAAGCAACCTCGTCGTCATGGTCAAGGCAATAGCGCATGACGCAGACAATCAGGTTGACAGCACGCGAACTGCTGAGCCAAAAGGCCTCGTCTGAGACGAGGGGAACGTCGGGGAACCTGTCGGAAAACGCCTCCACAAGCTGCCTCGCTTCTCCGTTGTATCTGACCAGAATGGCCATTTGAGAAGGCAGAACGCCGCAAGCTTGCAATGCCTCGATTTTTCCGTAGAGAAGGGCCAACACATCTTCCTGCTCTTCCCCGCCGTTTCCCGTGCCCGCTACACCAGCAGTAGCAACCTGCTTCTTTTTTTTGCTACCGGCCGCAACCATACATGAAAATTCGGCATACCCACCTTTTCTTTTGTTGCACTGCTGAACGACATCAGCGTAGATTCTCTCGAGGGTTTCCCCGTGACCGCTGGCGAGCCAGTGGGCCGCAGCGGAAAAAACCGTGTTATTGAAAAGTATGACGTTGCTGTGGCTGCGATAGTTCGTGTTCAGCGTTTTAGACTCAACGCCAAATCTTTTCATTTCATTTTCAATGCCATTCAGGATTTTCCAGTCGCCGCCGCGAAAGCGATAGATGCTCTGCTTGACATCGCCTACCAGCATACACGTGTTGCCGGCCGACATGTTCTCCACCAGCAAACGCTTAAAATTGACCCATTGCAGAGAGGAGGTGTCTTGAAATTCATCAATCATTATGTGGCTGAAGGTTGTGCCAACCCTTTCAAACACAAACGAGGCATCGTCGGCACCGACCAATTTGTTGAAAAGCAACGGAGTCTTGGCCAGCAGGAATCGGTTGTTCTCAGAGTTGATTTTGGCGACATCCCGGCTGATTTCGCCCATCAGTCTCAGTGGATTGAAGTATTTTAAAGTGAGCTTAACACTGTTCGATACGAAAAGGTCTTCCTTATAGGCATCCTCAACTCGATTGAGCCACTCATTGAGCTTTTGAGCTTCGACCTGCAGGTTGCCCTTCTTCTTGTCGGCCGTCTTGATCCACTTTGTGTAGTCGCTCAGTTTCTCGGCATATGCAACTGTCGGAAGACCGGCATCGCCGCTCATGATATTCTGCAAACGAGAGAGCGCGTTTTTCCCGTTTGAAAACAGCTGAAACCCGCCAACCGACTCGACATACTCCAGAGCATAGCCAGCGAGATTCACTGCGTTTTGGTGCGCATTTTTTTTGCACGACAACAGCAAGTCGCGATATTCCGCAATGATGTCTTCCTTGTCGTACATTTGCAAAAGGGCATCTTCATTTGCCAGGAATATCTCCTGAGTTGCCTGCCTGGCAAGCCTTTTAACCTCATCGCTGACATTCCAAACCTTGCCCTCCATGATTTTCTCATTGACATAACCCAGGAGCCAACTGGCGATATTCCCCCTCGCGGAGATGGTGTGCAGCAAGTTGTCCACAGCCTGCTCGATGACGCGCTTATCGTCGATTTCCACCCCCGCCCCCGCAGAAAGCCCCAATTCGTGGGCCAAAGAGGTCAGCAAGCTCTGAAAGAAAGCATCAATGGTTTTCACATGGAAATAGTCATAGTCATGCAATATGGCATGCAATGCCGCCTTAGCCCTTTCGCATATCTGCCTGTTGTCAACACCCGGACATTTCCTTGCAACAGTCTGGAAGAAATCGCTTGCAGAATAGCCGGCCTTGTAGCCCATATCCCACAGTTCCTTCAAGACGCGCTGCTTCATTTCGGCCGTGGCCTTGTTGGTAAAGGTCACGGCGAGGACATTACGATGATTATCCTCAGGGTTGCCGATGATCATCGCAATGTATTCTGCAGCCAAGGTAAAAGTCTTTCCTGAGCCTGCAGAGGCTTTATAAACGGTCAAAAATCCATGCATAAAAAGGTCGCTATATAAAAAGGACTTTTTGGGCCCATCGTCAAAATTAGGAAAAAAAATCAAATCCCCCGCTGCAAATCCCTAAAAACTACACACGCAGAAAAAAAAGCGCTTTTTGTTTTGCAGTTCCATTATATGTTCGTACATTTGCTTCATCATTAAAAAAGGACCAACCAAAATGGTCCGAAACATAAGGCTGTACTGGTTCGATTGGGATACTCATCAATAATTACCTGAAAACCGAGAATGCCGACCTTGATAATGGCGTGCCAACATGCTTTTGCAGAGTTGGATTACAGAGTCTTGGAGGCGCTCAAATCTTATTTTCTCTCGGAGTTTCATCACATCACCAGTGCAGCCCTTTTTGTTTGTAAGCAGGTGTTCAAATCAGGCCAATCCGAAGATTTCCGGCATTAACGACGCCAAGAGAATTCGAGCACCCACTTACCTGCCATAGACACACCATACATAAAAACGCCAAACAAGATAATGAAAACCATTGTATTGCGAAAAGGCAAATCTGCCAGCCTCAAACGATTCCACCCCTGGGTTTTCTCTGGAGCAATTGCAAAGAAAGACAGCGGGATACAGGAGGGGGAAACCGTCAGAGTCGTCAACGAATCAGAAGAATTTTTAGCAGTCGGACATTTTGAAAACGGCTCAATTGCCGTGCGTGTACTGTCTTTTGAAGATAGGAAGATCGACGCGGCATTTTGGGAAGAACGCATTCGCGAGGCATTCAAGCTCCGTGTTGCATTAGGCCTCGTGAACCAAAACTGCAACAACATGTTCCGGCTCGTGCATGGCGAAGGCGACCAGTTGCCAGGACTGATCATTGATGTTTATGGAGACACAGCCGTTGTACAAGCACATTCCGTCGGGATGCACCTCAACCGCGACGTCATCGGAGAATCGCTGTTGAAATGCACCGAAGGAGTCGTACGTAACGTGTATTACAAGTCGGAAACCACCCTCCACTTTAAGTCGGCAGAAGACGGAGGAAACCAATTCCTCATCGGACAGACAGATGACAACATCGCCTTGGAATATGGACTGAAATTCCACATCGACTGGCTCCGAGGGCAGAAAACAGGATTCTTCGTCGACCAAAGAGAAAACAGGAAACTGCTGGAAAAATACGCCAAAGGCCGGAGGGTGTTAAACATGTTTTGCTACACTGGCGGTTTTTCCGTATATGCCATGAGAGGAGGGGCTCAGTTGGTGCATTCCGTTGATAGTAGCGCAAAAGCTATCGACCTTACAAACGCCAACATCGGTCTGAATTTCCCCGACGACAAGCGCCATGAAGCCTTCACAGAAGACGCCTTCAGATTTCTCAGCCACATAGGCCATGAGCAAAACTACGACTTGATCGTGCTGGACCCCCCGGCTTTTGCCAAGCACAAAGACGCCATCCGCAACGCCATCAAGGGATACACCCGCCTCAACACCATTGCCTTGCAGAAAATCGAAAAGGGAGGCATTCTCTTTACGTTCAGTTGCTCGCAGGCTGTCGACAAGGAGCAATTCCGCCTCGCCGTGTTCACGGCCGCCGCAATCAGTGGGCGACACGTGAGAATCCTGCACCAGCTCCACCAACCTGCAGACCACCCGATAAACATATACCACCCAGAAGGGGAATACCTCAAAGGTCTGGTGCTTTACGTTGAATGACGGTTCAAGGCCCTAACCGCTACACGTCCCCCACTTAGTAATGGTGAAAGAATAAGTCAGTTATTCTTTCACCATTACGCTAACCACATTGCATCCATGCTCACATTTCCAAACGCAAAAATAAATATCGGTTTAAACATCACCGCCAAACGCAATGACGGATACCATAATCTGGAAACCGTTTTCTATCCCATAGGCATCCAAGACGTCCTTGAAATCAAGCCGTTGGAAAACAGCGACAAAGACTGGGATTTCCAGATTGCAGGACAGCAGGTCACGGAAAGGCCTGAAGACAACCTCGTCATCAAGGTCTTCAAGGACCTACAGAAAGAATTCGACTTGCCCGCCGTTGACATCTATCTGCAAAAGAAAATACCGACGGGAGCAGGACTGGGCGGAGGCAGCAGCGATGCCGCGTTCATGATGAAGACGCTAAACGAGATGTTCGAACTCCATCTTTCCACCGCAGACATGGAAAGGCGCATTGCAGCCTATGGCGCCGACTGCGCGTTTTTTATAAAAAACACCTGTTCGTATGCCACGGGGATCGGCGACAGGCTGCAACCGATAGACCTCTCATTGAAAGGCTATAACATCACGCTTGTTAAACCCTCCGTGGCCATCCCAACGCGCGAAGCCTACAGCGGGATAACGCCGCAGCTCCCTTCCCGCAGGATTCTCGATTTAATAAGGCAGCCCGTTGAAACATGGAAAGGGCAGATCACCAACGATTTTGAGAAACACCTCTTCATTCTCCATCCCCAGCTTGCCGCCATCAAGCAGACCCTCTACGACATGGGGGCCTTATATGCCTCCATGAGCGGGAGCGGGAGCGTCCTTTATGGCATATTCAAGGAGAAGCCAGAATGCGCCGAAAGGGTTTTCGAAGATTGCCAGGTTTTCCAGCATCAATTGGGATAGCCCATCCCCGACACACCGCCCCCACCGACTCACGACAAACCATGATTTTTTATTTTTCCGGAACAGGCAACAGTCTTGCCGTTGCCAGGGAACTCGCCAAACGCCTAAACGAACCGCTTGTTGAGATGGCATCTTCCCACACAGCCCCACCCTACGTCTCCCCCGACGCCCCAGCTGGGGTCGTCGGCTTTGTGTTCCCCGTGTACGCATGGGGAATGCCCCACGTTGTCGAGGATTTTCTGAAACACTATTTTCGGCTCTTCATGCCCAAAACGCAAACGCACGCCCCCGCCGCAAGCCCTTCCAAGTCTGCGCGTCAGAACGCGTTGCCCAGCGCAGCCGAAACCCCTAAACCAACCGCCGCCCGAAGCCAGACGCTCTCTCACGGGAAGCCCTACATCTTCTTGGCCTTAACCTGTGGAGACGACACAGGGAAAACGCCCGTTTCCTTCAAAAACACATTAAAGAAAAGGTACGGCCTGCACGTCGATGCCTTTTGGAGCATACAGATGCCCAACACTTACATTTCAATCCCCGGATTTGACGTGGACAAAGAATCTGTGGCGAAGAAGAAAATCGGCGATGCAGCCCTGAAAACAGCACACATCGCCCGCCAGATACAAAAGCGCCAAACAGGCGTTTTCGATGTCAAGGTTGGGAAATTCCCCAACATCAAGAGCCACATACTGAGGCTGTTGTTTAATGCCTTTTTGTCCTCACCTAAAAGATTCCATGCCGATGCCTCTGTTTGCACGGGATGCAAACGATGCGTGAAATCGTGCCCATTGGCAAACATATCCCTTCAGAAGCACACGAATGCTCCCGCAACACCCCAATGGGGAGCGAATTGCACAATGTGTCTTGCATGCTACCATAGCTGCCCGCATCATGCCATTAGCTGGGGAGCATTTACAAAAGGAAAAGGGCAATATTGGATGAAGGGGATTGAGCAAGGGGATTGATTGCCCCCCAATCCCTGCAACCTTTAACAAGTTATCGCATCGCGGCCGCAATACGCGCTACTTTCGGCCGCAGTGCGCATTACTTTCGGCCGCGATGCGCATTACCTTCGGCCGCAGTTCGACAACAGATGTGGATTTTCAGGAGGGCATCAGCAGGTCATGAAAAACTGAAACGGGATTCGGAGACCCGCTCCTACCCTGCCGCATTCCTTTTTAATCCGTCTTCTCTGAAGCCGATTCCTCCAAGATGTAATTTCCTTTTTCTTTCAGACTGCACAACCTGTCATAGAGTTTCAAACAGGCGTAAGCGTCTGTTGCTGCATAGCGTTGCTGTTGCTCTGTCAAATCGCTTGCTTCCCAGTTTGACAAACGGGCATTTTTTGATATGCGCATGTGGAAGATGTTGGCGTAGAGTTTTTGCAGGCTCATGTCTTCTATGCCCATTTCCTTCACAAAGTCCTGCAAGTCGATGAACCCCTTCGGGGAGAAGGGATGACGCGCACGCAGCATGTGGAAGTCGTCTTTCAGGGAAAGGCCCACTTTCAGGATGCTTTCATCTGAAAGCAAATCTATGAGACATTGCGGAAAGCCAATTCGGTTTAATCGGAACAGGAAACAGAGTTCCTCGGTTGAGATTTGCAGCAGAGCGACTTTATGGCTTTCGCCCTTGCGGAAGGATGGACGAGTTTCTGTGTCTATCCCCAAGAGTCTGCTTTTGCGCAGAACGGACACTGCACGTTCTGCTGTGTCTGCCCCGATGATGGTCTGTATCGGGCCAGTGTACATGAAACGGGGCAGGCCGCTAATGAATTGCTTGTTTGTCTTGACAAACAAGGGAATGTTTTCTGGGTAGGATTTTCTTTGTGTTGCTATTTCGGTCATGGTCTGCAATCAGTCGTTGTGGATGGAGAAACATACGTCGTGGAGGGCCCGCAATGAATTGAGGCATTTCATCCCCCAGCTGCATCGGAATTGTTCCTGGAGTTCGTGTAAGGAGACACGGAGAGCTTCATCGTGTCCGCCTCTGACGATTTCAATGAAATCGCGTTGGCACTGGTAGATGTCGGAAAGATTTTCGCTCAACGTGCATAACACGGGCTGGTCTGAATATTTGAAGTCTTCAACGAAAACGTCGAGGAAATCATCTTGCTCTCCCATGGTCTTAGCAATGTTGTAGCGGATGAAATCGTAGTCTTCTTCCGTCACGTGCGGCTCGTTGAAGCCGGGATATTCCTCATATTCGGGAAGAAGGGAGAATTTCAAATACATCATGGGCAGCAGTTTTCTCATGACTTCAACAAAATCCTTCCGGTCTTGACCTTGGCAGCTTTCCAGGGTTTTGCAATATTCCACGGCCACTGTTATATAATCAATCAGCGGCTTTTCAAAAAGGTTGTCTTGCACGTTCATTATGTTTTCAATGTTTTTTAAAAAAACGGCCGTTATTCAAAAAACGAAATACGGCACAAGTTTTTCCACTGCAGCAGGCGGAAAGTTGTCGTCGAGCCTGAGGTCTTGCCAACTATGAAGGTCCCCATATTTTCTTCTGTATGTGAATATCACTTTAACTTGTTCGAAACTGAGGTAAGGATGGCGGACCAGTTCTTTAAAGCTGGCTTTGTTGACGTTCGTTTTGCGGATGGTGGGCGTTTCTGTGACAGAAAACCAACGGGCCACGTCTTTTGGCAATCCTTCTATCTCACTAATCTGGCGCGTAGAGACAAAACCGCCCAACTGCTCTCTGTACTTACAGATTTTACTGGCATAATAGCTGCCTATGCCTGGAATCTTTTTCAGCATATTGGTGTCTGCATCGTTTATGTCCACAACGGTTCCTTTGGGGAATTTCTGGATATATCTGCGCGCCAGACTATCGTGCACGGCCTGGCGGGCCGCTTTTTCCGCATCGGCTTTAACGGGTTGTATTGTTATATATGGTTTGAGCCGTTGGAAATCTTTCTCACTGAGTCCGTACAAACGCGAAAAATCATCGACCGTTTTCCATCGTCCTCCTTTTCTCCGGTATTTCATGAGATTTCTGATCTGCCATTCTTTGATCCCCAGCTTTAACAGGGACAAGGAATCGGCGGTGTTGGGGTCGAAACAAAACAATTGATATTCCTCTGGAGAGAAGATCTCACTGTTTTTATGCCTACCAACGATGCTGTCTTTCTTGACTTTGTTGCCAAAGCGTTCTATTTCCTGTTTCCGTTTTTCTGAAATGCAAAGGGCCGTTGTTTGCTCGGATATGATGTGTTTGTAGAGCCACCGTCCCCCCAATATTACGAATATGATGAAAATGAAATGGAACAAGGCATGGCGCATTGCCTTATTAAAGTAGATTTTTTTCATGCTCGAATTTAAACACCCTATCCGCAGGAGGGGGCTACTTATGATTTTCTCTTTCTGTCACAGGATTTTTGTAAGATGAAAAAAGACCAACAGATTGTATTTTTGAGATACAGTCTGAAAGTCTTTTTTTCTATCGGGGAGGACCCGTACGCGTATCTTTGTGTCTATTAGAACTCCGCAGATTTTGGCGTTCTCGGGAACGGGATGACATCGCGGATGTTCTGCATGCCCGTTACAAACAATATCAGTCGTTCGAATCCGAGACCAAAGCCGCTATGAGGACAGCTTCCAAATTTTCTTGTGTCAAGATACCACCACATGTCTTTCATCGGTATGTCGAGCTCCTTGATTCTGCCCATCAGTTTGTCATAGCTTTCCTCACGTTCCGAACCACCGATGATTTCTCCGATCTGCGGGAACAAAACGTCCATAGCGCGAACGGTTTTTCCGTCATCGTTCATTTTCATATAGAAGGCCTTAATTTCCTTGGGATAGTCCGTCAGAATCACAGGCTTCTTGAAATGCTCTTCAACCAAGAAGCGCTCGTGTTCGCTGGCGAGGTCGACTCCCCAATATACGGGGAATTCAAACTTGTGTCCGTCGGCAACGGCCTGCTCCAATATCTTTATACCCTCTGTGTATGTCAAACGAACAAAATCATGATTGACAACAAAGGACAGACGGTCGAGGAGTGTTTTGTCTATCATCTTGTTTAGGAAGGCTAAATCGTCCTTGCAATTTTCAAGCGCCCAACGAACACAATACTTGATGAAATCTTCGGCCAAGTCCATATTGTCCGTTATGTCATTGAAGGCGACTTCCGGTTCGATCATCCAAAATTCTGCCAAATGTCTCGGCGTATTTGAATTTTCCGCGCGGAATGTAGGGCCAAATGTATAGATTGCTCCAAGGGCTGTTGCACCCAATTCTCCTTCCAACTGGCCACTCACGGTCAAGGAGGTTGTCTTTCCGAAGAAATCATCGCTATAGTCAATTTTTCCTTCGTCGTCCTTCTTCAGGTCGTACAGGTTCTTTGTCGTCACCTGGAACATCTGGCCTGCACCTTCGCAGTCGCTTGCCGTGATAATGGGGGTATTGAAGTAGAAGAATCCGTGTTCATGGAAATAACGATGTATGGCCATTGCCATATTGTGTCGGATTCTGAACACGGCGCCAAAGGTGTTCGTGCGCAAACGCAGGTGGGCATATTGGCGCATATATTCAAAACTCTGGCCTTTTTTCTGCATCGGATAGTCGCCACCGCAGACACCCAAAATTTCAATCTGCTTTGCCTGGATTTCAACGTTCTGTCCGCTTCCCTGGCTCTTGACCAAAATTCCTTCAACGCTCAAGCAGGCTCCTGTTGTGATTTGCTTGATGATTTCAGAATCAAAGTTCTCAACATCGGCAACGACTTGGATGTTGTTTATCGTTGAACCGTCATTGAGGGCGATGAAGTTTACTGACTTGCTTCCGCGACGAGTACGAACCCAACCTTTTACAATAATGGATGCTCCATAATCTTCACTTGATAAAGCATCGATAATTTTTGTCCTTTTCATTGATTTTTGTATATCGTATCCATGTATGACACGGCAAGCCATGCCATACATGGATTATTGACCACTGCCTTTTTTATTCGAATGCACCCATACGGAGCATGTCTACCTCTTTTTCTGTCAGATAGCGCCAGTCACCTCGCTTCACGTTCTTTTTCGTGAGCCCAGCGAAATACACTCTGTCGAGCTTCGTCACATGGTATCCAAGATGTTCGAAGATGCGACGAACGATTCTGTTCTTGCCTGAATGTATTTCAATGCCGATCTGCTTTTTATCTGTCGGGCTTGCATACTCTATGGCATCGGCTTTGATGTCGCCGTCTTCCAAGGTGATGCCATCGGCTATTTGCTGGATGTCGGCGGCTGTCACATTTTTATCCGTATAAACATGATAGATTTTTTTCTTCATGAATTTGGGATGCGTCAGTTTTGATGCCAATTCTCCGTCGTTGGTGAAGAGCAGGACGCCAGTCGTGTTACGGTCCAAGCGGCCAACAGGATAAATGCGTTCTGGACAAGCATTCTTCACGAGGTCCATAACGGTCTTGCGATTCTGAGGATCATCGCTTGTCGTTACATAACCTTTCGGCTTGTTGAGAAGGACATATATCTTCTTTTCCATTTTCACCTGCTGATCGTGGAAAAGAACAACATCGGAACGAAGCACTTTTGTTCCCAATTCCGTTACGACCTGTCCGTTTACAGAAACGACACCTGAAGCGATGAATTTGTCAGCATCACGGCGAGAGCAAACTCCTGCGTTGGCCAGGTATTTGTTCAGACGGAGCGGTTCATTGGGATCAATGTTTTTTTCTTTGTATTCCAGACGCTTTTTTTGGCTATATTTTGCATGCGGATTATAACCGGAATTGAAGTTACGTCTTGGTGAATAGCCATTCATACCGTATCCGCCTCGTGGCTGTCCGTTGTTTGGAGAAAAACCGCTGCGCTGCTCTCTCCCGCCGTATGACGGCTTATTGCCATAACGTGCACCATCTGGAGCTTGGCCATAGTTGCTTCTATGGGATTCTCCATAATATGGCGTTTTGTTGTAGCGGTTTTCACCGTAACTGCCGTTTCGACCCTGCGAACCATATCCATCTGAATTATTTATCCGATTGTTGTTGGGGTATTTCGGACGGTAAGGACGCGCATTATAGGCATTCTCGTTTTCATTATTATATCTTCCTTCGCCATTATAGCCTTGATAGCTGCCAGAGCCTTCGTAGTTTCCGTATCTGCTGTTTCCACGCTGTGAAGGATAGGCATTACGTCCGTCGGCATTCCGGCGTTGGCCATAGTTATTATTACGACGTTCTCCGTAACTTTTGCTGTACCCGTTGTTATAACGCGACTTGTCATACGTTCCGCCGGAATAGCTTATCCGTTCACGGCGCTGGGTGCGTTGTCCTACAAAATTTTCTTTGTCTGCTGAAAAAGAGTTGCCATCTCGGTTTTCTTCTTCATTACGCTGACCCATTCTGTTTTCAAAAAAATCATCACTCATAGTGCTTCGTTTTAATTTATGAACCTCACGGCTCTGTTATATATATGTTTGGATTCTCAGATTCCTGTGTAATTATGTGGGGTGATGGCCCTTAATTCTTTCTTAACATTTTCGCTGACATCAAGTCCGTCTATAAAATGACGGATGCTTTCTTCCGTTATTGCGGAGTTAGTGCGTGTCAAAGCCTTCAGTGCTTCATAAGGATGCGGATATGCTTCACGGCGCAAGATTGTCTGTATGGCTTCCGCAACGACTGCCCAACAATTGTCAAGGTCTTTTTCCAGACTTTCCTGGTGGAGCAACAGTTTGCCCAAACCCTTCAAGGAACTTTGGAAGGCAATTACCGCATGTCCCATAGGAACGCCGATATTACGAATCACCGTACTATCTGTCAGGTCACGCTGCAAACGGCTGATTGGCAATTTCCGGCTCAAATGTTCCAATATGGCGTTGGAAAGTCCCAGGTTTCCTTCTGAATTTTCAAAGTCAATGGGATTCACCTTATGCGGCATGGCGCTTGACCCGACTTCTCCTTCCTTGATCCGCTGTTTGAAATATTCCATCGAGACATACTGCCAAAAATCTCTGTCCATATCGATGACGATTGTCTGGATTCGCTTCATGGCATCAAACACAGCAGACAAATTATCATAATTACTGATCTGCGTCGTGTAGGCTTCCCGCTGAAGTCCCAATTTCTCTTCCACAAATTTATCGCCGAATTTCTTCCAATCGTATGCTGGATAAGCAACATGGTGGGCATTGTAGTTTCCCGTTGCACCACCGAATTTTGCAGTGATTACACAATTTTCCAGTGAAGACAATTGCTGCTCAAGTCTATATGCAAAAACTTTGATTTCCTTGCCCAAACGTGTCGGCGATGCAGGCTGGCCATGCGTTTTGGCCAACATGGGCACATCCTTCCATTCTTCTGCATAAGCGTTAAGCTGCTCGATGAGTTTTTTTACCCATACGATATAGACATCATTGAGGGCATCCTTCAGCATCATGGGGAAGGAAGTGTTATTAATGTCCTGCGACGTAAGTCCAAAGTGTACAAACTCTTTGTATGACTCATATCCGCCGAAAACATCAAGCTTTTCTTTTATGAAATACTCAATGGCTTTCACGTCGTGGTTCGTTACGCTTTCGATTGCTTTCACACGGGCAGCATCTTCTTCAGAGAAGTTTTCATAGAGTCCTCTCAACTGGGGAAACTTTGCATGATCAAGGCCTTCCAATTGGGGCAATGGCAATTCACACAATGTGATGAAATACTCCACTTCGACTCTGATGCGATATTTCATCAATGCGTATTCTGAAAAATACGGAGCCAATAATTCTGTCTTATTTCTGTATCTTCCGTCGATTGGAGATACTGCGGTCAAAATATCCAAATTCATAAGATTTATTCGGTTTGTTACTTACTGCAAATTTAGCAGAAATAAATTAGTCTTATTCTATGATTGCCTATTTTTTATATTGTACGCCAATTGTGTGATATCTTCGAGTTTCAAAACGCCGAATTTATCACACAATTCCCAAATTTCATGTCCTATTGTTTTTGCCTACTTACAATTAACTGTAAAAGGGAAATTCCAAAATTCAGAACACCTTAGATTCTATCCAATACTTTGGTGATTAAGGTATCTATTGATTCTTTGTAATTGACATTTGCTTTTCCAGCCACACGATTGGCTATAACCATACAGCATGTTAGCGCTTTATGTCCCATCAAAAGGCTCAGTCCAGCAACAGCACTGCTTTCCATCTCGAAATTGGTTATCTTCATGCCATCGAACTCAAATCGCTCGATTTTTTCATTTTGTTTCGGGTCTGCCAAAGGCACACGCAATTTTCGGCCTTGAGGTCCGTAAAATCCGCCACATGCAATTGTTATGCCTCTCACCATATCATCTTTCGCAATCCTCTCTACGAGTTCCCCACTGGCAGCGGCCACATAAGGGTGTGCGATACATTGGTTGCCAGTCCACTGCATTGCTTTTAAGAATTCCCGTTCCAAAGGCAAATCGCAGACCTCATCTCGTCCGGCGTAAAAATTCAACAATCCATCGAAGCCAATACTCTTGACGCTGGCCACAAAGGTTCCCTCCGGAGTTTCTGGCTGCAAGCCACCACATGTACCGATTCGTACTATTTCCAAAGAGCGAATGACTGGCTTTATTTGCCTTGTCTCAAAATCAATATTAGCCAAGGCATCTATTTCGTTAATAACAATATCTATATTGTCGCATCCGATTCCTGTTGAAATAACGGATAACCTTTTTCCTTTGTAGGTGCCTGTAACTGTTTTAAATTCTCGATTAGAGACTTCGCACTCAACTTCACTAAAGTGTGAAGCGACAACGGCAACGCGCCCCGGATCTCCCACCAATATAATCTTTTCAGCAATCTGTTCTGGACGCAAATGAAGATGGAAACAGCTTCCATCTGGATTTATTATGAGTTCAGATGGTAATAATCGTTCGTTCATGGTTCGATTTTTTATGTTTTACATGTTCAAAAACATTCACTTATGCAATCCTTGTTAAAGAAATAACGTAAGTGAATGTCCATTAAGGTTTTCATTTAAATGAAATCGGTTTCGTAACCGTATCAACTTTGAGTATATAGATTCCGCGCATCCCCGTCGGCAATGTTATGGTTTTGTCGTTGGAGTCTATCGATGTAATTGAAATGCGCTTGCCTGTAACACTATAAATTTCCAATTTTTTCCCAGACGCATTCAATATTCTCACTTCATTGCCTGACACTTTGATGCTTATCTCTTTTTCCAACGACACTTCATCCATGGGAAAAGAACCAGCGGTTGTACATGGCGCAGCGCTCACGCTTGACATGAACAACACCTGCAAGGCTATAAATATAATTGTATAGTATTTTTGTTTCATACGCAACTTATTATTAATAGTAATTTATAGGACACCTGTTACGACCAAGTACACTACGACCTGCCTACTGACTTATAGTATACTTTAATGCTTGCTGCAAATATATATATTTTTTTTTGCCCAACAAAGCAAATAATATTTTTTTCATTCCCCACTCAACAGCACACTCCAAATGCGGGATTTAATATGTAATATTCGCAGGTTCAAGGAAATATTTCGGATAAAAATAAAATTAATTTGTACCTTTGCCGTTATAATATGAATTACAGGGGCTGTTTGGCGCTCCAATTCATTGTTGACAGTATAACTGATTATGCATAACTTCAAAAATATTGAATCTATGAAAGGTATGAAATTTTCAATTGGCGCACTCTGTGCTGCCATGCTTTTAAGCGGTTGCTCAATGTCAAACACGGCCAAAGGCGGCCTTATTGGCGGCGGTGGCGGCGGCGCACTTGGAGCGCTTATCGGCCAACTCGCTGGTGGCGGTAAAGGAGCTGCCATCGGTGCTGCCATCGGTACAACTTTGGGCGCCGGTGCTGGTGTCATTATTGGCAACAAAATGGATAAAGCGAAGAAAGCCGCTGAAGCTGCTAACGCAAAAGCTGAAATCATCGAAGGAAATGATGGCATTTCGTATGTAAAGGCAACCTTCCCTTCGGGAATCCTTTTTGCAACAGGAAAATATGTCCTCAACTCAAGCGCCAAAAACGACTTGGCTACATTTGCCAAGGGGTTGGACAGCGACATGGATCTTTGCATCTACGGATACACGGACAATGATCCTTGGAGAGGCTCAACAGCTGCAGAAAGCAAAGAAAAGAACAAGCAACTCTCTCTGATGCGTGCAAGCTCCGTTAGAGATTTCTTGCTCCTGAATGGTGTCACATCCTCACAAATTCGCGAACTGAGCGGTTTGGGAGAGGAAAGCCCAATCAGTTCAAACAGCACGCCTGCAGGAAAAGAGCAGAATCGCCGTGTCGAAGTCTACATTCTGCCAAGCAAAGCCATGATTGAAGCAGCCAACAAGGCCGCAAGCGAAAAATAAAAATTCCTGCGTAACAGATGAGAGTATAAGTAATTGGGGAATAATAGGTTGAACTATTTTGAGAGGGTATAAGTATATAGTTCCTTATTTCTCAGAAATTGTTCAAGTTACTTTTTTACCATTACAATATTATCACATCACTGTAAACGATGCTAAGGAGCTGCAAAAAGAATATGCAATATAATCTATTAAAATGTTGCGTTTCCATTTGCAGTTCCTTAGTCTTATAAAAAACTTCACCTTACACTTTAACATGAAGCGTTATCTTAGAATCGCTCTTCTCTTTTTCCTTCTCGCCGTTATTTCGCCAAATGCAATACAGGCAAGAAATATCACCGAAGAAAAAGAGGGATATATATTTGGATATGCCACTTGTTTGGGAGACAGCGTTGTTTACCTCTCAGAGATTCAACCAATCCAGGGAGTAATTATCAACAGGAAGACGGGATTAGCAGAAATGCAAAGTCAATATTCTCATGAATTTGAACAGGCGCTGAAACACAAATATAACAAGCATTTCACTTGTGCTGTTTACGTCTCCGACAACAAACATGCTCTTGAAAAGAAATTCATTGCCATCACCAAAAACCTGTCAAAAAATAAATCTGTCAAGGTTGGGCATGTAGGTCAGAGTGAGTTTCAATTCAAGCCAACAACAAATACAAAACAACAGTGAATAAAATGAGCACCTTGTCGTTTTGCGTTGCAGATGTGGGATTCACCCTCAATTTCACCGACATTCCTGACGCGCGTTATCTATTGCCGAGCTATGCTCCCTTTTTCGTAAAGTCGTTAAGCAATGACGAACGAATCATGAACATGATTGTGGGGAATGATTGCGAAACATACTCAAGCGAAAATGAATTTGTGGGCGATTTCGATTGTGGAGATAGTTTTTATATCATCTCCAAGGACTCTAATGGTGAGTACAAAATATTAATATCAAACTTGCAAAGAGAGCCTGCATGTGCTCTTCGAGCCAATGCTGATTTTTCAAAATGCAAAGCAACGCTATTTGGTGATGAATCCATGCAACGCTTTGGACTTGGAAATGCCATAATGGTTGCTTTTGCTTTTTCTGCTGCAAAATATGGGATTTTGCTAATGCATGCTTCTGTCACCGAAAATAAAGGCTTCGCCTATCTTTTCCTTGGAAAGAGCGGGACAGGCAAGAGTACACACTCTTCACTGTGGTTGAAATATATAGCAAACAGCGAATTATTGAATGATGACAACCCTGCTGTTCGTTCTTACCCTGATGGCCGTATAATCGTTTACGGAACACCTTGGAGCGGCAAAACGCCTTGTTATCGCAACAAATCACTCCCAGTAGGGGCATTTGTACGTTTACAACAACATCCTCAGAATGAAATACAGGAGGAGCCGAAGATAAAGGCTTTTGCTTCAATACTTTCTTCGTGCTCCACTATGATTTGGGACAAAAAATCATACGATGCTATCTTGTCCAATATTTCAAACGTAGTCAAGCAAGTTCCTGTTTACTTTTTACGCTGCAGAGCTGATAAAGAAGCAGCACAGTTGTGTTATAAAACGATTGCGCGGACATCTGCCACCGATAATACCTTTCAATAGGAAACAAGGTTTTCCATCTACTATATGTCTACACTTAAAATAGCGACAAAAGAAATTGAAAACAAGGTGTTTATCCCGATGATTAAGTCGTGCATTGACGAGGGGAAAACAACAACCTTTCGTGTCAGGGGATACAGTATGCGCCCATTTTTAGAAAACGACAGAGATTGTGTTGTTATTGGACCTGTCAAGCCATGCGAAATAAAAATCGGAGATGTTGTTTTGGCCGAAGTCTCAAAACAGGTTTACGTTCTTCACAGAGTCGTAAAGAAGAATGACAAACTATTTGTTTTACGCGGAGACGGCAATGTATATGGAACTGAAACATGCAAGCATTGTGACGTTATTGGCATTGCAAAAGCATTTCAAATCGGCAACAAGGAAATTTCAACGTCCTCCTTGAAATGGAGAATCTACAGTTTCCTATGGCCACGAAATTCTTTTCTGAGAAGATGTTTCTTGTTCCTATTTAGACATACCATTTTCAAGAATAGCAAGTAACTGTCAGAAATATCAACCGCAAAGAGAGGACACGAAAGGCTTTCGTTTGCAATATCCTCTTCTCTTCAGTACACTGGTCTGTACATTTAAAGAATAATTATATATATTATGAAGATAAACAAAGGATTCCAGCTTAGAGATATCTGTGGCGAAAAAGTAATTATCGCCGAAGGCTTAGAAAACATGAATTTCAGCAAGCTTATCTCTCTCAATGAGAGTGCTGCATACATTTGGGAGGCTATCAGCAAAATGCAGAGTTTTGATGCAAATGCTATGGCAAAGCTTCTCTTGGACGAATATGACGTAACGGAAGACGTGGCTTTGACGGATGCAAATAATTTGCTTACAGAGTGGAAAGCACAAGGACTGATTGAGGATTAAGTCAAACGATTCATATTTCCATTTGTAATCAGGTCACACCTGACAGGTTTCCAGCCTCGAAAACTTTCTTAAGATATGGACTACTTTGAGTTCAAACAATTTCGGGTTTACCATGACCGTTGCGCCATGAAAGTCGGAACCGACGGCGTTTTACTTGGGGCATGGGCAGACGTGGAAAATTCAAAAAGAATATTGGATATAGGATGTGGAACTGGATTGATAGCCTTGATGGTTGCCCAAAGAAGCAATGCTGAGGTTGTTGGTATTGACATAGATTCAAATGCCGCTGAACAGGCAAGCGAAAATGCCGAAGCTTCGCCTTTCTCAAAGTGCATAACCATAAAGCGAGCAGATATTCTGAAATATGAAGATACCACGGGGTTTGACACTATCATCAGCAACCCTCCTTTCTTTGTTGAAGACACCTTGTCGCCCAACATGAAACGCTCATTGGCCAGACACGCTTCTTCCCTTCATTTTGAAGACTTGATATCCAAAAGCATAGAATTGATGAGACCTGGTGCATCATTTCAAATAATACTTCCAACACAAAACGCAAAACGTTTTGGTGATTTGTGCACGCTTAAAAAATTATCTCTGGTTAGAAGAACTGACATCATTACCAAGAAAGGCGGACTACCTAAAAGGACTATGATGCACTATATCAACAGAATCAATGCAACTATGCCTGTTTTCTCTCAACTAACAATAAATGATGAGAATAATGGCAGAACACCAGAGTATACGGAACTCACCAAGGATTATTATTTATAAGTAACCATCCGAAAGCCCCCGTCTTGTTAAATAAAAAACTCGCAAGTTCATCACTTGCGAGTTTTTTTATAATAGAAGGGAAGCATTTGCTTCATCTCCTCTTGACCAG
>UQCW01000012.1 GCA_900539625.1 uncultured Prevotella sp.
CTGGTCAAGAGGAGATGAAGCAAATGCTTCCCTTCTATTATAAAAAAACTCGCAAGTGATGAACTTGCGAGTTTTTTTATAATAGAAGGGGGCTTTCGGATGGTTACGGCTGATTTCTTGCGTTATATGAGGATTATCAATGATGTTCACTCATGTGGCGAACGATGCCGTGCTTGGCGTTCTTGATGAAATCAAGGATGTTCTGAATCTCATCACTCATCGGGATTTGCTCGGGAATCTTGATGATGGCATCCTCAAGAGAGAAGTTTGAAGTGTAGATCAAACGATAGGTGTTGGCAATGTGGCGCAACACGCGTTCTGACGTATTGAAATGTGACAAGACGACGGAATTGACACCATGATAGGAGGCTGGATTGCCACCCAAAACAATGTAGGGAGGAACGTCCTTCTGAACGCGGCAGCCGCTCTGCATCAATGAGAAACGCCCCACACGGACGTGCTGCTGAACTATCACGCCGCTACTCTGTATGGAATAGTCGTCGATGACGCACTCGCCTGCTATGCTTACACCAATGCCAACAACGCAATGGCTGCCAATGACAACATCATGGCATACATGAACTTTGTCCATAAGGAAATTGCCATTTCCGATACGCGTTGCTCTATCGGAATGGATGCTTCCTGCTATGACGACATTTTCACGGATGCAATTGTTGTCGCCTATCTCTACATGGGTGGGCGTGCCTTCCACATAATGAAAATCCTGTGGTTTCGCTCCGACTACTGCGTTCTGATAGATGACGTTATCGTTTCCTATGGTTGTTCCAGAGAGAACAGATACATGCGGCATGATGACGCAATTATCGCCAATCACGACATCTTTCTCAATATATGCGAATGGCTTGATTTCTACGTTTTTCCCCAACTTTGCCTCAGGGTCTACGTATGCTAACGGACTAATCATAATATTAAAGTTGTATGTTTAGGTTATGGGGCTGTTTGTCGGGACGACGTTTTTCTCTCGACCCCTGACAAACAGCGCCTTTTGGTTTTAACGTCCACCGCCAAGGGCCTGATACAGGGAGATGGTGGCCTGCACCTTGTCGAACTTATTGGAGATTAACGACAGCTTGGCTGAAAGAAGGCTCTGCTGGGCTGTCAATGTTTCGAGGTAGCTGGTAGTGTTTCCGTGTGAGAAGAGGAAATTGGTGCTTTCAACGGCTTTTTCCAATTCGGCAACACGTTTGGCCTGTGCTGCTTCTTGAATGGTGTATGACTGATAGTTGCTCAGGGCATTGCTGACCTCGTTTCCAGCTTTGAGAAGAGACTGCTCGAAGCTAATCAGGGCCTGCTCCTGTTTCATTTTGGAAATTTTCAAGTTGGCAATCAATGCACCACGGTTGAAGAGCGGCTGGACCAAAGACCCGACTGCAGAGGCCAAGAACTTGGCGGGATTGACGATTCCTTTGCCGCCGCTGTTTGTCCATCCGGCTGTCCCAGAAAGCGTGATGGTCGGATAGAAAGAAGAGCGGGCCACATTGACGCCATAGAAGGCATAGGCCAACTGCATTTCTGACGCACGCACGTCGGGACGGTTTGACAACAGCTGAAGGGGTACGCCCACTGATAGTTTCTCGGGGAAATTGGCTCCGCTGAATGTGCCGCGTTGGATGGGGTGTGGGGCTTCGTGAAGGAGGAGGCAGAGGGAGTTTTCTGCTGAAGTAATGCTCTGTTCAAGCGTGGGTACTGTGCTTTCAATCTGATAGAGATTGGCTCTTGCCTGGGAAACCGCTGCAGAGTTGGTCAGTCCTCCAACCTTGAACATGGTTTCCATTGCATCAACGTTTTTCTTCCAGATTTCAATTGTGGCATTGGTGGTTGCAAGCTGTTCGTCGAGCATCTGAAGCGTGTAATATAGGTTTGCAACTCCGGAGATGATGCCAGTGCGTGCCGCCTGCTTATATGCCTTGCTCTGCTCGAGCTGCATCTCATATTGTTTCTTCTGGTTGCGAACTGAGCCAAAAACGTCGATTTGCCAACTTGCCTGAACGGGAAGTGAATAGGTCTGAGTGGCTTTGGCACCGTCGAAGCTGCTGACGGTTGCCTGAGGCACAAAATTCAACGCGGGCAGGTAAGCCAAACGCGAAACTTTCAAAGCGGCCTCTGCCTGCTGGATGGTCAGATCGGCGGTGCGAATATCGGCATTTTGCACCAGGGCTTTATTAATGAGAGCCTGCAACTGGGGTTCGGAAAAGACTTCTTGCCAAGGCATATTGCCGAAGTTTGCCGTATCGGAAGCCAAGACAGCATAGGCCGCGGTGGTGTCGCGATAGAGACTGTCGCTGACGATGTTTTCTGGGCGCTCATAATTGCTGTAGATATGGCAACTGCTGAGCAAGGCCGAACATCCTATGATGTATAATATTTGTTTCTTCATTGATTTGTTGTTGTGAAACTGATTCTGGTTTCAGAATTATTCATACCTCCCTCTTGTCTTGCACGATGCCGACCGTTTCTGGCGGTGATGGTATGCGTTGCTGGACAAGGGGACGATATGGAGGTGTCTTTTTACTTGCTATATTGCTCGATATCAGCATTTGCTTCTGAGTTGTCAATGTCCTCCCATTTCATCGGAGAAATCTTTTCCTGCAAATACTGGAAGATGACAAACAGAGCGGGCACGATGAATATCTGGCAGATCATACCGATCAACATACCGCCGATGGCTGTGGTACCCAACGAGCGGTTGCTGTTTGCACCAACACCAAAGGAGAACATCAAAGGCAACAGACCAATGATCATAGCCATTGAAGTCATCAAAATCGGACGCAAACGGGCACCAGCACCGAGAACTGCCGCCCAAGAGATGCTCATGCCCATCTTGCGGCGGTCGAGCGCAAACTCAACAATCAAGATGGCATTCTTGGCCAACAAACCAATCAACATGATCAAGGCAATCTGCACGTAGATGTTGTTAGCGGCTTCACTGAATATCGGAATGATGGAGTTGATGCCTCCCATCATGTGGATGAAAATGAACGAGCCTGCCAAACCAAACGGCACTGAGAGCAATACGGCCCACGGCAAAACGTAGCTCTCATATTGGGCCGACAGCAGGAGATAGATGAAGACGAAGCAGAGAAGGAACACGATGGCGGTTGTGCTACCTGCATTCGCCTGCTCTTCACGGGTCTGTCCAGAGAACTCAAATGAATATCCTTGCGGGAGATTCTGGGCGGCAACTTCTTCTATGGCCTTGATGGCCTGACCTGAGGTGTATCCAGAAGCCGGGTTACCGTTTACAGACATTGAAGTGTACATGTTGAAACGGTTGATATTGTCGGGGCCGTAGGTTTTCTTCAATGTGATGAACTCGGTGATGGGGGCCATCTCGCTGCCGTTTCTGACCTTTATTTTATAAAGGCTTTCATAGTTGCTACGTTCGCTCTGGGCCGACTGGATCATCACGCGGTAGACTTTTCCGAAACGGTTGAAGTTTGAGGCATAGAGACCACCATAATATCCCTGCAACGTACTCAGGATAGTGCTGGGAGAAAGACCGGCACGCTTACACTTGGCGGCGTCAATGTCTATCTGATATTGGGGGAAGGCGGTGCTGAAGGTGGTCTGAGCTGACTCGATTTCAGGACGCTCTCTCAATTTGGCCAAGAAATCCTGTGCCACATCATAGAAATTCGTCAAGTCGCCACCGGTTCTGTCTTGCAAGTTGAGCGTGAAACCATTGGTTGCACCATATCCCGTAATCATTGGTGGCTGGAAGAACAACACCTGAGCGTCTTTGAACACCTTGCGAGAACGGAGGAAAAGGTTTGCGAAGACAACGGTTGAACTTTCTTTCATTGAACGCAAATCCCAGTCTTTCAATTTGATAATAAACGAACCGTAACTTGGGCCTTCGCCACCGATGAAACTGTAGCCGGAAATGACTGTGCTGCTTTCAACGGCAGGCACAGAGCGCACGAGGCTGTCAACCTGGTCAAGATAGGCTTCTGTGCGGTCCTGAGAGGTTCCTGGGGGCATGGTCACGACGCCCATGATTGTACCAGTGTCTTCAGCAGGCACCATGGCCGTCGGAGTGATGTTCATCAGCGTGACGAGGCCGGCAATGCTGACCACGACCAATGCTATGGTGAGAACAGGACGCTTGATAAAGCGCAGCACGTGTTTCTTATATTTCTTCAAGATGTTGTCGTAGCCATGATTGAAGGCATTCTGGAATTTCTTCGTACTCATGCCGATCAAGGCGATGACACTGATGACGCTGAAGGCTGTGGCGATGACTGGATGTGACTCAAAATTGAAAGCACCGAAAATCAAGCCCAACACGCCGATGACGATCAAAATCACGGTCACTGAGGGGTGGATGAGACGGCAAAAGGCCTCGGTGTAGCGACCGGCCATAGTGGTGCGAGCTTCCTTCATCGCAACTCCCATGCGGTCTTTGAGATTGGTTTCCTTGTTGTGTGGCTTCAAGAAGATGGCACACAAGGCTGGAGAAAGGGTCAAGGCGTTCAATGCGGAGAAACCAATGGAGATGGCCATTGTCAGACCAAACTGGCGATAGAACGTACCAGAAGTTCCCGACATGAAACTAACTGGAATGAACACGGCCATCATGACCAGGGTGATGGACACCAAAGCGCCGCCCAGTTCACTCATAGCGTCGATGGAGGCTTTTCTTGCTGAAGTGTAGCCCTGGTCGAGCTTTGCATGAACGCCCTCGACAACGACTATGGCGTCGTCAACCACAATGGCAATGGCCAATACCATGGCTGAAAGAGTGAGAAGGTTCAAAGAGAATCCAATGAGGTTAAGCACGAAGAACGTACCGATTAAGGCGACAGGGATGGCAATTGTCGGAATCAAGGTGGAGCGGAAATCCTGCAAGAAGATAAACACCACGATGAAAACCAAGATAAAGGCCTCAAGTAGAGTCTTGAACACTTCATGGATTGAAGCAAAGAGGAAGTCGTTGACACTCTGTGCCACAGAGATTTTCAAACCGTCTGGAAGCTCCGTTTGACACTTGCCGAGCAAGGCTTCAACATCCTGTACGATTTTCGTTGCATTGGTTCCTGCAATCTGAGAAATCATACATGACACTGAACGGTTGCCGTTTACCTTGCCTGAGAATGAATAAGTATTTCGGCCCAATTCAACCTTGGCAACGTCCTTGAGGCGAAGAATCGTTCCGTCGGCATTTGCCTTGAGAACGATGTTTTCAAATTCAGGCACCTCAGACAAGCGTCCTTTGTAACGCAAGGTGTATTGATAGGTCTGTCCTTGGCGCTCACCGATGTTACCTGGTGCGGCCTCGATGTTCTGTTCTGCCAAAGCGGCTGAGATGTCGCTCGGCATCAGATGGTGTTCGGCCATTTTTTCGGAATTCAGCCAAATACACATGGCATAATCTGCACCCATGACCATCGCGTCACCCACGCCCTGGATACGTTGCACCTGGGGAATGATGTTGATTTTAGCATAGTTCTCTATGAACTGCGCATCATATTTTCCAGAGGTGTCGGAAATTGAGAAGATGACAAGCATTGAGCTCTGGCGTTTCTGTGTGATGACACCGACCTTGGTCACTTCTGCCGGAAGAAGACCCTGGGCCTTGGCCACACGGTTTTGCACGTTGACTGCTGCCATATCGGGGTCGGTTCCCTGTTTAAAAGTGATCTGAATGCTGGCTGAACCCGTATTTGTTGCGGTTGAACTCATATAGTCCATGTTTTCCACACCATTGATTGACTCTTCAAGAGGGGCAATCACAGAGTTCAACACGGTCTGTGCGTTAGCACCCGTATAGGTGGTGCTGACCTGCACCGTTGGAGGCGCAATATCAGGATACTGCGTAATTGGCAGGGAAATCAATCCCAAAGTACCCAGGATGACAATAACGATAGAGATTACCGTTGAGAGCACCGGGCGATTAATAAATCTATCAAGTTTCATATCTGATTTTTTGATAATGCTTTATAACGGCTTGTGTGTTGACTCATCAACGCTCCAACCCGACTGGCACGCTCTTTTTTGAACGTCTCAGAATATTGGCACGCCGATGAGTTTCCCCGACACAAGTGTTCTCTTTTTCTTATTCTTCGTTAGGGAGCTTGCCAGCCTTCAAATCGGCTTTTGCCTTTGCCTTGTTTTTCTCGAGCTGGGCCTTGCTGATAGGATTGATTTTCTGGCCGTCTTTGAGTTGGTTGACACCGTCAACGACGATGCGTTCGCCTGGACGCAGACCACCAGTCACGACATAGTTGGTACCGTCGTTCTGAGGAAGAACCTGAATCTCGCGCGATTTGATGACATTGTCGCTGCCAACAACGTATGTAAATTTCTTATCCTGGATTTCAAAGGTTGCCTTTTGCGGAACAAGGATGGCACCGGCAGCGCGCGTCGGCATCAAAACAGAGCCCGTACCGCCTGAACGAAGAATGCGTTCTGCATTATCGAATGTGGCACGAACCTGAACAGAACCAGTAGCGGGGTCTATCACGCCACTAATGGCCGTGATGGCACCAGACTTGTCATACTGGGTGCCGTCGGCCATAACAAGCATAACAGCAGGCATACTATCCATGGCGCTCTTTATGCCGCCATTGCCCTTCGTGAAAGCCAGCATCTGCTTCTCCGTCATGCTGAAGTAAGCATACACTTTGGAAATATTGGACACGGTTGTCAACGGTTCTGCCATAGAAGAGTTTACAAGGCTTCCCACGCGATAAGGAATGGCTCCAATGACACCATCTGCAGGACTGGTGATGGTGCAATAACGCAAATTATTCTTGGCCTCCACGAGCGATGCTTCACACTGGGCCAACTGGGCCTTCAGCGTCTGAAGCTGGTTGTTGGCCACATCGTAATCGTATTTGCTGATAATCTGCTTGTCGAGCAATTGTTTTTTATTGTTCACCGTCAACTGCTGAGTGGCAATATTGGTGCGCACAACATTAATGGCGGCCTGCGCCGATTTTACCATAGCTTCATACTGCACACGATCAATCAAGAACAACGGCTGACCAGCACGCACAAAGTCTCCCTCATCAACCAAGACCTTGGTTATATGGCCGGCAATTTTCGGTCTGATTTCAATATCCTGAACACCCTTGATTGTGGCCGGGTAAGAGGTGGTCAAGGTTGCATCAGTTGCTTGAACCGTCTCTACAGCAAAGTCATTACTTGCCGCAGGCATTTGCGTCTTGTTTCCACTGCATGCACAAAGTGCTAAAGCAATAGCGAGATAAGCGATTTTTTTCATGTTGTCTATAATATAATATGTATTGTTTTTTATTCGATTACTCTAAATTGGACAATAACGCCTAACGCGGATGTCATTTCAATGTCCTATTTGGATTGTACACAACTTACAAGCTACAAAATTACGCATTAAAACTTGTTTATGCAAAAAAGTTTCGCCATATTCACTTGATTTGCGCTTTATTAACTCTGCAAGACTTCGCAATGCTTGTTTTACATTGCTTTATCAGTGGAAATAAGTATGCTCGGCATAAAACATGGCGTACGTAATTCAGAAAAAATGTTGCCAATTGCCAAAAGTGGGGCCTCTTTTCCCCAACACACACACCAAAAATAGACACCATATCCAACCCTAACACTGCAAAAATATCCTTTTTTGCTTTGCCCTTCAACTCCCTTACACTAACTTTGCCTAAAAAAGAGACAACCCCACATAAGAAGATGCTACATGCAAAATAACAATTGGTCTGACGAATTAATTAAAATGATTGGGCTAAGCAGAGATGCCGCACTTGAATATGGATTATCAGAAATCCCCTCGCTTTGCTTCCTAATAGGGATTCTGAGGTCTAAAGGATTTGCCTACAACATCCTGAGTGATTACGGACTTTCCAGCGAGGCGAGCATCAAGGAGATGCTTAAAACGGACAAGCCCCTTACGGAAAACGGCAACAGGAATACGGACCAAACACCTAAAGAAATAACCATCAGCGTTGAAGGCGGGCGCCTACTACGATTTGCACAAATGGAGGCCAGACGCATGGGTGACAGCGAAGTGAAACCGCAACACATGTTGCTGAGTATCCTTCATGACCACAACAACGAGGCAAAAACATATCTAACAGGGTATGGCATCACGCTCGAAAAGGTTGAAAGAAAAATCAAGGCCATTCCGAACGCACTGGATGTGTTTGAACCTGTTGACGGCGAACTGATGTCGCCAGACGAAGTAAACAACAAGCCAATATTCAATAAGCCTGAAAAGAAACGCAGCAACTCCAATACCCCCGTCATGGACTGCTTCAGCACCGACCTGACAGCCAAAGCTGAAAACGGAGGCTTGGATCCCGTTGTGGGACGCGAAGACGAAATGCAGCGAATTGCCCAGATTCTTTGCCGACGAAAGAAAAACAACCCCATTTTAATAGGGCTGCCAGGAGTTGGCAAAAGCGCAGTTGTTGAAGGGTTGGCACAAATGATTGTCAAGCATCAGGTGCCATACACGCTACAAGACAAGCGCATACTGTCGCTTGACATGGCTTCCATCGTTGCTGGGACACAGTTTCGCGGACAATTTGAAAACAGGATAAAAAATATCATTGAAGAGCTAAAGGCCCATCCCGAAATCATCCTGTTTGTCGACGAGATACACACCATAATCGGAGCTGGTTCTACTATAGGGTCACTCGATGCTGCCAATATGCTCAAACCAGCTCTGGCACGCGGTGAGATTCAATGTATCGGCGCAACCACAATCGATGAATACCGCAAGACGATTGAAAAAGACGGAGCGCTGGAAAGACGCTTTCAAAAGGTGATGCTTGAACCCTCAACAAAAGAGCAGACGCTACAGATTCTCAAAAACCTCCGCGCCTGCTACGAAGCCCACCACGGGGTATCATACACCGACAAGGCCCTGGAAGCATGTGTCAACCTGACAGAGCGATACGTGACCGACCGTTTTTTCCCAGACAAGGCCATTGACGCCATGGATGAAACAGGCAGCTATGCGAGGCTGACCAGAAATTCCGTGTCCAAGGAAATCAAGGACAAAGAGACAGAAATTGAGAACCTGAAAGAGCAGAAAAACGAAGCGGCAAACAACCAAGACTACGAATTGGCGGCACGCCTGCGGGATGCCGTTGCCGACTGCACGGAGGAACTCAAACGCATGACGAAAGAATGGACTGAAAGACAAAACGAATCCAGCATCACTGTGGGAGAAGATGACGTGGCGCACATTATTTCCAAACTGACTGGCATTCCGGTCGGCAGGGTGATGCAGGATGAAAACGAGCGCCTCCGAACAATGAAGACGGTTCTTGCCAGTCAGGTCATCTCGCAAGACGAAGCTATCGGGAAACTGACGCGTGCCATTACCATGAACCGCCTCGGCTTAAAGAGGCCCAACAGACCAATAGGCACCTTCTTGTTTGTCGGCCCAACAGGTGTCGGGAAAACCCACCTGGTCAAATGCCTCTCTAAATGTATGTTCGACAACGACGATTCACTGATTCGTATTGACATGAGCGAATATGGCGAGAAATACAACACAAGCCGACTGATAGGTGCTCCTCCGGGATATATTGGCTATGAAGAAGGTGGGCAGCTGACAGAACGGGTGCGGAGACACCCCTACTCCGTTGTTCTCCTCGACGAAATAGAAAAGGCCCACTCTGATGTGTTCAACATCCTGCTCCAAGTCATGGACGAAGGAAGAATGACAGACGGCAACGGCGTCACAGTAGATTTCCGCAACACCATTATTGTCATGACATCGAATGTCGGCACGCGACAACTAGGAGAATCAAGCACAGGAATAGGCTTCAACGCGCAACAGGAAAATCCCAAAATGGCAGAAGGTATCATCCAGAAGGCTCTGAAACGGCAATTCTCTCCAGAATTTCTCAACCGACTGGACGACGTGATATACTTCAACTCGCTCACGAAAGATGACGCACGGAAAATATGCAAATTGCAACTTTCCGAACTAAACGAACGTCTGGCCGCAAAGGGATACCACGTCAATGTCAACGATGCGCTCATTGATTTTCTTGTTGAACATGGCTTCCAGCCCAACTACGGTGCACGTTCCTTAAAGCGTTCCATAACAGAGCATGTGGAAACCGTGCTGTGTGAAGCCATTATGTCGGGAAGGAAATTGAACGACTGCATTTGTCTTGAGCCAGACAAAGACGGGGATTCGCTCCACATAGCATCTCTTTCTGAGCAATAAACACCCCCTATATTACCTATATTATTAGATCACAAGGCAATCGAGCTCATCCACTTAGTAATGATGAAAGATTTTGAACACCTTCTTACCATTACTTCCCCCCCCGTTTGCCATTCAAAAAAGAAAAGCAATGAAATATATAGAAACTTCAATACCAGACGTATGGGTTTTGGAACCGCGCGTATTTGAAGATGCACGTGGCTATTTTATGGAAACATGGCGTGAAGAAGATTTCAACCAGCACATCGGCCGCAAGGTGCATTTTGTGCAAGACAACCAGTCGCTTTCTTCGCGCGGCGTACTGCGCGGATTACATTACCAGAAGGGCGAACTCTCGCAAGCGAAACTCGTCAGAGTGTTACAGGGAACTGTCGTCGACGTTGCAGTGGACCTGCGAAAAGACTCCCCTACTTTCGGAAAACATGTCATAGTGGAACTGAGCGAAGACAACAAGCGACAGTTGTTTATCCCAAGAGGCTTTGCCCACGGATTCCAGGTTCTTTCGCCAAAAGTAGTATTCACCTATAAGGTTGACAACCGCTACGCGCCTGAGGCAGAATGCTCCATTCGCTTTGATGACCCTTCCATTGGCATTGAATGGCCCATCAACGACCCGTCAGAAGTACTTCTTTCCGAGAAGGACCTGGCACACGCTGTCAGCTTCGAAGCGGCTGAAAAATTTTGAGGAGGATAAAGCCCCTGGCATTGGCCAACCACGACTCTGCCGTCAGCCAGCAAAAGAGGCTCACGTCATCCATTCCCCAGCCATTCCCCCAACAATCCATCGGCCATAACCAATCTTGATTTTCAAATGATTATCCGCGAACTATAACACATATAGTCTAAACATCACCACCAAACAAGTATAGATAATTTCATGAAGAATATACGCAATTTCTGTATCATAGCCCACATTGACCATGGCAAGAGCACCCTCGCCGACCGCCTGCTTGAATACACCAAAACGATTCAAGTAACAGAAGGGCAGATGCTCGACAACATGGACTTGGAGCGTGAGCGAGGCATCACGATTAAAAGTCATGCCATTCAAATGGAATACAACCGTGGTGGCGAAACATACCGTCTTAACCTCATCGACACTCCGGGACACGTTGACTTTTCCTACGAAGTGTCGCGAAGCATTGCCGCCTGCGAAGGATGCCTTCTCGTGGTCGACTCCACGCAAGGCGTTCAGGCACAGACCATCTCCAACCTCTACATGGCCATTGAGCACAACTTGGAAATCATTCCCGTTCTCAACAAATGCGACATGCCCAACTCAATGCCAGAAGAAGTTGAAGACGAAATCATAGATTTGCTCGGGTGCAAGCGTGAGGAAATCATCCGCGCCTCCGGCAAAACCGGTATGGGCGTAGAAGACATTCTCAACGCTGTTGTCGACCACATCCCCGCTCCCGTTGGCGACGAGTCTGCTCCATTGCAGGCCCTGATTTTCGACTCTGTGTTCAACCCCTTCAGAGGCATCATCGCCTATTTTAAGATTGTAAACGGCTCCATCAAGCAAGGCGACGACGTTTTGTTTGTCAACACGCAAAAGCGCTATAACGCAGATGAAATCGGCGTATTGAAAATGGACCTGTCGCCACGCAAAATTCTGCACTGCGGCGATGTAGGCTACATCGTCAGCGGCATCAAAACCGCCACCGAAGTGAAAGTGGGCGACACCATCACACACACCGAACGCCCTTGCGGCAAAGCCATTGATGGATTTGAAGAAGTCAAGCCGATGGTCTTTGCAGGCGTTTATCCGATTGAGACAGAAGATTTCGAACAACTCCGTGCCAGTCTCGAAAAATTGCAGTTGAACGATGCTTCCCTAACATTCCAGCCCGAGTCGTCCGTAGCCCTCGGCTTTGGTTTCCGCTGCGGCTTCCTCGGTCTGCTCCACATGGAAATCGTTCAGGAACGCCTTGACCGTGAGTTCAACATGAACGTCATCACAACGGTCCCCAACGTTTCCTACCACATCTTTGACAAACACGGAGAGATGAAGGAGGTGCACAATCCTGCCGGCATGCCTGAGGCAACGGAGATTGATCATATTGAGGAACCATACATCAGAGCCTCCATCATCACCCGAACAGACTACATCGGAAATATCATGACGCTCTGTTTGGGCAAACGCGGCGAACTGATCAAGCAAGAATATGTCTCGGGAGACCGCGTTGAACTCTATTACGACATGCCGTTGGCCGAAATCGTAATCGACTTCTACGACAAACTGAAATCTCTGTCGAAAGGATATGCTTCCTTCGACTACCACCCCATTGAGTTCCGTCCGTCAAAACTTGTCAAGCTCGACATCTTGCTCAACGGCGAACCTGTCGACGCGCTTTCAACGCTGACACACGTTGACAATGCTGTCTACTTCGGAAGACGCATGTGTGAAAAACTGAAAGAACTGCTGCCCCGCCAGCAGTTTGACATTGCCATACAAGCCGCCATCGGCGCAAAGATTGTTGCGCGTGAAACCGTCAAACAGGTGAGAAAAGACGTCACAGCTAAATGCTACGGCGGCGACATCAGCCGTAAGAGAAAACTGCTCGAGAAGCAAAAACGAGGCAAAAAGCGCATGAAGGAAATCGGCAACGTGCAAGTGCCGCAGAAAGCCTTCCTCGCTGTATTGAAATTAGATTAAGAATGCCATTACTAAGAGGAAAGATTCAAGAAATCCCCTCCGACAATCCATTAGGAAGCATCCAACAACGGCCGCGCCCTTATCGACTACCATCTTTTTAACCCTGCATGGATAGTATAAAATAATTTTGAATAACCACTTAATATGCTTATAAATTTATCAAACGCCACCATTGCTGTAACAGAGAAAACACTGCTGAGCGATGTTGACTTTCACGTTTCAGAAGGAGAGTTTGTCTACATCATCGGGCATGTCGGCTCAGGCAAGAGCTCTTTGCTGAAAACGCTCTACGGAGAATTGCCCGTTGCAGGAGAGGGCGAGGCAACGATTTTGGGAACCGACCTACACCAACTGCGACGAAAACATTTGCCAGCACTGCGACGACAACTCGGCATTGTTTTTCAGGATTTCCAGTTGCTTCGGGATTACACGGTGTTCGGCAACATCGACTTCGTGCTGAAAGCCACCGGCTGGAAAAAGAAGCAGGCACGCCACAAACGCATATTGGAGGTGCTTGATGAAGTGGGCATGAAAGACAAAACCACTTCATTCCCCCACCAGCTCTCTGGCGGAGAACAACAATGTATCGCAATTGCCCGCGCTTTAATCAACAAGCCGAAAATCATCTTGGCAGACGAACCGACGGGCAACCTCGATCATGAAAGCAGCACGCAAATCATGCAACTGCTGAAAAGAATCTGCGAACAAGGCACTGCCGTCGTGATGGTCACCCACAATCTGCAATTGCTGAAAGACTTCCCAGGCATCGTCTATAAATGTGCATCAGGAAAAATCCACGACACGACCGGTTCCTATCGTAGCACCCCCAAAGACACAGATGAAAACTCGGAAGACAATCAAACTGAATACCATGTTGATGCGCTGCAGGCTGACTGACTTATGCCTTGTCAAAATTGCTCAACTTATTCTTTCACCCCTTGCTAAGGCTCCCAACCAAGTTTATAAAAATTCACCAAAAGCAAACACTTATGAAAATATTGAAATTCGGAGGCACTTCCGTCGGTTCCCCACAGCGCATGAAAGACGTGTGCAAATTGATCACAGACGGACAGAAAAAAATCGTTGTCCTCTCAGCCATGTCTGGAACAACCAACACTTTGGTTGAAATTGCAGACTATTTTCAGAAAAAAAATGCAGAAGCCGCCAACAACGTCATCAACAAGTTGCGCAGAACCTACATGAAACATGTAGAAGAGCTCTATGAAACTGAAGAAATGGCTGAAAAGACCAAACAGCTTCTGAACTCGGTGTTCTCATATCTCCATTCATTCCAAACGGTCGATTTCAGCGAAACAACATCGAAGGCCATCCTGGCCCAAGGGGAAATCATGAGCACCAACATGGTGACAAATTTCCTTATGGAGCAGGGTGTCAAAGTACACCTCATCCCGGCGTTTGAATACATGCGTCTCGATGAAATGGGCGAGCCAGACATGACGCACATCCAAGAACACTTATCGGCTTATCTGAGAAAACACGCAAACTTCGACCTCTATATCACGCAGGGATTCATCTGCCTGAACCACAACGGAGAAGTCGACAACCTTCAGCGTGGCGGCTCCGACTACACGGCCTGCCTAATTGGTGCAACCCTCCAGGCCAGCGAAATCCAGATTTGGACAGACATCGACGGCATGCACAACAACGACCCCCGCATCGTCAACGGAACATCGCCAGTCCGTCAGCTCAATTTTGAAGAAGCAGCCGAACTGGCCTATTTCGGAGCAAAAATCCTCCACCCCACATGCATCCAGCCAGCACGCTATGCTGGAGTCCCCGTCAGACTCCTCAACACGATGGACCCCAAAGCACCCGGCACCCTCATCAACAACGACATGACCTACGGCACCATCAAGGCCGTCGCTGCCAAAGACAACATCACGGCCATCAAGATTGTTTCAAGTAGAATGCTATTGCAGGCAGGCTTCCTCCGCAAAGTCTTTGAAATTTTTGATACGTATAACACAAGCATCGACCTGGTCACTACCTCGGAAGTCGGAATATCGCTGACCATCGACAACACGGCACACCTGGACCCGATTTTAGAAAACCTGAAACACTACGGCACGGTTGAAGTGGACAACGACATGTGTATCATCTGCGTAGTCGGCGACTTGAGATGGACCAACGTTGGCTTTGAAACGCTGGCAGCAAAAGCGCTCTCAGAAATCCCCTTACGCATGATTTCATACGGCGGCAGCAACCACAACATCTCCTTCCTTGTAAGAGAATCCGACAAGAAAGCCGCGCTCCAAGCATTGAGCGACGAACTTTTCAACAAATAACCCCACTCCGAAAAAGCAAACGCCAATTGGCATCCTTCAAATCGAATAGTATGAAATTTCATGCTATTCGATTTATTAATATACACCCAATAAAACCAAAAAGATGAACCATCCAACCATTTTCCCCATCCAGCGCTTCCAGTCCATCAAAACGCCCTTCTACTATTACAACCTCGACCTTCTGAAAAAAACAATTGCAACAGTCAAGGAAGAAGCAGGAAGATATGAGAATTTCCACGTTCACTACGCCATAAAAGCCAACGCCAACAAACACATCCTCTCCATCATCTCTGAAAACCGCTTGGGAGCCGACTGCGTGAGCGGAGGCGAAATCCAAGCAGCCGTCGACGCTGGTTTCCCAGCAGATAAAATCGTTTTTGCTGGAGTCGGGAAAAGCGATTGGGAAATAAATCTGGCGTTGGAGCAAGGCATCTCCTGCTTCAACGTAGAAAGCCTGCCAGAATTAGACATCATCAGCCAATTGGCAAAAGCGCGCGGTGTCAAAGCCACCATCGCCTTCCGCGTCAACCCCAACGTGGATGCACACACCCATGCCAAAATCACGACAGGACTGAACGAAAACAAATTCGGCATCGCCATGGAAGACCTGCTTCCAGCCGTCAAGCATGCACAGAGCCTGCCCTCAATCATTTTCTCTGGCCTGCATTTCCACATAGGCAGCCAGATACTCCATTTAGAGGTCTACAAATCCCTGTGCCAGCGCATCAACGAATTACAGGACCAGTTGGAGCGAAACAACATCTCCTGCGCCACCATAAATGTCGGCGGCGGTCTCGGCATAAATTATGAAGCCCCCGACGCTGACCCCATCCCCGCTTTCGCCGCCTATTTCAAGATATTTGGCGAACACCTCAAACTCCGTCCCGGTCAATCTCTCCACTTCGAATTGGGGCGTTCCATCGTTGCACAATGCGGAACACTCATAGCCAAGACGTTGTACGTCAAACACGGACACAGCAAGAAATTTGTGATTGCAGATGCTGGGTTCACGGAACTCATTCGCCCCGCAATGTATGGCGCCCACCATTTTATAGAAAACCTTTCAGCAGCAAGCAACGCGCCATGCGACACATACGATGTCGTTGGCCCCATCTGCGAAAGCAGCGATGTTTTTGGAAAAGACATCCAGCTTCCGCTTTGCCAAAGAGGCGACTTGATAGCCTTTCGTTCCGCAGGGGCATACGGTGAAGTAATGGCGTCAACCTACAACTGCCGACAGTTGCCAAAGAGCTATTTTTCTGACAGTATCTGATGAGAGGGGACACAGAAAAGCCTAACGTCTCAACCAGACATTCCGTTACATAATCACCGCCCCCCGTTTCACGACATCTTATAAAAAGAGGAGTGCCAAAAGACATCAGCCTTTTAGCACTCCTCTTTCATTATGCAGTTTTGTTAATTAAACCAGCGAACATAGCAAAGGTCTTGACGGTCTGCCAAATCCTTGTTTTTCGGATACATACGGTAGGCCACCTTGAAGGAACCAGCAAGGTCAATGCTCGTTTTCAGTTCGAAGGTGTAAAGGTTGCCTTCGTGCTTCGTCACCTCCATCGGATAAACCTGATAGATGCTGTCCTTGCCGTCGTTTCCAGACGTCATGGCAACGAGGTCAATACCGATTGCGTTGTCGAGGCCCTGCTCGTCAACAACGTGGGTCACAGAAAATTCCTTGTCGCTAATGAGGTTGCCGTTGGTGAGATTCTCGCTGCGGGTTGTCGAAACCACGCGGATGCTGTCCCAACGTTCTGCAACGCTCTGCTTCCATGCGGCAATCTCTTTTGCCTTCTTGTTGTTGTCGGCGCTGAGCACCTTGAAGCGAGCGGCTTCCTTGCAATAGAAGCGGTCGTAATAGTCGTCGAGCTGACGCTTCATCGTGTAGAAAGGAGCAATCTGCGCGATGGAGTTCTTCACGGTGTGAACCCAGTTTTCGCTGTATCCCTTACGGTTGCGTGCGTAATAGAGCGGAATGATTTCTTGCTCTAACATAGAATAAATCGTCCAGGCATCGAGCTTATCTTGATGTCCCTGGTTCTGATAGGTGCGTTTGTCGGTCAATGCCCATCCAGCACCTTCACGATAACCTTCATACCACCAGCCGTCGAGCACGGAGAGATTGACAACGCCGTTCATCAATGCTTTCTCACCAGATGTGCCGGAAGCTTCAAGCGGACGTGTCGGTGTGTTCATCCAGATGTCAACACCTGAAACAAGGCGGCGGGCCAACTGCATGTCGTAGTTCTCAACGAAAAGAATCTTACCGATGAACTCAGGACGCTGGGAAATCTCAAAAATACGCTTGATTAATCCCTGTCCAGCTCCGTCAGCGGGGTGGGCCTTGCCAGCGAAGATGAACTGCACAGGATAGTCGGGATTATTGACAATCTTGGCCAAACGATCTAAGTCAGAGAAGAGCAGGTGGGCACGCTTGTAGGTTGCGAAACGACGGGCGAAACCAATCAAGAGGGCGTTTGGATTGATTTTGTCGAGCAAAGAAACGACACGCGAAGGGTCGCCCTGATTCTTGAGCCAGTTGTCGCGGAAACGCTCGCGGATGTAGTCAATGAGTTTCACCTTCAGCTTCATGCGAGTTTTCCAAACGACATCGTCGGGCACATCGTAAATCTTCTCCCAAATGCTTGCGTTGCTCTGGTCGTTGAGGAAATTCTTGTCGAAATATTTTCCATAGACTTCCTTCCATTCCTTGGCAGTCCAAGTCGGGAGGTGAACGCCGTTTGTTACGTAGCCAACGTGGCTTTCTTCGCTGTGATCTTGATAGAGGTCATACCATTCGTCGTGGGTGCGGAACTCATGGTCTGGACGGTTTTCGTCGGGCAGATAACCTGGCCAGATGCCTTTAAACATCTGCTGACTCACTTTTCCGTGTAACCAGCTGACGCCGTTGACTTCCTGGCAGGTCTTGCACAAGAAGGTCGACATGCAAAACTTTTCGCCGTGGTCGCTGGGGTTTGTGCGGCCAAGGCCCATGAAGTCGTCCCATGAGATGCCGAGGCGTCCGGGGAAAGAGCCCATATATTTGCCAAACAAGCCTTCGTCGAAGTAGTCGTGGCCAGCAGGCACTGGCGTGTGGACGGTGTAGAGAGAGCTTGCACGCACCAATTCAAGAGCTTCGTCAAAATTCAGTCCGCTTTCAACGTAGTCAACCAAACGCTGCACGTTGCACAAGGCGGCATGACCTTCATTGCAGTGGTAAACGTCTTTCGTGATGCCCAACTTCTTCAAAGCCAGGATACCGCCGATACCGAGCAGATATTCTTGCTTCAAACGGTTTTCCCAATCTCCGCCATAGAGGGAGTGGGTGATGTTGCGGTCGTATTGAGAGTTGAGGTCGTTGTCTGTGTCGAGCAAATAGAGGCTGATGCGGCCCACGTTGGCACGCCAAACGGCTGCATGAACCTGATAGTTTGGGAAGGGCACATCGACGATGACTTGGTTGCCGTTTTCATCGAGCACACGCTCAATTGGCAGACGGTCGAAATCCTGGGTATCGTAGTTGGAAATCTGCTGGCCGTCCATTGAGAGCGACTGGGTGAAATAACCATAGCGATACAGGAAACCAACGGCACACATGTCGACATTGCTGTCTGATGCTTCCTTCAGATAGTCGCCAGCCAAGATGCCAAGACCGCCGGAATAGATTTTCAACACGTGGTTGATGCCATATTCCATGCAGAGATAGGCCACAGAGGGGCGCTTGGCATCTGGCTTGACGTCCATGTATTGACGGAAACTGGTGTAGACCTTGTCCATGCGTGCCAAGAACTCCTCGTCGGAGGCTATTTCCTTCAGGCGCTTATAGGAAATGTGCGTCAGAAGTTCAATTGGATTTTTGTCAACCTTCCGCCACAAATCTTTGTCAAGACTGCTGAACAGAGCGGTGGCCTCGTTGTTCCAAGCCCACCAAAGGTTGTGTGCCAACTCGTCGAGTTTCTTCAACGGTTCTGGAATGTGGCTTTTGACAGTCACAGTCTTCCAAACTGGCGTGTTTGCATTGCTTACTTTTACGTTCATGAATTCTTATATTTTTATACTAATTATTTTTCTTCAGACGGTCGAGACATTCCGTGTGTCAGAATTCCCCACATTCTGAACTCGGGGTTGACAAGCACTTGGGGCTTTCAAAAGCGAGCCGCGGCCTAAGGTAATGGTTTATTCTGGATTACCACAACGGCACTTTCCGAGTGCCATATCATAAGCTTGGTAATAAAACTTGATGAAATGCTTCCACTGGGCCTTTTGGGCCAATTGGGCAGCCGATCGCCGAATGGCAGTGCGCTCCTTGACTGGCATCTGCAGGAGATGCTCCACGTCAACGCTGATCTGGCGTGCCGACTCATAATAATTGTCATCATCGCGATGAATGACGCTGACACCGTCTTCCAGGGCTCCGCGATGCTTGAGCACGTCATCTACCCACTGTCCGAATCCAGAGAGGTCGGTCGTGATGCAAGGCGTGTTGAAGGCACAACTTTCAAGCGGCGTGTATCCCCACGGTTCATAATATGAAGGATAGATGCAGAGGTCGTTGGCCGTCAGGAGGTCATAATATGGTTTGTTGAATATACCGTCGTTTCCTTCCAGATAAGAAGGAATCAAAATGACCTTCACGGCGTCTGAAGCAGAATTCAAAAGTCCCAGTTGCTTGATCATGCAGAGAATGCGGTCTTCGTTGAGGTTATGCAGGTCGTGCGTGATCATCGGATTGGGCAGCGCCCCTTCTGGCAGTTTCTTTTCCTTCATGCGCTGCAACAGGTCTTCACGCGGACCGAGCATCCAGCACGGCACTTCAATCAGCGCCAACACCTTTGTTGCGCATTCTCCCCGTTGCTCTTCGCCCTGCTTGCTTTTCAAACGGGCATTCAGTTGCGCCATGGCTTCAAGATAGACATCGAAACCTTTGCAGCGGAAGTCGTTTCTTCCGCTTGTTGAAACAATCAGCGTTTCGTCGTCCATCTTCTCGCCAGTCAGCGCCTCGGCCACTTTGAGAATCATCTTGCGGGCAGCACGGCGCTTTGCGGAGAACGAGGCTCCCTTCGGCACAAAGTCGTCTTCAAATCCGTTGGGGAGCACGCAGTCAACGCTTTTGTCGAGCAGTTGGGTGCATTCACGCGCCGTAAACGCACTGACCGTGGTAAAACAGTCTGCACGGAATGCCGATTGCTTCTCCACGCTATGTTTCGACTCCATACTCAGCTCCGAAGCCATCTGGTCGCCGTTATATCCTTCAAAATATTTATATAGCAACTTATTGTTTCCAGCTATGGAGCGCCCGATGCTTGTTGCATGTGTCGTAAAAATCGTTGCAACGCGCGGTTGGGCTTTTTTCAGGAACATCATGCCCATGCCGCTCATCCATTCATGCGCTTGGTAAACTATCTTGGCATCTGAAGGCAGGCATTTTCCGCAGAGACATTCCGCAACACGTCCGGCTGCAACCGAAAACATCGAAGCCTCGTCATAATCGCCATAAGCATGAAGCGAATCCACCTGAAAATAATCCCAAGCTGCCTGATAGATGGCATCTTTTTCCGCAAAAAGCGGTTTGAAATCAACCAGCAGCGCCACTGGCTTTCCAGGAACATCCCAACGGCCGATGCGCACGATTAGGCCAGCCTCCTTCAGAGCTTTTTGCCATTTTGGAAACAGCTTTTTCTCTTCAATAAATAGCGGATTTTCTTCTTGCAAATCAGGACCGATAAAACAAAGGTTATCGGCCAGTTTTTCACAGAGGGTATTTGCGCGGGAGGACAACACAGTATAAATGCCTCCCACCTTGTTGCATACTTCCCAACTCGCCTCAAAAACGAAGTCGGGGAAAAGTGCTTGTTGAATCATATATTGTTTTCTCGTTGTTCGCTGCAAAGATACTTTAAAAATTGGAATAAAACGAGCAAATTCCCTTGTTTTGCGCCAACCAGCCTTTCTTCATCGCATTCTTTCTCAATCAACTTTGCAAATCAAACGGATTCACAGCTCATGCCCACCTCTGCCCTCCCTGCCCTGCCGTGGCAGGCACAGGGAGGGCAGCGAGCGACGGACCAATGACTTGCACGCCTGCCAGGGCAGACCTTTATGAAAAGGCCTATTCAGAAGTTCGTCAATCTTTGCAGCGGCAGGCGAGGCATTTCTCTCCACGATGTTGCCGTTTCTGTCAATGTTTGTTTCTATCAAAGATACGCCATACTTATAAAGGGCTTTTCCGCACAATCTCCACCAACTTAATATTTCAATTTTGAACGCCCTACCTTACAGGACGCAGGCGTTTATACACTGATACCCAGTGCGTTGTCCTGAGCTGAGGATTGACTATTCTTTCAGGTAAGTGTGTTCAAAATACAAAAAATATCTGCGCGGTTTTGAACCAAATAACATAGCGAGTGCGGCATCGCTGCAAGGGGCACCGCGCGAACATTTGGTGGAGGCCTGGGGCGAAGCACTGTAGCTCACTTTGCTCGCAAAGTGAGGGGGCGAATATTGTGGTGACCAAGCACGGGCTGAAAATCCAACAAAGTTATGCCCCAGAGCGTTGGCCACGTTCGCTACGTGTTCGTGGCCCTCACTTTGCGAGCAAAGTGAGCTACAATGCTGGCGCCGCAACAGACGATTGTGTGGGCCTGTGCAAATCTCCGCTGCGAGGGCGCTACCGCTAACCTTTGATATTTTAATTTTGGACGCCCTATCTTTCAGGGGCGCTGTCGCCTCTCTACCAATCTTGATTTTTCCTAAATTTTGAATACCCTACCTTACTCCCCAAAAAATGGTCAAATCGTTTTTACCATTACTTATTCCACGTTTTTGACACCGCTGCCTACCAGAAAGCATTTTTCCACAGAAAATAGTTTTAAAAAAAGCAAGTTTTCAGTCCTATGGCTTGCAGGTTTTGAGAATCTCATGTACTTTTGCACTGTTTTTCATGGTATTAGATTTAAGGTTAGTGAAGATTGGTTGTCGGGAGACAATCAATTTTTTTTTGCACCTACACGAAAAAACAGGGAGCAGGGGATGTCTCTCCCCAAGTTTATAGGAGGAACAGAATAATACGACAACTCAAATTTTTAAAAACCAGTTTACAAGCTGCACAGCCCCCATATTTTGAAATCGCAACCCTACACCACGTTCTGCCCCGCCATGCAGGGCGTGTATGGTTGGCTTGTCGACGAACCGTGCCCTACTGACTCTTGGCGAACCCAGCCCCGCGTGCGAACGTGCCTCGGTGCAGACGCGGTCGCATCTCGGTGCAGATGCGGTTGCATCTCATCCCAGACGCGGTTGCGTCTGCCCCCGCGTGCGCAGACAATCATTATCCAAGCTTTTTTCCACCCCCTCCCAACCTTCCAACATTCAAACGAAGCGGCTATAAGACGGAAGGAAGGTACAATAAAAAGGGAACGTGTCATTTCGTTGCCATGACACGTCCCCAACTCTTTATCCAATTGTTTAATCAAAATTCCTATTACATAAGCTACATCAGTTGCAAGCCATACCCTTCATCTGAAGTTTTCTCATCTTCTGATTCAGAAGTTGACACATCGGGCCGTTGCCCATTGCTTGATAGCGATCGATGCTATATTTAAGCATCATGATTTCATTTTTTCTTTCTTCTTTCATAATCGTCTTTTTTTGCAGCCCGCGTTTCGAACTGCGGTTCATAAAAACCTTTTTTCTTCTTATCACTTGCAAAGGTACCGCCAAAACACGAAATTTCCAACACGGTTCTAAATTCTTAATTGTTTTTTAGCCGCTAACAAGCCATTCTGCAAGGTTAGATATTACAAAACAAGGATTTTAATCGAATATATATGGTCACCTTAAAAGGCGAACCAAACAGCGCACAATGACTGCCAAAATGACACACAGGGGGACACGCCTTGTTGTATGTAGGTGTCCAGCGGAAGGAGGAAACTGGCGACATGCCACACTATGCCGAACAAGGGAGGCAGGGCAACGAATCATGGCGAAGGATGTCGCCTCCCCTCTATTGACAAGGGTGATAATTCGTTAAAACGTATCTAAAACCTTGCAAAAATCCTTATTATTTGGCAGAAATAAGGTTTTTTCCTTGGCAGTTTCGGCAAATTCACGAAATTTGCAATTGAAAACTTTTCAACGCGTTGGGGTTTTGCGCCATACATAGTTCCAGCTGACAAACAGAAAACAACGAAACGGCCATCAGCCGCCCCGACATGATTGCAACAAAAAAACAAGGGCACTTGACAGCGAAGGAAAGAAAAGCCCTAGCCTTCACGCTTAAGTAATGGTAAAAAAATAACTTGAGCAATTTTGTGGAGTAAGGAGTTATTTCTTATGCCCTGTCTTTTTGCCGCTTTTGGAATTTGTCATCGGTCACTTAGCCCGCTATGCTCCCTCTTCCAAATTCCAAAACCAACAAAAATACAGGTCAAAATTGGTCAACTTATTCTTTCACCATTACTAAAGGCCCGTCACAAACGACATAATTCAAAGAAAAGACATGAAACGATTGTTACTACTTCTCATTCTGACGCTGGCAACGGCCGGCGGAATTAAGGCCATGAGCTATGAGCAAGCCAGACGCGAGGCGTGGTTCTTGACAGACAAAATGGCCTATGAGCTGAACCTCACTCCGACGCAATTCGACTGTGCTTACCGCGTCAATCTCGACTACTTGATGAGCATCAATACAGCATCAGACTGCTACGGCTATTATTGGAGTTACCGGGACGACGATTTGCGTTGCATCCTGTTTGACTGGCAATATGCCCTCTATTCATCGCTCGACTATTTCTACCGCCCTGTGCGCTGGCTGAGATACGCATGGTATTTCCCTGTCTGCGACCACTATCGGCGGGGCTACTACTATTTCGAACGTCCAGCCATCTACATCAGTTACCGCGGCGGCATGTGGACACGCAGGGGACATAATGACATCAGCCCTTATCGCAGATATAATTTCCGCCCAGGACGCGGCATGAGAGACAACATTCCGGGCGCACGCCCCATCCGCCGCCCGGAACCGGGACGCCCCAACAGAGGATACCGTCCAGAAAAGCCCAACGACAATTACCGACCAGGGTATGCCCCGCGACCAGAAAGGCCGGGGAGAGGCGAAACGGGACGACCAGCAGGCGGATACACGCCGGGGCAGGGAAACCGCAATGACAAGCCAAACAGAAATGACAGGCCAAGCAGAAACGACAGACCAAGCAGGAACGACGGCAGCTACAGCAATCCTGGGGGAAGCAACTACCGCCCTTCACGAGACCGCTCCAACAGCCGTCCGTCACGCGGTTCTGAAAACGGCAACGTTTCTGGAACTGGTCGTCAGTTCGGAAGATGAGCGAGGACGGCAAAGCAGTTCTCCGTTTAAAGCGCCACGCAGGGCCAACCACTCGTTTCTCTTAAGCAAATGCACACGAGAGGACGTTGCGAAAAATAATCCGACCACTGCTTACAAAAAAAGTTTCCGAAACGCTGTTGCAACGTTTCGGAAACTTTTTTGTTGATTTAGAATCAGTAATGGTAAATGTATAAGTTGACAAACAAAAATACAGGGCATAAGAAATAAATCCTTACTCCACAAAATTGGTCAAGTTGTTTTTCACCATTACTCAAAATACTACTTCTTATGCCTGTTGGCCCGCCGTGTTCTGATATCAGCCTTTTTCCTGGCTGCGCCCGAACCATGGGCTCCTGTCACATAGCCTTTCTTTTTTGCTTTCGTTTTTACACCAGCAGCCGGTGCAGGCCCTCTCATTTTTGAACCTTTGAAAACGATGCCTGTGGTCATGGCCTGGGAAACTTCTTCGTCTGAGGCCTTGCGATGTGGCACAAGGGTTGTTGCTGTTGTTGAATTGTCGGTTGCCATGTGTTTTATTTGAAATAAGTAATGGTAAAAATTAGTTTGACGAATTTTGTGGAGTAAGGAGTTATTCCTTATGCCTGTCAAAATTGCTCAACTTATTCTTCCACCATTACTAAGACTAAGTAAGTGATATTCATCTATTTAATGATGGAACAAGCGGATGCCAGTGAAAGCCATGGCGATGCCATATTTATCGCAGGTGGCGATGACATGGTCGTCACGTACGCTTCCTCCTGCCTGAGCAACATAAGCGACACCGCTCTTGTGGGCACGTTCGATGTTGTCGCCAAACGGGAAGAAGGCGTCAGAACCGAGGCAGACGCCCGTGTTTTGTGCGATCCACGCTTTCTTCTCCTCCATCGTGAGCACCTTTGGACGTTCCGTAAAGAATTGCTGCCATACACCATCGGCCAACACGTCATCGTGGTCTTCAGAGATATAGATATCGATGGTGTTGTCGCGGTCTGCACGGCGAATTTTCTCCACCCAAGGCAGATTCATCACCTTCGGGTGCTGACGCAGCCACCAGATGTCGGCCTTGTTTCCAGCCAGACGCGTGCAATGGATTCGGCTTTGCTGACCGGCGCCGATGCCGATGGCCTGTCCGTCCTTCACGTAGCAAACGGAATTGCTCTGCGTGTACTTCAACGTGATGAGGGCTATTTTCAGGTCGCGCATGGCTTCTTCCGTGAATGTCTTGTTCTTTGTCGGGATATTGTCGAAAAGACTGTTCTGCGTCAGGTCGATTTCGTTACGGCCCTGTTCGAAGGTGACACCAAAGACCTGCTTGTGTTCTATGGGTGCAGGCGTATAATCTGGGTCTATCTTGATGACATTGTATGTTCCCTTGCGCTTCTCCTTCAAGATTTCAAGCGCCTCGGCGGTGAATCCAGGGGCAATGACGCCATCGCTCACCTCGCGTTTGATGAGCAGGGCTGTTGCCTTGTCGCAGATGTCGGAAAGCGCAATGAAATCGCCGTATGACGACATGCGGTCGGCACCACGTGCACGTGCATAAGCCGTTGCGATGGGGGTCAAGGGTTCTTTGATGTCGTCGACAAAGTATATTTTCTTCAGAGTTTCGCTCATTGGCAGACCAATGGCGGCTCCAGCAGGCGAGACATGCTTGAACGATGTGGCAGCAGGGACGCCTGTTGCCGCTTTCAGTTCTTTAACGAGCTGCCAGCCATTGAGGGCATCGAGAAAGTTGATGTAGCCAGGGCGTCCATTGAGCACTTCAATGGGCAATTCTCCCTCTGTCATATAGATTCTCGAGGGTTTTTGGTTGGGATTACAACCATACTTTAAAGCCAATTCTTTCATGGGACTTTGATGGAATTTTTAATAAGAGTGTGTTCAAACTCCGCAAGAGGGTCTGAACACGCCTGCAAATTTACACTTTTTATGTGGTTTGGCAATGCCTGTCAATTTGGTGGCCGTGATATTTTTTCGGCAAAGCAGCAATGGAAGGAGAAGTGGGCAACTGAAATTGCACAGGGTCCCCCTCCCCTTCCACATTGCATCCTCTTCCGGACCATTATACAAAATGCTGCCAGAAGCGCCAACGAGGTATCAGATTACGCCAATGATGTCGTGAATATCCGCCACATGATGACTGTCGAGCCATTTATCTATGCCCTCAGCTACCTTGACGGTGACGGCGGGGTCGATGAAATTGGCTGTGCCGATTTCAATTGCGGTGGCCCCGGCCATGATAAATTCAATGGCATCGGTGGCATTCATAATACCGCCTAATCCCACTACAGGGATGTCTACGGCCTTTGCCACCTGGTTGACCATTCGCAAGGCAACAGGTTTTACGCAGGGACCGCTCAGTCCGCCCGTCCCGATGCTCAAGCGGGAACAGCGGCGCTCAATGTCAATGCTCATCCCCATGAGGGTATTGATGAGCGACACGCTGTCTGCCCCCTCAGATTCAACAGCGCGGGCGATGTCAGCGATGTTTGTCACGTTGGGAGAGAGTTTGACAATAAGTGTCTTGCCGTAGGCCTTTCGCACAGCACGCACCACCGTTGCAGCACCCTCACAGGTGACACCAAAAGCCATGCCGCCGTTTTTCACGTTGGGACACGAGATATTGAGTTCGATGGCTGGAATGTGCTCAAGTTCGCCGATGCGTGCAGCACATTCGGCATAATCCTCTGGTGTTGACCCCGACACGTTGACAATCATGTTGGTGTCATAGTCTTTGATGAGCGGATAGATATTTTCGCAGAAATAGTCGACACCCTTGTTTTGCAATCCCACGCAGTTGAGCATTCCCGACGGGGTTTCTGCCATGCGCGGATAGTCATTGCCTTCGCGCGGATGGAGGGTGGTGCCCTTCACGATGATGCCGCCAAGATCATTCAGATTAACGAAATCGGCAAATTCAACACCATAACCAAAGGTCCCGGACGCGGTCATAACCGGATTTTTAAGCCGCAGTTTACCTATATTTACTTGGAGATTAGCCATTGCAGTTGATTTATGTTGAACACTGGTCCTTCTTTGCACACGCAAACATTGTGCCCCTCTTTGTCTTTTTCAACACAACAGAGACAGGCACCCAATCCGCATGCCATCATATTCTCTAACGACACTTCGCAATCGATATTGTTGGCAGCAGCGAATGCAGCCACGGCTTTCATCATGGGTTTGGGGCCGCAAGAGGCAATAGCGTCAAAACGCTCTGAAGACAAAACGGAATGATTGGTCACAAAACCCTTCTCGCCCCGCGAGGCGTCTTCTGTGGTGATACACACGGGACCATAGGCTTCAAACAGTTCAACCTGCAAAATGTCTGCCGCTGAACGTCCGCCCAAGAGGAAGGTTGGATGATGCCCTGCGTTTTTCAAACATTTGCCCAAATAGAGCAAGGGGGCTGTTCCGACACCGCCGCCAACGAGGAGCACGCGCTTCCCCTCGCCCTCCGGCAAAGAGAATCCGCGGCCGAGAGGCAGCATGCAGTTGAGCCTGTCGCCAGCTTTGAGCATAGCCATTTTCTTGGTGCCGTCGCCAACGGCATGCACCAAGAGCCAAATCTCGTTTTTTTCTGGAATGACAAAGTTGATACTGATGGGGCGACGCAAGAATGTGGAGGGGGAATCGTCGACACGAACTTCCACAAATTGCCCTGGAAGCACCTCTGGCAACTCGTCACGATCAGCGGTGAGCTTTAGAAGCACATAGTCTTCACGCAAAAGCACTGACTCTGTGACCAGGAGGTCTGATACTATTTTTTTCATACGTATATTGGATGATTTTCTTAAGTCTGAGACAAAGTTAAGAATTTTGTATGTAATTTTGCCGTAAATTTCTCTGTAAGTAATGGTGAAAGAATAAATTGAGCAATTTTGACCTGTATTTCTCGGCTGGTTTGCTACACACAAGCCCCCACACGACACATTTTTTGTGGACGACAGCCACCTAAAGACGGGACGAAAGCATGGTTCTTTTCCCCATACACAGACCATTATAAACTGTCCGTTTTTTTACCATGAAAACAAAATATGTTTTAGAAATATGCACATCAACCTACGCAGCCGCCCTTGCTGCCAGCCGTGCAGGTGCCGACCGCGTTGAACTCTGCTCGGGATTGGGAGAAGGCGGGCTGACCCCTTCCGCAGGCATGATACGCGAAGTGATTAAACTTCCACACGTGCGAAAGAATATTCTCATCAGACCACGCGGTGGCGATTTTCTCTATTCGCCCGAGGAAATCAACATCATGAAAGAGGACGTATTGATGGCAAAGGACTGCGGAGCGCACGGTGTTGTTTTAGGAGCACTGCGAGCGGACGGACACGTGGACATGGATGCCATGAACGCCCTCATGAAAGCCGCAGAAGGCATGGAGGTGACATTCCACAGAGCCTTCGACATGTGTTGCAACCCCGAACTGGCACTTGAAGATATCATCAAACTAGGATGCCGGCGCATCTTGACTTCTGGACAGGCGCCAAAAGCGACGATGGCCACCAGGAAACTGCGAGCCCTCGTTGAGCAAGCAGCAGGACGCATTGTCGTCATGCCCGGATGTGGGGTGAACGAAGAAAACGCACGCAAAATCCTCGAAGAGACTGGAGCTACGGAAATCCACGCTTCGGCCTCATCGATACATGAAAGCAAAATGAATTATAGGAACCCGAACGTGTGCATGGGGAATGACGGAACGGATGAATTCAGCATTTACGAAAGCGACGAGAGAAAAATTTCAAACATTCTAAAGGCGCTAAACGACTAATGCTATCAACTGAATTTCAACGACTAACAGTGAGCGCCACGCCCACCAAACACAATGCGGCATAAACCGATGTTGCAAAAAAAACGTTGAAAGTTTTGGAGGTTAAAAAAATATTCGTAATTTTGCACTGCTTTTGAGAAACAAAGGGCGCTTAGCTCAGTTGGTTCAGAGCGTCTGCCTTACAAGCAGAGGGTCGGGGGTTCGAATCCCTCAGCGCCCACTCTACCCTAAAATGTTTCAAAAAAGCAAAAGAACATAGACTAAATCGGGCGCTTAGCTCAGTTGGTTCAGAGCGTCTGCCTTACAAGCAGAGGGTCGGGGGTTCGAATCCCTCAGCGCCCACTTCATAAAGGAGCATCTCATGCGAGGTGCTCTTTTTTTATACCACTATCCGTGCAGCACTGGAATTTTCCAATTTGGCTCAGGGACCCAAGAAAACACCAAATCGATTTCTTGACCTGCATGCCACACAACAATCCCAAAAACGACACATCTCCTTAATGGCATTTTTCAGAACAAACATGTGCCGTTATTTTTTTCAAGACTCTCATACAACAAAACTCCTATCCCCATGAAAGATTTACTCGAAAAACTGAATATAGACCAACTTTCTGAAATGCAGGAAGAAATGGTGGAGAAAACAAAAGGAAACCCTAACTCCGACCTGCTGCTGCTCTCCCCCACTGGTTCTGGAAAGACCCTGGCTTACCTAATTTCTGCCATGCGCCACGTTGACTACAGCGACCCATTAATACAGGTGCTGGTTGTGACACCCTCACGCGAACTGGCCTTGCAGAGCAACGACCTGCTGCTGAGAATGAAGTCGCCACTGCGATCACAATGTCTCATCGGCGGACACGCTACATCTGAGGACCTTCGCATCTACAAACAGTTCCAACCGCAAATCATTTTTGCAACACCAGGCAGAATCAATTTCTATCTGAAAAACAGCACCATTGAAAGCAACGGCATCCGCCTGCTCATCATCGACGAGTTCGACAAATGTCTCGACATGGGATTCAGCGAAGAAATGAAGGAAGTGCGCAGCGCATTGCCAAAAGACATCAACACCTGGCTCATCTCGGCGACTAACGCACCATCAGATTTCGAAAAATACATATCCCTCTCCAAATCCATCACACTCAATTATCTGAAAACTGCCGACGACAAACGACTGGACACTTACATCGTTAATTCTCCACTAAAAGACAAACTGGAAACGCTGAGAGATCTACTCATCATGCTCAACGGCGAACCGGCCATCGTTTTTGTCAGCTATCGCGAAAGCGTTGAACGCGTTTACAAATATTTGAAACAGGAACATTTCTTTGCCGAAAAATACCACGGAGGCATGGAGCAACGTGACCGTGAACGCGCACTCTATAAATTCAGAAGTGGCGGCAGCAACGTTCTGGTTTCTACTGACCTTGCAGCACGCGGACTGGACATTGCCGAAGTGAAACACATCGTTCACTACCACATACCAACGGACGAAGCGGCGTTTGAACACCGAAACGGACGCTCCACACGCTGGGAAAACCGGGGAGCTTCCTATGTCATCCTCGGACCAGAAGAACCCATACCCGCCTTCTCCGGCATACCGGACGCTGAAGTCATGGAAATCGTTCATTCAGAAAAAACGCCAACCGTTCCAGAATGGACCACACTCTATATCGGACGCGGAAAGAAGGAAAAAGTATCCAAGGGCGACGTGCTGGGATTCTTATGCAAAAAGGGCGGACTAAAAGGCTGTGACATCGGACGTATCGATATCGAAGCTCACTGTTCCTATGTCGCCATCAGACGAAGCAAGACAAAGTCCGTACTGAGGGCCATTTCAGGAGAAAAAATAAAAGACATGAAAACCATCATCGAACCGATGCGATAGACAATCTGAGTTTTTTTCCCCCACACTGAAAAGCCACACAACAAACATCCCCGTGAAATCACTCAAGATTTTTCCATCACTAAAAAAAAGAGAACATGAATAAAATCTTACGGCCATACACCTACCTGCTTTCGGTGCATGTTGCAGCCCTATTGCTGCTGTCTGTCATCAGATTGTTTTTTTACATAGCCGTCAAGGAACAGATCACAGGCGACGCTGCAGGAAACGCAAGCTGGATATACGCTGCCTTTCTTCGCGGCCTGTGGTTCGACAATGTCATAGCATGCTACATCACAGCCCTTCCCCTATTGGCCACAAGCGTGGCAACGGCTCTCAATTTGTGGAAGAACAGATTTATCCGAACGATAAATATTTGGTACGCTGCATTCTACACATTGGTCTTTATGGCTGCTGCCAGCAACATCCCATATTTTGTCTATTTCAGCAAACCGCTCAACGCCTCCATCTGGAACTGGGCTGAATATGGCACGACAACTATGGGGATGATTTTTGGAGAAAGCGCCTATTACCCCTACATTCTGCTCTTTGTCGCTTCAACCGTCCTCTTCATTTGGTTTCTCAGACGCTTGCGCAAGAGGTTCGCTAAAACACCACAGGACATTACCACTGGCAGCATGCAGCCGTCGGCCTGCAAGCGCATTACCGCCATCGGCCTTCTGACCCTGTTTCTCGGCTCGCTCTGTTTCATCGGCATCAGAGGTCGCCTGGGTTACAACCCCATCAAAGTCAGTGCCGCTTATTTCTGCACGAACCCCGTATTGAACAACCTGGGAGTCAATGCAACCTTTGCATTGCTCAACAGCACATTAGACGACCTCCGTCCTGAAAACAAAGAACTGCATCTGATGCCACCAGAAGAAGCGCTTCGAGAGGCGCAAAGTCTCTATGGCAGAAAGGGACTGAACGGCATTTCCCCGATGGCAAGAATTGTCAAACCCGAAGGAGAAAAGACTGGGCAGAATGTGGTGGTGGTGCTCATGGAATCAATGTCGGCAAAATTCATGAGACATTTTGGCAACAAACATAATCTGACACCGCAACTCGACAGCCTTTTCAACAGTTCACTCAGTTTCGACAACTGCTACTCTGCCGGGAATCACACAAACCACGGTCTTTACGCCACGCTCTATTCTTTCCCATCTATCATGTTCCGCAACGCAATGAAAGGAACAAACATCCCGCAATATTCGGGACTGCCGACGGTTTTGAAGGAAAACGGATATGACACCATGTTTTTCATGACACACGAGAGCCAATACGACAACATGAACGCCTTCTTCCGCACCAACGGATATGACGAGATATATTCGCAGGAAAACTATCCCAAGGAGAAGGTGGTCAACCATTTCGGAGTGGCCGACGATTTTCTCTTCTCGTACGCCCTTCCCGTCTTGAGGAAACATGCTGAAAGCGGACGACCGTTTTTCGCCACACTGCTGACCATCAGCAACCACCCGCCCTACATTATCCCCGAAAGATTCAACGATCCAAAACTCACGCCGGAAGAGCAAATCGTTAAATATGCCGATGACTGCATCGGCCAATTTATAAAGAAGGCAAAGAAGGAGGCATGGGGAAAGAACACGATTTTCGTGTTTGTCGGCGACCATGGTAAACTGGTCGGAAAAGCAGACTGCGAACTACCTGAATCATTCAACCACGTTCCGCTGATTTTTCACGGCAATGGCATACAGCCAGATATCCGACACCAATTTACAGGACAGATTGACATCGCTCCGACCATCCTCGGCATGCTCCGCATTCCGTACACGCAAAACAACCTGGGGATCGACCTGCTCTCTGACACTCCACGCCCAGCGACATTCTATACTGCCGACAAAACCATTGCGGCAAGGGACGCTAACACGCTCTACGTGTTTAACGCAGAAACAGGAAAGGAATATGTATATGCCCTGCCACAAATAAAAGCCGCCAAACCTTCTGAAGCTTCGAGAAAATTAAAGAGGTATGCCTTCTCACTCTTGCAAACAACAGAATACATGGTACAAAACGGCATGACAACCAACAAGCCACACAACAACGCCCGATAAAAAAGGCATTCGCGTTTTTTGTGTCCACTCATTTGTAAACATCATAAAATTACATTACCTTTGCAAGGCATTAATCAAACAAACCTGCATAACATGAAAAGAATAATCACACTTCTGTTTGCCATCCTGCCACTCTTAGGAGCTGCGCAAACCAGCAGCGACCTCTCAAAATACATGGCTGGAGCTGTTCCCGTAAATGCATCGGGATTTGTTTACTTCGACAAAGACTATAAAGCTGAAGGAAAAACACGCCTCGAACTTTTCCAACTGCTGCGCGAATACACCCAGAAGCACATCGTTGAAGGGGAAAACCGACTGCCACAGGCACGCATCACGGAAGCCGACAGCGCAACGGGCATCATTGCCGCCAGCATGGAAGAATATCTCTATTTCAAGCGTAAGGCATGGACTATGGACCGCGTGCGGTTTTATTACCAACTTATCTTCCGTATTGACGATGGCAAATTCAACGTAGAAATGCGGAACATCCGATATATATACGATGACATGCCCAACCAGCAGACCTACCGTGCCGAAAAATGGATTACAGATGAGGAAGCCATGAACAAGGCTAAAACGAAACTGCTCAAGATTCCAGGAAAATTCCGCAGATTCACGATTGACCGTAAAGACGAAATTTTCCGCGGTGCCGCCAAAGCTGCTGGCATTGCCACAACAAGAACTATCGTTGTTGAAGACTAAGGCGGAGTGAGAATCGTGGTCTGAAATCCCAAGCGCCCTGCACAGGTGTTTTTTATGGCATCTTGAAGCAAGACAAAAAGCGGGCGTTTGAAACAGCAGTCCAAGACACCTGCCACACGTTCAACACACTACGAAAACGCGACAACCAGACCATCCCACATTCGGGCAGTGTCTGTCTGTCGCTTTTTTTATAAGCAGGTGTGAGAGATTCACCATCGCCAAACACCATTTTTACGGGTATGAAAAAGAGAATTGAAAAGGAAAAAAGAATCGTGCTTCTCATGATACGCATTTACTGCCGCGCAAAACACAAACACAGTGACGGCCTATGCCCTGAATGCGAATCATTGGCACGGTACGCCTGCCAAAGACTCGAACGCTGCAAGTTTGGCGAACAGAAAACGTCTTGCCAACGATGCCCCATTCATTGCTACAAACAAGAGCGAAAGGAAGAAATCAAAAAGGTTATGCGATATGCCGGGCCACGAATGGTATGGAAACATCCGCTCACAGCCCTGTGGCATCTTATGCACTAAAACGACAAATGGGAGAAAACGTATTCTTTACAAAATGCACGACATTTTTCCCGCCCCGTACAATATCACCACCAGCAAAATGAAAACAGCCACCCTTTCCATCTTTATGCTTGCCGTCACCCTCCTTGCCTGCAACAACGGCAAGGAGAAGAACGACAACGGCGCCTTCATGCGTGAGGAAAACACAAAAAGCAATGAGGATTATGATTTACAGGAAATCGAAGAATCAGGCGAACTAATTATTGCCACAATGAGCGGCCCCAACACCTATTACGACTATCAGGGCCACCCTATGGGACTGCAATATGCATTGGCTGCCGATTTTGCCAACCGGGAGGGACTTGGAGTAAGGGTTGAAACCGCCCACGACACTCTGGAACTCATTAAAATGCTGCAAAATGGCGATGCCGACATCATCGCCCTGCCGCTGCCCACTCGGCTAATCAAGGAAAAGGGTCTGAAAGCGGCCGGAGCCACCGACAAAAGTGGCGAATATTCATGGGCTGTCAAAACAGAATCGAAGAAACTGGCGGAGGCCTTGGAAGCATGGAACACTGAAAATCCCATTGTGTCGGTCTCACGAAAGGAACAACAACGCTACGAGGAACGCCACCAAGTGAGACGCACCGTACATGCGCCCTACGTCTCACGCGAGAAGGGCATCATCTCCACTTTTGACAACCACTTCAAACAAGCCGCCTCCACAACAGGATGGGATTGGAAACTCATTGCGGCCCAATGCTACCAAGAATCGGGCTTTGACCCTAATGCGGTGTCATGGGCTGGAGCACGCGGACTAATGCAAATCATGCCTCAAACTGCTGCCACATTGGGAATATCTGCCGACCAACTTTATTCCCCCGAAACCAACATCAATGCCGCAGCACGATACATCAAAATTCTCTCATCGCATTTCAGCGACATCCGATCACGTGAGGAACGCGTGAAATTTGTGTTGGCCGCCTACAACGGCGGACAAGGACACATCCGAGACGCAATGGCACTGGCCAGAAAATACGGGCACGATGCAACACGATGGGATGATGTTTCTGTTTTCGTAAAAAAACTGAGCGATGTCCGCTATTACCGTGACCCGACTGTGAAATACGGCTATATGATAGGCAACGAGACATACGACTATGTCTCCAAAGTATTAGAACGCTATCGTTCATACGGCGGAAACATACCTTCCTCTGCAAACGCCCCCAGCAAACCATCGGGAAACGGAGGGAAGGCAGCCCATAAACGCAACAAGTATTCAAAGGAGCGGAAGATTCTCACGCCGGAAGAAATGGCAGACGGAAACATCCACTGACGATCTGAACTAACACGACAACCTCCACACACCAACGCCATCTACTTAGAAAAACATGGTTTTAGCCAACGACACGTACAACGACATCCGACGCATCATCTGCAGCGACTTACCCATAAATGAAAAATACCGCGAACTATACGGCATTCTGAGCCGTATATGCTCGCAAGAGACCATGAAATCCGACACTGATTTCTCAGGTCTTTTCTCCAGACTCTACGCCGTGTGCCAAAATGCCGGAATTGACCACCACGATATTGACGCCTTCAGAAGACACGCCCGCCGCATCATGAACGGAGAAGAAGCCTGCGATGCAAACGCAGGTGCCCCATTCCGCGATGATTACCACAGGCTGTGTCTTTTCATCAGTCAGTTATACAATATTCCGCTGCCAGAAGATCTAAAAGGCACAGAAGGAACTGCCACACCAACCCGCAAACATGCCTACAAGAAAGGCCACCGAATTAACAAACTACGCGCCATCATCGTGAACGTTGGAAAAGAAGCCTTTTCTTGCACCTCAAATCATGGCGACCTATTGATCCACGTGCCGCATCTTTCACGAACGCTGCGCATACTTTCTCCAGGAATGCCTGTCAACATTTTGGGCGTTGAATTTGAGAACGACGAGAAGCGGACGGCTGAAATGGTCATCATTGACCCCGACTATCTGATTGATGTCAGCGCACTTTCGGCCTGCATGAAACCGTACGGGGACTCTGCTGAAAGCTATTTTCTGGACATGATTTCCCCAAAAGAGACAACCATCCCCATCATGCTCGGAAACGCAGCCAACAGGTTTATGGACGATCTGGTCAACACGCCAGTTGACTTCAACGACAATGAAGCCGTCAACCAGCTCTACGAAGAATCGCTCCACAAACATTTCATGGAGAACCTGCTGAATTATTCCTGCTTGGACCTTCCGCTGAACAAGAGCTATTTTGACACCCTCAAAGAAACATTCCGAAACATCAAAAGTTCCGTTCAACACAGATTCCCATCGGCAGAGGTGGGCCTCCCCCTGGAAGACACCTTGCTGGAACCATCCTTCATTTGCGAAACGCTCGGACTGCGCGGACGTCTCGATGTGATGGCTGCCAACCACAAGAGCCTTGTTGAATTGAAAAGCGGAAAGGCCGAAGAAAACTACGGACACTTGCAAGGACCACAACGGCAACACGTCATGCAGATGTCGCTCTATAAAGAAATGCTCCACTATAATTTCTCCATGCCGCGCGACAATGTGAAATCGTTTCTTTTCTACAGCAGATACCCCGTTTTCTACAACCAGCGCAGCGCTTCCAAAGCAATGACCGAAGCGCTTGAACTGCGCAACGAAATCGTTGTTATGGAGGCAAGAATAAGGAAGGGCAAACTTGGAGAGATGCTCGAAAATATAAGTAGTGACGCCCTCAATAAGAACGGATTAAGCAATTCTCTGTGGAACAAATATATCCGTCCGCAACTGGAAAATGTCATCCGTCCGCTCCACACCATGTCACCACTCGAACACGACTATTTCACAGAGTTTGCCACTTTCCTGGAGCGCGAAAAATATCTGAGCAAAACGAGCGACAACAGGCCCGACTCAAACCGCGCACTGGCATCGACGTGGGCCACTGATCTTGAAACCAAACTGGCCTCAGGAGACATTCTCCCGAATCTGAAAATCAAAAGCACAGATGGAGAGGATGGCATTGAATGTATCACTTTCATCATCCCTCACTACGGCAACGACTTCATCGCCAACTTTTCCGTAGGCGAAATGGTGCAGATGTACAAACGAAACTCAAACCGCGACACGGTGATTTCCTCGCAGCTCATTAGAGGCTATATCGAGCATCTGAACGACAAGGAAGTCACCCTGCGCCTTTCATATAAACAGCGCAACAAAAAACTGTTTCCGCAAGATGCCTGCTACGCCATAGAACATGATGGCTCCGACACTCCCTTTGCGAGTGCCATGCGAGGCTTGTACAGTTTGCTCACCGCCCCCGAAGAACGCCGAAACCTGCTTCTGGGCCAACGTCTCCCGAAAACGAGCAGACAAGAGCGCCCACTGCGAGGACATTGGGAAAACGAAAAAACAACGGAAATCATCCAGAAGGTCAAAAACGCAGATGACTACCACCTGCTTGTCGGCCCTCCGGGAACAGGAAAAACCAGTGTCGCCCTCCGGGCTATGGTTGAGGAATTTCTCCTTGAAAAAGAAAACACTGAAAACGAATTCGGACTGATGCTCATGGCCTACACCAACAGGGCCGTCGACGAAATCTGCGCCATGCTTGACGGCATCAAGGCTTCATACGTCCGCATCGGTGGAGAACAAACCTGCGCTGAAGAACATCGCGACCACCTCCTCACCAGACTTTTTGCCAACACGCCACGAAGAAGCGACGTTGTCCGCAAACTGCAAACCATCCCCATCGTCGTTGGCACTGTCTCAACGCTGAGCAACCACCTGGAACTATTCCGTCTACGACCTTATCATGCCATCATCGACGAAGCCTCGCAAGTGCTTGAGCCACAAATCCTCGGTTTGCTGTGTGCCAGAGACGCGCAGGGACTGAGCGCCATTCGGAAATTTGTCATGATTGGCGACCACAAACAATTACCCGCCGTGGTGCTCCTGCAACCTGGCCAAACCGTCACCAGGAGTCCCCGTCTGCACGCCATCGGACTCACCGACATGCGCAACTCCCTTTTCCAGCGTCTCCATGCTCTTGCCTGCACAAACGGGCAGGATGAAATCGTCAGTATGCTCGACAGACAAGGGCGGATGCACCCCGATATATGCAATTTCGTCAATAACGCATTCTACCAGGGACGCCTGCAAGCTGTCCCCCTGCCCCACCAGCAGTGTTCGCTTCCCACGAGCACGTCGCACGACAGTTTTTCCCAGTTAGTAGACACAGAAAGAATGGCGTTCATCAACGTGCAGCCTGCCGTCATGCCGCGCAACGCAAAAGCCAATTATGAAGAAGCTGCCGTTGTTGCCAAAATCATAAAACGCCTTGTAGACAACAACGAGGAAACGCCATGCTTCCTACAGCACATCGGCATCATCGTGCCGTTCAGAAATCAAATCAGTGTGATAAGAAATGCCCTCTGCGCATTAAAAATTCCGAACACTGACAAAATCACCATCGACACCGTCGAGTGTTTCCAGGGAAGCCAGCGCGACTACATTATCTTCTCCACAACAGTGAGCCGCCCCTACCAAATGGACATTCTTTCCACGCCTACAGAAATAGAAGGGCAAACCGTTGACAGAAAACTCAATGTAGCAATCACCAGGGCACGCCTGCAATTCTTCATGGTTGGCAACGCCAAACTGCTTGCAAGCAATGCGGTCTATAAGAGTCTAATTGATAGTATGAAAAGATTTAACAAGTAGTGCGTTCATTGTTAGTTTATAAATCCAACGTGCTTTAAAACAGCCCCCAAAAAATGAAAATCATAGTAAGTGCCTGTCTGCTGGGGCACAACTGCAAATACAACGGAGGAAACAACCGCAATCAAGATATCATTGACTTTGTCAGAAACCATGAAGTCCTTGCCTTATGTCCTGAGTTGCTGGGAGGGCTTTCCACTCCCCGCCAACCGGCAGAGATTCAGAACGGCATTGTGACCAACGTTGCTGGGGAATCCGTAGACACCCCGTTTCGGAAAGGGGCACAAGCGGCCTTGGAAATTGCCATCAGAGAAAAAGCGGAACTTGCCATTCTCCAACCGAGAAGTCCGAGCTGCGGTTGCAAACAAATCTATGACGGCACTTTCTCCAGACGCCTAATAAAGGGCAAGGGCATATTTGCCCAACTGCTTTCGGAACACGGCATCCCCGCCATTGAGCCCGACGAAGTCAAACACCACGAAAGACGATGACCAATCCCCACATCTGCATCCAGCATTACGACTCGCCATGCGGAAACATCGTCCTGGCTTCAATAGACAACAAACTGTGTTTATGCGACTGGAATGACAGGGCATGCGCCGAACGAAACAAACAGCGCCTCATGCAACTGCTGAATGCTGATTTCCGAACAGAGACAACCGCGGTGTTGAACCAAGCCCGCAAACAGCTCGACGAATATTTTGCCGGCACACGAATCTCATTCAGGATCCCGCTGTATCCCGTAGGCACGGAGTTTCAAAAACAGGTATGGACCTCATTGCTTGAAATACCATACGGGGAGACGAAAAGCTACAAGGAAATCGCGCTCAAGCTCAACCATGCCAACGGCATAAGAGCCGTGGCACAAGCCATAGGTGCCAATCGCATCAATATCTTCATTCCATGCCATCGCGTAGTCGGCAGCAATCATTCACTGACAGGTTACGCTGGAGGTCTGAAGGCCAAACGGCTGTTGCTGGAAACAGAGAGAAACACACGCTTCCCGCACCTTCCATGGCCCTAACTTCATTCTTAAAAGCACCCAACCACAAGCAAATACAATGAACATTCATCAAATCACATTCAGTCCCACAGGAGGAACTCGCCGCGTGAGCGAACTGCTGTGCAAAGGCATTACTGATAAGAGCCACACAACAGAGCTCTGCACCAAGGAAAAAGATTTCATCCCACCAAGCATCGCCACAGACGACTTGGCGGTGATTTCAATGCCGGTTTATGCCGGCCGTGTACCCGCACTTGCAGTGGAAAGGCTGAAAAAAATCAAATCAAGCGGCGCCAAGTGCATCATCATTGCCGTTTACGGCAACAGGGCTTACGAAGATGCCTTGGTGGAAATGCAAGACATTGCAACGGAAACTGGCTTTCAGGTTGTAGCAGCCGTTGCAGCCATTGCCGAACATAGCATTTGCCGTGAGTATGCCACAGGGCGCCCCGACGATGCCGATGCCAGAGAACTGGCCTCACTTGGTGTCGCCATCTTTGAGAAGATAAGGAGAAACACGCACTTCAAGTCGCTCACCTTACCAGGCAACCGTCCTTACAAGCAAGGCTGTACCGGGCCTTTCCCAACAGCCAACGAACGCTGCACCAACTGCGGAACCTGCGCAAGACTATGCCCAACGGACGCCATTTCCATCGACAGCCCCCAGAAAAACAACACAGCGCTATGCATTGGCTGCATGCGCTGCGTCTCAGTATGTCCCAATGGAGCAAGAAGTATTGGCGAACGTCTCGCGCAACTGGCAACACATCTCCAGCCTCTCTGCTGCGAGAGAAAAAATAACGAGATATTCATGTAAAGAATTGTTGACCTATAAGCACAAGCGTCACGATAGAACATTTCAAATACAGTGCAAACCGAGAGCAGAGCATCAAACTTGTTTGAATGCTTTGACGAGGTGCAGCCTGTGTTATATAAATACAGTGCAAACCGAGAGCAGGGCATCAAACTTGTTTGAATGCTTTGACGAGGTGCAGCCTGTGGTATATAAAAATAATTTTGGCCGTCTACTTATCCCTTATATATGCGGTTAAAGGAACAGTATTACTTCTGCTCTTCTATAAAAGCCGCAATTTCCCCCAAATCTCCAATCTCCTTTGGTAAGACAAACATATTCTTGGGGCTTACATATTTCCTAAAATGTTCCTTTATATCGGCTATTTCTATATCAACAATTGGGGTGTTAGTATTAAAACCGACTGATTCTATATGACAAAGTTTCCAGTGAGACAATGGGTTTTTCCCAAGGGACTTTGAGTATTTAGCTTTTTCCTTTATCTCTTTTGTCGCCATAAAAACAACCGGAAGCTCATTACGCCTCAAAAGGTCTCTGATTTGATTTAAAGTAAATACTTCTCCCTTCAATACATGGCCATAAATCCACAGAGCAACCGTATTGTCTGCAATAATAATTTCACGTCCAGTGCGATGTATAAAAGCTTGTCCTCGTTTATCCGTCTCTTTACGGACAATCAAAGGCATACCAAAATCTTCAATCCAATCGTCTATCAGTTTTTCCCATTTATCAATCACATCGGGGTCTATAGACGGGTTATATTTAGATGAGTGCCATAATGCCCCAATCTCGCGTATCTTTGACCTTATATCGTCACCAACTAAATCTTTGCAAGTTACCTGGTTATGTCCGGGAACACAAGCTTCGTCAATCAAATATGAGAGAGCACGTTTAGGCGTTACAGGATAATGATATATTCCGTCTTCTTTATAACTTTTTGTTTTTACCACATTAGAAAAATCACGATAAAACTCAGCTTTTGTAAATTGAAAAACCCCTTGTGGAGTCCGTATGATAAAGACATCAGTATCTTGCAAAGGTTCTATTTCAGTAGCCTTAAAACATAGCCTAGAACTAGTATATTCGATTTTCTTCATATCTGCCATTTTATGATTTTATACAAAGGTAAAAAAGCATCTTGTTTTTCAACAGTCCCTTGCCGAAAAATAAAAGTCAGGTATCTGAATCCCAGACACCCGCCTTTTACTATATTACATTTCAGTATTCAAGGATTATTCCTCTACAGCAGCCTGCGCCGCAGCAAGACGTGCAATAGGCACGCGGAACGGTGAGCAGCTGACATAGTTAAGGCCTACCTTGTGGCAGAACTTGACAGAAGAAGGTTCACCTCCGTGCTCACCACAAATACCACACTTGAGGTCAGGACGAGCTGAGCGGCCCTTCGTTACAGCCATTTCAATGAGCTGGCCGACACCATTCTGGTCGAGCACCTGGAATGGGTCTACCTTCAAGATCTTCTTATCGAGATATACTGGCAAGAAGCTGGCGATGTCGTCGCGAGAGTAACCGAAAGTCATCTGGGTGAGGTCGTTCGTACCGAAGCTGAAATATTCTGCACGAGAAGCAATCTTGTCAGCTGTCAGGGCTGCACGCGGAATTTCAATCATCGTACCCACCTTGAATGGAATTTCAATGCCTTCCTCTGCAAACAAAGCAGCAGCTTCATCGCGGATCACCTTCTCCTGAGCTTCAAACTCGTAGAGAATACCTGTCAGAGGCACCATGATTTCAGGATGCGGATTAAGGCCTTCACGCTTCAAGTCGATGCAAGCACCGAGAATGGCGCGGGTCTGCATCTGCGTGATGCATGGATAGGTGTTACCCAAACGGCAGCCACGGTGACCGAGCATCGGGTTGTGTTCGCAGAGACTTTCAACACGCTGGCGGATGTATTCAACGGTCACGTTCATGGCTTTGGCCATTTCTTCCTGTCCCTTCAAATCGTGTGGAACGAATTCGTGGAGAGGTGGATCAAGCAAACGTACGTTCACAGGATATCCGTCCATGGCGCGGAAGATGCCCTTGAAGTCTTCCTTCTGGTAAGGAAGCAATTTGGCGAGGGCTTTCTTGCGTCCTTCAACATCTTCTGCGAGAATCATTTCGCGCATGGCAACAATCTTTTCGCTGTCGAAGAACATGTGTTCCGTGCGGCAAAGACCGATACCAACGGCACCAAACTTGCGAGCCACTTCTGCATCATGCGGAGTGTCGGCGTTTGTGCGCACCTGCAAGCGGGTGTACTTAGAGCAGAGGTCCATCAAGTCAGCAAAATCGCCTGAGAGCTCTGCAGCCTGAGTTTTGATGGCGCCCTTATATACGCGTCCGTTCGTACCATTCAATGAGATAAAATCGCCTTCGCGGAGCAATACGCCGTCGATTTCAACGGTTTTGGCTTTATAGTCAACATTGATGGCACCAGCACCGCTGACACAGCACTTACCCATACCGCGGGCAACCACTGCTGCGTGTGAGGTCATACCGCCACGTGCTGTCAAGATACCTTCAGCAACTGCCATACCTGCCAAGTCTTCAGGGCTTGTTTCGATTCTCACCAAAACAACCTTATGGCCATCGCCTGCCCATTTAGCAGCGTCTTCTGCGAAGAAAACAATCTGTCCGCAAGCGGCACCCGGGCTGGCCGGCAAACCGCGTGTCAGTTCTTTGGCCTGAGCCAGTGCTTCCTTGCTGAACACAGGGTGCAACAATTCATCGAGCTTCTGTGGTTCGCAACGCTCGATGGCAGTCTTTTCGTCAATCATGCCCTGGTGCAAGAGGTCCATGGCAATTTTAACCATAGCGGCACCAGTTCGCTTACCGTTACGTGTTTGCAAGAACCAGAGTTTGCCTTCCTGGACTGTGAACTCCATATCCTGCATGTCGTGGTAGTGTTCTTCAAGGCTTGTCTGAATTGCATCAAGCTGCTTGTAGATTTCAGGCATAGCCTCTTCCATTGAAGGATATTTCTCTTTACGTTCAGCTTCGTCAATACCCTGGAGAGCAGCCCATCTGCGGCTACCTTCCAAAGTGATCTGCTGCGGTGTGCGAATACCAGCCACAACATCTTCACCCTGTGCATTAACAAGCCATTCGCCGTTAAACAAGTCTTCACCAGTGGCAGCGTCACGACTGAAACAAACGCCAGTGGCAGAAGTGTTACCCATGTTGCCAAACACCATTGCCATCACCGATACGGCCGTTCCCCACTCTGCAGGTATACCTTCCATCTTACGGTAGAGGATAGCGCGTTCGTTCATCCATGAGTCGAACACAGCGCAAATGGCACCCCAAAGCTGTTCCATCGGATCTGTCGGAAACTCCTTACCCGTGCCTTTGAGAATAGCCTCTTTGAAGAGCACAACGAGACGCTTGAGGTCTTCAACCTCCAATTCGTTGTCAAGCTTAACGCCCTTTTCTTTCTTGACCATTTCGATGATGGCCTCAAATGGGTCAACATCTTCTTTGTTGACAGGCTTCATGCCCAAAACAACGTCGCCATACATCTGAACGAAGCGGCGGTAAGCATCGTAAGCGAAGCGCGGATTGTTGGTTTTGCGGGCCAAACCTTCAACGACCTCATCGTTCAAACCAAGGTTCAAAATCGTGTCCATCATGCCAGGCATTGATGCACGTGCACCTGAACGAACCGACAAAAGAAGCGGATTTTCAACATCGCCAAATTTGGATGCCATCAATTCTTCAACGCCATGCAGCGCTTTTTCAACATCGGCACGCAACAATTCAACGACTTCCTGCTTGCCAATTTCATAGTAATCATTACAAGTGTCGGTCGTGATTGTGAAACCCGGAGGCACGGGTACGCCGATGAGATTCATCTCCGCCAAATTTGCTCCTTTACCTCCTAATTCGTTACGCATATCGGCACGGCCTTCAGCCTTTCCTGCGCCAAACGTATAAACTCTTTTTTTGTGTTCCATAGCGTATGGATAAATATATAAAGCGTAAATATATGTGAACTATTTCGCAAATTTAAAAAGTTATTTGAAATGTCCCAAATGTTTTCGCCTTTTTTTCTCTCACTTTTTTACCAGGCATTGCAAAAACGCCAATTACACCTATTTTTATTAAGGAACAGACAGCAGGATTTTTTTTAGCGGCAAACAGAAAAAAATGCGCATACTGCGTTGCTGTATCCACGCCTTGCAACTTTCGAGGCATCATGCCACCGTCACGCTGGAATCACCCCGACATCCCCAAAGAGAGAAAACAAGAAATTCCGAGAAGGTCATTTTTTGGCGTTGCACTTACAATGCAACCGAAAAAAAAATCGTATATTTGCGCAATTAAAAATGGAAGAAGCAATGTTCAAAAGAAAAATCAGAAATTGGCACATTCCACGTAATGGTGAAATAACCGAATTTGACAAAAAGATTTTAGCTTTTCAAAATAAAGGCGAACTTGTCCCCACCAGGGAGCTCGTCAAAACGCCGGAGCAGATTGAAGGCATACGGCGTTCAGGGGTCGTCAACACTGGTGTGCTCGACCTCATACAAAAGGAAATCCACGTCGGCATGTCCACGCTGGAAATCGACCAGATGGTGTATGACTACACCGTGGCCCACGGTGCCATCCCCGCTCCGCTCGGATATGAGGGATTCCCCAAAAGCGTGTGCACAAGCATCAATGAGGTGGTGTGCCACGGCATCCCCTCCGCAGATGAAATTCTGGAGGAGGGCGACATCATCAACGTCGATGTCTCAACCATCTTAGACGGATATTACAGCGACGCCTCGCGCATGTTCACCATCGGAAAAACGTCGCCGGAGAAAGAAGCGCTCGTTAGAGTTGCCAAGGAATGTCTTGAAATCGGCGCTGCCGCCGCCAAGCCCTGGGGCTTTGTGGGCGACATCGGCAAAGCCATTGAGAAACATGCCCGCAAAAACGGATTCAGCGTCGTCAGAGACCTCTGCGGACACGGCGTGGGATTGGAATTCCACGAGGATCCGGAGGTCGACCACTACAACACGCACCGCCACGGCATGCTGCTTGTGCCGGGCATGGTGTTCACCATCGAGCCTATGATTAACATGGGCGACTGGAATGTCTTCATTGACGAAGAAGACGGATGGACGGTCGTGACGGAAGACGAACTTCCATCGGCACAATGGGAACACACATTCCTGATGACGGAAAACGGACTGGAAATCCTGAGCGAATAAACAAGCAGGGGCTAAGTAATGGTATAAAAATAACTTGACCAATTTTGTGAAGTAAAAAATTATATCTTATGTTCTGTCAAAATTCCTCAACTTATTCTTTCACCATTACTAAACAATTCTGACCATCTACCAAGTATCTATTTTATGGATGTTTCCAAGAAGAATTTTCCGAAAAAACTGACTAGGAATTGCTGATTGGGAAAATCCAACTGACGCAAGGCATCGCACCAGAAATCCGCCCCACTCCACTGAATAATCAAGCAACAATCATGTCTGACCATCCAATAACCATATTAGCCATAGAGTCCAGCTGCGACGACACCTCTGCCGCTGTCATGCAAGACGGCGTGTTGCTCAGCAACGTGACGGCCAGCCAGGCCGTCCATGAGGCCTACGGAGGCGTTGTGCCCGAACTGGCCTCGCGTGCCCACCAACAAAACATCGTGCCGGTCGTTGACCAGGCGCTCAAAAAGGCCAATGTCAAGAAGAGCGATCTCTCGGCCATCGCCGTGACGCTCGGCCCCGGACTGATGGGCTCTCTCCTCGTCGGCGTGTCGTTTGCCAAAGGCATGGCCATGGCGCTGGGCATTCCCCTGATAGAGGCCAACCACCTGCAGGGACACATCCTCGCGCATTTCATACACGAGAAAGACGAGCAGTTTACACCCCCGCCCTACCCTTATCTCTGCCTGCTGGTCAGCGGAGGAAATTCGCAGATTGTCAAAGTCTCTGCCTACAACAAGATGGAGATTCTCGGACAAACCATTGACGACGCCGCAGGCGAAGCCATTGACAAGTGCTCGAAAATCATGGGTATGGGATACCCCGGAGGGCCCATCATCGACAAGCTGGCAAGACAGGGAGACCCCAAGCGCTTCCAGTTTAGCAAACCGAACGTCGACGGGCTTGACTATAGTTTCAGCGGCCTGAAAACGTCTTTCCTCTATTTTCTCAAGAAGGAAATCAAAAACAATCCCAACTTCATCGAAGAAAATAAGGCCGACCTCGCAGCGTCGCTCGAAAAGACCGTCATTGACATCCTCATGAAGAAACTCGAAAAGGCGGTCAAGCAAACGGGCATCAACCACGTCGCCCTCTCGGGAGGCGTATCGGCCAACACGGGGCTGCGAAACGCTTTCAAAGCGAAGGAGGCCGCAGGAAAATGGCACATATACATTCCGAAGTTCGGATACACGACCGACAACGCTGCCATGATTGCCATCACGGGCCACTACAAATTCCTGCACCAAGAGTTCTGCCCCATCAGCAAACCGGCCTACACACGAACCATCATTTAAAACAAGGCTATTCTGGATTTCTCCAACAGATACCCAAAACATAACCAGCCGAAACTCCGTCCTTCCCAACTGGCAAACGCCACAAACGGACGACAGCAGGCTTAATAAAACAAAAAAATGGAATTAGATCTCAAACTCGTCAGCAAAGACATCAACGAAATTTTATGGCGCAACCATAAAACGCTCTCCACAGCTGAAAGCTGCACCGCAGGCCGAATCGCCAGCGTCATCACTGCCGTGCCAGGAAGTTCAAACTATTACAGAGGCGGACTCGTTTGCTACGCCGACGATGTCAAAGTGAACCTTCTCAAAGTCAGCAGCACAACGATTGAGGAACAAACTGCCGTTTGCGAAGACGTGGTGCGCCAAATGGTCATCGGCGCCAATGAACTCTTCCACACCGACTATTCCGTTGCCATCAGTGGTTTTGCAGGACCTGGCGGACCCGACGGCGGAAAGAGCGGCGTCATTGTCGGCACCATCTGGATTGCCGTTGGAAACAGCGACAAAATCGAAACGATGATGATCGAGGAAGACAACGGACGCGACAAGAACTTGACTTCTGCCACCAAAGCGGCCATGCACATGCTTTTGGAATATCTGAAGGCCAACTGCGAAGACTGCGCCGCTGAATAACAGAACAGGTTCTCAGGATTCTGATTGCCTGCTCATACACAACTCATAATTGTAATGGAAAGGGGAGCGCCTGCCAAGGTGTTCCCTTTTCTGATATACAGGCGTTCGAAATCAGTTTATTTAGCAGATGCTCGATGAATAGGCGTGGTTTAGTAATGGCAAAAAAACGTTTTACGAAGAGCGCACTTTGGAACGACCAAACTACTGACCATCCACAGCAGAAGCGCACCAGTTTTCCTTTCAAACGCTCGGGGCGAACCGACGTTTGGCCCCTGCCAGCAGAAAGGCTTCAACAAGCCGCATTCAAGCCTCTGCGCGAAAAAAGTCCTTATCCCAGGTCCACGGGACAGGCGTTCAAGCCTTTGTTTCATGATGCTTCAGAAAATTGCCGGAGGAGGAGACTTCGTGAAGAAGCAGATTTTGCGGGGGGATCAGAAATCTTTCAAAGCTTCTTCGTGATGAATCGCATCGTGAGGCTGTGGCATTTTTTCAGAAGATTCTTTTGTTTTCAAGTTGTTTTGAGGCGGTCAATTCTAATCCCCCGCCGCCTGGGGGAGCATGCGTTGCAAAGTTAACACCTGGACAGCATAAAAACCAAATTTCGACCGTGTTAAAAAGAGTATTTATCCGTTAAAAACATCACAATTATCTATTTATCAATAGGTTACATTTGCGAAAATCGGGGAATAATCTTCATTTTGAGGTGGTCACAAAGGTCACATTTTGGGTGTCACATTTCGCATGACTAATTTCCGCTGTTTACGCCCATAATCTGTTTAAAACGGGATTTTCAGGCAAAAATGTCACATGAGTTTCAGAGCGATTGACACTCTAAATGTGACATTTTTACGCCGTTAAAAATTTGTATTTCAACGTGTTAAATAACTTTTCTCAAATGTCACATTTGTCACATGTCACATTTCCTATACCTCAAGAAAAAAAATTACATACTATATATATAATATATTGAATATTAATAACTTATGTTCTTTTTATTTTTTCGTGAAATTGAAATCTTAGGAAATGTGACATGTGACAAATGTGACATTTGCGAGTGAAACTAAGTTAATTTCAAATGAGTCTATTTCACGCCTCCTTTCACAGAGAAATAGACCAAATAAAGAAACTAAATTCTTTCGATGATTGTCCTTTTCTCCTGGAATTTCAAAAAAGGGAATCTATGCCCTCTTTCAATTACATAAGTGCAAGATTAAACGATGGCAGTTCAAAACTATCACATTAATATAGATAGCTAAGATTCAACTATATATACAATTATACAGCAATAAATCAAGACCATCAACCCTTATAAGCCCCTTAACATCATTGAACTTTTATGAAGCAATGCCAACGGCAATTTATGCAGATTTTCTATTATTCATTTGTATGAGAGAAGGAATCTTCAGTAGATATTTACCGCTTCAATAAAATAGAATTTACGAAATAAAGACTAATTTCTAATATACAATTTCCTGAAAAGTTCGACGATATAATTATCATTATTTTGCTAATTCTTTTTCCAATCTAAATAAAGACTAAAAATAGAGTGACTAAAAACGACTGACAACTTGTCTGCGATTTTTGCACTTTTCGCGGTCACATGGAAAATCACGCTAAAAACGGCCCCAAATAAAGGGTCAAAAAATGGGACGCAAAACCATTTCTCAGAATCATCCATGACATTATTTCGATATTTCGTTTGCATTTCCCCCAAAAGCAGGAATGAACGGTCTGCTGCAGAATCTGGCATCAACACCAAATCGCCCATCTGCACGCTGCAAAACGATACTCTGTCCGTCAAGCCTACCTAAATGAAGGAACGCGGAGGACTGAAAAATTACGCAGGAAAAGCATTGTTTAAAGGGAGTTCAAAAAAGAACTGACACACAGACCTGCTTGCCGTCAAGGACAAGCCGCTTTCTACCACGAAAATTCCGAAACGCTCAGAATTAACATCTATTTTGATGTGACATGTGACCGTTACCAAATTGACTCACAACACTTTAATAGTCACATGTCACAAGTCACATTCCCTTTATCATCAAAATCTCACCGCCAAAGAGAACAAGGCAACAGCACGAGAGGGGGTATCCGCCCCCTCTCGCAGCCATTTTTCGTTATGATATGACACACACCACTGGTCGTTTAACCGCCCCCAGAAAAGAAACAGGCGGATTGAGCCAACAGCATTTCCTGCCTATCAGAGTCCAATGGTGATACCCGTTGTAAACGTCTGGAACTTCGGTCCGTAGGTCGTGTTGAACACATTGACGGGATTGTATTTGAAATAGCATCCCAAGTTTTTCCAATACAACGCCAGGCGGAAATCAACGGTGGTTGTGTTGTGATGAATCTTCTTGTTGAAATCCTTTTGGCGATCCCCGTCAAGCTTATAGCGCGTTTTGATGCTCGCATAGGTGTTCAGGTTCGGAATGACGGCAATGTCAGCGTAGCCCGTCTTCCCTAAGGCATAGGAGAAACTCAACGGGAAAGACAAATGAAACAGCTTGACGCGGGAGAAGTCAATTTCAGCATTCTCAGGATAGTTCTCAAGGCTGATTTTGTTGCCCGTCTTGCAGAAGCGCACGTCGTCTTTCAGGCGGAAGTTTCTCCAACCAAAACCGAAGCCCAAGTTCAAGGCGCTCTTCTTCCCCTCTATGCCAATCAGACTGCAGAGATTCAGATAGATTTCCCAGGAACTCCCCATGTTGACGTTCAAACGACTGTCGGCATTGACGGCCGAAGAGAGTCCAAATCAATATAAGTGGTGTTGACATCCAAGTGTCTTGACTTATTAGGTTGCCATTTTTTACTTCCAGGCATGGAGAAAAATGAAAAATCCCAGTCCGAACTCTCGTTTATAACAGTGGTGGCACGCTCACTCAGGGGGTGTCTGAAGTTGAAACGATAGGAAGGATTGTCTTTCTGTCCGTTGATGTTGACCTCCAAAAGACTATCGCTGGTCACGACACTCACCTGCTTGGCGTCGCACACATTCACAATCGTGTCGGTCTGTTCGAAAGCACAGGCACCAGAGACGCTGGCAGCCATCAGTGCAAAAGTCAATAATATTCTTCTCATGATCTTATATATTTTTTGTTTGTTTATTTTCTTTTCGTGTTAGACATTCATGTAATAACGAAGGGTAAGCCGCGCCAAACAAAGATGCCAATGCCCACTGGCGGTGGAGGCGTTTTCCGACAGAGAGAAAAAGGACACCCCTACTAGCATTGCTGGTTTCTACGTCACCTTTGTTTCTTGCCGAAAGTCTTGCGCAACTGTGCCATGTTGGCTTCGCCCTCCATATAAATGAGCGTCATGCTGGTGTTGTCTGTTTCGCCGAGGGCATTGTTGCGGTAGAAGAGATACCTGTTGATGCCCTTCTTTACTGGGCGAAAGGCATAGAAGCCGTAATACAGCCGTCCATTCTTAAAGGCTACCTCTTTGCTCAAAGCCTTCGTGGCATCCTTTTTGACTACCTCCTCCACGACCCTGACATCAGAGGAACTACCCGGCAGCGTGATGCTTCTGAACAGCGTCAGTCCATACTCCCGAATTGCCCGGCCCTTCATATAGACCACAGTTGAATTAGCATTTGACTTGAAGCGAGCGTCAAACAACTGCTGAACACCCAACCCGTCTTGCGCAACTGCCGGCAGACTGCAAAATGCGGCACATGCCAACAACATGAAATATAGTAAGTGTTTTCTTATTTCCATTTCCTTGCTTTTTAAAACTGGTTTTTCTGTTTATAAAGGCGCAAACATCTCCTCCATCTGCTGCTGCAAGACCTGGCCGTCACCGGAATTTTCCACATTGCGCATTGACTGCACCATCTGCGACTTCACGACGTCAACGTCTGTGGTTTTCTCTCCGCCGATGTAGGCATAGCAAACGGAACGCGGCCCGTCGGCTCCCACGTGGAACGCACACACGCCGAGAAAGGCAATTGCAACAACCGCAGCGGCCCAATAGAAGGCATTCGCCCTCCGTCGCAACGCCCCTACTGAGGGGCGAAGGTTTCCACCGAAAGGCAACGCCACGGGGCGAGAAGGTGTTGCCGTATGGCTCCCGTGAACATCTCGTCCAACGGCCAAGAAACTCATCACGGCACGCACTTCGTCGTAACGGGCATCGGCACCGCGAGACGACAAAAGAAACTCACGAAGCTCTTTTTCTTCCGCCTCAGAAGTTTGCGCCGCGAAGAAGCGCTCCACAAGGCCTAACCAATACGCCTCATTGCGCACTGGAGTTGTATTTCTGTTTCGTTTATTGTTCATGATGATTCTGTAAATAACATGTCCTGATTATTTTTCTGGCCCTCGACAGCTGCATCCTGACGGCTGTTGGCTGCATATTCAACGACGCGGCGATATCTTCGAAGCTCTCGCCCCCATATTCACGCCGACGAAGAATTTCACGGGCAAGCGGCGACAATTGTCGGTCAATGATTTTTTCGACCGTGAGAAACATCTGTTCGCGGCGTTCAGCCTCGCCGGTGTCCTCGACTTCTTCCGCCACATTCTCTCCCACTTCCTCCGTGGGACATTTGCCCCTGCCGCGCAAGACGTCGACACTGAGGTTCCTGACGGTCGTTGTCAGCAGGGCCTCAGCCTGCTCGGGCGCCATCAGTTTGCAAGGCCGGCTCCACAACCTGACGAAGGCATCTTGAAGCACATCCTCAGCATCGGCTTCACAACCAAGCATACTGCGGGCCGTCCGCTTCAAGCGTTGTTCAATATGCCTGAAAGCAGACAGAAGCACAGATGATTCTTTTTCTATTTGGTCGTTCACGATTCTGAATTATTTGTGGAGACTTTCCATTTAAATAGGTGGTCGGGATTTACCTGATGATTTGCACTTTTCAGGAATCCACCACGGCAAATCTTCCAAACGCCACTCTTCATGGCATTTCTAGCTTTTACGGGCGCGAAATCCGAAGCGCCGATGGAGGGACCTCAACAGGCGCTTTACCTACAAAACGCAAAGGAAATATTTTTGTAACAAAAAATCTGCCACAAATCGCATATTTCTATCACCTTTTTTTTGAAACGACAAACATATTTGTATTTTTGCATCTGAAAAACGATGCGCGGCACGAAAAACGAACGTGTTGCACGCCAATGGCCCCAAGCGGCCCAAACTCAAAAAAAATCATGAAGACAAAAATACGCAACGCTGGCGTCTCCGCAACAGCGACCAAAGCCCGAAGGGCCGTTCTCGCCACGATGTTCTTCCTCTTCGGGGCCGTCATGGTGTGTGCATGCAGTTTTGCAAGCGAAGAGGAAAACGAGCGGCAGGAGCTCGTTGAAGTGGGACAGAAGCTGCCAGCGTTCGCCGTGGTGATGAACGATTCAACCCTGGTTTCAAGCACAGACCTGACGGGAAGACCTTCCATGATTGTGTTTTTCAACACGGCCTGCACCGATTGCCGGAAGGAACTGCCAATCGTTCAAGAACTCTTTGAGGATTTTTCCGACCGCGCCAACTTCATGGCAATATCACGCGCTGAAGGAAGGGAAAGCGTTGCTGCCTATTGGGAAAAAGAAAAACTGGAAATCCCCTACAGCGCACAAGCCGACCGAAACGTGTTTGGCCTGTTTGCAAAAACCACCATTCCACGAATCTACATCGCTGACGCCAGTGGCACCGTGAAATACATCTTCATCGAGAAGGCCAGCAAGAAAAAACTTGTTCGCGCCTTGGAGAACTTGCTTCAAGTTGCCACGTAGCAAAAGGAAGGAACCAATCTTAAAGCGTGTTCTGGAAGGTCACGGCGTTTCTCTGGAGAAGCAGAACGCAGGAAAGATATCCGTCCGAAATGACAAGACAAGCCGTTCTGAACACGCATTTCAACCTACAGCAAGAAAACAAAAACATCTAAAATAACCCTTCGGGGGATGCACGATAATTCTCGACACAACCGTTGTCAGCAGACGGCTGGCAGGCAGACATTCTTATAGACCCCATGATCCTTGCATCTGTTGCATTTTAGTAATGGTAAAAGAATAAGTTGGGCAATTTTGACAGGGCATAAGAAATAACTCCTTACTCCACAACATTGGTCAAGTTATTTTTTCACCATTACTTAATTCGTCTGCCCGCAAAAAAACTCTTGAAGAATTTTCTGTCACCCCCAAACAAAGAACAAACATGAAAAATAGCCTGTTAAAATTTCGCCTAACGGTGATGAATTTTTTGGAATTTGCAGTGTGGGGAGCCTATCTGACCTCTCTCGGAACTTACCTGGCCAGCCACGGCTTGGGCAATGACATCGGCTCGTTTTACGTCATTCAGGGCATCGTCTCCATCTTCATGCCCGGCCTCATGGGCATCGTTGCCGACCGTTGGGTGCCCTCACAGCGCCTGCTCGGAATTTGCCATTTTCTGGCCGGTGGTTTCATGATTGCCGCCGCCTCATACGGTCTCTCTGCGGGCGACCACGTTGAATTTTCAACCCTCTTCACCTACTACGCCTTGAGCGTTGCCTTCTACATGCCGACACTGGCACTGAGCAACGCCGTTGCCTTCAACGGACTGACAAAGGCTGGTTTGGACACTGTGCGCGACTTCCCGCCCATCAGAGTGTTTGGCACCATCGGATTCATCTGCACCATGCTCGGCGTCAATTTCTGCGGTTTTCAGGCAACGCCCCATCAGATGATGCTCTCAGGCGTGTTGAGCATCATTCTTGCCATCTATGCGCAAACGTTGCCCGCATGCCCTGTTAGCCCGCACGGCGAATCGAAATCTGTGGTTGAAGCATTGGGACTGGATGCCTTCAAACTCTTCAAGCAACACAGGATGGCCATTTTCTTCATCTTCTCAATGCTGCTCGGCGTCAGTCTGCAAATCACCAACGGATATGCCAACCCCTTCATCACGAGCTTCAAAGACATTCCTGAATATGCCAACAGCTTCGGCGCAAACAACGCCAACGCCTTGATTTCGCTTTCACAAATCAGCGAAACCTGCTGCATCCTGCTCATCCCGTTTTTCCTGAAGCGCTACGGCATCAAGCGCGTCATGATGATTGCCATGTTTGCATGGGTGCTCCGCTTCGGTCTCTTCGGCCTTGGAAACCCAGGTCCTGGCGTATGGATGTTCGTGCTTTCAATGATTGTCTATGGCGTGGCTTTCGACTTCTTCAACATCTCTGGTGCGCTGTTTGTGGAGCAAAACACCAACGACAACATACGCAGCAGCGCGCAGGGCCTTTTCATGATCATGACGAACGGACTCGGCGCAGCCATTGGCACATACCTCGCCCAGCTGACCGTTAACCATTTTGTTTACGACAATCCAAGTGCCAATCCGATGACCGGCTGGCAAACGTGCTGGTATATTTTTGCCGGATACGCGTTTATCGTCTTGGTGCTCTTCACCTTCATGTTCCGAGAAGACAAAAAGGCGGTCAAATAACCGCCGCAACATTTTCTGCCCAAACGCCTGCACGCTGTCGTCGTGACCTTTCTTTGTCAACGTTGTGAGGAACGAACTGGGCCTGAAAGAATGATTTACTGAACTTTTGACCAAATCGCCATAAGTTCAGGACACCTCTAAATGTATTTTGCGCATAAGCAGGTAACGCGAGTTCGAGATAATATTCTAAAAAGTAAAGAGCAGAAAAACATCCAACCTACAAAGGGTGGCCATAAAATG